>NZ_JAWOTK010000002.1:0-793126 GCF_033338855.1 Vibrio sp. Vb0937 | reverse complement strand
AAAAGTTGGCATCGTATGTGCAATATATAAATTGTAATTAAAATTAACTGCTAATCCTCAAGGAGCTTATTATGAAAAGCGTATTTCTATCTACTCTAAGTCTTATTGCTGTAATGTCATCACCAATCGCTGCTGCTAACACTTTAGACAAACAGGAGTGGAGCTCAGATTTACGTCAGGACTTTTCTGAGATGAAACATGAAGCTATAGCAGATATTCAGCAAATGAACATGGATGCCATTCACGCACGTGGTGAGCGTATCGTGAAAAACATTAAAGATGAGCAAGAACAGTTAGTAAAGGTAACGTGCCACAAAGAGAAAGCAAGCAAGTCATAAACGCCGCTAAAAGAGACTAACAGACGAAAATGAATCCAATACGAGTTCGGTGTTAGTTAGCAGTAAGCACTGACCTTGTTGCTCTACTTGCCAGCCTTTTAAGGCTGGCTTTTTTGTTTCTCATTTCATGGGTGGAGATCAGATCCTCAAGCTTATTATCAATAGTTGGCGTGTTTGATGAGCTATTGCTGGATGGAGCGGATGTAACTTTCAAAAGTGTAGATTTCAGTAAAGTGGAGGTGATGTTAGATATTTAAAATTTAGAAAAGATCCGATCTCCTTTTTGACCTTCATAATACCTTAGTATGTGGCTTACCTTTACTTGAATTAGAACTCATATTGCAGGCTCTCGTTTAAAGGTATTGATGCATATTTGAAGAGTAAGAGATAGACATATGAGTTTTATTAAAATGTGTAAAGATGGTTTTAGAGGAAAGCCGGATTTCTCTGACTTATTACATAATGCGTTCCAGATAGATGACTTAGTGCTGTCATTTGAGTGTCCGAACAACATATATGAAGGACATGTATACCAGGATCTTGTTAATTTAGAACAGTTCGATGTTGAATCAAAAATAGAGAGGCATGAAAGGTTTATAAACTTGGCCACGATTTATTTCTCTTTTCAAAATAAAATAATAAATCCACTATTACCAATCAATAAACAAGGTAGCTTATATATTCGGTTAAGGATTAAATCTTCAGATAAATATATTACTAGTGTTAATCAACTATCTTCATTTATAGAGAAAGAGTACGTGGATTTTTATCATGCTGTAGAGTCACCTGACGGTTCTCAAAAAGGTGATCATACAGAGTTGATGAATGATGCCATTGCGTATGCAAATCATCGTTGGGGAATGGACCCGATAAACGAAGAAAAAAAGAGAGCGAAAGAAGAGTTCCTTGTAGGAGAGTTTCTTCGTGGTTATCCTCCAATCAAATGCCAAGATATCAAGATTGGTGAAAATACATTTTCAAAATATGTAGAAGGAAATTTGGAGTATAAAAAAGACTATCGAAGAGTGTACAATTTGCCTATCAAAAATGAGTTTTACTTTAGTATTGAATTTTTATATGAAATCGAGCCTATGTTTGCTCAAAAAAAGTTTTTAGATTGGGTAAGACACGCGGATGAAATCTTTGAAAAAAATGTTTTAGAGTTGCTAGCACTGTCTCCGCTTATTGATTCGCATACTACCTCCAAATCCGAAAGGTTGGCAAAAAAAAGTTGATCCAGAGCGTTCATACTTAACTTAAAGAAAAAAGCCCGCGAAGAATACCTTCACGGGCGAAAAAAGGGCACCAAATTGGGTGTCTATTCATTTTGGAGGTGGTCGAACGTCCATATAAAACTGACAATAGGCTTGGTGAGAGGCTTACCACCAGCGCGACCAACGAGGCTAAAGTTAACATTGTTGTAATGATTGTTAAAATGTTAATTCTTCAATCAATGTTTTCATTATCGTGAGTTTAAATTGTGAATGTGTTGCCTACGTGTATTTTTACTCTGTGAAATTCCGTTTTTGACAATAAGACATATTATAAATCTTGTGTTGGTTATTTGATTTGGTTATATAAAACTCAACATACTTAATCCTTAACTGTTCATATTCACACTTAATGAGACACAATAACCCTCTGTTTGTTAAGTGATTGTGTGTTTTTTAACGCATTGGTATTGAACAAAAAGCGACCTAAGCCGCTCTTGTTCATTTTGATAAGTTTACTTATCAGTCGTTTTAGATTTCTTCGTGCTTATGGACTAGGCCGAAGTCAGCTAAAATGGCATACGCAGCAGGGATCATAAACAACACCAGCAGAGTGGATGCGAAAATACCAAACACGATGGAGATAACCAGTGGTTGGATAACCTGTGCTTGCAAACTGGTTTCAGTCAGTAACGGAAGCAAACCTGCTGCAGTGGTCATTGATGTTAGGAATACTGCTCTAAAGCGTTCCCGACTGGCTTTGACTACTGAGTCATGCACATTATCCCCTTCATCCACATGATGGCGTATGTACTGAACTAACAGAATCGAGTCATTCACCACAATCCCTGCTAATGAGACGAAGCCCATCATACTTGGCATACTTAATGAGTGACCGAGTAGGATGTGTCCCCATACCACGCCAATAAAAGCGAGGGGAATCGCAAGCATGACGACGAATGGTTCCAAATAACTGCGGAATTGGTAACTCAGAATCGCAAACACGCCAAACAAACCAAGCAAGAAGCCTTTACCCATTGATGCGCCAGTTTCAGCGGTATCTTTGGCTTCACCTTCAAAATCAAAGCGAAGATCAGGATACTTTTGCATAAGCTTTGGTGCTTCATTCTGTTGGAACTGACGAATAATGGCGGTTGAGTTGGCTTTCGTATTGTCGATATCGCCGAATACGCTCACAGTGCGCAAGCCATCAATGCGCTGGATTCTTACGTAATTACGCTGGAAATCCAAAGTTGCAATGGTCGCGAGTGGGATTTGACTGCCATCGGACAAGATTATTGGGAAGTTTGCCAATTGCTGTAAGTCACCAGCTTGCGCTTTATCGAGGCGAACTTCGATGGAAATGTTTTCTACCCCAACTTGGATCTCGTCTGCGGTTTGGCCAAAGAAAGCCGCACGCAATTGATTGGCAATGAGCTGACCGTTAATACCATAAGCTTCCGCCCCAGGACGAAGTTTAACCAAGACTTCTTCTTTACCCATGCGCATGTCATCTAATACGCCATGGACACCGTCAAATTCATTCAAGTATTGCTGAATGTCGATAGAGGCGGCTTTAAGCGCATCCAGATCATCATGCTTCGCTCGAATCTCAATCGCCCGGCCACCCGGTCCCATGGTCGGTTGTTTAAATACCAGCGAGATAGGATCGGTAAGTTCACCAATGTCTTCACGCCATGCATCGATAAATTCATCGATGAGTGTGTTACGACTCTCTGCACCCAGCAAATCCAGACGTACCGTGGCAATGTGAGGGCCAGATTCATTCGCGTCGGCGTTAGCGTTGAATTGACTGGTGATGTGCAGAACCAATGGATTGCCGTCTTCCACTTTTTCTGTCCATTCTTTATCTAGCTTTTGAGCGGAAGCAACGATCTTACCGACGACAGCTTCAGTTTGAGACAGAGAAGAACCCGGAGGAAGAATAATACGCGCTTCTGCAATGTCGCCATCCAGTTCAGGGAAGGGTTGGAACTTGAGCAAACCACCTACTAACGTGGCAGCGGACATAAGAAGCAAGGCAACCACACCGCCCATAAAGGCATAGCGATACTCGACCACTTTATCCACTGCGTTGACCAAGGTGGTGTTGCGGAAGTTTTCAAAAGAAGCGAGCAGCTTTTGTTTGAACTTCGGTGTTTTTCGCTCTTGCTTTTTTTTATGCAGAGAATGAGAAAGGTGGTTAGGTAGGATCAAGAAGGCTTCCACCAAACTCAAACTCAAAACGAGGATCAGAACTTGAGGAACTGCTTTAAGTACCGCACCCATTTCACCTTGCAAGAATAACAAGCTACCGAAAATACACACCGTGGTTAGGAAGGAAGAAATTACCCCCGGCAGTACCTTTTTCACGCCTTTAATTACGGCATCATCGATCTCTTCTCCTCGGTCGAGGTGAGCGGCGATCGATTCGGCAATAACGATGGCATCATCCATCATGATACCGATGGCCATGAGTAACCCGACCAAAGACATGATGTTGATGGACAGGCCAAGTTGCGCCATCAAAAATAACCCACCCAAGAAGGCAACGGGCAAACCAGCCGCGACCCAAAAAGAGTAGCGAAAACTAAAGAACAACCACATGGTGGCGAAGACCAGAATGATACCTTGCCAACCGTTTTTGACCATCATGGTCAGGCGATCCCAAAGTACGGATGAAAGGTCATTGGTCATTTGTAGCATCACACCGTCTGGCGCGATAGCTTGTTGTTCTTCTACAAATTGAGCAACCCGTTCCTTGATACGCAGTGCGTCATCTTCTTTGTTTTTGCTGACTTTTAGTAGGGCAGAAGGGTGACTATCGAAGAGGACTTTCTGTTCGTCCAATTCAAACCGGTCGGTAATCGTCGCAATGTCTCTTAGACGGATGATTGATCCATTTGGACCAGAGCCCACGACGATAGTCTCAAGTTCTTCTGGCGTAACGCGACGTTCGTCGAAGCGGATCAGAAAGTTCTTATCTGGTGTTTCGACATTACCACTTGGCAACTTGACGTTTTGACGACCAATCTGCTCCGCAATATCACCAACACTCAAACCAAGTTGTCGGATAGCTTGAGTGTCTAACTCTACTCGGTATTGGTGGTCAGAGAAGCCAGCAACTTCAACCAAAGAGACATCGTAATCGATTTTTAACGTGCGTTTAAGCTGTTCGGCATACGCTTTTAGCTCTGGCCATGTGGTATCTGCGGTGATGGCGACATCCACAACTGGCTCATTCCAATCTAGCTCTTGGACCACAGGAGACTCAATTTCTTGAGGGAAGTCGTTTATCGAATTGATCTGAGTTTGAACATCAACCAGCATGCGGCCGATGTCGGCTTCTTCATTCAGTTTTAAGATAAGACGCGCAGAGCCTTCAATCGCTTCACACTGAGTTTCTTTAATGTTGGCAAGGCCATCGACAGCATCTTCCATTCGGATACAGATGCTCTCTTCTACCTCTTGAGGGGAAGCGCCGGGGTAAACCACACCAGCTAGGATGTAGGGCGGATCAAACTCAGGAAAAGTTTCACGCTTAATCGTGGAAAGTGAAGAAATCCCCAATATCAGCAGCGTTAGCATCAGCAAGTTGGCTGCTGTTGGATGCTTGGCGAAGAATCGGATCATGAATCAGACTCCTCAATAGCCGTTTCTGACTGGTCAGGTGACTCTTTCAATAGCATGCCGTTAATCGCAGGGAGCAAATCGTTGATGATCAGCTTCTGACCTTGCTCTAGTTCACCATCGATCACCACTTGGTTATTGCGGCGATATAACACTTCAACCGTCACGACTTGCAGACGATTGTCATCGCCCATCAGGTAAATCTTATCGCCATGAAGCGCACGCTCTGGGATGACCCAACTCGGGTTCTCTTGTCCCTCAATCAAGGCACGCACAAACATGCCGTTCACCAATGGAGGCGCAGACGTTGGGTTTAATGCACGGTAGTCTTGTTCAATTTCCAGAATCACACCGGCAGTCGCTTGGCTTGGATCAACCGTTTCACTGATGCGTGCAACTTTCGCAGGCCAGCTTGCAGAGAGGTTACCGCTGCTGAGTTCAATGTTGGCATTAATCGCATTCATATCAGGTTGTGGAATACCAGATTCATCGCGGACAAACTCACCGATGCTCGCCGCCAAAGTTTGCATGTCATGAATGGATAGTTGAGCTTCCACTTCCATGACATCAATACCATGTCCTGTCACCATGGTTTGTTGGAGGTTAACCACTTGCTTTTTCTCAATTTCTACGTCAGCAATACGCAAATCGTAAGGAAGCGTGATGATGGTCTTATCAAGCGAGCGTTCGGCCTCATCCACTTTTGATGCATTAACTTTAACTAGGGCTTCCGCGACTCGTTTCTCATCCGGCATCAAACCAATTTGATTTTCAATATCCAGTACTAACTTACGTTGAGAGAGCGCGCTTTGCTCTTGCTGATCTACATCCGATTGCGAGGTTAAGCCTTTCTTACGTAGGTTTTGTTTACGGTCTAACTCTTTGTTGGCGATAACCAGACGGTTGGCTTCTATCTTGAGTGTGCTTTTGAGATTCGCTTCTTCTTGGTTCAGCTTAGCCAGAGAGGTTTGGGCAGATTTGAGATCGGCTTGAGCTTGAACCAGTTTCAGTTCGTAATCGAGTGGGTCGATTCGCAAGATTTCTGTCCCTGCTTGCAACACTTGTCCTTTTTCCAGCTGCGGATGGCGGTAGACCACTTTACCCGTCACTTCGGCTATCGCTTTCCATTCCACTTTTGGGGCGATCTTGCCAAACCCTACGGCTACTGGAGCAATGGCTTTGAGCTCAAGAGGAATTGTCTCGACCAACCGTGCACGATCTCCAGCGGGTTTTACGGGCAAATCTGGTTTGAGGCTAATCGCCAAAAACAGAATGACGACCCCCACCGCAAGAGCAGGAAAGAACAGCAGCTTTTTATTTATCTTCATATTGGTCGCCCGAGTCTAAAAATCCATGTTTCATCAGTTGTATGTTGTGTTCGAATAATCGGTTCAAGAAGGCTTCAGAAAGTTCAATGCCATGAATGGCGAGCAGTGCTGGTGGTGCCATAAAAGGAAATACCATCAAGCTGATGTAAGAGACGCGACAAAGTTGAGGGTCGGCGTCTTTTCGTAAAACGCCACTGTCGATCAACTTATCAAAGATCACGCCTTGCATTGGCTTGCTGATATCTGCGAAGACTTTTTCGAGCAGTTTGCGTTGGGTTTCCGATGGGGGCATATTCATAACTTGGGCAACTAAGCGTGGGAACTGTGGTACCTTGATCATTTCGCGGTAGTAGGTGCGCATTAGATCGAGAAAGTTTTGCTCGTTACTGTTGGATACCAACGTCTGCATCTGCTTTTGCATCGGTGACAGTGTTTCGCGCAACATGGTCTCGAACAAGCCTTCTTTGTTGCCAAAGTAGTAACGAATCATCGCCACGTTCACGCCTGCTTTCTGCGCGACTAGGCGAGTAGAGACCTTGTCATAAGCCATAATGGTGAAGAGTTCGCGCGCGTGGAAAATCAGTTTTTCCCGTGCGTCGATATTATCTGTGGGTCTTCCCGCCCTTCGATGCGCTTCCGTCACAATCTTCTCTCAAAATATTAAACATTTGATTAATTATAAGACGCTGATTTCTCATGCGACATGTGAAAAATTAATCAGTATTTAATCAAGTGATTAATTTGTGATGAAGAGAAGTAAAAAAGAGCAGAAAGAACTGCTCTTTGAACAAATAGAAAAGTATTTACTTAGGAAGAACGGTCTTGTGAGGCTAGATCACCCCCAACTTAACACACTCCAATTCGGTCTGTTGGCGTGTTCTTTTAGTTGTGGGCATGGATTTACCAGATAAGCGTAGTTCGCGTATTCACAAAGCGGTAAATCGTTGATTGAATCGGTATAGAAATGGATTTCGGAATAAGGCTCAGGCTGATTTTCTAGCCACTGTTTTAATCGCGTGACTTTGCCTTCACGATAACTCGGGATACCGTCGATTTCAGCAGTATAACGGTTGTTTTTCTCGATTAAATCAATTCCGAGTGCGGTTGGAATATTAAGACGGCGACCAACGGCTTCCACCAAAAAAGTGACGCTGGCAGAGATGATAACCATATCTATACCATCACGAGACAGTTGCTCAATCAGGGTTTTGGCTTGAGGGAACTGTTTAGGCAAAATATGGCTTTCAACACATTCTTCAACCAAGGCGTTTACTTCTTCAATCGGCATGTTTTCTAGTGGCTTCATGGAGAACGCTAGGTAATCTTCCATGTCCATTTTGCCTTCAGAGTACAAGGCCATTAGACGCTGATCTTCCTTAATAAATAAAGGATCAGTCGCGATGCCTCTCTCAACCATAAACTCGTTCCAAATCATTGCGCAGTCAGCGTTTATTAGGGTTTCATCCATATCAAAAACATACAAAGGTTTGGACATGTTTAGGCTCTCACTGGTTGAATTTCGTTTAGGTTAAAGAGTAGCTCTAGTTGGCTGCCATTCGCTAGTAAGCGTTCTGAAGAGCGGTTAAGTAAGTCAACAGTGAGCTCACACTCTTCAACGTTCACTTGATAGCGAATAACATTACCTAGAAGCTGGTGGTTGGTGATCGTACCTACTTGTGGCGCTGAGATGTGGCTATCATATTGACGACCTTGCTCTTTTACATATATAGACTCTGGGCGAATCGCTACTTTCCATTCGGTATCAATGTTGAAGAGTTGCTTGGCTTTATTGGCCTCTACAAGGTTGTAGTGCCCCATGAAACCGGCCACAAACTCGTTAGCAGGATGAGTATAAATTTCTTCAGGTGTTCCTGCTTGAACAATTTCCCCTTTACTCATTAGGAAGATACGATCAGACATAATCATCGCCTCTTCTTGGTCATGAGTTACGAAGATAGTGGTGAGATTCATCTCTTTCTGAATGTCTCGGATTTGCTGACGAAGGTGTTTGCGGATTTTGGCATCAAGCGCAGAAAGTGGCTCATCAAGCAATAATATGCGAGGTTTCACCACCAACGCTCGAGCGAGTGCGACACGCTGGCGCTGACCGCCAGAAAGTTGATGCGGATAGTGTTTTTCTTTACCTGCCAGATCCACCAGTTTGATGACTTTAGCCACTTCACGTCGAATATCATCATTCGCAAGCTTTTTCATTTTTAAGCCAAATGCAATGTTGCCTTCGACGGTCATATTGGGAAACAGCGCATACGATTGAAAGACCATCCCAATACCACGCTCTTGCGGGACTTGATGCGTGATATCTTCTCCGTTTACCCAAATCTCGCCTCCATCGACAGGGTTAAGCCCAGCAAGGCTGCGAAGTAGTGTCGATTTACCACAACCGCTAGGGCCCAAAAGCGTAATGAATTCACCTTGCTCGATGTTAAAGTGAATGTCCTCAAATACGGTGTTATCACCAAAACGTTTAGTCAGATTTTTCGCTGTTACGTAGCTCATTGTTTGACTCCTCGGCTGAAACGACTTGCCAACCAAGTCAGTAAAAAAATAAATAGGAAGTAGGTCATCACTAAGGCAGACGTAAAGTGGCCGCTCGTCTGACGCATGTTATACAAGTAGATTTGCAGGGTTTCATAACGTGTGCCGACTAAAATATTGGCGAACACAAACTCTCCCAATAGAAATGAAAATGAAAGGAAAAGCGATGCCATCAGTCCTTTTTTGAGGTTAGGTAAAATGACCATCAAAAACGCTTTGGTTGTGCTTGCTCCTAGCAAGTGTGCAGCGTCCATTAAATCGTTAAGGTTAATTGCTTCGAAGCTATTAGAAATCGCACGATACATGAACGGTAACGCTATGGTGAAGTAAGTACCTACTAGAATCCAAGGAGTACCGATAAGGGAGATTTCACTGTCAGCATAAAGTTGAAGCAAGCCGACGGAGGACACCACTGGTGGTACAGCGAATGGTAGCAAAATCAATACGTTCATGAGCTTATCGAGCCTTGGAAAGTAGTAAAACACCACGAATATCGCTGGCAGAACTAGAATCACACTGAGGGTTAGCGAAGCAATACAAATAAACAGCGAACGCCCAAACGCTTGCAAAAAGCGTGGGTCGGTCAGCAATTTAACGTACCAATCAAAAGTGAAACCATCTGGAAGCACCGTGGCGCCCCAGCGTGATGAAAGCGAATAGACAAAGGTCGCTAAAATCGGGATGAGCATGATCCCAACAATGGAATAAACCACCGTTTTATGGAATCGAGTATTAACGTTGTTCATGACTACTTCCTACCTGCATAGCTTTTCGAAATGAGCCATTGGTTAATCACTGTGATAAAGGCAAGTAACGCCATTAGAATCACCGAAATTGCAGCGGCGAGATTAGGTTCAAGGAACAGGTCTCCCGATACCAGACTCGCAATTCGAATTGTGATGACGTTATAGTTACCGGAGGTCAGCGCATAAACACTCGCATAAGCGCCAATTGCGTTGGCTATTAAGATAATAAAGGTACCGAATAAGGCTGGTGAGAGCACTGGCAGAGCGATTTTCGCCCAATACTGTGATGTTTTGGCTCCCAGTAGCGCAGCAGCTGCTTGCCAATCATCGCTCAACGCGTCGAACGCAGGGTAGAGCAACAACACCGCCAGCGGGATTTGGAAGTAGATGTAAATGGCCAGCAGACCCCATTTACCATAAAGGTCGAAATCACCGAGTAAGCCATACTGCTTGAGCAAAAGGGTAATCGCCCCATTGGTGCCCAAAATAATGATAAAAGCGAATGACAGAGGTACGCCTGCAAAGTTGCTGCTCATGTTCGTAAACGCAATCACACCGTCGCGGACTTTAGAATCGACTCTGCGTAGAGAAGAGACCAACAGAGTCGCAATGGCTAAGCCAAAAATGCTCGACCATACAGCTAACCACAAACTGTTGCCAAACGCCTGCATCATAAAGGCGGAGTCGAGCACTTCAATGTAGTTATCGAAGGCAAACTCGCCATCGTAGATAAAGCTGTTTAACAGTACCCAAATCATCGGTGCGAGTTGAAATAGGTAGAAAAACAGTGCGAAAGGCGCCAACCAAACGGCTGGCTTAAAGCGCTTTAACCAAGTACTTGCCAAATTTGAACGTGATTCGCTAGAGCTTGGGGAGAGGACTGAACTGCTCATAGTGCTAACAATTCCTGAGTGTATGGCTTCGTGTGGTCAAGGTTTAGCAATTGACAAACGGTGCCACAAATATCAGTTTGCTTAATATGACAATCTTGATGGGTAAACTTATCACCAATGACAAACAGGGGAACTTCTCGCTCTTCAGGTAAAATCCCACCGTGAGAAAGATCGTTGTTCATGCCATGATCGCTGGTCACAATGATTTGATACCCATCAGCAAGCCATTGATCGATGTAGTTGGAAAGAATAATGTCTGCACCTCGCGCACAATTGCGGTATTGGCGAGAGTCTAGGCCAAACTTATGTCCTGTATCGTCGATATTCATCGGATGGATCAGTAAGAAATCAGGTTGATAGTTGCGGCGTAAATACTCTGCGTCCAGGAACAAGGCTTCATCAGGATAATGATCCCAATGGTAAAAGTAGCCGTGCTGGATATTCAGGGTTTCATCATGCGTGAAACGATCGCGAACAGGTTCAAATGGCGCGCGATTATAAAGCTCACTTACCCAGTGGTAGGCAGCCGCAGCGGTCACTTTTCCTTGGGCTTTTGCCAAACTGAAAATGGAATCGTGTTTGGATAGACGAACGATATTGTTGTTTACGATGCCGCTTTCTACAGGGCGAACGCCCGTTAAAATGCACTCATAAAGTGGGCGAGACATAGAGGGCAGCTCACACTGCACAGGATAAAGCGTTGCGCGAGTTTCTTGTTGGGAACGACTTTGTTCTAGAAGACCATTGAGGTAGCCCATGCAATCACGGGCTACCTGATAGTTCAGTCCATCTAGAACAACAAGGATGACCTTATTGCTCATAACGACTTACTCTTATTGCTGGTGGATTAAGACACTTTCTTGCCATTGACGTGGCAGCTTACGTGCGGACTTTTCCCAAGCTGAGAAGTCAGTCACTGGGTGAACATTGCTGTATTGGTCATTAGCAATTAGCTTGTCTTGCACTGCTTGAGGCAGTGTGATGTTGGTGCGGATTGGACGCGCATAACCTTCTGCTAAGTTGATTTGCCCTTGATCGCTGAAGATGTATTCACGAGCAAGCTTTGCTGCATTAGGGTTCTTCGCGTATTTATTGATTATGGTTGTATAACCAGAAATCACAGTGCCATCTTGAGGAATGCTCACTGTAAAGCGGTCGCGGTCAATTTTGTCGCGGTAGTTCAATGCATTGAAGTCCCACATGATCGCCACTTCAACTTCGCCTTTTTCTAGGTTGGCGATGTTCGGATCGGTAAATGAAAGACGACCTTGCTTCGCGAGTTCAGAAAAGAATTTGAGCGCAGGCTTGAGGTTGGATTCGTCCCCACCGTTGGCGAACGCTGCGGCGAGAACCGCGTTGTTTGCCTGTGCTGCTACGCCTACGTCACCTACGGTCACTTTGTAGTCGCCTTTTAATAGGTCATCCCACGTTTTTGGCGCGTCTTTTACGAGGTTATTGTTGGAGATAAAAGAAATAGTGCCAGTGTAAGCAAGTGCCCAATGACCATCTTCGTCTTTTGCCCAATCTGGGATGTCATTTCAAGTTGTTGGTTTATATGGCTGAGTGACGCCTTTTTTAACCGCTACACGTGCGAAGGCAAAGCCTACGTCACCAATGTCTGCGGTCGCGTTTTTCTTCTCAGCTTCGAATTTTGCGATTTCTTGAGCCGAGCTCATATCCGTGTCTTGGTGCTTAAGGTTGTAATTTGACTTTAAATCAGCCCAAGTGTCTTTCCAGTTTGCCCAACTGTCAGGCATACCCACACTGTAAACCGCCCCTTCTTTTTGTGCTGCTGCTACCAAAGATTCAATATCGGCTTCTTTCGCTACTGTTGGCGTAGCGAGCGTTACCGCAATGATTGCCGCTGGTGCGGTAATTGAACGACTTAGCAAAGTTTTCATTGTCTCCATCCTTCTGGACTAGGTCAGTAAGTTCGCTTTGTATGCTATGGATGGAATGTGACGATTTAGCGCAAGTAACTTGACAGTTTTGCTGATTTTATATGGCACTTATATTTCATACGTTCAGTATGTGTTCTGTTGATTAATGTCATATTTTTGTTACGTAAACGCCTTATGTTATTCGTCAAATTATCGTTGGACTAGATCAGAATGAGAGCGACAGGCACCGGACAATTTGGTACCCAATTAGGAAAAATTAGAAGCAGCTTAAAACAGCAGATTCTTTCCGGCATCATGTCGGAAGGACAAAAACTGCCGTCAGAGAGAGAGCTCAGTGAGCTGTTTTCTACAACTCGAATCACTATCAAAGATGCGTTGGTGTCTTTAGAAACTGAAGGTCTTATTTATCGAGAAGAGCGCCGGGGTTGGTATGTATCTCCTGAGCGTATCTGTTACAACCCGTTGTCTCGTTCTCACTTCCATCAGATGATTCGAGAGCAGCATCGTATTGCAGAAACTAAGTTACTCAACGTGCGAAGTGAAATGGCCGCAGGTGAGTATGCCAAATCGTTAGAGGTGGAGCGAATTACCCCAATTTATGTGATTGAACGGTTACGTTTTATTGATGGGCGAGCGGTATTGTTTGTTGAGAACGTGCTCAAAGCGGCACTGTTTGAGGGGATATTGTCTGAGAACCTCACCATGTCCCTGACGGGCATTTATCGTGAGAAGTATGGTTACGAGACAAAGCGCTCTCGTTTTGATGTGATTCCCACGTCAGCTCCTGCTCATGTCGCTAAGGCGTTGAACCTAGCTGAAGGACAACCCGTTCTGAAAATTCGGCGGGTAAACTACAAACAAGATGGGTATTTAATGGACTGCGAATTCGAGTATTGGCGTCCAGACGCAGTGATGATTCGTATTGATAGCGTAGGATAAAGCGCAGAATTAAAAAGAGCCCAATTAAGGGCTCTTTTTCGCATATTGGTAGGAAGGCGCTTTAAACGAGGCCTTGCTCTTTCGCCATTCTGCTTGCAATGCCGGGTGCTTTCCAAATGCTTGGCAGCAAAATGAAAGACACAGGCACGGCAGTAATTACAATGAAAGACTGCAATGCAGAAATACCACCAGAGCCCATTGAGATGAGCGCAATAGCGACAATACCCATAATCAGCCCCCAGAACGAGCGAATCACTGCGTTTGGTTCTGTTGAGCCCGTCATCACTACACTGATTGTGTAAGTCATCGAGTCACCTGTCGTCACGATAAATGTTGTCGTTAAGATCAGGAACAGAACCGAAATGATCATTGGGTAAGGTAATTCACCAGTAATCGCTAGCAGTGCTGCGGGCAAGTTAAAGCCTTCAAACGCAGATGAAATCAAACCAGGGTTATCAAGTTCAAACGCAAGGCCACTGCCACCAACGATACTAAACCAGAAGCAAGTAATCAGCGGTGCCGCGATGCTAATAGACATGATTAATTGGCGAATTGTACGACCACGAGAGATACGAGCAATAAAGATCGCCATCATTGGGCCATAACCGATAAACCAACCCCAGAAGAATACTGTCCACCAGCTTAGCCAGCCTGTATCACCACGGTAAAGTGCCATAGGGAAGAAGTTATCCACCATACGACCAACGCCTTGCACGTAGCCATCAACGATAAAGCTTGTCGGCCCGAAGAACAGGATGTAACCAATTAACAGTACAGACAAAATGATGTTGTAACGACTGACGATTTGAATACCCTTGCTCAAACCGCTTAGTGCAGAAAGGGTATACATCAGGATCGCCGCCATAATAACCATACTTTGCGTTACGAACGTATCTGGCAGGCCAAACAATGAGTTTAGCGCGTAGCTAATTTGTAAACCTAAGAAGCCGATAGGACCGATGGTTCCTGCCGCTACGGCAATGATGCTACATGCGTCAGCAACATCACCAATCCAGCCTTTAATGGCTTTATCACCAAACACAGGGTAAAGCAGAGTACGCGGCTTAAGAGGCAGGCCTTTATCGTAATGCAAGTGCATTAAGACAATGGAAGATAGACCACCAAGGATCGCCCAAGCTAAGAAGCCCCAGTGCATAAAAGACTGAGATAGGGCATTGATTGCGGCAGTTTTCGGTGAGGCTTCCCCGTATAGAGGCGGAGCAGTCACAAAGTGGGCGATAGGCTCAGCAGCAGCCCAGAATACACCACCACCTGCAAGTAGAGTACAGAGTACGATTGACAACCACTTAAAGTTATCAATATCAGGTTTCGCTAGACCACCTAGGCGCACATAACCAGTGCGACCAAACGCAAGAGCCAAACCAATTAGGAAATTCAGAAGAAGCAGTACTTGCCAGTAAGCTCCGAAATATTTAGTAGCAAAGCCGAAGCCGGTGTTAACCATTGCGGTTAGAGAGTCGGTATTCGTTAGAGCAAGTAAAACGAATAGAGTGAGGAAGCTACCACTTAACCAAAAGACAGGATTGGTGAGTTCGAGGCGCTTGAGTAAAGATGGGGGATGAATAGCAGAATAGTCAGCATCCTGAATAGGCGCTGTGTGGGAGGCGGCATTCGTCATATTTGACATAATTACTTCGCTTTTTAGGGCTATGAAGCCGTGCATTTCCCCTCACATCGTTTCAACGAAAAGTGTGAGGATGTTCAAAAAGCCGATGATGTTAACATGTCGAAGTTGCAAATATAACCTTAGATTTCGATTAATTTTTAACAGGTTAGCCAAGTTGCTGATTTTTGGGTAGAGATCAAAAGAAAGAGTTTTTACGTGAAATGCACCGCATTTCGTATGTAATTAACATTTCCCTTGTTTTTGCATGGGATTGTCAGGATTACATTGAGAAAACATGTTTTTCCCAAGCTAAGGTTTAACTCGATGGCTCACTTCGAACTTAACGGGCAGTGGATGCTTACCTCGCCACAGCGTCCCAATCTTGAAATTCCAATGTTTATTCCGGGCGATAATGTGTCGGCGCTTTTACAAGCAGAGCAGATTCCAGATCCTTATTTTGCCGATAATGAAAACAAAGTTCGATGGATTGAAGAGTGTGAGTGGCATATCTCACGTGAGTTTGAAGTCGACGCGTTTACGTTGTCTGCCAAGCAAATTTGGATGACGCTAACTCGTGTCGATACATTGGCAACCTTCTATGTTAATGGTGAGCTAGCACTAACTTGCAGCAACATGTTTACCCAGCAACGTGTGGATATTAAACCGCATTTAAAGCAAGGTACTAACACGATTCGGGTTGAGTTTGCTCGGGCGGATTTAGAAGGTATCGCAAGAGCAAAAAAACTGCCATTCCCTATTCCATCGGCAATGGGCAACAACCAAATTCCACACATGAACTTGATCCGCAAAACACAATGCCATTCCGGATGGGACTGGGGCATTTGCTTGATGGTATCGGGTATTTACGACCCCATTCAAATCGACATTGTGAATGAGCTTTGGCTCAAAGGCTTCTCGACAGAGCAGCAATGGCAAGCCGATGGGAGTGTGTTTCTTGATGTAGTAGTTGAAGTGGAAACGGACAGTCAACGCCATGAAATGATGGTTGAATTTAATGGTGAGCGTCAATGTATTCAAACAAAAGGAAGTGGTCACTATCATTGCCAGTTCCACATTTTGGAGCCTCAACGCTGGTGGCCATCGGGTTATGGCGAAGCGTATCTCTATCCCATTACCATTTCTTGCAGAGAGCAAAAGTTAACGCACAACATTGGTTTGCGTCAGTTAACCCTAAATAACCAAGCTGATGAGCACGGCTCTGCAATGGAATTTATCGTCAATGGCGTACCGATTAATGCTAAAGGTGCCAACTGGATCCCTATTGACGCAATGCCGGGGCGAGAGTACGAAACACGTTATCGCAACCTTTTGCAAAGTGCGGTTGACGCCAACATGAACATGATTCGCGTATGGGGCGGTGGTCAGTACGAGAGTGAAACCTTTTATAACCTTTGTGATGGACTTGGCTTGTTGGTGTGGCAAGACATGATGTTCGCCTGCTCGTTGTACCCATCAAACGACGAGTTTTTAAAAGACGTAGAAGAAGAACTTAGATTCCAAATCCCGAGGCTTAAGAAGCACCCATCAATCGCACTTTGGTGTGGTGACAATGAGGTGATTGGAGCTATTGGTTGGTATGACGAATCTAAGCGCAGCAAAGTCAAATACACGGTTAACTACGATCGCCTCAACCGCATGATTGAGAAGGAGATTACCGAGCAAGATAGCACTCGCCGTTTCTGGCCAAGTTCCCCATGTAATGGTGAACTGGATTTCGGTGATGCGTGGCATGATGATAGTAAAGGCGATATGCACTTTTGGGACGTTTGGCATTCAGGAAAATCATTCAGTGCCTACCTTGACGTGAATCCTCGTTTTTGCTCTGAGTTTGGTTTTCAATCTTGGCCATCTTTTGCTGAAGTTAAGCGGTTTGTCCCTGAGCAAGACTGGAATATTACATCCCCAACTTTCGAACAACATCAGAAGAACCCTCGTGGTAATAGTATTATCACAGAGATGTTCACGCGCTATTTTCGTTTTCCCTCTGGATTTGAGAGCATGCTGTATTTAAGTCAAGTTCAGCAGGCAATCGCGATCAAAACTGCTTGCGATCATTGGCGTGCCATTTCTCCAGTTTGTCGCGGCATGCTGTACTGGCAACTCAACGACAATTGGCCTGTCAGTTCTTGGTCTAGTTTGGAATACAGTGGTCGATGGAAGCAGTTGCACTACCATGCAAAACGCTTTTTTGCGCCGCAGTATTTGGTATTTTCCGAGCATACAGGCAAGTTGAGCCTACATTTGCTCAATGATGCAAAAGAGTCCGCAAGCGTCAACGCACTGCTTAAGTGGGTAGATTGGCAAGGGGAAGAAAAGCAATGTTGGAGCTTAGAACAAACAGTCATAGCAGACAGCAATACGATTTTGTGGCAGTTGGATGAATTGATCGAGAAGGATGAACTTACGTCAGGCTTCTTCTATGTTGAAGCGCAAATCGGTGAAGACAGAATAAGCAACACATGGTTTAGTACTCACGAGCTAAAAACCTTGCCGATAGCGAAAGCCAATATAGATGTCTCTATTGAAGGGAGGCGAATTACATTGATTGCGGATAAGCCTGCGTTTTTTGTTCATTTGGAGAGTGATGCTGATGGAAGGTTCAGTGACTCTAGTTTTACTCTGTTGGCCAAGGTTCCAATGACGGTTGAGTATTTAGGTGATCATGTTTCAGGTATGCAGCAGTCGTTGAGGGTATACCACCTTAATGATTAAAGCGGGCATAGAACATCTATATGCTGATAACTAAAAAGGGAGCATTTGCTCCCTTTTTAGTTATTAAGTATCCGTTATTAAGCTCAGGTTGAGACAGAAGTTTATTTAAGTTTCTGATGGACCCGATAGCTAACGACAAAGCCAATGTAGAATAGTGCAGCAAGAGTAATCACTGCCGTCGCGTACGCCAGCAGGCTGTTTAACCCTAAACCAAAAGCCAAAGTGAAGGCGATACCATGAATGGCTTCCGCAGGGATTCGGTACCAAGCAGAGTGGACGGAAGATCCGAAGAGGATAAAGGTACTAAGTAAGACAATCGTGCCGCCTATAAAGCCGACCCATCTGCTGTTGTTCATGTTGCAGTCTCAGGGGTTACCGAGGTAACGTAACAAAATATTTCAGGATCGTATTATACAACCGATCATCGCGAAAAGCGCTAGAGAAATTTCGCGGATAAAACAGAGTGTTTTAATTCGAACAAAAGAATACGACATAGCCAACTTAATACAGGAATAACAAAACATGTTGAGATTTATACAACGTCGCCGCATTAAGAAAGTGATTAAGCTAATGAGTACCAGATTGATAGTGGGATACGGCAGTCGTGAGTACTTTTCGGTTGGTCAGGTAAAGACGAGCACCAGCGAGTTAAGCTTAAGCGCGTGCCAACAAAAAATTGCGTTGGCGTTGTATGCGAATCCGCAAGATCTTGATTTGGAAAACCAACCAGAATTGCAAGCAATACGCTCAGACGTGGCGCATGATTTCTTTTCTGGTGCCGATTATACCGCTCAAGATGTGCTTAATTTACTCGGCTCTGGTGGCTGGAAAGGCGGTCGAATGGAAGATGGAATGTCTCATCATTTTGGTATGCACAGTCGCTATTAAAAACATGCGTTAATTTTATAAATTCGATAAATATTTTTGCTGTTAAAGATTAATTAAATTTTCTTTCAATTGGGTAACAATTACCTAATTATGCACCCGAATCCCAGCGCGTCGCTGGACTGGTTGGATTGCATACCATGAAATTAATCATCAAAGGATTGGGGCTGAGTGCTCTTGTGCTCAGCATGTTTGCTCATGCAGATAGCAAAACGTTGAACGTTTATGCATGGGGTGGCTATTTGCCGGAATCATCGTTAAAAGCGTTTGAAAAACAAGAAGGCGTTACGATTAATTATTCGACCTTTGAGAATAATGAATCAATGTACACCAAGCTAAAATTGCTAAAAGGTTCTGGCTACGATGTGGTTTTTGCTTCTGCGTACTTCATTGAAAAAATGGGGCGAGAAGGGCTGCTTTCGAAAATAGATCACGCTCAAGTGCCAAACATGCAAGACACAATGGACGGTTTACTTGGCCAAGCGCACGATCCGAAAAATGATTACTCGCTGCCTTATATTTGGGGCATTACCGGGATCAGCTACAACGAATCCATGGTTGAGCAACCAGTGACCAAATGGGCAGACTTATGGGAGTCTCAATACGAACAACAAGTCATGTTGATCGATGACGTGCGCGATGTGTTTGGTATGGCGCTTAAGAAAAATGGCCATAGCGTGAATACAAAAGACGAAGCTGAAATCGAACAGGCTTTTGATTCTCTAGTTGCGCTGAAAAACAACGTATTACTGTATAACTCAGATGCGCCGCAAGTCCCTTACGTGTCCGGTGAAACATCGGTCGGCATGCAATGGAACGGCAACGCATTCCAAGGGCAGGTTGAAATGCCTGAACTGAAGTTCGTGATGCCGGAAGAGGGCGCGGTATTGTGGATGGACAACTTCACTATTCCGTCTGGCAGTAAAAACAAAGCATTGGCGCATAAATTTATTAACTTCATGTACCAATCAGAGAACCAAGCGGAAATCGTGACCAGTTTGGGTTATGCGTCGGCAACAAACGCTGGGCGTGACAAATTGCCAGAAGAGTTGAAAAATAACCGTACTATTTTCCCTTCATCAGAAGACATGAAAAAAGGCGAGTTTATTAATGATGTTGGCGCAGAAACGTTAGCGATTTACGAAAAGTACTGGCAACGTTTAAGAACGCAATAAGCAACGTCTTTGCCTATTGTTAGGCTTAAAATCGTTCAAATTTGGATTCCCCTCATCACGAAAGTGGTGAGGGGAATTTTTTTATAGGTTTTGTACTGCGAGTGTTGCTACGCGGCACGCTTTACGAGGCAGAAGTGCTTTTTACCGCGTTGCAGTAACCAATATTGATCAAACAGTGGGAAGCTTAAACTCGGGTTATCAGCCGCCACTTTTTCACCGTTTACACTGATGGCGTTGTTGCTGATGTGTTCGCGTGCAACACGCTTCGAACTTGCTAAGCCCGACTCAATCAACAGCTCAACCAAATCTTGTTGTGTGCTCTCAATGCTTGGTAAACCATCCAACTCCAACTGTTTTAATTCACCCAAACTCAGTTGTTGCACATTACCGCTGAATAAAGCTTGAGTGATACGCTCGGCACTGGCTAGGCCTTCTTCGCCATGAACAAATCGCGTCATTTCTTCAGCGAGAATACGTTGTGCTTGTGGCTTACCTTGGCTTGCTTGGTCTTGCGCTTCAATGCTGGCAATTTCTTCGCAGCTCAAGAATGTGTAGTAACGCAAGAAGTGGTAAACGTCGGCGTCTTCTGCGCCAAGCCAGAACTGGTAGAACGCGTAAGGAGAGGTCTTGCTAGGATCTAGCCATACTGCACCACCTTCAGTTTTGCCAAATTTGGTGCCATCGGATTTGGTGATCAGCGGCAGAGTTAAGCCAAATACTTGCTCACCATTTTGACGGCGAGTTAAATCGATCCCGCTGACGATGTTTCCCCATTGGTCATTGCCACCGATTTGCAAACGGCAACCGTATCGACGGTTTAGCTCGGCAAAATCATACGATTGCAGTAGGGCGTAGCTAAATTCGGTGAAGGAGATACCTTGGTCAGGTCGTTGCAGGCGTTGTTTTACCGATTCTCGGTTGACCATAGTATTGATCGAGAAGTGCTTACCCACATCGCGGAAGAAGTCGATCACATTGATCGCTTTCATCCAGTCAGCGTTGTTCACCATGATCATCGGCTTGGTCAGTTGGTGATTCATCAACTGCTGAATTTGATTAGAAAGATCGTTAACCCAGCCTGAGACGATTTCCTCTGAGTTCAGACTGCGCTCAGTCGCTTTAAAGCTTGGGTCGCCAATCATGCCCGTTGCACCGCCAATCAAGGCAACAGCTTGGTGTCCGGCATCTTGAAAGCGCTTAAGCATAATCAAAGGCACGAGGTGGCCGATATGCAAGCTGCCAGCTGTAGGATCGAAGCCGCAGTAAACGGTTTGTGGCTGTGAGAGAAGTGTCTGAATTTCTTCCAAATCGCTGGCTTGTGCAATCAAGCCGCGATCTTGTAAATCTTGCAGTAATGGTGTCGTCATTCTTTTTGTCTGTTTTAGTGGTTGTTACATTCAGACTAAAACGCGACACCTTTTCTCGATATATCCCTTAAGGGATAGTTTTTTACCTTGAATGGAGAATGAGGTGATTGAGGAAAAGCTGGAATAACTCACTCAATGAAGACACATTTAATTGCGAGTAAATTCGCTTTCGATGATTTTTGACCGTGCCTTGAACTAAGTGTAACCGCGCGGCAATTTCTTTGGTGTCAAACCCTTGAGCGAGAAGCGAAGCCACCTCTTGTTCGCGACGGGTGAGTGATTCTACGCCAAACGTTGCTAAAGCTTGCTCAATGGCTAATCGCATACTGCCAGAATAAGCACTCTGTGCAAAAACAGGCTCAGAAAAGGTAAATTCCGTTTGTTTCCAATGCTGCTGACAAAGCGACTGAATTATCGGGAAATAGGGCTTTAGCTTATTGATTTGTTGCTGAGAAAAGTATTTTCCATCAGTCATATATCCGAAGTACAGCATGACCCAACGGCCAGATTCAACTTCGACTAGCATGCTAAGCTCGTCTTTCCACCCTGTTTGATGATAGAACTGCTCGCAGTATGAGGTGAAGTCAACGCCTTTACGCGCCACGTCTTTGAGCGTAAATACGCCTTGTTGCTTTGTCTCGTTTAGTTTGAGAAAAAAAGGGTCATTTTGAAATGAGTCAGTAAGGTAGCGTTGAAAAAGTAACTCTCGCTCGTTCTCAATTGAGTCGTAGAGATAAATAGGATGTTTACCTTCTCGGTAACCTAAAATAACTGCGCAATCAAAATGAAAAAGAGTGCGAATGACACGCATAAGTTTAGGAGTAAAGTTAGGCGTGTTAAGAGCAGAAATTGCTTCTGCTAGTAGATTATTAAAGTTATTGTCAGGCATGGGATACCGAATTGCAGGTGGTTTTGCGCAAGCATAACCAAAAGCAATCCAACGAGAAAGGGAAGTCGCCATCTTCTGGTGACTTCCATAGAGAAAGTTGCGTAAGTGCTCAGTTTTGAGGAATCATATCCCCGTTAACTTATTGATAAGGGTGCATAACAACGGTTTTATTTAAGCGATTAGTTACTATGCATTACTGCGAGTTAGTGAGCTCTTCGTTAACCCAATATTTAGAACCAGACACGTTAGCATCGATGAGCAAACCTTTAGCGTTCAACTGATAGACGGCGACGCCGCTGTTAAATTGTTTTGAAAGTTGCTCTGAATCTTCGCCCGCAACAGCAGAGGCTTCACTTGTGGCCTCCCATCCTTCGTTGACGAACGTATCAAAGTCTTCTTTGCTCTCAAACAGAACCACTTGTTGGTAAAATTTGCCGCCAGCCCCAAGTGCAACGCCCAAACCAAACATATTCATATAAGTGCGTTCTTCTGTTTCCTTATTCACTGCGACTCCTGACCCTGAGTTGGTGTGAAACAGCAAAGATAATTTACGAGAATCAAAGACCGCGTAGCCGTACGCGTTGTCGTAAATAGCTTTTGCCTCCGGCTTTTCATTAAATAACTTGAGCAAAGCGCTATCTGCCATTAAGTCCACGGCTTGGCGAGCTTCTTCTGGCGTATCGCCTTCCATCAGCTCATCAATTTTTTTGTCGGCAGCATCTATCCATTCTTTACTTTTCTCGATGCTGGCTTCTGTCCATTCGCCAGCGGTATTGATCGCTTCCTCGGACCAATTCGTGAAATCTTGCCACGCTTGTTTTGAAAACGCTTTGGTGTCGTCCCAAGCATCTTGTGCAGTATCAGAAACTGCGTCGCCAAGCTCAGACATTTTATTGGAAATTTCATCCCAATCGGCATAAGCAGGGGATGCCAGGAGCATCAATGTAGTAAGGAGTGCGATAGGCTTTTTCATCAAATTCTCTCTGGAGTTATCGATATACCATTCATTTTAGGTCATCAGACTTTGATAATGAAATTGACTAAATGACGAACTTGAGAGAGGAATCACGAACTGATTGTGAAATGACGTGTGAATAACAAAGCCCTCACAAGGGGAGTGTGAGGGCTAGAGTTTATCGTGTGTTACTTGCTGCTAACTTTACCGAGTTTTAACCAAGTATCGATAACCGTATCTGGGTTTAGTGATACAGAGCTAATACCTTGATCCATTAGCCATTCCGCTAGGTCGTCGTGGTCTGATGGGCCTTGACCACAAATACCAACGTATTTGCCTGCTTTTGTTGCCGCATCAATCGCCATCTGAAGCATCACCTTAACCGCTGGGTTGCGCTCATCAAATAGATGTGCAACATCGCCAGAGTCACGATCAAGTCCAAGCGTTAGCTGAGTCATGTCGTTTGAGCCAATCGAGAAGCCATCAAAGTACTTCAAGAACTCATCGGCAAGGACCGCGTTGGATGGCAGTTCGCACATCATGATGACTTTAAGACCCTGATCGCCACGGCGCAGATCAAACTTCGCTAGCAAATCAATCACTGATGCTGCTTCGCTTGGTGTACGCACAAATGGGATCATGATTTCAACGTTTTTCAGACCCATTTCGTTACGAACGCGTTTGATTGCTTGAGTTTCTAGCTCGAAGCAGTCTTCAAACACTGGAGAAATGTAACGAGACGCGCCACGGAAGCCAAGCATTGGGTTTTCTTCATGCGGTTCGTATGCTTTACCGCCAACCAAGTTGCTGTATTCGTTAGACTTAAAGTCAGACATACGAACAATAACGCGTTTCGGCCAAAATGCCGCAGCAATGGTTGCGATACCTTCTGTCAGTTTGCTTACGTAGAAATCGATAGGATCTTTGTAACCACGAATACGCTGAGTGATTTCTGCTTTTAGCTCATCGCTTTGTGCATCAAAGTTAAGTAATGCTTTCGGGTGGATACCAATCATCTTATTGATGATGAATTCAAGACGAGCAAGACCAACACCTTCATTTGGAATTTGTGCGAAGTCAAACGCACGATCAGGGTTACCCACGTTCATCATCACTTTTGTTGGTAGCAGTGGCAGTTCATCAACAGAAGAGCGTTTTACATCAAATTCAAGTTCACCTTGGTAAACGTAGCCCGTTTCACCTTCAGAACAAGATACGGTCACGGTTGCACCATCGGTTAACTTGCTTGTCGCATCGCCACAGCCAACGATTGCAGGAATACCAAGCTCACGAGCGATGATGGCTGCGTGGCAAGTACGGCCACCACGGTTGGTTACGATTGCAGATGCTTTTTTCATCACTGGTTCCCAATCTGGGTCAGTCATGTCTGTAACTAGCACGTCACCTTCTTGGACTAAAGACATTTGGTCCAGAGAGTCAACCAAGCGAACCACGCCTTTACCGATGCGCTGACCGATTGCACGACCTTCAACTAAAACATCCGCTTTGTTTTGTAGCTCGTAGCGCTCAATCACGTTTTGTTCCGTTTGTGAACATACGGTTTCAGGACGCGCTTGAACAATGTACAGCTTGCCATCAATGCCATCTTTTGCCCATTCAATGTCCATTGGACGCTGATAGTGCTTTTCGATGATCATTGCTTGTTTTGCGAGCTCTTTAATCTCGTCGTCGTTCAATGAGAACGTGTTGCGTTCTTCATCAGAAGTATCAACGATATCAACTTGTTTGCCGATTTCTTGGTTATCTGAGTAGATCATTTTGATCAACTTAGAACCAAATGTTTTCTTAACGATTGGGTGTTCGCCTACTTCAAGCATTGGCTTGTGAACGTAGAACTCGTCAGGGTTTACTGCACCTTGAACGACCATCTCGCCTAGACCCCATGAAGAGGTGATGAAGACAACTTGGTCGAAACCCGATTCAGTGTCTAGTGTAAACATAACACCCGACGAGGCTTTATCTGAACGCACCATACGTTGGATACCCGCAGATAGCGAAATGCCACGGTGGTCGAACCCTTGGTGAACGCGGTAAGAAATCGCACGGTCGTTAAATAGAGAAGCGTAAACGTGCTTAGTTGCTTCTAGTACTGCGTCGATGCCTTTCACGTTCAAAAACGTTTCTTGCTGACCAGCAAAAGAAGCATCAGGTAGGTCTTCTGCCGTAGCAGATGAACGAACTGCGACTGAAAGCTCAGGATTGCCTTCGATCAGTTCTTGGTAGTTTTCACGAATTTCTTGTTCAAGGTCCGCAGGGAAAGGAGCCTCTAATACCCATTGACGAATGTTTGCACCTGTCTTACGCAGAGCTTCTACATCTTCAACGTCTAGTTCATCGAGTAATTGGTGAATACGCTCATCCAAACCTTCGTGGTCAAGGAATTGGTTAAACGCGTATGAGGTTGTCGCAAAACCATTTGGTACAGAAACGCCTGCGTTTGCGAGGTTAGAAACCATTTCGCCAAGTGAAGCATTCTTACCGCCGACTTTGTCGACATCATCCATGGATAGGCCATTGAACCAGAGGGTGTTCTTTTGCATGTCTTTCTCCAGAAACATTGCAGCTTAGTAGGGGGACTTAAATCGATCTAAACAATCGCATGTTGGCTGTTATTACACGTTGACCATACATTGCTTCATTTAGATTGATATCAAAGGCAAACGATTACGTTCTGGCTGAAAAAAATTCAAAAGAATTTTTAAAGCTGTGGTGAACCTAACTGAAAGCCAAACTGATTTATTAATATTATGTGTACCATCCTACTCAAAAGATTTTGAAAAATTAAACAGAAATGCAAATAAATAACCAAAGTCGTGATGTGTTCTATGTTTCTGACGGTACGGCGATAACATGTGAGACATTAGGGCATGTTGTTCTCGGTCAATTTCCGTTCATTCCTAACGAAAAAACCTTTCCGTTTGTAGAAAGCCAGGACAAAGCTACTGACGTAGTCAAAGAAATTGAAACTTCCTACCAGCGCAATGGCGTCAAACCTCTGGTCTTTTTCTCAATTGTCGTTCCAGAAGTACGTGAAATGCTGCTTGAAGCGCCGGCATACAGTTACGATGTGTTGGAGAGTATTGTGCAGAAAGTGCAAGACGACATTCAGATGGCACCAAAGCCTAAGTTGCAGCGTTCTCGCAGTGTGGGGAAAGATTCCGACACCTATTTTGACCGTATTGCGGCTATTGAATACACATTGGCGCATGATGATGGCATCACGCTAAAAGGGTTGGAACAAGCCGATATTATCCTGCTGGGAGTATCGCGCAGCGGAAAAACGCCGACTAGCTTGTACATGGCGATGCAATTTGGTTTACGTGTTGTGAACTATCCGTTCATTGCGGAAGATGTGAAGATGATGCGTTTGTTGCCTGAGTTTGAGATCCATCGTCATAAGTTGTTTGGGCTGACGATCGATCCCGAGCGCTTGACTGAAATCCGTGAAAATCGTTTGTCTGGAAGTGATTACGCTAGCACAGAGCAGTGCAAGCTGGAGCTAGACACTGTTGAGGCGTTGTTTAGAAGAGAGGCGATCCCATATATCAATACGTCCTCTCTGTCTGTTGAGGAAATTACTACGCGTATTCTGGAAAAAGCAGGAATGAAGCGTCGCTTGTTTGGCTAACAAGAGACGCTCATGTCGCTATGTGTAAGAGGAGGTAAGATGTATACCTCCTCTATCGAATGAACCTTAGACAGAATTAATAGTATTGGAACATCTTTTGGATGTCTTGATAGTTTTTGGTCTGAGTTAGTGACAGCATCAGTAAGATACGTGCTTTTTGTGGGTTCAATGTACCAGCGGCAACAAAGCTGTATTTTTCGTCATCAATTTCAGCATCCAAAGTGGTTGAGCCGCTAGGCGTTCGGGAGCTTCTTACAACAACAACGCCATCTTTACTCGCTTTCTCTAGCTCATCAAACACAGTGTGGTACAAGTTACCATTACCGACACCAGCACTTACGATGCCGTCAAAATTCGCATCCACAAAGGCTTTCACCGGCAAATTGGAGGCATTTGCATAGTTATAAACAATACCGACCTTAGGCAACTTAGTAAGCTTTGATACATCGAATGGGGTTTCTGTCGTATGTTTACGCTCTGGGCTTCGTTGATATTTGGCATCGCTATTATGAATGTAGCCGATAGCACCAAAGTTGGGTGACTGGAAAGTGCTGACGGAGGTTGTATTGGTTTTTGTCACATCTCGCGCATCGAAAATCGTGTCATTCATTGCGACTAGCACGCCACGTCCTTCTGAATCTTCATCGGTGGCTGTTACGACTGCATTGTATAAGTTGACTGGTCCATCAGCACTCATTGCGGTGGAAGGACGCATTGCACCAACGATCACGACAGGCTTTTTGCTCTTGACGGTCAGATCAAGGAAGTAAGCGGTTTCCTCTAACGTATCCGTACCATGAGTAATGACGATGCCGTCAACATCATCTTGAGCGAGTAGCTCATTAACTCTTTTCGATAATTTTAGCCACACATCATTATTCATATCTTGTGAACCGATACTGACCACTTGCTCTCCAGAAATATCGGCAATGTTGGTCATACTCGGCACCGCAGAAATCAATGATTCAACGCCGACTTTACCTGCTGTGTAGTTTGACTCTGTTGCAGATTGACCTGCGCCTGCTATGGTGCCACCAGTGGCAAGGATTTTAATGTTCGGAAGATCGGATTGCGCAAAAGAGAACGAACTGATGCATAAACCGAGAGTTATCGTACTGAGGCGGAAAAGATTTTTCGTCATGGGAATCACCTGCTGTTAGGTTGGATGTTGGGGAACTCATCTATCCTAAAAACAGCGGGTTAGATTTTTTGAGTACTAGTTCAACAAATTGCAGATGAAGATCGTGTTCAACTGATCACTTAAAGAATATCAAATCAACCAGTTAACCTAATTGACGTGCTTCTTTAACAAGTGAGATGTGCTAGTAACGTGCACAACGTGTTAAGTCCTATAATTTATTGATTTATAAATAAAGGAGGTAGGAGTCTCGTGATGAGGTTATTAAACATGAATTTAGCCGTGCAATTTTCCAAAGTTTACAGTGTAAAAAAAAGCGGCTTTACCCCGGAACAGATAAAAGCCGCTTGCCAATGATGTGTTAATTCACATCTTATCGCATAATCATTTGTTCACGACCAGGACCCACAGACACCATTTTTACTGGTACGCCCATGAGTTCCTCAATGCGTAGAACGTATTTCTGTGCTGCTACTGGAAGCTCTTCAAACTTACGACAACCTGTGATGTCCTCGCTCCAGCTTTCCATCTTCTCGTAGATTGGCGCAAGAGAGGCAGTTTGAGGCCAGATTGGGTTTTCGCTGTGGTCGCCTTCGTAGCCAACACAGATTTTCAGATCGTTAAGGCCAGTCAAACAGTCTACTTTCGTTAGTGCAATTTCAGTTGCGGCTTGCAGTTCAACGCCATTCTTCGTAGCGACTGCGTCGAAGTAGCCCATGTCGCGTGGACGACCCGTAGTTGCACCGAACTCGCCAGCAAGTTCGCGGAAAGCGTCTTGCTCTTCCATTGCAGTGATCAACGTACCAGTACCCACTGATGAGCTGAAGGCTTTTGCAACCGCAATAACGCGTTCAGGACGAAGTGCCGGAAGGCCACTACCGATACCCGCGTACATTGATACAACGTTAGAAGATGTTGTCCAAGGGTACTCACCGTAAACAAGGTCACGACCCGCGCCAAGCTGCGCTTCGAACAATAGAGTTTTGTCTTTCGCTTGTAGTTCTTTTAGAGGAAGCGTTACGTTGCAAATTGAATCGCGCCAAGGTGCAGAGACTTCTAGCAGCCAGTTCGCCAGTTCTTCAGCGGTTTGTTCAAACTCGAACGTCGGGTAAAGTGCACGCAGTTGCGGCAGTTTCCAATCCATCATGAATTGAAGGCGTTCAACCAATACTTCTGGTTGCTTCAACCAACCAACTAGGATGCCTTTCTTCATTACGCGATCACCGTACGCAGGTGCAATACCTTGGCGAGTTGAACCGTATGCTTTGTCGCCTAAACGTTGTTCTTCTAGCGTATCTTCTAGTGCGTGTAGAGGTAGACACAGTGTTGCGCGATCAGAGATGCACATATTCACTTTTACGCCCGCTTCTTCAACTTCCGCAATCTCCTGAGACAGCAACGCAGGGCTGATAACCATACCCGGACCTAACACTGCCAAACAGTCAGGGTTGAATACGCCACTTGGAAGCTGGTGCAGCTTGAACGTACCTAGATCGTTAACCACGGTGTGACCCGCGTTGTTACCACCTTGGAAACGAATGCTCGCAGAAGCTTGCTCTGCCAAAAAGTCAACGATGCGGCCTTTGCCTTCATCACCCCAGTTTGCACCCACAACAACGATAGACGACATAATTTAATCTCCAAAAACAGATGCAAAAATCTTAAGGTGTTCGCCATAATAAGAGAAATTAATTATACTCATTAACTTGATAAGAATCTCATATCGGAATTGGCAATGTTAGATTTGAACTGGCTGCGAACCTTCGTAACTCTTGCAGAGGTAAAACACTTTGGTAAAACAGCGACGGAACTGCACATGACGCAGCCGAACGTAAGTTTGCATATCAAGCAGTTGGAGCAAGCCACGCGCACGAAATTGATTGAGCGAAATCCCGTGCAGTTGACGCAAGCGGGGAAGCGTTTGTTAGCTACGGCGCAGCGGATGCTCAATGAGCTGCAAATTTGTCAGTCAGATCTCAATGCCATCAACGATCTTACGCAGGGGACGCTTTCTATTGCGGCGAGCGATATTGTTTCACGTTTACTGCTTATCAAACCATTTCAGCAATTCAAAAGTGAATATCCGGGGATCGACTTGGCATTGTTCAACACCACATCTTCTCAAGCGGTGGATTTGGTGAAAAGTGCGCGTGCCGATATCGGCTTTGTTATCGCACAAAAAGAGAGTCAACCGCTGCATTTTACGCCTCTCACGCAAATTCACTGGTGTGCGTTTGGTGATAACATTTTTGAGTGGCAAGACAATCGAAAAGAGAGCCAGACGCTGATCCTGCTAGGGCACGATACTCGAACCCGAGAGCTGATTGATGCGTCTTTACCTGAGCTAAATCTGCCTAAGCATCGCGTGATGGAAGTGGGCAGTGTGGAAGCACAAATCGACTGGGCGGAAGCGGGATTTGGGACTGCTATTGTGCCGGATTTCTCGCTCGATCCGAGATTAAAGCTTTCTCGTGAAGTTACGCCTTTGCCAAGTTTTCCAAACACTGATTTCGGCTACATCGTGCGTCAAAATCAGGTGTTATCCAAAGCGGCAAAACAGTTGTTGGCTTGGGTTGGCGAGAATGTGTCGGTGGTTGAGGGCTAAGGCGATGAAAGAAAAGGCCATGAAAGAAACGAAGATTACGATTTCGCTCCCATCCTTGATTCACCGTATTGGGGGCGACCATGCCAAGCGAGCGAAAACACTCGCAGCAGAAAAACAGTGCGATCTTAAGCGAATTAGACGATCTCGTCACTGGCAAATCTCAGGCGAGGCTTTGGATGTAAAAGCGTTTTTAGAGCATCTCAAAAACGAAGCAGCAGAGACGATGCGATTTGCGATCAACAAAATCGAACAAGCTCTACTTGCTCACCAAGACAAATTGGAACCTTTGGACGTGAAGTTGATACGTTTGGTGAGACAAAACCCAAACATCACCTTAGCGGAGCTGATGGCTGAAACGAACTGCACGTTAGTTCAAGCTCGCACGGCACGATTTGATGCTGAGTTGCTTTAAGATCGGTTTGTGGTTTACTCACTTTATTAACAGATGTTAGGGTACCGATCAAAATCACTCACTAAGACCATTTTATTATGGATATTTGGCAGCTTCTCCTTTTTATTCCAGCTTGCTTCGCTCTAAATATGGCTCCAGGCCCAAACAATTTATTGGCAATGAATAATGCGCGTTGTTACGGCTTTAGGGCCGCGTTTACGGCCAGTTTAGGCAGAATTGCTGCTTTTTCAGCGATGATTGCGTTGTCTGCATCAGGTCTGGCTGTGATTTTGTATACGTCAGAAATGCTATTTTTGGCAATAAAGTTGGTAGGGGCGCTGTATCTACTATGGATTGCGTTCAACCTTTGGCGCTCAGAGTCCAGCCCGATCTCTGACTTGGACAATTCGCGCAATTACGCAGGACTTGCGAAGCAAGAATTTACGCTCGCTGCTGGCAACCCGAAAGCGATTCTTATTTTTACTGCATTCTTGCCGCAATTTGTTGATGCCAATGCCAACGTTCAAGAGCAGTTTTTTGCCCTTGGCTCCACGTTTTTGATATTAGAAATGGTCGCCATTTCAATCTATGCCATCTTTGGTTTGTACTTGAGACACTGGTTTTCAAACCCCAAAATGGCGAAACGTTTCAATCGCGGATGTTCGTTGTTTTTAGCCGCATCAGGTGCGAATTTGCTACTAAGTAAGCAATAACAACACATCATCTCTGTAGATTATTTTTCTATAAAAAGAGCCGCTGATGTTACATCAGCGGCTCTTTTAGTTGATGCATCGATTAATTTATTGTTACCACATCAAATCGTCAGGCACGACGAAATCTGCGTATGGATCGTCTTCTGCTGGAATGTCCGATTCAGGTTCTTTTTGTTCGATGATGACGGACTCATCACGTTGAGTAATTTTATTCGCTACTCCACGTGGAATGACAACATAGCTTTCACCAACAATTGCGATTGCCAAAATACCTTTGATCAACTGCTCGCGGATAAGTGAATCTACATAAAGTGATTTCACTAGCGTACCGTGAGTGAAGTTGTATTTGATGTCGCCATCTTTTAAGTCGATCTTGTTCATCTCAATCAATTGATTGATCTGCGCTTTGATCTCTTTATTTAATCGCTCAGCATTTTGTTGCTCGCTCAATTGTTTATCACGCTCTAACTGTTGGCGTTTATTCTCTTCAACCGCCGCTTTTACTTCGCGTGCTTGAACGCGTGATTTTTTAGAGCCTTTCTTCGCTTTCTTTAGTTTCTTTTCATTAACTAAGCCAGCTTTCAGCATTTGTTCTTGAAGGGTAAGTTTTGCCATGTTTTATCCAGTTAGTGCGCAATTTTGGGCATTTTACCCACTATTGCCACTTGTAGTAAATAATAGTGCTTTCTATGGGTCTAAAATGTTTGGTTGGCTTGCTATCTCTTTAAGGAAAGTGCAAAGCGGGCCTTCTCCAAAGCCCGCGAGCGTTACTGAAATCTAGGTGGGTTATGGCTGCCACTGTTTAGATGTGACGAGGTTATCCATCACTTTGTTTACCGCTTGATGCGCTTTGTCGACAATGGTGTCTATATCGTTACGGTTCGCGATAAGCGGTGGAGCAAATCCGAGGATGTCACCATGTGGCATGGCGCGAGCGATTAAGCCTTGCTCTAAACAGGCCGCCGCGATTTGCGGGCCTACTTTCAAGTTTGGATCAAAGTGTGCACGGCGGAGCTTGTCTGAAGAAAACTCCAACGCATGCAACAAGCCAACGCCACGAGTATCACCGACCAATGGATGATCGCTAAACGTCTCCGCCATGCGTTGCTGCAAGTAAGCGCCGACTTCGGCTGCGTTTTGCACCAGGCCTTCACGTTCAATGATATCGAGGTTGCAGTTCGCGGCTGCCGCTCCCATTGGGTGACCAGAGTAGGTATAACCGTGTCCGATAGCACCCCATTGGTCGGTACCGTTTTCTAGCACACTCCAAACTCGTTCACCGACGATCACGCCAGACAGCGGTTGATACGCTGAGGTTAACCCTTTCGCTACCGTGATGAGATCTGGTTTCATGTCGTAGTGGAGTGAGCCAAAATCGGAGCCGAGGCGACCAAAGCCACACACCACTTCATCCGCAATCAAGAGTACATCGTATTTGTCGAGTACTTTGCGAATCGCCTGCCAGTACCCTGCTGGTGGTGGCACAATACCGCCAGTACCGAGCACTGGTTCTGCAATCATTGCTGCTACCGTTTCTGGGCCTTCTTCCAAGATCATCGCTTCGAGTTGATCTGCGCAATATTGAGAGAATTCGAGCTCAGACATACTCTCGTCTTCACGGCGATAATAATATGGCGCGATGGTGTGTTTGATGCGCTCAAGTGGTAAATCAAAATGGGCGTGGAACAGCGGCAAACCTGTCATTGAACCGGACGCGATACTTGAACCATGGTAGCCGCGGTCACGCGAAATGATTTTTTTCTTCTCTGGTAGACCACGAGCATTGTTGTAATACCACACCAACTTAAGTTGAGTTTCGTTCGCGTCGCTGCCTGACATGCCGTAGTAAACTTTGCTCATGCCTCCAGGCGCCATTTTGATGATGCGATCTGACAGTGTCACGAGCGCTTCGTTCGTATGACCGACGTAAGTGTGGTAGTACGCCAGCTCTTTGGCTTGTTCATAAATAGCATCGGCCATTTCGGTCCTGCCATAGCCAATGTTTACACAATACAACCCGGCAAAGCCGTCTATCAGCTCGATGCCTTCTGAATCGGTGATGCGTATTCCGCTTCCGCTCGAGATAATTCTTCCCGAAAGCTCCCCGGCCGCATACTGCTTCAGGTGGGTTGAGGCATGAAATACTCTCTGACGATCGATCTCTAAAAGTTGTTGGGTTTTGTTACTCATGATCCTTCTCCTCGAATAATTGGATATCCATATTTCGTGCCTCAACTGCCACTGACGGTTGGTATAGCGCCTAAGCAGCAGTATTTGATTTCGCTGTATTCTTCAAATCCGTGACGGCTTCCTTCTCGTCCAAGACCAGACTGTTTCACGCCGCCGAATGGGATAGGGTGCCCTGTCATTTTGACGGAGTTCACGCTCACCATGCCAAACTCCAAACCGCGCATGCAGTGCCAAATTTGGTGAATATCGTGACCATAAACATAGGCAGCTAAGCCGTACTCAGTGTCGTTGCTCATTTCAATCACGGTATCTAAGTCTTGGTAAGGCAATACGCCTGCCACAGGACAAAAATTCTCTTCGCGATACACCGCCATTTCAGGGGTTACATCGGCTAGCAATGTCGGCGCGAAGAAGTTTTCGCCTGGTACGGGCTGGTGGTATCCCGCTACCAATCGCGCGCCTTTGTCGAGCGCGTCACGCACCAAATCATGCGCTTTATCCACCGCAGTGCGATTAATAAGCGGTCCCATGGTGGTTTTTTCGTCTAAGCCATTGCCCAAAACGATGTGGCTCATTTCTTTGGCAAACGCTTCCAAAAACGCTTCGTACTTATCGTCAGGGACGAAAATACGGTTTGCGGCCAAGCAGTCTTGTCCTGCGGTTTGAAACTTCGCATCCACGGCGGCTTTGGCTGCTTGCTCGACATCCATATCTGGCAGCACGATGAAAGGGGCGTTACCACCGAGCTCCATACTGCACTTCTTCACGGTTTGTGCCGCGTCGCGTAGCAATAGTTTGCCTACTCGAGTTGAGCCTGTGAACGAGAGCGCTTTGACTTTATCGGAGTGGCACAAGGTTTGTGACACCATCATCGCATCGCCAGTGATAACGTTAAATACACCAGGTGGAAAGCCAGCTCGGTCTGCTAACTCTGCCAACGCTAACGCAGAAAAAGGCGTTTCACTGGCGGGCTTAATGAGCACCGGACAGCCTATTGCTAGTGCGGCTGCGGCTTTGCGTGTGATCATGGCATTAGGAAAATTCCATGGTGTAATCAGAGCTGCGACACCAATCGGCTCGCGTACCGTCGATAGTTGCGCATTCGGGATATGACTTGGGATGGTTTCGCCATAACAGCGGCGTGCTTCTTCGGCAAACCAACGAACAAAGGATGCGCCGTAGTCAATCTCACCTACAGCATCACCTAGTGTTTTTCCTTGCTCCATCACCATCAAATGAGCAAGATCTTGCTTTGATTCTAGAATCAGGTCGTGCCAACGCATGAGAATTTCAGCGCGCTCTTCTGCTTGCATTTTTCGCCATTGACGAAAGGCTTGGTCGGCTTCATCAATCGCTTGATAGAGTTGTTGCTGAGATAGCTTAGTGATGTAACCGATGACCGTGCCATCTGCTGGATTATTCACCGGATGAAATTGATCACCACTTACCCATTTGCCATTCACGTACGCTAAACCTCTCACCAAACGTACGTCTTTCATTATCGCCATCATGTCGTGCGAGGCTTTTAATTCTTCAGCGTGTAAGCTGTGCAGTGCTGCCATGAGTCCTTCTCCCAGCATCGTTGTCCATAATGAAACTGTAATGGAGAAGTGACCGAAATAATTTCTGATACCGAGGTTTAAAACGTCAGAAATTTCTTTTTAGTGCCGTTAAATATGGTGTTTTTTCTGTTCACGCCTGATGCGCATTTTCCCTTTTATAACAAAGCGTTTTGGTTTACTTCGAATGTGCCCGCATCACGTTTGATTGTTTTTGTCACAATGTAAGTAAAGTAGCGCTCAATGCCCACATCTGAGTCTAACCAGTTGTCGATAAGCCGCTGATATTGGTCGATATCTTCTGACTGAATTTTAAGGATGTAATCGACACCACCGCCCGTGGCATAGCAATCAGTGACTTCTGGTGAATGTTGAACCAGTTGCTCGAAGCGTTTGAACGCTTGGGCGTTGTGTTCTTTGAGTGTAACTTCAACCATAACCGACGTTCGTTTGAACAAAATATCGGTATTTACTTTTGCTCCGTAACCTTCAATGATGCCTGCTTCTTCCAGTTTTTTGACGCGCTCCCAGCAAGGGCTCACGGATAGGTTGATGGCCTCGGCAAGGTGAGATTTGGTGATACGACCATTATCATGAAGTATTTGTAGAATTTTTACGTCGTAGCGATCGAGGCGCATTATGAGTCTCCCTGTTGAATACTAATCATTTCATGAAAGGCTGATGACTGGTCGCTGTTATAAGGTGCTTTCCAGTTTGCTTCTGGTATGCCATTTGTTTTGATTTCTTTAGTTGGCTTTTCAATCAGCCTATCTCGCCGCAGTCTTCGGCTATAACTGCGATAGTGTCACCGATATTCACCATAGCAGGAAAACGACGTGCCGCGAAAATACCATTGCGCTGTGACTTGTACTCAACGGGGGCGGTACCTGTGCGCTCGGTCGAGAAGATTCTCACTAATACATCTCCCTTTTTGACGGTATCGCCAAGATCAAATAAGTATTCTGTGATGCCGTGGTGTTGGCTTTGCACATAACAACTTGCATCAGGCATATCTAATAACTTAGTTGGTTGGGTTGGTTGTTCGTAGTCACCGGGCAAGTTGCCTGAGAAGCGTAAGAAGTTGCGAATGCCACGGTCGGAATAAGCGATGGTTTCTGGAGTGCTGGTTCCGCCTCCTCTTAGTTCGGTGGTAACAAAGATTTTTCCCTGAGACTCCACGGCAGTGTCATACAGGCTGGTGGCGTCCATTTCGAGCAAGATCATGGTGTAAGGTGCGCCAAACAGTTTTGCACCTAATATGCAGGCTTCTTCTTGATCGAGATTGTTGAGACGATGGGCAGCGGCGAACGGAACGATATCTAACGTTTTACCACCTGAGTGAATGTCTAACGCAAAATCGCACTTAGGAACTAGGTAACGAGTAAAATAATCCGCAATTTTCTCGGTCACTGTGCCTATGGGGTTGCCGGGAAAGCTGCGATTTAAATTCCCCTTATCGATAAACGACGTACGTGAGGCATTTTGTACCGCAGGTAAGTTCATCATGGGTACAATAATGACACGACCTTGGATTTGATCTGCCTGAAGCGAGTTCGTCAATTTTAGCAGGCTGGTGATGCCTTCGTATTCGTCTCCGTGATTACCGCCAGTAAGCAGTGCGGTTGGTCCGTGACCATTTTTGATCACGGTGATAGGTATCATAATACTGCCCCAAGCGGAGTCGTCATGTGAATAGGGCAGCGTTAAAAAGCCGTGCTGTACACCTTCTCGGTCAAAGTCTATGGTGGCTGTGATCGAGCTTTTTTGCATATCAAGTCCTTTTAGTTCTCAGACCTGGCTCAACAGAGCTTAAGGTTTGAAAAATTAGTGTTTAACAAATAAGTGGCGTGGAAAATCACACAATGTTTTTGCTCCATCATGGGTAATGACGATACTTTCCGTTGTTTCTAACCCCCAATCTTTGAACCACAGCCCCGGCATAAAATGGAATGTCATACCTTCTCTCAAGATGGTTTTATCGGTGTCTCGCAAACTCATGGTTCGTTCTCCCCAATCTGGCGGGTAGCTCAAACCTATTGGATAGCCACAACGGGCGCCTTCGCGTGAGAATCCCGCTTTATCGAGAACCTGGTTTAGTGCATTGGCGATGTCGGCGCAGGTATTTCCGGGCTTTGCCACTTTCAAGCCCGCTTCAAGTCCTAGAGTTAGGGCTTCGTCGGCTCGTTTAAACTTGTCGTCAGGCTCGCCAAGAAAAATAGTGCGTGAGAGTGGGCAATGGTAACGGCGGTGCGCCCCTGCGATTTCAAAAAACGTCCCTTCGCCTTTCTTGAAGGGTCTGTCATCCCAAGTCAGGTGAGGTGCGGAAGCATCAGAACCTGATGGCAAAAGCGGCACAATCGCGGTGTAATCGCCAAAGTGGTCTTCATGCCCGAGCACGGCTTGGCGGTTAATCTCGGCAACAAGGTGGTGTTTCGGTAATCCTGGTTCAATCATGTCGAACGCAACACGGTGCATATTTTCAACAATGCGAGCGGCACGGTACATGTACGCCAGTTCTTGATCGGATTTAACGGCGCGGCACCAGTTGACTAGTCCAGTTGCATCGAGAAGTTGAGCATTCGGTAGGTGCGTGGTGAGTGATTCGTAAGCGGTGGCGCTAAAGTAATAGTTATCTTTTTCTACACCGATGCGACCACGATCCCAAAGGCGCGGAGCCAGTACGGCTTCGACCAGGAAATCCATCGGGTGTAGCGGCGGATTCATTACATAATGGTCTGGATAGTAGGTGATGTTTTCTGCCGACATATACGCAGTCCTGTATGCTCCGTTGGCATCTTGGCAGCGTCCAAACCAAACTGGCTCATCAGATGGACCAACAACGACACACTGTGGCACGTAAAAAGACCACCCATCATAGCCTGTCAGCCACGCCATGTTAGAAGGGTCATGAATGATAAGGACATCCAATTCTCTTTCTTCCATCGATTGCCGAACTTTCGTTAACCGATCCTGGAACTCATCCAGTGTAAAATGCAAAGCAACGCCTCTCATATTTTCTCCTTGTTAGAAATCCGACGCCTTATGGGCCTTCGGAGACGCTGAGGTATTTCTACCTTCTACCAGCTAGCCAGATCTGCGTTAAAAATGATTGCAATTTACCTCTGGGGTTGTATTTGGATTGAACGATGCTGTTTAACATGTTTGTTTAACCCATACATTTCATGTCAATCATTACAATTGTGGTTTATTTTTGTGCATTTCACCTCATTTTGTGAGTTAAAGTTCGCTGTTTGTTAAATGGAAGTTACAATGAGCGTTAAAAATGAATCAATTAAAATATTGTGTCATGACAATTTCTTTGAACCCGATCATTCGGCCAGGCACCGCTAAATACATCTCCATTGGTAACTATCTTGTCGAATGTGTCCGCAGTGGTTATCTAAAACCGGGGACTCGATTACCCACACATCGTGAGTTTGCAGAGCAAATTGGCGTCAGCGTACAAACGGTGAGCCATGCATATGGTTATGCAGAGAAAAAAGGGGCGATCGAGTCTTGGGTTGGGAATGGTACTTTTGTCAAATCAGGTTTTGTGGATGAAAGTACGGACACGGAGTTCATGCTGACACAAGAGATGAAAGAAACGCCGGATGAAATTGATATGTCGATTGCACATCCAGTGGTGACCGATCGCCACATTACGCTTTTTAATCAGGCGTTAATGGAGATTGCTGGGCAAACAAACAATCGTGGTTTGATCAGTAAAGCAAAGCCGGTAACAGGTCAGCCTCATCATATTGAGTCAGGGGCACGATTTCTAAGTAGCCAAGGGCTGGATGTGGGTGCCGATCAGATATTACTCACAAATGGTGCATGCCATGGTTTAACGTTGGCTTTAAGCACAGTTGTTGAACACGGTGATTTAGTTGCTTGTGGTCACTTGGTTGATCATGGCTTGATCTCTCGCTCGAGAATGCTTGGATTTAAGTTGCAACCACTTGAAATGGATGAGTTTGGTATAACGCCGGATGCATTTGAATGGGCATGTAAACACAAACCAATCAAGGTATTGTGTTGCACACCGAGCATGGCTAACCCGACTAGTGCGCATATGGATGTTGAACGCCGAGAGGCGATAGCGAATATTGCGCAGCAATACGACATCTATGTCATTGAAGATGACGTGTATGGAGCACTAGAACCTAACCGTGTCCCACCCCTTGCCACATTGTTACCCGAACAAGCTTTCTATGTCACCAGTTTAACCAAAGTTGTAGCGCCAGGCATGCGCACTGGCTATCTGACGGTCCCACGTCATTTTTTGCAGCACGCGATTGGTCGTTTAGCGGCAACGAGTTGGTCTGCGACTCCATTACCATTTGAAGTCGCTCATTTGTGGATCGAGAACGGTACGTTAAATCGACTTATTCGCTTTCAAGTCAATGAGTTTGCTAAGCGACAGCGAATAGCAAAAGCCGCTTTAGAAGGGCATGTTTATAGCTCGCACCCGAATGGACAGCACATTTGGTTGAGACTACCCGAGCAGTGGAATAGCGATGACCTGGTTGCTTCGGCAAAGCGTTCAGGGGTGCAGATCACGGGATATAAACCGTTTGTTCTCGATACAAATCAGCCAATGCCTTACGTGCGAATCAGCTTGGGAGCAGAAACAAACCGAGGCTACATCAAACACGGGTTATCTGTGATTGCTGAAATTCTCGATACCAACCCTCCCACCTCACACTTTTTGGTCTGAGCGATAGGTTATCTATGCTTTTATCTGATGGGCTTAAACGTTTGTAACTGAGTTTTTTCTTGTCGCCATTGTCTCGGCGATTTTCCCGTCCAACGGCGAAAGTGGCGGCTGAAGACCGCAGTTTCTGCATAGCCCAGTTGCAACGCGATATCGGTAATACTCTGAATATTCTCATGCAATCGCTGTTCGGCGAAATCCTGACGCACTTGTTGTAAAAGCTGTCGATAATTTGTGCCCTGTTGTTTCAGCTTGTTTTGCAGCATTCTCGGATGCAGGTCCAATGCTCTTGCAACGCGCTCAACGCTGCATTCTCCGGTTGAGAGCAGACGGCCAATCATGTTTGCTGCTTGGTCACTGAGATTGTTGGGGTAACGGGTTTGCAGCTCTTTGAGGTGCTGTTGAAAATGGCGCTCTAGTGCGTCTTCATCTTGGTGGTTCTTAGCGTTAAGCAGAGTCGCTTTAAGTAGGATACCGTCAAACTTATCACCGAAACGCAGTTTGTTCTGCTGGGCAAACTTGCTTTTTTCTACTTCCAATGTTGCGTGTTGAGTCAAATGTAGCGCGAAGTGACTTGCTTCAATATCAAGCAGACTGGCAATAAACATCGCCAGATGCGACACACTGAGCTGCATCAACTGCGCGATACCTCGTTCGCTGTGCACATCAATATTGAGCGACAACCGTACCCAATCATCTTGTGGCGTCATGTTGAGAGTGACCCCTGACGAATGCAGATAGAGAAAATCATTCACCCGCGCCAAGGCTTCACCGACCGTTTGCGCCCGGGAAACCAGCATTGGTAAGTCTCCCAAGCTCTGTAGGTTTTGACGCTCGGCGAGCAACACGCCAAACAGCGGTTGCTGACAACGAGCAGCCGCTTCTTCCAGTAATTCAGCCAACCTAGGGTAGGCGAGATAGGTATCGGGATCGCGAAACTGCGCGGCAGACAGGCCAACAGCGGCCATTATCTCTTGCGGATTGTGACCTAATTCTGAAACCAAGCTATCAAATTTATCAGCAGCGCCACTTCGTACGATATACATGTCTCGATTTTAAAATGTTAACAGGTTGTAAATCGCAATATATCAAATTTACTTCGTAAAAGGTCAAGTGAGTGCCAGTGAGTTGATCTAAGTTACATTTCGATAACAACAACGCATGGATGAGAAGCTGTATGGAACTTATCAATAAAACTGCCATCGTGACTGGCGCTGCGGGTGGAATTGGGCAAGCTATTATTGCAAAGCTAAGAGAGCAAGGAGCCAAAGTGCTTGCTGTCGATATTTCAGAGCAATCACTGCAAATGTACACAAGTTTTGACTCAAAGCAGTTGGGAACCTTTGTCGCGGACGTCACCGATTACCAACAAGTTGAAGCTATGGTGAAGTGCGCGGTCGAACAGTTTGGCTCGCTTGACATCATGGTCAACAACGCGGGCATCGGTGCACCGAAACCTCTGCTTGACCACGACCCAATTGCCGATTTTGAGCCGATCTCTAAGGTCAACCAAAATGGCGTTTACTACGGCATTCTTGCCTCTGGAAGACAATTCCAAGCGCAAGGCACGCCGGGCGTGATCCTCAATACTTCTTCTGTTTACGCACGAATGGCGTCTGAGATGACCTTTACCTACAACGTCAGTAAAGCCGCAGTCGATATGATGACCAAATGCGCCGCATTAGAACTCGCACCATTGGGTATTCGTGTTTGCGCTGTCGCTCCGGGACGCGTTGATACTCCGATGTTAAGGCAATACGAAGAGATTGGCCTGTGGGACCACATCCGCAAAGAACAGATGCGTCAAAACTTCACACAACCAGAAGAGATTGCTGATGTGGTGGCGTTTCTGGTCAGCGAGAAAGCCAACTGTATCAACGGTTGTACCATCAGCGCATCTGACGGTTTCGAGAATTTTAAGTACCCACTTATGGGATAGGTGAGTACGCCACATTACAGCAATAGCGAGGATGTAAGTTATGTCATTACCAGAAGTTATTCAGCACCAAGATTTCTTATTCACTCTTAATACCAATGAGGAGTCGCTCATCAAAGACGCTCTACCGGGTGTGGATGTTTACCCGTTGTTTCTTGACCCAGAAAACGGTACTTGGGTGATTCGTGCCAAATTCAAACCGGGTATCACTCTGCCTAAGCACTTCCACACTGGTGTGGTGCATTTCTATACGCTGAGTGGCGCTTGGCACTACATTGAATACCCAGATCAAGTCCAAACCGCTGGCAGCTACTTATATGAGCCGGGCGGTTCGATTCATACCTTCCACTGCCCTGAAAGCTCAGGCGGTGCCGACGGTTTTATGGTGATCACTGGTGCAAACATTAACTTTGACGAAGAAGGTAACTTCATCAATATCATGGATGCGGGTTGGATTGAGCAAGTTGTTATTGCAACAGCGAAAGCACAAGGCTTCACCGCGCGCTACATCAAATCGGGTGCGATTGCTGGCCTGAGTGATGATCTTGCGGAGTAACCCCATGCAACAGATGAACAGTATCGTAATGCAGGATGGTAGTGTCCGCCTGAAGCAAGTCGAAATCCCCAAACCCGCTTCGGGACAAGTGTTGGTTCGCAGCCTTGCCTGTGGCATTTGTGGCTCCGACCTTCACATTACTCGACACGCGGATGAGGTATTTGATGTATTCCACCAGCTCGGGTTGATGCCTGATGAAGTCGGTGACCACGCTCAAGTGATGTTGGGGCATGAGTTCTGTGCGGAAGTTGTCGAATACGGCGCCGATACGCAACAAACGCTACCCGTTGGTAGCCGAGTCACCTCAGTGCCGATGTTGCTTAGTCAAAATGGCGCGGGCGTTGGTGTTACTCCGGGTACTTATGGCGCTTACTCTGAGTACTTCCTGCTTGATGAAGCGTTATTGCTCCCTGTGCCAGACGGAATGCCGTCTGAGGCGGCGGCATTAACCGAACCACTGGCAGTCGGTTTGCACGCGGTCAATCGCAGTGAAATCGAAACGGAAGAAACCGCGCTGGTTGTCGGTTGCGGCCCTATAGGGCTGGCGGTGATTGCTGCACTGAAACAACGCGGTGTGAGCAATATTCTTGCGGTCGATCTTCAGGAAGAGAAACTGCAACTTGCTAGTGAGTTTGGCGCAAATCGATTGATCAACCCGACCAGGGAAGACGAGATCGCCGTTGGTGAGCAGTACGCGATGAACTCACGTCTGGTCATTTATGAATGTGTTGGCAAGCATACTTTGATTGATGATTTTCTGCGCCGTGCTCCTGCCCGATCACGAATCGTTGTATCAGGCATTCATACGACACCCGCAATCATTAACTACGCGTACGCGACGGTAAAAGAGCTCGATTTGAGATTCTCTTACTACTACCAACCGCACGAGTTTGAGCAATGCCTACAAGCGATTGCCGAACACAAGTTGCCTTGGCAGAAAATGCTTACCGCCAAAGTGGGAATCGACGGTGTCGAAGACGCATTTACACAGTTAATGACGCCAAATGACCACATCAAAGTCGTTATTGAACCTTGGCGCTGCGGCGCGTTAGAAGTGATTTAACTCTTAGCCAGATTAAGCTAGCTAAAACCAATTTTAGTTTGGTGACAGCCCCAACCGTAGCAGCTAGGTTGGGGCTTTTTTTGTTAGGCCTGTTCTGCGCATTCCTGTTGCAGAGCAGGGTAATCGGTGTAGCCTCGTTCGTTTCCGCCAAACAACGTTGAGCCATCGAGTTCTGCCAACGGATGGTGATGTTGCAATCGAGAGACCAAGTCTGGGTTTGCTACGAATGGTCGTCCGAATGCGACAAGATCCGCGTAGCCTTTCTCTAACACTTCGTTTGCTCGTTGAGGATCGTAGCGACCTGCGACAATGATAGCGTTGCGAAAGCGCTTTCTAAGTTCGATTCGAAACGTCTCGGGAATCGTTGGTGCATCGGCCCAATCGGCCTCGGACAAGTGCAAGTAGGCAATGTCGCGCTCCTGTAGCTGTTTTGATGCTTCCAAGATCGTTGGCACGATATCTGGGCAGTCCATATCTTTAAACGTAATGAATGGTGCCAATCTCACCCCAACTCGATGCGCACCAACAGCGGCGATAACTGCATCCACCACTTCGATAAGAAAACGGATACGATTTTCTCGTGAACCGCCGTAGTTGTCTGTCCGATGGTTTGAATTGGTTCTTAAGAACTGATCGATCAGATACCCATTCCCGCCGTGGATTTCTACACCATCAAAACCCGATTCAATGGCGCGTTTGGCTGCGTTCGCGAAATCACCGACAACTCGGTTGATGTCCGCTTGTGTCATGGCGCGTGGCTCAACACAATCGACCATATTGCCGTTGCCTTGTTCATCTGCAATCCAAACTTGCGTCTCTACCGGAGCGAGCGCAGATGGCGCGATAGGCTGTTCACCATTTTGGAATGTTGGGTGAGACACTCTGCCCACATGCCATAGCTGACAAAACATCGCTGCGCCTTGTGACTTGACCGCTTGGGTCACACCCTGCCAGCCCGCCACTTGCGCATCGGTGTAAACGCCAGGGGTGAACGAGTAGCCTTGAGAATCGTCCGAAATTTGTGTGGCTTCGGAAATGATCAGCCCGGCAGAAGCGCGCTGTTGATAATACGTTGCCATCATCTCATTCGGGATGTTGCCCGGCTGAGTGGTGCGTGCGCGAGTCATTGGTGCCATGACAATACGGTTTTGTAGTGACAACGCTTTCAGTTGAGCTGGTTCAAACAGCTTATTTGTTCTTTGTTTCATGATGCGCTCCTTAGATAAGTACTGGCACGTTGGTCGCTTTACGAGCGGTTGCCATCCAGTGAAGTACGGCTGGATCCCATTGCACTTCGGGCGCACTGAAAAAGCCGCGTAGAATAGAAAACATAATGGCTTGATCAACCAGTGACGTTTGCTTTTCTGAACTTAGGTTGAGCAAGGGTTTAGTTTGTTCTATCAAGGCGGCGACTTCTTTCGCAATCGCAGGTGTATCGTTAATCAAAGCTTCAAAATTTAACGCTTCGGTTTCTTTTTTTGCACGCCATGCTTGTTTAGCGGTTTCTGTTGCAAATTCCGGTAACGTCATGTTTGACCAACGCGGATACCCGACTTTTTGTAGCGGTAAAAACGCTTGTTTTTGCCAGTCTAAAACCGGTGTTGAGGGTTGGCTTTTTTCGCTGGAAGATGCCAATTCAAGGAAGTAGTTGATGATGTCTAAGCTTTCCGCCATGGCTTCACCATCGTCTTTGATCAAAAGAGGAACTTGTTTTGCGCCGATAAGGTTTGTGGTGGTGCTCTCGTCGTCATAAGCAATGTTGATGACATCGAGCTGAATATTCAGCATGCCTGCAACAAAACGGACGCGGGCGCTAAAGGGGCAATGTTCATAAATGTACAGTTTCATTTTTTGTTTCCTATCTCTTGGCTGGGCAGGGCGTGTTGTTGTGCGTTGTACAGCGTTACGGCGTTTAACTTTGCCCTGTCACATAACGTTCTGGGTCTAAACAATGTCGATAGGGCCAGTATATGGATTCGACTTAATTTGATAATTGGGTAATATCTGAATTGATTATTCAGTTTTTCTAAACAATAAGGGCGCGAAGATGGATAAGTTTTCGGATATGACGTTGTTTGTCAGCATCGTTAAACATCAAGGTCTGGCAGCGGCGGGAAGGGAGCTAGGTTTATCTCCAGCGACGGTAACGGCAAGGCTGCAAGCGATAGAAGAACGCTATGGTGTAAAGCTGCTCAACCGAAGCACACGCCACGTATCACTCACGGACGCAGGGGCAATGTACCATCAAGCTTGTCTGAACATCATTGATAGCGTGAAAGAGACGGAAAACTTACTGCAAACGGGTATTTCGGAAGTGCGCGGAACGTTGAAAATTTCAGCTCCACGAGATATTGGCAAACAAATTATTTCGCCGATGGTGTCGGCTTTTTCTGAGCAATATCCGGATGTGACGCCTTATCTTTATCTTAATGACAATTTATCGAACTTGGCTGAATCGGGGCTCGATTTAGTGATTCGTTACGGTGAGTTAGCGGACAGTAATCTCATCTCGCGCAAGCTGGCGTCGAGTCAACGTGTGCTGTGTGTGTCACCTGATTATTTGTCGAAGCAAGGTGTCCCAAAATGCCCACAAGATCTCGCGGATCATCGCTGCTTAGCGATGGTGCGCAGCAATGAAGAATTAAAAACGTGGCACTTTAAAGATGAAGAGTCTCACCAAACGATCACGGTCACGCCAAAGCGATTTTCTGATGATGGTGAAGTAATTCGACAATGGGCGTTGGACGGTGCGGGGATTGCGTTGAAATCGATTTTAGATATTCAGCAAGACCTCAAACAACAACGTTTAGTAACGGTTTTGGATGGGTATATGAAAAACTTCAGCGCCTTCTCGCAAGGCGCTGAAGCGGATCTGCATGTCATTTATCAAAGCCGTCAATATCAACCGAAAAGAGTTCGCCTGTTTTTGGACTTTCTAGTTGAGCAATTTAGCGCGCTGAGTGATGCCAGCAATCAGATCTAGATGCGATTCAGAGGTTTCTCGGCGGTGGCGATAAATCCCGACGGTGCCAGGGTTTGGTTCGTTTTCCATAGTTAAGCATCGTAAGCCAAAGGATTCCAAATACGGTTGCAGATGGCGGGTATAAGACATCACCGCGACGCTTTCTTTCAGTACATCAATACTGGCGAGCAGAGAATCCACTTCGTAAGTCGGTCTGTCATCCAGTTGCTGCCTTTCGCGTTCATTTTGTTTTGGGATTGGGTTATCGATGACGTGAGCGAATTTCTTTGCGTCATAAGTGACCGAAAGAGCGGGGTATTCGTGCAGCATTTCTTCGGTGACGGTTTTCCCTAGAAGTGGGTGGTTTGGGGAAACAAAATAGGCATCAACCGTTTGAAATAGCGGAATAAACGTAACATCGCATTTAGACGACAAGCCGACAATCTCGTGGCCGATGAAGAATTCAATCTGTTCGTTGATTAATGAATCCATTAAGCCTAAGTGGTTGCCAAATTCGACGTGCGTAGATGCCGATGGCTGCTTGGTCAGATGGTCATTGAGTGCTTGTTTGACGAACAGCGGCCACCACGCATCGCCAGTACCCATTTTAATTTTTCCGACTTGGTACTGTTTCCGTTCATCAATGCTTTGCATCATTTGGTTGTATTCATGCTGCATCGCGTTGCTATGGCGATAGAGGATGCGTCCGTATTCGGTCAACACCATGCCATTAGGATGACGTTCAAACAGCGTCACGCCGAGATTCTCTTCCAGCTTCTTTAAATTGCTTGTTACCGTTGGCTGGCTTAACCCTGCCATTCTTGCCGCAGCGCTGATGCTTTGGCAGCGTGCAACCAGTAAAAATTGCTGCAGAGATTTGTCCATTTTCTTTCCCCTCTAAGAACGAGGGGTATTTTGCACAATTTCATTTATAAATCACAAATCTGTAATCTCATTTGATTGAAATTATGCGCATTTCATAGATCTACATCACTGTTGGGGTTTGACGTATAGACGTTATCTATAGCTCGCTCCTGACTTCCTATTTTCCCCTCAAAAGGGTGTTCTTTAGACTGTCGCCAAAACAACAATCTAAGGGATGAACATGAAACCGAGTTTTATTGCGCTTGCTGTCGCGTCTTGTATTGGTCTTGCTGGATGTGGGTCAGATTCCTCTGATGCGCCTGTGCCGGTCGACAAACCAATTATTTCAGCCGACTTATATTTACGTGGTTTAAATGGGGATTGGGGCACGGCAGAGCATGCCAAGCTAAACCATTTGGGTAATAACGAGTACGAAACCGTACTGCGCGTCGCCCGAGGTAGCAATCAGTTCAAGATTGCTGATCCGGGTTGGCAGATCCAATACACCTATTTTGAGGAGCCCGCGGCGTTCGATAAAGCTCAAGAGTACCTGCCAAAACCAGACACGAATGAAGCGTGTATGAACGATGATTGCAACTCTGAGATCACGTTTGAAGACAAAGGGTATTACAAGTTTTCTGTGAGCTTTGCCGATGAAAGTCGCGCGACAATGACTGTGACGAAAGCAACGCAAGAAGAAGCGGAAAAATACTACTCTGATGCGATTCTCGACCCTGCAATGGTGCATGAAGGGCATCAGAATAAAGAAGTGAAACTGTTCGCCAATTACGATGACTCGAGTGATACCGTGATTTTCTCGGTGAAAGATCCTAAAGCTGAGCTGCGTGAATTTGGTATTTCAACGACGACAGAATTGCGTGATGCGCTCGACCAAGGCTTAGTGATTAATGAACAAACAGGACCGCGAGTGGTGTCGGGTGATGTCGCGTTTGACGCGTTGTTTGCATTGACGATGAAAGAGCTAGACCAGCTTGCCGTTTCTGAAATCAAAGACGGCAATTACAACTACAACAACCCAATCAAAGCGGAAGTTTTTGAGACGGGCGCGAAGTGGCATTACGTATGGACGCGTGATTTGGCGTACGCAGCAGACCTTTCGCTTGCATTGATGAATCCAACTCGGGTGCAAAATGGTTTGAATTTCAAATTGTCCGCTTTCCGCGATACGACCGATCAGCAATACGATGGCGAGCAGATTGTGCAAGACACGGGCACTGGCGGTAGCTGGCCAATCAGTACCGACCGTACGACTTGGGCGCTTGGTGCAGAACGCTTACTTTCGGCATTGGATGGAGAAGAGTACAACCAGTTTGCTGAGCGCGCATATAACGCTATCAGTAATACACTTGAAGCCGATCGCCTGGCGGCTTTTGATGCGAAATCCGGTTTATACACTGGTGAGCAATCATTCCTCGATTGGCGTGAGCAAACGTATTCAACGTGGACGCCAAACGATGTCAATACGATTGGTAGCAGCAAAGCGTTATCGACAAACGTGGTTCACTACCGCGCGATTCAGCTCGCGGCTAAGTTGGCAGAGAAGTACGATTCAACCAACGCGGTCAAATACACCGATTGGGCTGCACAGCTAAAAACCGCTATCAACGAGCAGTTTTGGAATGCCGAACGCGGTATGTACGTAAGTTATTTGTTTGATAATGGCAAAGACATCGCGATCGACAAATATGACATGTTGGGCGAAGCACTTGCGATCATCAGTGGTGTGGCAAGTGATGCGCAGGCGAAACAAATCATGGCCAATTACCCACACAGTGAGTTTGGCGTGCCGGTTTACTTCCCTCAGCAACCGGACGTGCCTGTGTACCATAACCGCGCAATTTGGCCATTTGTTACCGCGTACAGCTTGCGCGCCGCGCATCAAACACAAAACGTGGCAGCAGTGAACAATGCCATTCAATCGTTGGTTCGTGGTACGGCAACTAATTTATCCAACATGGAAAACTTAGAGTGGCTTTCTGGTAAGTCATTCATCATCCATAGTGATCATGGCGAAGATCCGAGCTTGGATGGCCCAGTGATTAACTCTCAGCGTCAGCTTTGGTCTGTGGGTGGCTACTTGAACATGGTGGTAGAGACCCTATTCGGCATCCATACCGAAACAGGTAAGTTGGAAGTGAAGCCATTTATCACAAGTTGGGTGCGCAATAATTTGTTGGCTCAGTCTGAACAAATCACGTTGGAAAACTTTGCCTTCAAAGGAAAGAACTACTCGGTAACGATTGACTTGCCTGAAGTAAGCAAAGATGAAACAGGTTACTACCCAGTTGAAAATGTCACGATGGACGAAGAGGGGCATTTCCACGTGACACTGGGCGCGCTTGTGAATGTAGATAGTAGCATTACTTTAGTTTCTGGGGTGAAACCGTATGTGAGTGAAGATAGCCGCGTATATTCTCCGCAAGAGCCAACATTGGTGGTAAAAAGCGTTGATAATTCGGTTTCGATTGACGTGACGAGCAAGTACAACGTGAACTTGTATCGCAATGGCGAGCTGATTCAAAAGAACGTGATTGCTCAATCTTATTCCGATACGCCAACAGGTTTTGCTTGTTATTTGGCTGAAAGCATTAACGATAAAGACTTCCGTTCTAACCCAAGCCAACCAGTTTGTGTCGGTGAAGAGATCCGCATCAAACTTGATGGCGAATATCAGCCACTCAAAGACAATATCTCAGTGGTTACGGTGAGCAAAGAGAGTGGCGTTGTAAAAGGTTCAGAGTCGTTTACAGCCCCTGTAACGGGCACTTACCAGTTTGATGCTTGGTACAACAATAACCTAGGGCAACTTAATACTGGCATCACGAACACCGTGAAACTGTTAGAGGTATTGGATGATGCAGGTAAAGTGGTTGATCAAGGTTACTTGCAGATGGGCCATATTGGTGAAAACCAAGGTATGCGTTACTCAACGCCAATAGAAGTGACGTTGGAGCAGGGAAAAACCTATCAGATCGCGTTGAAGGACCACTTCAATATGAGTTACCTCAAATCGAATGAAACCTACATTTACGCTGGTGGTATTGAGGGTGAAAAAAACGAAGCGCAAATCGCAGATATTCGAATCACACCTTTAATGTAGGCTGTTTTAACAAAGCAGTGTTCTAGAAAACTGTGTTCTAAGAAAGACAAAGCCGCTGAGATTATCAGCGGCTTTGTTGTATTTGCTATCGGTGGCCGTTTACAGATTAGTTTGCAGCCTGCGGACGAGGTTTACGGCGCTGACCTGACGGTTTGTTTCCTGCAGGCTTAGCATTGTTTGGCTTGCGGTTACCAGACGGTTTACCAGCGTTGCCACTCTTATTACCGTTTGGTTTATTTCCACTCGGTTTATTGCTATTTGGTTTGTTGCCGTTAGGTTTACGGTCATCTGGTTTACTGTTTGCACGACCTTGGCCTTCACGGTTGCCTTTAGGCTTGCCCGCACCGCCCTGGTTGGTGCTGTTTTTGTTGCCGTTGTTACCACCGTTGAAGCGACGTTTAGGTTTGTTTGCACCATTGCCTGCTTTCTTTTCGGTTGCCGGAGCGTTTTCGCCCGCAGCATTTGGCGCTTTTGGTTTTTTCGGCTTCTTAGGTTTTTTCGGTTTGATTGGGCGCGTATCCAGTTTAGATTCTGGCACCACATTGGTTGGCGCAAAACCTTCCAACTCTTTACGTGGTAGTACTTCTTGAATCAAACGTTCAATCGCAAACAACTCAGATGCTTCTAGCGCACACACCAGTGAAATCGCTTTACCTACTTCGCCCGCGCGGCCAGTACGACCAATACGGTGAACGTAGTCTTCTGCCACTTTCGGTAGCTCAAAGTTCACCACTTGCGGTAATTGCGGAATATCGATACCGCGCGCAGCAATGTCCGTCGCGACCAACACACGAATTTCACCCGATTTAAAATCCGCCAGTGCTTTGGTACGCGCGCCTTGGCTCTTGTTGCCGTGGATGGCAGCAGCCGGTAGATTTTGTTCGATCAGGAACTTCGCCAGACGGTTTGCGCCGTGTTTCGTTTTCGTAAACACCAGCACTTGCTTCCAATCGCCGTCTTTGATCAATTTAACCAACATCGGTGCTTTCTTCTTCACGTCTGCTGGGTAGATGCTTTGCTTAACCGTTCTCGCCGTCGAGTTTGCCGGGTTAACGGAAATCTCAACCGGGTTGTTCACCAAGCCTTTCGCAAGGTCGCGGATTTCATCCGAGAAAGTTGCAGAGAAAAGTAGGTTCTGACGCTGTTTTGGTAGCAGAGCTAGGATCTTACGAATGTCACGGATAAAGCCCATATCTAGCATGCGGTCTGCTTCGTCCAGTACTAGCACTTCCAGTTGGTCGAACTTCACTGCATTTTGGTTGTACAAATCCATCAGGCGGCCTGGTGTCGCGACCAACACATCCGCACCTTTGCGAAGACGCTGCATTTGCGGGTTGATCTTCACACCACCAAAAACAACCGCACTGCTTAGTGGAAGATGACGGCCGTACATAAACACGTTTTCTTGCACCTGAGCTGCAAGCTCACGTGTTGGCGTCAGGATAAGTGCACGAACTTGGTTAGCACGAACGCGAGGGCCGTTCGATAAACGCTCAAGAATCGGTAGCGTAAAGCCTGCAGTTTTACCTGTACCAGTCTGCGCTGCTGCCATTACGTCTTTCCCTTCCAAAATAGCAGGAATTGCTTTTGCCTGAATTGGCGAAGGGGTGTCGTAGCCTTTCTCTTGAATAGCTTTAAGGATTGGAGCAGATAGACCTAACGAGGTAAAACCCATATGTATGATTCTCAATTGTAGAGTTAGATAACAACGCGCCGAAAACAAATCGGTACGAAAAGTGCGACATTCTGAGGCTTTTACGCGCAGGCTTCAACTAATTCCGTCATGGATAAATATTTGAACTGGATCTCATTTCTTTTTGGCAGGCAAAACTGATAACTGGTTTGATCGATCGATTGAATGGTTTTACGTTGGCGATGCCCATTCTTACATCGTTATCACGGCATGCAGTTTGAGTTTATCGAATGCTTTTCGGAGCAAGGGGGGCGCTTGATCCTTTCATTACTCCGCTTTTGCATGCATTAAAAACGCGCTAGTTAATTGCTGAAAGAGTGAATCTACCGACGGACGGTCGGATATATGATGGAAGAGCGGTGTGTGGACATCACCACGAATATCATCGCTGTGACCGCAAAGCTGATTACACATTCGTACTGGTTCGACAATCTTCTCGACGTCGGCATCAATCAGAATGCATGCTTGTGACAATACCACTTGTCCGCCGCCTTTTTTAAGTAAAACACGCTGCGCGGTTCCCACGACTTTTTGCCCGCCAATGTTGAGGTTGTACTCGCCATCGCAGTAGGAATAAGGCGTAGCATGAACATCCACTTTCACGCCGAGCTGTTTAAAGAAAACCGTTAATATCGCACATAAATCGAGATACGCTTTTTTGATGTTGTAAGGCTCGCCTTCTGGCCAGTGGTAAATGTGGGATAGATTGATAATACCTGGCACCTGAGGGACTGGGGCACCACCGGTTTTACGAGAAAAGAGCTTCCAGCCAGACGTATTTAACGCATGTTCTAACTCATTAGACACTGGCCATTTCTTACCCACGGGAAGCACGAGCGTTGGACTTTTTACTTGCCAAAGCAATAGCACTTGCGAGAGTTGGTTGGACTGAACTTGTTTAATGAGCTCATCTTCTTTGTCAAATGCATCAGCGACTTCCGTAGCTGTGTAGCGAATTAGCTTATTTTTAGCAACCAAACTCTATCCCTCGCGGCTATTTAATCATTACTGTTGTATCTCAGATACAGCTTTATTGCTAGGTTTGAGTGATTAGGTTTTTGCTCGCTAGTTGCATGATCACCTTTTGAGTCTTTTCCGTTGTCCATTAAGTTTGCTTGAACACGCGATAAAAAGTTTTTGCTAGTCATCACATCAGCCATTCATAAAATCTGCCATCTATGAAAATTTTTGGCGATATAAGTATGAAAAAGCGAGTGATGACTCTCGCGTTAGCGGCATCATTAACGGGATGTGTGACGTTCCCAACTCAAGAATCTGAGCAAGTACAGGTGCTTTGGGACAATGTGAATGCGATTGAAAACTGTGAACTAATGGGTACCGTGATCGGCTCAGAAGGACACTTTTACGACTATTGGCTTCACGCCGATAAAGACATGGTTTGGGGTACGTTAAACCAAATGCGCCTCAAGGCGGCAGATTTAGGCGCAGATACCTTGTACTTATATCAACCGTTGAGCTTTTCTACGTCAGTGACGATGTTTGCAAATGCTTACAAGTGCAAACAGTAGCTATTGGCTTGATCATAATTGTAAGACAGGCGCTGCTCGCCTGTCTTTGATGCGTTCTACAAATACTGACTACTTTACGTTAATTAACGTTTGCTGTCGCCACCGCTGATGTATCAGAAAACGACAATGTAAAGTCTCGCTCGGTATTAAGCACTTTGGCTGGAAACTCTAAGCTCAACTGCGTATGTGGCGCGACTTCTGAAGCAATGCTAGTAACGAATTTTCGGGTTTCTCCAGGAGAGATCGATATGTCACTTCCACCTTGTGATGAGAGCTCAGCGATACCCATTGTTTCAAGTGTGTTACCTGCAGTATCCGCCAGGTGTAGTAAAGATTCTGACTTGTAGATTAATTCTCCACTTTCTGTGCGATATGCATTAAACGTGTTGAAATTTGGTTGTAATGATCCTTGTGAACCAATGTTAGTAACGGAAAATGTCACATTAGCGCCATCAAAGTTCTCGACTCTTACGAGTACGTTACCGTCTTGGTAACGAGCGGCTGCTGCCGCGGTTGCTTGTTGTTTCTGCCGCTGTTTCTCTTTTTCAATGTCGCTTAACTGTTTCTGCTCATTAGCGATTCGATTCTTTGCCATGGAGTACGACTGATCGACCATTGCTATTAAAGCGGGGATTGAATACAAAGTGAGGCCTTCCAAATGGTCAAAGTCGATTTTGGCATGTTGAGTACGTTTATGATTAGAAAATTGGCAGTAACCATCAATCAAACTGATGAAAGCCACTTCAAAAGTGCCCTGTAATCGGCTTACTTCCTGTGCTGCTTTCTCTAGATTTGAGCGGACTTTCCGAATCTCTTCCAAACTCTTTTGTGAAAGACGACCGTTTGGCGATACGTCGTTAGAAACCGAAACCAGTTCTTCGGTCACAAATGGATTGTTTTCGGCTGGAATCACCGTAGTTATACGGTTGGATTTGGTGATGTCTTCGCCCAATAAAACCATCATTTTTTGCGATGCGGCGGTTGTGTTGCCCGCTAATACGTCACTACAGTTTGGCGACGTATTGGCATACACGGCGAATGCGGTAAAAAGTGAAAGTGTAACGGACCAGCCGATGGTGACGAGTCCTGTCGTGGTTCGAGTATTCATCCTGATAACCCCTCTGTCATTTGGTGCGATTCACTGACGTAATTGCCAATCAAAAGATTGGCTCGCGACATTCAGAATGGTTCTGGTCAACCCTTCGTAGTGGGTATGCCCACAGATGCTTTTTTAGTCGTTTATCAACCGCTAAGCCACGATTGATAAAGTGTCTGAAATTGAGAGCATTAACGCTGCGAAGTTGATGTCTTTGACTGAAAGATAGACGTAACTTTTCCAACCATCAAATACGTGATTGAGTTCTCATTTTTATATGAGTGAGAGGTTCAAGAGAAAACAGGCACTTACTGTAGAGAGTTGATTTGAAGGAAAAATATAAATTTTTTTGGGGAACTTTTTTGATGCTGCCTTTGAGACTTTTTTGAATCTCAAAGGCAGGTTCTTACACTCGTGTTCAATTACAACGTGTTGAGGACATCCGCGAGTCGAGAGACAGCTGTCGTCAGTTCTTCTGGTGTAGCATTGGTAAAGTTAAGACGCAGAGCGGCTTTTACCTTTGAACCTTCTGGATAAAAGACCGGGCTCGGCACTACAGCAACCCAGTTTGCGAGAAGGTTTTTCGCCAGTTCGAAGGTGTCGCATTCTGGAATCTCGACCCAAACGAACATACCACCATCGACGGGTTTGAGTACGCAACTTTCTGGCAGCTGTTTTTGCAGTTCAGCAAACATGACATCGTAACGTGATTTGTAAAGCGCACAGATGGTTGAAATGTGCGTTTCGAAGTTGTCATGTTGCAGTAGACCATGCAGCAAAGCTTGCATAGGAATACTAGAGTGCAGATCGGCACCTTGTTTAATTTTGATGAGTGGCTCAAGGTGGCTGTTTTTGCCCGTAACTACACCAATACGCAAGCCTGGTGAAGCTATTTTGGAGAAAGAGCGCAATACGATGGAGTGCTGTGGGCAGAAGTCCGAAACCAGTGGAAGCGCTTCACCAGAAAAACGCAGCTCGCGGTATGGTGCGTCTTCAATGAATGCCACGTCGTATTGTATACAAAGCTCGGCAACTTTTTGGCGAGTCTCTAGCGCCCAGCACACGCCCGTTGGGTTGTGAAAATCGGGCACGGCATAGAACATTTTCGGTTGCTGTGTAGCAAAGCATTGTTCAAGTTCTTCAAGGTTTGGACCACACTCGGTTTGTGAAACAGTCACGATGTTGGCTTGCACTAGACCGAATACTTGCATAGCACCAAGGTAGCTCGGTGCTTCCATTACCACTTTATCGCCCGGATTCACGTACGCACGCGCAATCAAATCTAGCCCTTGCTGAGAGCCCGTTGTGATCATCGCCAAATGAGATTCTGGCAGCTGGTAATAATCGGTCAAAAAATTAAGTAGCGGTGCGTAGCCTGCTGTTGCGCCATATTGAAACACCTCTGGCATATTCGCGAGGTTTTCTAGCGTCGGTTTCATTAAGTCGATCGGGAAGGTTTTTTCGTCCGGTAAGCCACCTGCAAGAGAAATGACGTTCTTATCGCTTGCTGCTGCGAGGATCTCTCGGATGTAGGATGACTTAGTTTGTTGTAATGACTGTGCGATTTCCATGTGCTGTGCTTCTCGTAATTGTCTTTTTTTATGTCAGAAATAGTATAGGTAAATTGCCAAGCTTGGTGTGTCCATTTATGCTGTTAAATATGTCCATTTATGCTATTTAAGCGAAAGTTTACTCCGTGAGCCATCAACAAGTTTCCAGAATCAATGACGTGCTGTTTTACATTCACCAGGACATTAGCAGAGATTTATCGGCTAAAGAGCTAGCAGATGTAGCAGCCTATTCTGAACAGCACTTCCATCGTATTTTTAAAGATGTGGTAGGGGAGTCTGTCCATCAATATATCCGTCGCACAAGAATGGAATACGCCGCCAATCAACTGATGTTTGATACCAGCTCATCGGTGTTAGACATTGCTAACAAGTGCGGCTTTAGCTCGGTATCTTCTTTTAGCCGAGCGTTTAAAGCAACGTTCGCTATGTCTCCTGGCGCGTGGCGAAAACATGATTTACAAGTCGCAGAAAAGCCGTATCTAAAAGATCCGGAAGTGGCTGCGGGTTATCATCGGGTTGCTAAACGCGAGTTGCCAGAACCTAAAATTATGGAGGTTCCACAACGCTTTGCGGCTTATGTGCGGCATGAGGGTTATAGCCGTTCCATTCGCAATGCGTGGCTGATTTTGAAGGCGTGGGCAAGCTCTGAGAATCGGGACTTTTCGGTTCAATACGGTTTGCATCACTCCAACCCCGCTTGGGTCGAGCTCGATAAGTGTCGCTATGTGGCTTGTATGGCGATTGATAAGCCGCTTAAAGTACGCGGTGTCGTGAATCAAATGACGATTCCGGGTGGTTTGCATGCTGTTTTTCGCTTAATAGGGGTATATGGAGAGCTTCTTCCTCAATTGAGTATGGTGTTAGAGAAGTGGTTGCCGAATTCAGGCTTTAAGCAGCGTTCTACTCCCGCTTATGTTCACTATCATAAAAACCATTTCCTTAGCCATGATGAGGCGTTTGAGCTGGACTTCTATCTGCCCATCAGTTTTTTCTAACTGGAGTATTTATTTACTATCCGTAAGGAAGAGAATGCTAAGCTCTATATGGTGATTTTTTACAAATAATTGAAAATTAAATGAACATCGATCATGTAAAGCTATTTGTCCGTTTGGCTTCGACACACAACATCAGCATGGCTGGTCAGGAGCTTGGACTTTCTCCTGCTGTCGCTAGTGCGCACATCAACAAACTTGAGGACAGCTTAGGAGTTCGTTTAGTTCATCGCACCACACGCAAAGTTTCCTTAACTGAAGAAGGGCAGGCTTTTTTACCTCACGCGGAGGAGGTCCTTGCAACAGTGGAGGCAGCAAGGGGAGCTGTTGGATCAGGGCAGAGTGCGCCAACGGGAGTATTACGTATAACCGCCTCTGCAACTTTTGGTCGCTTACATATTGTGCCCGCATTAAAAGGTTTTATGGCGCGTTACCCAGGGTTAACCGTGGACTGCCGATTTTCTGATTCCATTATTGATCTGGTTGAGGGAGGTTTTGATGTCGCCATTCGTGTCGCTGAGTTGAAAGATTCTTCATTGGTCGCAAGAAAGCTTGCGCCAGATCGTCGTATTATCGTTGCATCACCAGATTATATTGAACAATTTGGGAGACCTAACAAGCCCCAAGACTTGACGAATCATGAATGTATTAACTTAGTTGGAATGAGTAATTGGTCATTCAATACAAAAGATGGAATGTTCAATGTAAGAACTTCTGGTCGTTTTAAAACCGATAATGGTGATGCGATGAGAGACGCGACGGTAAACGGGTTAGGTATTTCTATCAACTCGGTTTGGAGTGTTTATCAAGAATTACAAAGTGGTCAGCTAGTGGAAGTACTCGAAGATCACCCTTTAGCGATGGATGCTGGGATTTGGGCTGTGTACCCAAGCTCTCGTTTAATTGCGCCTAAGGTGCGTGCCTTTATTGATTACTTTGCTGAATACTATGGCACGCCACCTTATTGGGAAGAGGTTTAAAAGTCACAAAGACCATGATCCGTGCTCAGTTGGAATAGCAAAAAAAGCAGACCCATGCAGGGTCTGCAGTGTTAGAGAGATTAAAAGTCTGCGTTTGTATCGGTACCAACAAAGACGCTAATTCCGCTGGTAGATTGATAAATGCTAAAGGTTTCACCTGCAACAATACCATCTACAGAATCGTCATTTGCGGTACAGGTATAGCCGACGGAGTACGTACCGGGCTCTACAAAGCCAAATTCATATTCGTAATTTGCTTCATCAATGTCTTCCACTACGTTCGCCGCTGCGATTGGCATTATTTGGCCTTCTGCGCCTGCAAATGGCCCCATGTTCTCTTCGGCGATATTTCCTTCATATAGGTAGACCGCGTGTGCATACCCATTTGCGCTTGGGGTATCCGTTTCGCAGTTTTGGTAGGTTAATGTTGCGATATCTCCCTGAATCTCCCCCGTTGTAACCGTGTTAATTAAAGTGACTGAGGTGCGCTGAATACTGTAGCCCTCGTTTTGCCCAGTTCCGTCTTTTAAGCCACGACGCAGGTCAAACTCCACCACAAATTCGTTGTTGTCAGGGTTGACTGCGAAGGTATCATTAAAGAACAGTACCCCAGAATTCGGATCTTTTCCGACCCCCTGCGGACAAGCCCCATTACCTTTTACGGTCAGTGGTATTTGATTGCCGGTCGCTTCATCAACAACATAGGATGGATAATCCGGATGATCGCCATCATTCGCAAACACGCAGAGTTTGTAATTGCCAGTGGGTATCAGCTCGTCGTCCACTAACTCTTGAGCGTCACTGCCCTGGAAGTCGAGTAAGTTAACGCTTAATGGTATTGGATCTTCATTATCGAGCAGAGGATTACCATTTTCGTCAACGAAATTTCCGTCTTCGTCGGTTTTATACACATCGAAAACTTGTGGTGTACCACCATCCAAAGGGAGAAATGCCACTTTGTTGTATGCGATAACCACTTCTGATACGTCATCAATAGGGGCATCTGATACAGACAAGGTAACCGGAGTCATTGTGCTGACAGAGTCACTGTCTGAATTACAGCCAATCAACGCAACTGTTATTGACGCACTGATCAAGCCAATTTTCATGCTGTTCATTTAGATGTACCTTTTTATGAGAAGTGTATTAAATGTAGTCGATTATTGATAAAACACAGAATAATAACGAGCGGAGTCGCGCGGTTAAAAGAGTGATAAACCATGACTAAGAAGTTCAGTAAAAGTGTGCTCAAATCGACGATATTGTGCTATTTGAAGTGCTATGGTTAGAAATGTGTCGCTCAAAAAATGAGCGGATAAATACATCAACAACTCTAGCCAAGAGGTCTCTATGTTAGGTGAAAATCACTCATTAACTCATGAATTCCCAGAACATTTGGATACCATTACTCAGCTTACCGAAAACGATGCATCATTTGCTGAAACCGTTAAAAACTACAATGCTTTAGATAAGGAAATCCGCGTACTAGAACTTCAAGGAAGCCCGATTGATGATCACGAAATGAACGTATTAAAACATAACCGGGCTGAGCTCAAAGACTGGCTCCACTCGCGAATAATGGGTTCTTAGTGACGAAATGATCATCGGCTCGTAAATAGCGGGCCGATTTTAGTTCCAATGGACGATGCCAAGTGTGCAAACATTAGGAGTGCTGAGCAGGAGCTTGGAGCGGCAGGTGACCAGTTTTTACCCAAATGATCGTTTCTTGCTCTACAAAAGGAAAATGCTCGCTCATATGTGGGCTTCGGATCCAAGAGTAGGGAGGATAGGTTCCTAGCTCGTCTTTAAATTCCCCCGATAACACAAAAATTTCTTCACCACCAAAGTGACGGTGTGGTTGAAACTTCTCGCCTTTCGGCCATTTAACCAATGCGACATGTTCATGCTCAAAATCATGCAGAGGCATGACTTGCAACCCACCGACACCACTCTGCCAGCTCGCTTGGTTTGTATTAATGCGAACTGTTTCAAGATCCTCAGATTCGAACTGATTTAGTTTAACTAAAATCACACAGCCTTCTTTGCTAAATGGTGCGTGTTGACTTCCTGGAGGGTTACGAAGGTAAGTGCCGGCAGGGTAGTCACCGTATTCGTCAGAGAATACCCCCTCGAGCACCAATATTTCTTCTCCTTGAGGGTGAGGATGAGTCGAAAACTGCGAATTTGGCTCGTACTTAACGACGCTGGTGGTATGCCCTGATTCTTTGGCTTCTCGTTCCAAAGGTTTGCGCCACACACCTTTGGAAGGGTTGGCGATCCATTCCTGTTGAGCAGTATCTATCACGATTCTTTTTGAAAAATCCATATTCAACATATTGAAATTCCGTTACTTATTTAATTACTAATTCTCATTAGTATACGTATAAAAAACATCAATTGATTCATTTGTTGATAGCCCAATTCATGGATTGAGTACGAACATGAAATCGGAGCCTAATTTAAATTTCTGCTTGTGTAATGAGAATTGTTATATTATAACATCGCAAAATTAAATGTTATAACATAACAAAAAGGAAAAAGTAGTGAATAAGAAATTGGTGTCTCTCGTGATCGGTAGCATTTTTGCATCCCCTGTTTTTGCCGACACACTATCGAACCCACAGATTGGTGTTGTTGTTGATGGCTACTACCAAGATGGCCAACGTCATAATTCTGAGCGCGAAGAAGGCTTTGGTCTAGGCCATACGGAATTAAACTTCTCATCAAATATCGACGACAAGTTTTACGGCGCATTGACCGCGGTTCTTGAAAGTCATGGTGATGATACAGAATTAGAGCTTGAAGAGGCATTCATCGAAACTTTGGCATTGCCATATGGTGTAAATGTGCGCGCTGGCCGATTCCTATCTGACTTTGGTTATCTGAATAACCAACACATGCACACCGATAGCTTTGTCGAGCGTCCAATTGCTTATCGTACTTTCCTTGGCTCGCACTACTACGATGATGGTGTACGTGCAAACATCGTGTTGCCAACCGACCTTTACGTAAAACTTGGTGTAGAAGCGCTTAGTGGTAGCAAAATGTCTTCTGTCGAAGATGGTTCTGAAGTTGGCGTGTACACCACGACGCTGAAGCTTGGGAATGACTTCTCCGAATCTTCAAGTTGGCAGTTTGGTTTAAGTTACCTGCGCAACGAAAACGGCAAGGTTAAAGAGTTCGAAGATCACGACCACGGTCATGAAGAAGAGCATGATCACGAGCACCATCATGGCGCAGCAGTGACAGGTGCGAACCTTTACGGTGCTGATTTTGTTTGGAAATGGGCACCAGACGGTAATTACAAATACAGCAACTTCACGCTATCGGCTGAATACATGCTGTTAGACGGTGTGGTAGACAGCAAATATAAAAACGATGCAGAGTCACCAGACAACCTAAGCGCATACTATGTTTCGGGCGTTTATCGCTTCAACCCAAGCTGGTCAGCTGGTCTACGTTACGGCGAAGCAGAAAGCTACGATGGTCATGCACACGGCGACCACATGCATTTTACTGAGCTGAATGATAAAGAAATGGATGCGATGATCGCATGGGATTCTTCTCATTTCGGTACTATCCGTGCGCAATACACTCGCATTGATAACCAAGACAGTGAGACAGACAACGTGTTCACTCTGCAATACGTGATGACATTTGGAGCGCACGGTGCTCATGCGTTCTAAGCTGACATTGAATAAATGCAGTTTGGTGATGATGGCGGCAGGAGCTGCCATCATCTCTTCGCCTGCTTTGGCTCTAAACATTTTTGTTTGTGAGCCAGAATGGAAAGCCTTTCTTGAAAGCCACGCGCCAGATGCCAGTATTTATTCAGCGACAACGGTCAAGCAAGACCCACATTACGTACAAGCTCGCCCTTCTTTGATTGCGAAGATGCGCCAAGCGGACATGGCAATGTGTTCGGGCGCAGAACTAGAGGTGGGGTGGTTACCTATGCTGCAAGTTCGTAGCAGCAATGCGGCGGTGCAAAATGGTGCGCCGAGCATGATCTACGCGACGGACTTCGTGCGCATGTTAGATACTCATGCTCACGTTGACCGTAGCATGGGAGATATACACGCTCACGGTAACCCACATGTTCAATTTGCGGCAAATGACATGATTCCATTATCTCGTAAAGTCACGGAGAGCCTAAAAGCGATTGATCCCGACAACGCACAAAGTTACCAAGTGAATGGTATGAAGTTTCGTGCTCATTGGCGTAAAAAGCTTAAAGAATGGAATGAGAAAGGGGCTGCTTTAAAGGGTAAGCAAGTTGTCGGTTATCACGCGACGTATCGTTATTTGTACGATTGGCTCGGAATGAAGCAGATTGCCGATCTCGAACCTAAACCGGGCATTTCACCGACCACATCTCACCTGCAATCGCTTACCAAGTTAGATGCTGACAGTTTTGATGCGATTGTTTACTCCTCTCATCAGGATCAGCGTCCAGCGAACTGGTTGCAAGATCATACTGACAAACCTGTGATTCAACTGCCATTGACCGTTTCTGAGGGTGAAAGCTTGGATGAGATGTACGATCAGGTCATTGATGATTTACTGGATGTGTTAGTGCCGCCCGTTCCTGTGAAGATCTAAGCCATGGCGGATTATGCATGGCTTTTACCTGCGGTTTTGTGTGGTTTAATTGCGTTAGTTGGCAACATCGTTCTGGGGCAACAAGTTCTTAATCGTCAGATCATCTTTATAGATTTGGCGGTGGCGCAAGTCGCGGCATTGGGGGCAGCACTAAGCCACTACTGGTTGAGCCAATACGCGCTGTTCTCAGGCTCATTCTTTGGCGAAATGATTGGCCCTTGGGTGATGTCTTTGATGCTTTGCGGTTTGATCGCCTTAATGGAGAAACGATACCAGCAGCATTTAGAGCCCATGATCGGCAGCTTGTTTGTCGTGTCTGCATCGCTGGCGATCCTGCTGGTGAGCAAAGACCCACACGGCGGAGACTTTATTCAAGGCATTCTTAATGGGCAACTGTTATGGGCGACTTGGGCAGACGTTTGGCCTTTGGCACTCATTACCGCTGCGATGTTGCTATTAGTTTGGTTAAAACCTGCGTTTATGCGCGGTAGTGGTTTTTATCTGATCTTTGCTATTCTGATGCCCATTACGGTCAAGTTAACCGGCATTTATTTAGAATTTGCTTTGTTGGTGATTCCAGCTTTATGTGCGGCAGCATTGAAGGGAACTCGATTCTTTGTCGCCAGTATCAGCATTGGTATTGTTGGGATCTTATCGGGTATTGCCGCATCGGCTCGCTATGACTTACCGAGTGGTGCGAGTATTGTGATCACCCTGTTTATTGCTGGCATGTTGTTTAATCTCTTGCTTCAGCCTTTTCTGGTGAAAATAACAAAACCAGCTTTTGTAAGAGATTAAGAGACAAGTAATATTGGTCTGATGAAGTAGTATTTGATTAATCAGACCAATACTTTTCTATCCAAGTCCTCCAATCGTGTAACTTTGCGCCTTCCAACACACTTTCTTACGTTGATCTTGCCATAGTCATCAAGTTGCCTTGATTAGTTCACATCCGACTCCCAGACTGTTTCTATAGTTTTTATAAGATATAAAAGACCCTGCGTATGAGAAGCGCAGCTGTAACGCGATTAGGCATAAAAACAAAAACGCTAGGGATACAAGCGAATTTGTAATCTCAACATTTAAGGAAGACCAAGATGAAACCGGAAAAAGTAGCAGTAGTCACTGGTGCGGCTCGTGGTATTGGCCAAGCGATTTGTGAACAATTACTGGAGGATGGATTCCACGTAATCGGGCTAGATGTATCGCCCGTGGAATGGAGCCAGTCGGCGCAGCTAAGCAGTTATCAAGTCAACTTGTGTGATGCCAAAGCCGTCAGTGAAGTAGTAGAAAGTGTTGTAGAGCAGCACGGAAGAATCGATGCTCTGGTTAACAACGCGGGCATCACTCGAGATGCACTGTTGCCAGACATGTTAGAGCAAGATTGGGACAGCGTGATCGACGTGAACCTAAAAGCGGTGTTCTTACTCACCCAGCGCGTTGCTCCTGTCATGCTAGAGCAGGGTGCAGGTAGTATTGTCAGCATTTCTTCTATAGTGGGAACGGATGGTAATATCGGCCAGAGCAACTACGGCGCAAGTAAAGGCGGCGTCATCTCAATGAGCAAAGGCTGGGCGAAAGAACTTTCAAGAAAGGGTGCACAGATACGCGTCAACTGTGTCGCGCCAGGCTTTATCGCCACCGACATGACCAAGAACCTGCCAGAGAAAGTCATTCAAATGATGGAAGGCAAAACCCCATTAGGGCGCATGGGCTCAGTTCAAGATATTGCCAATGGCGTCTCTTTCCTAACCTCAGATAAGAGCGCCTACATCACAGGCCAAGTGCTCAAGATTGACGGTGGGTTGGTATTATAGCTCGCTAATCAAAACGTCAAATAACAAACGCCCTTTACTTATATGAAGGGCGTTTTTGTTTGAGGAATGTTATTCGGGCTTTTGACACTTTCACTTTATTCGTTTCGCACTGCCGGACTTGTATGATTAAGTATAGAGTGAGTACACATAATTCACTTTTACATCGTTCTCTGTTATTAACCTAGATATGTAGCTAATCAAAAATATTAACTTCGAAATAGAATAGCTGTTGAGGCATTAAAGTATGATTTTGTTGCCCATGGTATTAATTTAAATGATAATGCCAAGAAATAATTAACTTTGAATACTCACTATGTACTTAAAAACTGTACTGTTTAGCGCGTCAACTCTTCTTATTTTGGGTTGTAACTCCGAATCAACTAACCCATCTACTGAAGAAAGCGGATGGATAGTTGTAAGCTCTCACTCCGAGCCAAGAAAGCATCAGGTAATTTACGAAAAACATAGCAGGAAAGGTCTAAGTCTTGCCACTAACGTTCCGGATCTTGACCTGCCTTTAACTTACCAACTGGCGAACCAAATTATTGAGGTCAAAGAAGAGCTTACATTTGGTGAAAATATTGACGGGAACCGCCTAACTTGGAAAGCTATTGGCAATGCTAAACTTAGAGAAAATCAAGTCCACTACGGAGTTAATAAAGATTACTCAGCTTCTAATGAAGGTATTGCTATCGGTTATGTTAACTTTGAGTCGAGGTTTGAGGCTGAAGGACAGCTTGGAATCGAAAAGTTAGTAATTGCGATGTATGACGATGTCAAGAGTGTCGAATTTTACTCTGGATGGGATAGTTCTAAAATATCTTGTTACCAAAATACGTTTGATGAAGACTTAGCTTGTTACGGTGAAATTTTAATTAACGACGATATAGTTCATGTTTTTGATAAATATCTGTCGTATGAATATGTAAACATGGTTTACGACACCGTTATGTCCAAAGGTCGAGAAGATATAATTGAGGCAGATTTTCAACATCAAATTAAATACTTACTAGTCGAAGAGAATAACGTTGAGCTGCATTAGCTTGATTACTTTTTGGTAATGAGTGGCTTTTCGAAGCCGAAGTGACCATGAACAAGATTATTAGATTTTACAAAACTCATTTATGTTCAAAAAATGAGTTTTGTAGATATTAAAATGCATGGAGCCAAATTCTCTCACTGATTCTATGAAGTTTTTGTGCGCTCTAACCATAAGACAATCTATAAAAGACGTTGAGCCAACGTCTTTGCCACAATGCCACCTGTTAATAAGGCTTTCAATGCCTCTTTCTCATTACTATTCAAATGTGCGCTGGCTAATGATTTTTCTGTAAGTAACACAATTGAACGTGATAGAAGTAACAAAATTACCTCTTAGCGGTAACGTTCCCGAAAAGTTTATATATTATCGCTCTCATTGATACAAGTAGTAGAGACGCTCTGAGTCCGAGCGCTCTGAAATTCAGGCTTTAGATGGACATTTAAAGTCACCATAAGTTTGCGACTTTTATTGGGAACGTTTGCAGTATGCCTAAGTATAAATTTACGTGAGACTATGGAAATGAAACTACACACTTTGACGATGGCAGTAGCGCTTGGACTGGTTACTGCACCTGTATTCGCAGCAACAGATGTTGACGCTCTTGAAAAGCGAATTAATGAATTAGAACAGAGACTTGAACAGACGGAAAAAGCATCCACAGAAGCAAATGAGAAAGCCTCAAGCTTTGAGTTTCATGGCTACGCTCGTTCCGGGCTACTGATTAATGACGATCTGAATGGTGCAGTGGGTACTGGTCCTTACATGACGGCAGCTGGTGCTATTGGCGCGCCAATTGGACGATTAGGGGTTGAGGATGATCATTATGTGGAAGCAAACCTTATTCACAAACGCTTTGCAGATGATGGTTCCAGCGCATTGTTCCGAATCATGTTGGCAGATAGTACGGAAACCAATAACGAATGGACAGCGAGTGAGAGTCAATTAAACGTTCGTCAGGTATATGCTGAGCTAAACAAGTTGAGCATGTTCTCTGAATCAAGTGCGTTTGCTGACGCGACGTTTTGGGCTGGTAAACGATTTGACCGTGATAACTTTGACATTCACTTCTTTGACTCGGATATCGTTTTCTTATCTGGCACTGGTGCTGGCGTGTATGACGTCCAAATGAGCGATTCGTGGAAAGCAAACTTCTCGATCTATGGTCGTGATTTTGGTGAGATTGATAGCTCGTCAACGGATGTTGAAAACTATATCGCGACAATGAACAACCGCTTCGGTAATTGGCAGTTGATGCTGAGCAGCATGACGTCTTCTGATAACAATGATCGCGTAGAAGGAGCAGCGGACAAAGGTTTACATGCGATGTTTGCTTACCATGGCGATAACTTCTTTGGCATGAGTGAAGGCTTCTCTAAAACCGGTATTTTGATGGGTGATGGACTGGGTGCGGAACTTAAAGGCATTGGTTCAAACGGTGATTTGCTAGAAGACGCAAAAGCCGTACGTTTGTTCAGTTATGGTGTAACACGCATCGGCGACAACTGGCGTGTAGCACCTGCGTTGCTAGCAGAACATAGCCAAGATCGCTTTGCTAAAAATGATGAATTTACTTGGGCATCGTTCAACATCCGCTTAGCGCAAGAGTTTACACAAAATTTTGAGATGGTTTATGAAGGCTCATACCAATACATGGACCTAGACAATGCGATTGATAAAGCAAGTGGCAGTTTTTACAAAGCGACAATTGCACCAACGCTTAAGATGTCTACCGCAGCAGGTTTCTTTGACCGTCCGGAGCTGCGTTTTGCAGTTAGCTACGTTGATTGGAGCGAAGACTTGAATGGCTACTCGATTAGCCAGGAAGCGGGCGCTGCAACGATGGGTGATGGTGGTGAAGTTCTGTTTGCACTGCAAATGGAAACTTGGTTCTAAAGGGATCTAACCGACAAAGAGTAATAAGAAAAGCGCCAACTGATTTCAGTTGGCGCTTTTTCATTAACAGGACTGACGCTCAATAGTTTTGAAGGTTAGTACCATCTTACTCATTTCAAAACTTCTGTTGGCAATTCTATCTAGTAACAGTTTCGCACCATTTTCCCCTGCTTTATCAAATGCATAGTTAAATGTTGATAAGGTTGGGGTGCACACTGATGCGAGCTCATCATCACCAACGCCTAGCACTAAAACGTCTTTACCCGGTGTTAACCCGAGCTCTTGAATCGCTCTCATCGCACCGATAGCAATACGGTCTGTCGCACAGAACAAGCCATCTAGCTTAGGGTTCTTTGTTAAGTGTTGTTTTGCCAATGAATAGCCAGAATCGATGGTAAAGTCACCACGAGCATGGAAGTCGATCTCAAAACCATGGTGTTGCAGCGCTTGAACAAATCCTTCAGAGCGTTGCTTATCTACCGCGATATCGTCACCTTGCACACCAATAAAACCCATAGTTTGGCAACCTTTTGCAACCAGTCTATTTCCCGCTTCAAACCCTACTCGTGCGTCATCATGAATGATGCTTGGAATGTTAAACATGGAACCATCTTGACCGACGAGCACAACTGGAACGGCTGAGTTTTGAATTGCTTTTACCAGCTTGGAATCGAGGTGGGTGGCGTAAAGAATGATCCCTTCAACCCGTTTTTGGTTAAAGATCTGAATGTATTCCAGTTCTTTTTCGTGGGCTTGGTGAGTGCTAGCAAGTAAGACATGTTTCCCGGCTTTTTCAAGGACATCGGTTAATCCATCGACACCTTGGGATGTGGCATGAGAGGAAACCCGAGGAACAATGACACCAACCAGATTGGTCTTTTGAGATTTTAGATCTTTAGCGACTTGGTTTGGCACATAGCCACACTCCGCTACTGCTTGGCGGACCTTCAGTTTTGTCGCTTCTTTTACGCCATATTCATCGTTTATAACCCGTGACACTGTTGATTTTGATACGCCAGCCAGACGGGCGACATCATGCAGACTCGCCATTGTTCCTATCCATTCTGTTTTTCGTTTTTGGGATTGTTTGCAAAGAGAAGATGAAAAGCTCTTTGATAAGTAGCGATTCTAACCTCCTATACTGCTCTTAGGGAGAGAATTTGACGATCATTCTCACATTCTCTCTGCTTTATCTTTGATCATTTGGTTTTATTGAGCAAAAATCTGTTTTGCAAACGTTCCCGAAAATTTCGCAAGCTCAGATAATAATCCAATGGGGTATGAAATGAATTATCCGGCAGTAGCAAAAGAGTTGTTAACTCTATTAGGTGGTAAAAGCAACATCACCGCACTTGCGCATTGTGCGACACGCTTACGCCTTGCCGTTGCAGATGAGCAAAAAATAGATGAACAAGCGATTGATAGTCTTGAAGGAGTAAAAGGGCAGTTCAAAGTTGCGGGTCAGTACCAAATCATTTTTGGATCTGGCATCGTAAACCAAGTTTATGCAGAAATGGCGAAGTTGACGGGGATGAATGAAATGTCCACCAACGACGTTGCGTCTGCTGGCGCAGAGAAACAAAACATTGTTCAGCGCGCGGTGAAAGGGCTGTCTGATATTTTCGTTCCAATCATTCCAGCAATCGTCGCTGGTGGTTTGTTGATGGGTATCTATAACCTATTGACTGCTCAAGGCTTGTTCATTGATGGCAAATCTTTGATTGATGCCAACCCAGGACTGACAGACTTGGCGAACATGATCAACACGTTTGCGAACGCGCCGTTTGTTTACCTGCCTATTCTGCTGGCATTTTCAGCCAGTAAGAAGTTTGGCGGTAACCCATATTTAGGGGCGGCGCTAGGTATGTTGATGGTTCACCCTGACTTATTGAATGGTTGGGGGTTCGGCGGCGCATCTGTGTCTGGCAATATTCCGGTTTGGAATATTCTTGGTTTTGAAATCCAAAAAGTGGGTTACCAAGGTTCAGTGTTACCAGTTTTGGTATCGGCATTCATTCTTGCGAAGGTTGAGCTAGGCTTACGTAAAGTCATACCTTCTGTTTTAGACAACCTTTTAACGCCATTACTGGCGATTTTCATAGCGGGTTTGCTGACGTTTACTGTCGTCGGTCCATTCACGCGAGATATCGGTTTCCTATTGGGTGATGGTCTGAACTGGCTTTACAACACAGCTGGCTTTGTTGGTGGTGCGGTATTTGGTCTTATTTATGCTCCATTTGTTATTACCGGTATGCACCACAGCTTCATTGCGATTGAAACGCAACTTCTTGCGGATATTGCGACGACGGGCGGCACCTTTATCTTTCCTATTGCGGCGATGTCTAACGTTTCTCAAGGAGCGGCAGCGTTGGCGGTTGGCGTGATGAGCAAAGATAAGAAGATGAAAGGTATTGCGATTCCATCTGGTGTTACGGGTTTGCTGGGTATTACAGAGCCAGCCATGTTTGGTGTTAATTTAAAACTACGTTACCCATTTATTGCGGCAGTTTGCGCTGCGGCGTTATCAAGTGCGTTCATCACAATGTTTAATGTGAAAGCTCAGGCATTGGGCGCAGCTGGTCTTCCAGGCATCATTTCCATTACGCCAGAGAAGATTGGGTACTACATCGCGGGTATGGTGATCGCGTTCTTGACCGCATTTGTTCTCACCATTGTTCTTGGTATGCGTGACCGCGCTAAAGTCGGTAGAAAAGCAGCGGCTTAATCTGAACTCCTTAGGGGTGGAGTCCCCCAAAATCCACTTCTTTTCCTAAATGTTTGGGGTGCTAGCCAAGCACTAATGGCTTGGCTAGCCTTTTTCAATTTTTACTTGGTAGTGAAGGTGTTCAACACGTTGGACTATCAGGGCTTTAATTTCAAGGTAAGCAAGATGAATCAAGTGTGGGTAACTGGTGATGCTGTTGTCGATCTAATACCGGAATCTGAGGCTTCTTTACTCAAATGTCCCGGTGGTGCACCAGCGAATGTCGCCGTAGCTATTGCTCGTCTATCTGGTAAGAGTGCGTTTTTTGGACGTGTAGGTGATGACCCATTTGGTCGCTTCATGCAATCAACGCTCGATCAAGAGGGCGTGAGCACGGAGTTTCTCGTTAAAGATCCTGAGCAAAGAACATCAACAGTGGTGGTGGATTTAGACGAGCAAGGTGAGCGCAGCTTTACGTTTATGGTAAAACCGAGCGCTGATCAGTTTATGTCTGTTGAAGACATCCCAAACTTTAAGCAAGGTGACTGGCTACACGTTTGCTCAATTTCACTGGCAAATGAGCCAAGTAGAAGCAGCACGTTTGAGGCGATCAAAAGAGCAAAAGCCGCTGGTGGTTTCATTAGCTTTGACCCTAACTTGCGCGATGAAGTGTGGCAAGATCAATCAGAGATCCAAGCTGTAGTGATGAAGGCTGTAGCGATGGCTGATGTGGTTAAGTTCTCTGAAGAGGAGCTTTTGTTCTTAACTGACTCAACATCGATGGCGCAAGGTTTACAACAAATAGCCTCTTTGAATATTGCTTTGGTCTTGGTGACACAAGGTGCTAAAGGCGTTTGGCGCGTCTTTGAAAATCAGAGTGAGCTGATCACTGGTCAAGTCGTTAGTCCGATTGATACCACAGGTGCGGGTGATGCTTTTGTCGGAGGGCTACTGGCATGTCTGTCTCAGCATGACGATTGGAAAAATCATCCTGTTGTTAGCTCTGCGATTCAATGGGCAAATGCCTGTGGTGCATTAGCGACGACGCAAAAAGGCGCAATGACCGCGCTTCCGACCCAGACAGAATTGCTGCAATTTATTGGGCAATGATCTTCAGATCCAATTTCAGTTGAGAAAAATTATGAGCTTAAACAACCGTTGGACTGTAGAGCAAAGATATCGCCGACTTGAGCAAATCCCTCAGTGTGATATCGAAGAAATGACACTTTCACGTCAGCAAGATAAAGGCTTTCCTAATTTTCATATCGCCCCTAGATTTGGGCTGTTAAATGACCCAAATGGGTTGTGTTATTTCAATGGTGAGCACCACATCTTTTACCAGTGGACGCCTGTGGGACCAGTCCATGGAATGAAGTATTGGTACCACCTTTCTACTAAAGACTTCATCCATTTTACTGATCATGGTGTGGGTTTTCATCCCGACCAAGACTACGATTCACATGGTGTCTATTCGGGCGGTGCTTTGGTGGAAAACAACAAGGCTTTGCTGTTTTTTACTGGTAATAAGCGTGACCAAAACTGGAATCGAATTCCAACACAGTGCTTTGCCACCATGGATTCAGATGGCAACATTGAAAAGCATGGTGTGGTCATTGAGAACGAACATTACACGGAGCACTTTCGTGATCCAAAAGTTTGGAAGAAAGGCGACGACTATTTGATGGTGGTGGGTGCTCAAACCAAAACCGAGCATGGTTCAATGGCGCTCTATCAAAGCAAAGATTTGAAAACGTGGCAGCATAAAGGTCCTATCAAGACCAAGTTTTCTGACCTTGGGTACATGTGGGAGTGTCCTGATTTCTTTGAGATTAATGGTCAATCGGTGATGCTGTTTTCTCCACAGGGCGTGAGCAGTAATAATCCTTATGATTTCAAAAACATCTATTCTGTTGCGTATATCGTGGGTGATCAGTTGAACCTAGAGTCGATGATTTTAGAAAACCACCAAGATATTTTGCAGCCAGATTATGGGTTTGATTTCTACGCCCCACAAACCTATTTAGATGAGAATGGGCGTCGCATTCTTATTGCATGGATAGGGTTGCCAGAAATCGACACACCATCGGTCACACACCAGTGGGCAGGAATGTTGTCTCTTCCTAGAGAACTAACGTTGAAAGATGGTTTTCTTGTTCAAGCTCCGCTCCCTGAGCTGAAGAGTTTAAGAAAAGAAGAGGTGGTCTTTGCACAATCCCATACACTGGAAAGCACAAGTTGTTTGATCCAATTAGACCTTGAGGGCGATGGCTTTGAACTTGAGCTGAGTAACCTCAAAGGTGACAACATCGTCTTTAGTGCGACAAAGCACGAGTTTATGCTGGACCGTCGTCACATGTCTCATTTGTACGCAGAAGAATTTGGTAGCATTCGAAAAGCACCAAGATTGGACGCTAAGCAGACGATTGATATATATATCGACAATTCTGTCATCGAGATTTTCATTAATGGTGGCAAACACACGATGACCAGTCGTTTCTTTATTGATGACCTGAATACGGTAACGTTGAGAGGGTTGGAGCAAGCAAGGCTTTTCCCTTTGAAAGGTATTTCTGGTTTGTTTGAATCAGCTAAGTAACGGTTTCGAATACATTAAAACGCCCTTCATTGATTTAGTGAAGGGCGTTTTTCTTTCTAACTATCTAACTTAACTGCCTATCACGCACGTAAGTTGTTTGAACTAAGGTATCCAGAACAACTTCATTCTTGGTGACTTTGAAGTTTAGCGGTTGTTCTAAATCCCCAAATAGAGGTGCGCCGCCGAGTGTAGCTTACTCATCGTTGGCATCTCGAACCTAGTTCACATTACCGTGACGTTTTTACTTATAGCGTGAAAGAAAATCCCATAACCAAAGGTTCTAACTAAAAGAGATTACAGGACTTTTATTTAGCGAATTCGACCTAATATCTTGAGTATGCCTAATCGCAGTTGGCGAAGAGGTGATGTTAATAATGCTTGCTGGCGCGTAAGACCCGTCAGTTTGAAGATGCATTCAAACACAATAAGGGAAAACAATGGCTAACGAATACATTCCACCAAAAGTTTGGACAAACGATAATGAAAACGGCGGTCAGTGGGCGAGCATCAACCGTCCGGATTCTGGCGCACGTCATGAGCAAGAGCTTCCAGTTGGTGAGCACCCATTCCAACTTTACTCAATGGGTACCCCAAATGGTCAGAAAGTGACGATCATGTTTGAAGAGCTTTTGGCGGCTGGCGTAACGGCAGCAGAATACGATGCATACCTGATTAAGATTGGCGATGGCGACCAGTTTGGCTCTGGCTTTGTGGCTGTTAACCCAAACTCTAAAATTCCGGCATTGGTTGACCGTTCGGGTTCTGAGCCAGTGAACGTGTTTGAATCTGGCAACATCTTGTTTTATCTAGCAGAGAAGTTTGATCATTTCTTACCAAAAGAAGGCGCTAAGCGTGCTGAGGTAATGAACTGGTTATTCTGGCTGCAAGGTTCTGCGCCATATCTAGGCGGTGGTTTTGGTCACTTCTACGCGTACGCACCAGAGAAGTTCGAGTACCCAATCAACCGCTTTACAATGGAAGCAAAACGTCAGTTAGATGTATTAGACAAGCGTCTTGCGAACAATGAATTCCTAGGTGGCGATGAGTACAGCATCGCTGATATCGCAACATGGCCATGGTACGGCAACCTTGTGTTGGGTCGTGCTTACGATGCGGCTGAATTCTTAGACGTAGAAAGCTACAAAAACGTTGTGCGTTGGGCAAAAGTAATTGATGAGCGTGAAGCGGTAAAACGTGGTCGAATTGTGAACCGTTCATGGGGTGAAGAGTGGGAGCAGTTACCTGAGCGCCACAGCGCAGAAGATATTGATAAAGTATTGAAACTTAAACCATAAGCAATCTTGGCCTAGCTACGTCAAATGAGTTTAGTTTTATCTATGCTTATACAGTGACCTTAATCAAATCTATAGCGCACCATATACGGTGCGCTATTTTTATTCTCATTTAGTCTCGAAATGCTAATTTATATCACCTCTTGAAGAGCATTTAGTTCGTAGATGAATCTTTAATGTATTTATATATTATGATGCAAAACAAAGCTCATATTTCCATGTTAAATATGGACTGGTCATACTGCTTTCTAATAATTAAATTATTTAAAAATTATAAACTGATTTTATATCCATTATAAATAAAATTAATGATAATTAATATTTGACATAACCACTAAATTTATGTGGAATATGCGGGTTGATTTGTTTTGAAGAAATAAAATCAATTTCTAGTACTTTTATTTAAGACAAGCTTAGCTTTTAGCGATGTTTAATTATTAATGCTTATATCATGAAAGAGGATATGTATGATGTCGTCGTTTGAGTCGTACTGGGTTGGGATACGTCAAAGAATAGCCGCACAAACCGAAGGTAACCGCAGTTTAAAGTCTCTAGTCATTAAAAAGCAGCGTGTGAACTTAAATAACAGTGGGTTATCCTTTCGCGCTAAGTCCGGATGTCTTATCCCTCACTGTTATACCAAGTTCTCTGATGAGATAAACCTAAAAACATCGAAAAAATCGTCTCTTAGTTTTAAAAAAGGAAAGCTGTATTTTTCTCCAGTTTAATAATAAATGAAATTTGCATAAATTATAATATTAGGTTTTTAAATTTATCGATAATTAATTACGATTTTATGATGCGTTTTCAATATGTTTTCTTGGTAAATAATTAGCTGGGCTTATTGTTGATTGTTTTTGTTGTTTCCTATTTAGATATGGATAAAAGCTCAACTACTTTTCCTATACCAACTTACTCCCTGAATTGACTTGCGCGCTTTTTCTCCCCTCTCAAAAAACATAGCGTTACGGAATTATTTTCGCTCCTGTTTCATTCTTCAAGACGAAAGCTCTACCTACCTCTCATTATTTTCGACAAACATTGAGTAAAAGTAACCAATCGTAACAAGGTGGCTGTAACTGAGCGCCGTTTCAATATACTCGTTTTTTAACTAGGTAATCCCGCGCTTTGAATTCATTCGGGTACCGTTTGTAAGCCTTAAATGCTACTAAGATAAGATGTCATGATGAGAAAAAGTACTATATTACACACAGTGTTAATTACAGGGTTCGCTGCTGTATCCTCGTTGGCTTATGCTGCGCCTTCAGTTGTGCCAAATGCGCCGGAACTCAGTTCTCGTGGTTATGTTTTGATGGACTTCCATACGGGGAAAGTACTGGTTGAACGTGATGCCCACAAACGTTTAAACCCCGCGAGTTTAACGAAGTTGATGACTGCTTATGTAGCTGGTCAAGAAATTAATACAGGCAATATTACGTTGAATGATGAGGTTGTCATCAGCCGAAATGCTTGGGCAAAAAATTTCCCAGATTCTTCAAAAATGTTTATTGAAGTCAATACTTCCGTTTCTTTGTCTGACTTATACCGTGGTCTGATTGTTCAATCTGGTAACGATGCCAGTGTTGCTATTGCTGAGCATGTTGCGGGAAGTGAATCAGGGTTTGTGAGTTTGATGAATAGTTGGGCCGCCAAGCTTGAATTGTCTAACACGGCATTCACCAACCCTCACGGCCTAGACAGTGACGGTTTATATTCGACACCTTATGATATTGCCAAGTTGGGCCAAGCGATTATTCGTGACTTACCTGATATCTATCCGCTGTATAGCGAAACCTCGTTTACTTACAATGGCATCACTCAATACAACCGTAATGGCTTGCTTCGTGATCGTAGTATGAATGTCGATGGCATGAAAACTGGATATACAAGCGGTGCGGGTTATAGTCTAGCGACTTCTGCAACACAAGGTGATATGCGTCTGATTGCTGTGGTGATGGGAGCGAAGAGCGAGAATGTTCGTGAATCAGAAAGCAAGCAGCTGTTAAGTTATGGCTTCCGCTTTTACGATACGGTAATGCCGACTGAGGCGGGTGCGGAACTTGCGAAAGCTCGAGTTTGGATGGGCGAAAAAGACGAGCTTACTGTTGGCGTAGCTAACGATGTTTATCTCACTTTGCCAAAAGGAGATGTAAAAAAGCTGCAAGCGGAAGTTGAATACAACGGTGATTTAGTTGCGCCAATTTCTGAGCAACAAGTGGTTGGTAAAGTGCTTTACAAAGTCGAAGGTAAGGTCGTAAATGAAGCCGAGCTCGTTGCATTGGAGTCCGTGGAGGAAGGCAGTTTATTCAAGCGAATTTTAGACTGGTTTAAGCAATTGGTCGCTAGCTGGTTCTAAACAGTAGCGAACTTCTGTCTATATCACTCTATCTTGTTAATGTTCTATTAAATCAATTTACTAAGGCGACCAACGTGGTCGCCTTACGTTTTTGGAATACTCGTTGCGTTAAAACGCAGGCCTTCTTGTAAGGGGGTGTTTTTACCTGACCAAGAGCGTTTTGTGTTTTTGGGTGCGAGAGAAAAGAAACTAGAACAAGAATGGAGTGACACGTGCACAAGATTTTATCTTTGACATTGATTTTATCGCTCATGGGCTGCGCTATGCCTTACCAGCAGGAGGTCGATAGCGGCCAATGTGTTGGAGTCATGACCTCTCAGGATGCATATGGTTATTTAAACCCAAACCATTACACAATGCAGGTACTCGCGCTAAAGCAAGAAAAAGATGTGAAAGATTATATTCGCTATATCGATCCTAAGCATCCGGTTTGGGTTAACTGGAAAAACAGCCGAGGCACGCGTTGGTATACGGTAACTGTTGGTGATTTTAAAACGAAACAGGATGCCTACAATGCGCTTTCTTCATTACCAAGCCGTGTAAAGCAGTCATCCCCGTTTGTGCTGACTTTTGCGGAAATGCAGCGTAAGCAACAAACGAGTGTTGTGAGAATGCGTTAGCCAACAAAAAACGGAAGCGATGGCTTCCGTTTTTGTATTTAGGAGTAAGCTTAAAGCGCCGCTAAAATCGTTTCTGCTTTGCTTGCTTCAAACTCTTTTGGCTCTTCAACGTTTAGCTTAGTCACTGTGCCGTTTTCAATGATCATTGCGTAACGTTGTGAGCGAATACCACCAAAGCCGCCTGTATCCATTTCAAGACCTAATGCTTTAGTAAAGCTAGCGTCGCCATCACCCAACATCAGAATCTCAGAAGCGTTTTGAGCTTCGCCCCACGCTTGCATCACAAATGCATCGTTTACAGAAACGCAAGCAATTAAATCAACACCTTTTGCCTTTAGCTCATCAGCTAATACCACATAGCCTGGTAGATGAGCTTCTGAACAGGTAGGGGTGAATGCGCCAGGTACAGCAAAGAGTACGACTTTCTTGTTCGCAAACAGTTCTGTAACGTCGTGGTTAACCATACCATCGGCAGTCAACTCACTAAGAGTTGCAACTGGTAGAGCTTGGCCTTGTTGAATCATGATTCTATTCCTTTTTGTGTGCTAGTTTAGCTTTCTCAGTCTAGCGTTTATAAATGCGGTTAACCACAGAGTCTTTGTAGGGTTTTAATACCTACGCGTTTGACCTAAGGCGTGGCACTATGCCTTTATTGCAACGCTTCGTGCTGGTTTACGTATTGGCTAACAAGGTGACGATATTTCGCCTTTAACTCGTTATCGATAAAGCTGGCATCAATCGCGTTCATTGTAAATTGGGCAAGTTCACTCTTACTCATTGGATGTGCGTTGTTGACGGCCAAAAAGTTGTCCGTCATGTAGCCACCAAAGTACACAGGATCGTCTGAGTTAATCGTTACGGCGACACCTTTTCGTAGCAAATCCACAATATTGTGATCTTTCATATCGTCGAATACACATAGCTTAAGATTCGATAACGGACACACTGTCAGTGGCATTTGGCTTTCGATTAAGGATTCAACTAATGCTTCATCATCAACACAGCGAACACCGTGATCCACGCGGCTCACGTAAAGCATTTCAATGGCATCGCTAATATTTTGTGCGGGGCCTTCTTCTCCTGCGTGAGCAACGGTAAGTAAGCCTTCTTCTACTGCTTGTTTAAATACGCGCTTGAATTTAGCTGGCGGATGACCTTGTTCTGAAGAATCTAGTCCAACACCAATGATCTTATCACGGTGTTTCAGAATAGCCTGTAGGGTCTCTATGGCGCTCTCTTCTGAAAGGTGACGGAGAAAACACGCAATAATTTGCGAGGTAATGCCAAGTTTTTCGTGACCATCTTTTAGCGCACGAGCGATTCCATTGATAACAGTGTCAAAGTCTATGCCGCGTTCTGTGTGTGTTTGAGGGTCAAAAAAGATTTCGGTATGAATAACGTTGTCTTCTTTACAGTGCAGTAAGTATTCCCAAGTGAGATCGTAAAAATCTTGCTCCGTACGCAGAACTCCCGCTCCTTGGTAATAGAGGTCGAGAAATGATTGTAAGTCTGTGAACTGATATGCGCTGCGTAGTTCACTCGGAGAAGAGTAAGGGATCTCGATGCCGTTTCGTTTTGCTAATTTGAATAAGAGTTCCGGCTCAAGTGAACCTTCGATATGTAAGTGCAGCTCTACTTTTGGAAGACCTTGAATAAATGCGTTCATATTCCACCTTATGTGTATTGTGGATGCAGTTACTCTAAGAATAGGTATAGATAGAAATAAATCGAACGCTATCACAAAGAGTAAGACCCACGATGATCTCAACTCTTCGTAATCAGCACTTTGCGGGAACTGGTAGAGACCCCCAAACCATATCATTGGGGTTATACGAAGCAAACGAGAGGGATTATACGCAAAAATATCGCTTTGGCTATACGCAAATAACCTAACTGTCATTAGTCACGGGGTTTCCTGTGAGCGAAACGACTATTTGCAAGTCACTTGAGTATAGAGGAGCCAGTTGTTTTTGCGTGTGTGAGAGGCACGTGTAATTAGAAGAGTAGTCTAAAAGAGTGGAGATTCGTTTGAGCAAAGGTAGGTGGCGGTACCTTGCACAACGATAAAGGCAGAGAAAGCACTAGAGAGCATTTATAGATGGAATAACTTATCAAATTCTCTTTGTTCCATAATGTCTTCTATGCGGCGTCGAGTTTTCTGCTTTACCGCCGCCGCGTTTTGTTCAGACTCTTTTTTGTCTTTTTCTGACTGCTTCTTACTTTTTCTAGCCATTGGATACCTTCCAAATTAGTTGCATTATCCATTAATGCATGAAAACTGAATCAGTTAACAGTAAAACTTCCTAACTTTGAACCTGAATCACAGAGAATAGTTCCAGATTGCGTTTTCTCACAATATTCAAAATCGATCATAAAGCTATGAGAAAGAAGTTTCGGTAATACGTGTCTTCGTAAAATATCACCATTTAATTGATGTATTTTAGCGTTCCAAGAGCTTTGAGGTTGTTCTAAATTAAATTCAATTTCTAACATTTATTCTCCTGTTTTTTAGTGATTTTCTCTTTGTTAAGTAATTGATACCAATGTCTTTGACGGCCAGTTCTTTTTGAGGACATGATTTTTCCTATAAATAATAAATTAAGCAGTACTATTCAGTTTATTTTAGATAGCACAAAGCAATGCCTAAAATTAGGCTGAATGATTGATGAAAGAATATTTTAGAAGGAGAGAGGTTTGGTGCAGCATGGGCATGCTACACCAAGAAAAGCAGTCTTATAGAGGAGTTACTTCAGTCGCTTGAGGACCTTTTTTACCTTGCTCTACATTGAAGCTTACTTTCTGACCTTCAGTCAGTGTTTTGAAACCGTCAGAAACGATAGCGTTAAAGTGTACGAATACATCTTGGCCGCCGTTGTCTTGAGATAGAAAACCGAAGCCTTTAGTTTCGTTAAACCATTTTACTGAACCAGTTACTTTAGACATAAAAATACCTTTGAATTAAACATTAAAATTATGATTTGTTTTGTGGATCTTTTCTAAGCTATTGAATGTTCAATCAAGAGGAAGTTGTACGCAGGTGTCTGAATTGGGGATTCAAGATTTTACTGAGAGGAAACTTAAACTAAATGTTGCATTAACAGCTCTCTTCTAAGAGCCAAGGCACACTATACACCTTGTTTAGAAAATAGCTACATTTATTTTAGATAAATTAAATGTGCTCATTATTAACTCGATAAATTGTATTGTTCGAAAAAGTTGAATAAGTAGAACGAATAGTATGGCTCATAATTTTAGCTCATCAACCTAAAATAGAACCTTATCGATAGCCTTAGATTGAACATGCGATTTGCAAGCGGTCACATAGATAAACTAGGAGAACTAGTATGAGTACATTCAGAGACATTCGTCAGCTTATTCCTGCGCAAGCTACTGCTGATGGTGATGGAGTGAAAATTCGCCGAGTAGCGGGTTTCAATAATGCTAGCTTTTCTCCATTTTTGATGATGGATGAACTCAAATCAGAAGACCGTGCTGACTATATCGGCGGTTTCCCTCCGCATCCGCACCGCGGTATCGAGACGCTTACTTATATGTTGAAAGGTCATTTCCAGCATCGTGATCATATGGATAATGTTGGTGAGCTTCGTTCCGGTGGTGCACAGTGGATGGCGGCAGGAAGAGGCGTCATCCATAGCGAAATGCCTATTATGAAGGAAGGCGAATTGCATGGTTTCCAAATTTGGATTAACCAGCCCGCGAAAAATAAGCTGCAGCCAGCTCAATATCATGACTTTCAACCTGAAACGATCACTGAGTTTGATACTCCGAATACGGGGGTTGTACGTTTGATTGCGGGTCATATGACTATAAACAACGAACGAATTCAGGGGCCGCTAACAGAGACAGGTGTTGCTGCCACGGTAGCCGATTGGAGAGCGATGGGTGGTCAAGCTTTGAATTTGAACACGGAGCAAGACAACAACATGATGCTCTATGTCTATAAAGGTCGTATTCAATTAAAAGGTCGTGAGATCAATCAAGGCGAAATGGCCATTTTATCGAAAGGTGAATGGGCTGAATTGCAGGCCGAAAAAGAGAGTGGTGCACTGATCTTTATTGGTGAGCCAATTAATGAACCCGTGGTGCATTATGGCCCTTTTGTCATGAATAGCATGGAAGAGATAGAACAAGCTATCCAAGACTACAACTCTGGGTTATTTGAAACTTACTAGTTTTGACTGCCTACTCGCTTTTTCAGTTAGCGAGCAAATTAAAACAGTTTTGAGCCTGAATATTGGGCTCGACCAGAAGCAAATACGATAATCCACTGCCATCGAATTTGCGTTAGCCACGTTTAATCCACGTGGCTTTTTTCTACTTCTGACTCCAGCGTATGATGGCTTCCTTTCCTGCTTCAATTCCTAACTCATAAGCATGACGCAGTGGTGCTGGCGATCGACTCAGCCGTTTCAACTTGAATGTTTCAGGAGGACACACTTGAATGATTTCGATACCAGGTGGAGGGTTGTTGATCAGCGCTAAGGTCTGATTGTAGCGAACTTCACGTGTCAACATCGGTTCAATTAATCCGGGCGTTTCTTTCAACATCCTCTTAGTTAGGGCGCTGAATCTTCCTCTTGGCTTTTGATAGCTTGCGGGCTGACTGCGTAAAACCATAATCTTTTTGGCTCCTCGATTTATTGCTTCTGCAACAGGAAGTGCGTCTGAGACGCCACCATCAACGTATTGAATTCCGTTCAGTGATACGCCATTTCGGTAAAGTACAGGCAGTGCGCTGCTGGCTTTCATTGTTTCTGCCAAGTCGTCGACATCAGGAAGGTGGTACTCCGCTTGCCCATTGTCTTGACGCGTCACGCCTAAAAAGAAAGGTCGTGAATCAGCTTTGAGCGCAGATTTATCGATGCCAAGTTCTTCGAGGGTGACATTCCACATCCAGTCTAAGTTCATCATATCACCACCACGTAGAAGTTGAGATGGAGAGATAAATTCTTTTCTTAAGCTGTAATCGAGGTAGATTTTTAAGTTACGTCCGGGCATTTTAGCTAAGTAGGCAGCCAAGTTGCTAGCACCCGCAGACACTCCCCAAAAGCTATCAAATGGAGAGAACTCGCTAGCAAGAAAATGATCGAGTATGCCGCATGAAAATACGCCTCGCATGGCTCCACCTTCGACAATCAATGCTCGAGAGCCTACTTTTTCCATCACTTCGCTCCACTCTTTATCAATCGGATAATAGCGTGCAGCTTAACGCATAATGGTTTTATACCCAAGTGGGCCAAAGGTCTAGGTTGCGTTCCTTTGAATAAAAAGGGCATCAATGGATGCCCTTGTCACTTTTAGCCTATGGAATTGCGGGTAATTGAGTCACTAATTTAGTGAAGGAGACCGAGCCAATTAGCCCCCTGACATAGAGCCATACCTTTAGTCCCATACTGATCGTTGTTGGAATAGTTTGATGATCACTTGTTAAATAGACATACAAACACTATCCAGAGCGTTGTAAGCAAAAGTAATGGGGTGAATACTTTCTGGATAGAAGCGCCATCAGTTAAATTGTAAATTTTGATGGATTCATTATAGAACGCTCGTTTGAATTCTTTGAAGCTAATGTCGCTCTTCGCATGCGACTGTTCATAGTGCTGGTGCGCAGCGTCCGATAGCTGGTATTCCAAGTCTTGGAGCTCGTACTCCTTGTTAAAAAACGCATCCCAAGCCGAAAGGCGGGCTATCGTTTTAGGAGATGGATCCCCATTTAGTTTCTCTAGACGCTTAGCATAAGCTGCTTGATATTTATCCACGGTATATTCCTGTCTGAATAGACGTTGAGTTAGAACATATGTAAAAAGAAAAATAAGTAATAAAAGGTTTTTTACGTTCTATACCTGTGATAAATGCTAAAAAGTTCAATGCTCTAGCACTCCGATGTCGCAAATGATATTGATGGAATTGCTCTGCGACAAATAAAATAATTACTCTAGATAACAACGAATTTTTGTTGTTTTTTAAAAAAACTGATCATGAGATTGAGTGGGGAGTTTTACCGAGAAGAATTTCGCTACTGTAACTGTCTATATTTACTCAAAAAGAGAAAATCTTAGAAGCTTTCTTTGATTGATGTGAGATATTTTAGGTCGAAAAGCATTAATTTTGGCTATGATTATAGTTCGTCTTTTTGTTGTTGAACTCTACTTCGAGGGGGAAAGAATCCATATTTCGAGCATAGGATAGCTCGCTTTTTCGTTACGTCGTTCTTGGAGTTTGAGTCAGTGACGACGCTATGAGTCTAGCATCTTGAACTCGATTGGGCGTATTAATTAATTATAAAAGTAAAGCAGTGCTGAGCTAGGATAAACTTCAACGTAAAGGTGACGGTATGAATATACAATCAGCCATTATTGAATATGCGATAGCGATTATAGGCTTACTTTTGACGGGCGTTACCCTCTGAGCATGACTGCCCAGAGGATAGAAAGCGCATTAGCTTTTTGCTAACGATTGATGTTGTATCGAGCCATTGCAGCTTCTTCTGACGATACAACCGTTTTACCAATTGGTGCGAGTGAAATAACCGCTAGCTTGAGGTGTTGGAGCGCAAACGGAATGCCGATTATGGTGACAAAGCATGCTGCGGCAGAAAGTACGTGACCGATAGCTAACCAAAGGCCTGCAAATACAAACCAAAGGACGTTACCAATAACGCCGAGCGGACTCGTGCCAATGTCCATTTCATTGGTCAATTCATCGCGTGAGATGGCCTCTTTACCGAATGGGAAAAAGGAAAAATTACCCATAACGATACACGCACGCCCCCAAGGTATTCCGATGATGCTAATAAAGGCCAAAATACCAAAAAACCACCATAGCAACCCCATAAATACGCCACCAAATACAAACCAAATGATGTTACCAAGTGTTCTCATTCTATTTCCTTTATTCTTGAATGTGATGATTCAGATACCTGAGGGCACCGTAAAACAAATCTAAACCGTCTGTTTTGTCGATGTGTGCTTTCGTGCCCTCATTGACCTGATTGATAGAATAACCGCTGTAGTCTTAACAGAGAATGAATGCCTTCCCTAAGGCAAGTCTTTTTAGTATAGAGCGTAATACTCAATCAAGCATATAGCCAAGAATCGCATTATCTAGAGACAACTTTCTCGATATATTGACAAATTTGCTCTGCCAATCGATGGCTGGCAATGTTGCGTTTTACTACTTCATTAGCAATATTTCCAGACTCAACGACGCCAAACCAGTCGAGCAACATCGAATGGAAACCTTTACTCGTCAGCATTGGCGTCCAGTCTTTCAAATTGATTTTTTGCTCTTGGTTAGCTTGCCATAGTTTGCCTTCAACGAAGGAGTCGAACTCAACTGCCTTGTTTGCATAACAAGCTTGAACGCGCTCTGTAGTGATACCGAAGTGGCGATTCATCGAGGCGTGGAGCAAAGTATCTCCATGTTGCCACTGAATATCTAAACGCGCCAACTGACCACCTTCAAGTTGATGAGTTACATAAGCATCTTTTAGATCTGCTTTGGCTGTGACGTTAACGCTGTCTAATGGGTGAATAAAATCATCAAATATAAAGGTACGAACATCCCCCGGTAGTTGGTGACGGTTCTTTTCCCAGCGTAGCGACTTTAAGTCAGATATGTTGCCTTGCTGCACTTGTGGCATATGTTGGTTATAAAGTGGAATGTGACGACGGTTAAAGCCCACATAGAGTGGCTGTCTCTCTTTTTCGGCAATATCGTACAGCTTTTCGACGTCATCAGCACTGTTCGCTAATGGTTTGTCGACAAAGGTTGGGATTCCATGTTGCAGAAAAAATGCCGCTATTTGAAGGTGTACGCTTGTTGCCGCATGAATCATGACGGCATCGACGCCAAAGTGCAGAAGTTGTTGGTAGTCCTGGCAGATCTCTGAGATTCGATACTGCTTAGCCAGGCTCTCAAGTGTGTTTGGGTTGCGGGTACAAAATACAAGTTCGATATTTGGAAGCTGAGTGATAACAGGAAGGTATGCTTTCTGAGCGATATCCCCTAGACCAATAATACCAATTTTCATCCTAGTCCTTATCTCGATGTATGGATCGCGGACTGTCAGTATAACGCTTGGCGCGGCGATGAGTTTAAATACCTTGTTAGAAAAAGCCTGATTCACACTTTGAGCCAGGCTTTATTGAATGATTTAGGAAACGGCTCGGCAGGCTTTGAATATATCTAACTTGCTATCGTAGGCTTGAGTTTGTACATCCATAATGCCTAATAAAGAGTGGAACACGTTATCATGTGAGTATTGACCTGCATTCTGTGCTTGTATATACAAACAGTCGGTATTGATCTGCTTCGCTTGTTTAAAGCCCGAAGACAGCCACATAATCAAAGGAACGCGTTTTTGGAAATCTGGTGCAAGGCCATAAGGCATACCATGTAAGAACAATCCGTTTTCGCCTAGTGACTCACCGTGATCCGATATGTAAATTAGCGCGGTATTATACTCAGACTCTAACGCTTTAAGTTTTTTGATGGTTTCTGCCAATACAAGATCGGTGTAGCGTATTGTATTGTCATATGTGTTCACTATTTGTTCGATGCTACAGTTTTCGATATCTGCACGTGGACAGTCTGGTTTAAAGAAGGCGTTGTCTCTTGGGTAACGCTGAAAGTAGGTCGGACCGTGGCTTCCTATAAGGTGCATGGCGACCACTCGGTTACCGTGCATATCCGCGACTTCCTGATCAAAATGATCTAATAGCGCCATGTCGTAACAAGTTTGGCCATTACACATAGGGCTTACTTGCTTTCGATCCACTTCAATTTTCTTGATCTTGTGGGCTACTTCTTTATCCCCACCGTCATTTTCTTTCCAAATGAGGTCAACCCCGGCGCGCTGCATTATATCGAGAGCATTGTCCTGGTTATCCGCTTTGGCGCGTTCAAACTCGTTTCGCGTGAGCTGTGAAAACATACAAGGCACAGATACAGCAGTCGCGGTGCCACAAGATGCGACGTCTTGAAATGAGATAACATCCAATTTACTAGTATAAGGGTTTGTCTCTCGTGTATAGCCATTGAGTTGGTAGTTCTGCGTTCGAGCAGTTTCTCCTACGACAAAAACCAGTAGTGTTGGTTTGCGCTGTGCTTGCTGTACGGCGCTATCTGACTGCTTTGCATCTGTGCCGATTTCTCGATATGGCTCTGGCGTGGTGAAATATTTCTCCTTCACATACCCGGTCGCGCTGTAAACGAACTGGGTGGGTATGATGACTTTTTTTAGGTGGCTATTGTTGCGCCCTACAGATGCGTAGTCTTGATAGTACACGCTGGCAATGACGGCGATGACAGCTAGCGACGACAGCATCGATACTAATTTGGTAACAGAGAAGTACAGTAATTGGTGGCGTTGAGATTGCAGCTTTACCTTAAAGACAATAATAGCAGGGATAACTCCCATAATCAGCGTCCAAACTACAGAGTGAGCACTCAGGTAAGAACTCGCCTCGCTCGAATCGGTTTCAACAATATTGGCAATCATTCCAGAATCGAAAAGTGTGCCATAGTTATAGCTTGCGTAGCTCACCATACTTGAAACAATGATTAAAATTATAAAGAACGGCTTGCCGATCCAAGGCCAACTAAATAAATTAAAAAGGAAATTGAGCGCGGCAAGAAAGAAAATTGGTATTGTGATAATAAATCCAATCTTGACATTATCTAAGTGTGTAAAGATGCCGATCAGTTCTTTATAAATAGGGATATTTACGACGAGAGCGAAATACAGCGCCAACAGGAAAGTAAAGGTAACGTAAGAGATACCTCTCTGTTGTAAATCATGTGTCTTCATAATGAGTGTCTTGAATAAAAATTAGAGCAAGAACGAAGCCCAAATAAAAAGGGCAAGAGTTAACGCAACAAATACTGCTGCTGAGCCAATATCTTTGGCTCTACCACTGAGTTCGTGCCAGTCATCGCTAACACGGTCGACAACCGCTTCTACGGCGGAATTAATGAGTTCGACGATCAATACCAAGAACAGGCTACTGATCATCAGCACTCTTTCGTATGTGGTGACAGGAAGGAAAAAAGCACAGACGGAAAGCACCAAGGCGAGAATCAATTCTTGTCTAAAAGCGGCTTCGTGTGTCCATGCGGCTTTCAATCCTTGAAATGAATAGCCGGTCGCATCCATGACACGGCGTATACCTGTTTTACCTGGCTTCAAAATATGACCTTACTATTTAAGCATTGGGATGGAACACATATCCCAGAGAGGTAACGAGATTAATCGTTACAGCGTGAAACATTTGTGAATAGAATCCATCGCGCGATAATTTAAGAAAAGTGCTTATTTAATCAAGATCGTAGATGGTATAGCCTTTGTGCTGGAGGCATTTACGCAATACGAGAGATTGAGTTTTGGTTGAATCATTTGTTCCACTCAAAGCACCAGCTCCAGCTCCTACAGCACCGCCGGCAGCAGCACCGACAGCCGCTCCACCTAATCCGTCTTCTAGCGCACCAGCAGCTGCGCCGATCAATGCGCCTGTAACTGCCCCATTAGTGGCTTCAGATTTCGCTGCCTCTGATTTGTCGACATTTTCTGCATAGCCTTGGCAGTAAAGAAAGTCTTGTTCATATGTACTAGGGTCGACATTGGTCATGTCGACGACAGGTTTTTGGTTGTAGGCGCAAGCTGTAAGCGTAGAAGTAAGCGCCATAATCAGGATAAAAGATTTATACATGAGTACTATCCATTTAGTGTGTGAATCTTATGGATTAAATGTACACTGTTTTATTGTTGGGCTCTGTCGCTTGAGTGTATTGAAGTGTCGTCTTCTGTAAACGGGGTAGGAAGGTTAAGTTAACTGTCTGATTTTTTGAGGCTAAGTGTGAAGCAAGCTCCTCCAAGTGGGCTATGGCAAATCGAAACTTCTCCACGTTGAAGCTCCATTATCTGTCTGACAATCGCCAAGCCGAGCCCAAACCCGCTCGTCTTTTTGTTGCGAGATTCATCCGCACTGTAAAATGGTTCGAATAGATGAGGCCAATGCTTTTCTTCAATACCTATGCCATCATCATGAACATTGATGAAGCAGCGGTGCTGATCGTGTTTTATCTCTACTAAAATCTGCTTATCCGCGTACCGCATTGCATTGCGCAGCAAGTTATCTAAGGCTCGCTTTAACAATTTTGGGTCAGCAAACGCGAGAACGTTTTCTGAGTTTACTTCTTGAAGCGAGATAGCGAGCGTAGTCTCTTTTTGCCATCTCTGTCGTAATTCTTTGACTAAGTTGAATAGGACGACTTCTTCTTGAGTTTGTAATGCTGTGTCAGGACGCTCCATCTTTGCGTAGTAAAGCAATTCTTCAACCATTTCTTCCATCTCGTCAATGTCTTCGACGATACTGTAAACATACTTTTTCTGTTGTTCAGTTAAGGTTGAATCCGATAACAAATCTGCTTGCCATTGTAAGCGGAAGATTGGGGTACGCAATTCATGTGCAACGGCGTTAGTTAGCATTTTATTGCTAGTGATCAAGCGAGATACTTTATCGGCCATCGTGTTAAAGCTTTTGTTTAACGTCCCAACAGACTTAGCGCTTGAGGTACTAGCTCGAGCCTTGAAGTTACCTGAGGCAAACTCAACGGTCACTCTCTCTAGCTCTCGAATCCGACGGCTTAAGAACCAGATCAACAATATGCAATACAGAGCAAATCCAGCTAAAAAGAACAACCAAACGATATTGTCATCAAAGTTGGCTGCTTTAACCACAGGACTATTCGGATTATCGCTCATTTTAAAGATAGGCGTGCTCGCATCTAGGCGGAACCAGATATCCCTTTCTTCATCGTAAGCGACGTTAACGGAGGTATCACTTTCAAACGCCTTTTTGATGTCTGTTGGAAGCTCTTCAAGCGTATGAGGCACCAACAAACGATGGCTTGATGTGGCAAATTGTTCCAACTGTTGTTGAGTATATTCTAATCCGTGTTCTTTATAGATAGGGTAGATCAGATCGTGAAAAGCTTGACCCTCATGCTCTTGTAATAGGTAGTCATAATCTGTGTTGATCTCATAAACTAAGAACTCGTATCCCCACAAGCTAGCCATAAACAGAATGATAAGGCCAACAAAGCTTTCCAGATAAATCCGTCTCATTATTCATTCCATGCATCAGGCATAAATAGGTAGCCTTTGCCGCGAACGGTAATGATTTTTTGTGGTGAGCAAGAAGCATCGCCTAGCTTCTTTCTCAGTGTCACTATGCGATTATCAATGGTGCGGTCTGTTCCATCGTATTCAATACCACGTAGTGTTTTGGTCAGCCACTCACGTGATAGTGTTTTTTCAGCATGCGTAGCAAGAACCCACAACAAATCGAACTCGCCGTCTGTCAGCGCAATTTCTTCTTGGTTCATTACGCACGATTTACGCAATCGGTTTAAACACAGAACACCAATTTGTAGGCCGTTTTCGGACTCGGTAGGCGCCGCCTCTTTTCTTCTTAATAGCATGCGAATACGAGCCAGCAATACGCGAGGTTTGATGGGTTTAGTAACAAAGTCATCTGCGCCTATTTCTAATGCGGCGACATGATCGAAGTCATCATCACTTGCTGTCAGCATCAACACTTTGCCTTTGTAGCATTCTCGGATTTGACGACATACACTCAGACCATCTTGCCCGGGTAGCATCAAATCTAACAGCACCACGTCTGGTTGTGTGTCAATAATCGCATTGGGTGCGTCCGTCCCATTGTCGATACATTTGACCTGAAAACCTTGTTCAACAAAATACTCACCCAACATAGTTTGTAATTTGGGATCGTCTTCCACAATGATTAGAGATGGTTTGATTTGTTGTGCGTTCATTTAAGTGATGTATACAATATTTAATATCAATGGAACTTAAACAAATTTACGAATTATTTCAAATAAAGCTTTCTCAGAATAAGGTTATCGGATGAGTTAATTGGATAAAATTGCCAATTAATAATTTAAATCTAATCACCTATCACATTTAGAGAGATGCAAAAAGGCGCAACGTTTGCGCCTAGGTATGGAATCTTAAAGCGAAATTACCGCTTATTCGGTGGTACACACGACGCTGTTGTCGCTGCCAAATGCATTTGGAACGTAAGCATCAGCTTGTGGGTCATTTTCCCACTTCGCGTCATCGAGCAAGTAACGGAACTGAACATTCTGCGCTTTAGGTAAGCGGGTTTTAAATTTAAACTGACGACTTTTCTTCACTAATTTCATCGGTTCTGGCTGCCAGTTGTTGAAGTCTCCAGCAATTTGGACAGAGTCCCACTGATCTTTATCTAGCTCGAACGTGACTTCGACTTCATCTTTTGTCTTAAAGAATCTCTTTTTAAGCATTGATCTTTCCTTGTTCGTACAAAAACCGTTCTAACTATTACTCGTGTTTCATAATGATTTCAAGTTTTATCGAATTGTTGCTGGTATCTGATGAGGGGAGTATCCGAACGGTGAATAGTTCGTTGTGCTGGTTTCGTGTACTGAGGGATCGTTAGAGAGAAAATTCACTAGCCTAAAATGGTCAAAGAACAGAGTTTGTTAGCGAGCCGAGAGTCCGTATCTTGAAGTCAAACCGTTATCATGTATTATCTTAAGTCACCATTTTCCTTGATGTAGCTATGTTGAAGTTTAACCGTACATTGTTGACTGCGATAGTTTGCTTAGTTGCTATGCTTTTGAGTAGTGTCGCTCCTGTGGCGCAGGCTTCCGCTCCGATGAAAACAATTGAAGTACGCGATCTTATTGTTCAACAGGCTGCTCTGCACAAACAACTTGGCGTCAATGACGACTGCGTAGAATCACATCACGATGAGTCAGCCATCAATAAGGCACAACAATCTCACACGAGTTGTAGCTCTTCCTGCATGGTCAAAATTCCCGCCAACTTATCTCAAAACGACTTACTGCTTCTTCCTTATAGCCTTGCCTTGATTGATAGGCCTCTAGTCGAAAAAGTAGTGACAGTGATCACCAAGCTTTATCGTCCTCCGATTGTTTAATTCCTCATCTCAAATTACTTGGGGTTTCCCCCCTTTTTACCAAATGAAATGATTTGGCATTTGAATGCCACAAGGAAATAAACAATGAAAAAACTACTTGCCTTATGTAGTGCACTTTTACTGACTTTTACCGCTCATGCAGCGCAATTTGAAGAAGGGAAGCACTACAAAGTTCTGGATGTTAAGAAAGCATCGAAACCTGTTGTGACGGAATTCTTTTCTTTTTATTGCCCACATTGCTACAAGTTTGAGTCGCTTATTGAGCGTTTAAAACCTGCTCTGCCAAAAGAGGCAAAGTTTGAAAAGGTACATGTGGGGTTCATGGGCGGAGATATGGCGATTCCGATGGCCAAGTCCTACGCGACGATGGTGTCGCTCGGGGTTGAAGATACAATGATTCCTGCCATGTTTGCCCAAATTCATCAAAAGCGACAAGCGCCAAAAGACGAAGCTGAGCTGAAACAACTCTTCGTTGATAATGGCGTAGAAGGTAAGAAGTTTGATGCGGCTTACAACAGTTTCGCCGTAAACTCAATGCAGAAAGGTTTTGATAAGCAATTCTCTGCCAGCACGTTAAGAGGGGTTCCGGGTGTGGTTGTGAACAATAAATACATTGTTTTGGCCAACGAAATTCGTACTTACGACGAGTACAATCAATTAGTTAATTACTTATTGACGCTGTAACTGTAAATAGCATTGATGCTTAAAAATGGCGACGGTAGAGTCGCCATTTTTTATGCTTATCACACTCGTATTATCTAAGAACGCTTGTACATGCTTGAGTCGGAACACTAGTCATAAATATGGCATGCGGATAAAACAAGCTAGCAGCAGTGATTGCAACATTACATGGCTGAGCAATCGTAGTTTTAATCACATTGGTAAGCACAGCACCTGTATTATTTACTGTTTGAGCGGCGGCTTGTTGTGCCTGGTAAGACACGCAACCTGTCGTTGCATTGATCATCGCAGTGCTAAACAAAAGTTTGCGAAAAAACATATTCATATCCTTTGTGAATGCTTTGAATTACTTATATGTGGATTGATTCATAAATGAAACAAAACAGTGTTCAAAATATGTGTGCATTCACGAAATGAACATTGTTTTATAAAAAGACGTTTTTTTGTGATCTTAGTACTGGACAGACCAGGTTATGAAACTAAAGCCAATCCGTGCATTACGATTACGCCGAAGGTCAGTTTGCTCCTCATTCCTTGATATCCCTTGGGCTCGGCGTCTTGTTCGACTTTCCTCACGAGCTTTTCTGCATACCAAACAGCAAGATACCCAATTGCTAAGAGTAGGGTTGCGACTGCGTAATGTTTGTGGCCCTGCAGTAATGCGCCCCAAGCCAGTAAGACAAAAAGGTTGCTGAGAATTAATACATTTCGGCTAAGGCGATGGTAGTAATGCTCAATGCCATTACCCCAAAGGATGCCGGATAAAAAACTTAATATAACGGCGCTATATGCGATGAAAAATTGCTGACCACTTAAATTGAAGAGTGAGATGTCAGTGAAAATCAGCCCTAAACTAAACACAAATGGAACCAGGCCTAAGTAACCGAGTTGTAGCATGGTTGAGCGTGTTGTCATGGTCGTCACCTTATAATTGTTGCTCTATCATATTGGTAAGCGTAGTACTTGTCGGTGATGTGGAGCTTGGAAAAGTAGCAATAACTTTACCTTCAGAGCTAATTAGAAACTTGTAGAAGTTCCATTTTGGTTTTATGCCTGCTTGGTTAGTAATCTGCTTGAAGACTGGGTTCGCATCTACACCTAATACTGAAGAGCGAGCCATCATTGGAAAGGTTACCCCGTAATCGAGATAACAGACTTTCGCTGTGTTTGTTTCGCTTCCTCTATCTTGTCGAAAGTCATTGCTCGGGAAACCGATAACGGTGAAGTTTTGGTCTTTGTAAGTTTGATAGAGGGTTTCTAACTGTTCAAACTGAGGAGTGAAGCCGCACTGGCTTGCTGTATTGACGATTAGTAGTGTCTTTCCCTTAAAGCTTTCGCATAGATCGACTTCTTCCGTTGAGTTTAACAACCTTTGCTTACCTTGAAGAATATCAGGGCACTCAGATGCAAGAGCAAGCGAATTCATGGAGAGAAAGCTAACGAGAGCGGCGAAGTTCAGTAATCCTTTCATGGTGTTGTTCCCCTTGTTTTCAATAAGTATAACTACTTAAGTGCAAAGAGGATCGATCAAAAAAGCCGCACAAATGCGCGGCTTTTTCAAGAGCTGAGATCTGACTATGCCAGTTTCAACTCGAACTGGTTCAGGTACATTACCATGTCTTCAATCGTCAGTACCGGCATGTTGTGCAGGCGACCGAATGCTACGATCTCCGGTGCCTTTGCCATCGTGCCATCTGGATTGGTCACCTCACACAGTACGCCAGCGGGTTGAAGCCCTGCCATTTGCATCAGATCAATCGTACCTTCTGTGTGACCACGGCGAGTCATTACACCACCTGGACGTGCGCGCAGAGGGAATACGTGACCCGGGCGAGCAAGATCTTCCGGTTTTGCGTGCGGGTTTGCCGCCGTTTTAATGGTCGTTACGCGGTCTGCTGCTGAAACACCCGTTGTTACACCAACTTTCGCTTCAATAGAAACCGTAAATGCGGTTTGGTTTGCGCTGTTGTTGTTTACCACCATTGGAGGCAGTTCCAGTTTGTCTGCTTGAGCATCTGTTAAGCACAAACAAACGATGCCGCTACATTCGCGGATCATCAATGCCATTTGCTCGTTAGTGAGGTGCTCGACTGAATAAATGATATCGCCTTCGTTTTCGCGATCTTCATCATCAAGAAGCAGTACGCCACGGCCTTCTTTTAAAGCGATAAGTGCGTTTTCAACGCGAGTAATTGGGTCGCCGAATTCGGCAAGTAGTGATGACTGATTCATGGTTAACTCCTAAATTTCACCAGAATCAGGGCGGTATGAGAGATCGCCGTAAAATACGATCAAAAAGAAGTGCACCAGCATTCTTAACGATCTGACTCGCTATGCTGGTGTATTCTTATTCTCTTTCATCCGGACTATAACCGTCGGCTCTGGCATCTCACCAGATCTGCTGACCTCGACGAATCGAGCGCTCGCGGGCTCACTTGAAAAAGTATACCGCCGGTGGGGAATTTCGCCCCGCCCTGAGAACAATTAAAAATGTACCACTTCATCCAAGTTGTGAAGAAGTGGAGCTAGGATAGTACTGCGAACTGAATAGCTTGGAAAGTCGATTCCATCTGTATGATGGAAAAGTGTGCTATCGACGGAAATAATCTGTGCGAATAAAGTGATCAATTTGCTGCGGCACGAAGGTGTTGTAAATCAGGCTCGTATGCGTTTGCTTCACTTCGATATGATCTTGCATACCGTCCAGTCTTGTCTCTTCTACGGTAACGGTACCGTCCGACATGGTGTTGTCATTACGGATCAACAATGGGCGAGCGCCAATCGGCATCGTTCCTGCGATACTGCCGAGTTTTTGAGGGAAATCCCAAGCGTCATCATGTTTGTTTAATCCGTGGTGTGGCGAATTGCCTAAAATTGCACCCAATCCGAGATCTTGAATCCGACCTACTATGGACGCGCCTTTAAGAGGCGAACCGATAGCGACAACATGAGAGATTAAGTTAGTGCTCGGTTTTCTGTTGGCGAGATAGCGCTTAATCATCAAGCCTCCCAAGCTGTGTCCCACGAGCACGTTTGTGGTCAGTGGATTAAGCGAATGATCAATAGAATCAAACAGTGAAGACTCATCGATAGCAACAGTGTTATAGCTGAGTACTTGCGTTTCGTATCCGAGTTTTCTCAGCTTTTGGCTAAGAGGCTGCATGACCAGCCCATGCATATAAAGACCATGTAAGATGATGATTTTCATAATACCTCCTAGATTTATGACGTCGTAGATATCCTACTCTAATTGACAAGAAACTACTTGTGCTTTGTGGTGCATATTTACGTTTTGCTGCAAAGTTTGACTGCTGTAGCAAGCGACTCAGCCCAGTAAATCCTGTACTTGTTGTTGCAATTGATGACGATTTAAAGACGCAGGACTTAACACTTCACCGATAACAACATCCACTTTTGACCAAAAACGAGTCGGTCGTTTTGTGAGAGCATGTCCGCCTTTGTGGCTGAAAAAAGAACCCCAAAGCCCTTTTAACGCCATAGGGATGACAGGAACAGGGTTACGTTCAAGGATTTTCTCTACACCAGGGCGAAACTCACCCAATTGACCGTTAGACGTTAAACGACCCTCAGGGAAGATACAGACAACCTCACCGTCGTTAAGTGCTTGTTCAATCTGTTCAAATGCTCGTCGGTAAGTGTCGGCACACTTACGTGGAGAACAGATCGGGATAACACCTGCATGACGGAATACATATTTAAGAACAGGTAGCTCGCTGATGGACTTGTCCATCACAAAACGAACCGGGCGAGTAGAGGTTCCCATCAAAATCAATGCATCGACATAGCTAACATGGTTAGCCACGATTAACGCAGCACCTTGTTCAGGAATATGTTGGCGCCCCTTTACGGACACACGATACATACAATGGCTGAGTAAATAACTGATAAAGCGTTGTGTGAATTCCGGTACTTGACGATAGACATAGATCGCCACGAAGAAGTTACCTATTGCCATCATGGCAAACAGTTCCACAATAGAAAGCTCTAGTACGCTGAGTACAACGATCGAAACCAAAGCAGACACCACCATAAACAACGCATTCATGATGTTGTTAGCAGCAATGGCACGTGCACACTCCCCTTTGTTTGAACGCGATTGGATGAACGCATAAAGAGGAACAATAAAGACACCGCCGCTTACACCAACAAGGAACAGGTCAATCATGACGCGCAGATGTTTTGATTCAGCAACGAAGCTTTGCACATCATAAAAGTGCACCGGAAGTGATGGATAACTTGGGACTGCCCATAGCAAGTCGACGCCAAAGACTGTCAGACCAAGGATACCGAATGGCAAAATACCAAGCTCAACGTGGTTGAAAGAAAGTTTTTCACACAACCAAGAGCCTGTCGCGATACCAATGGAAAACAATGCCAACAGTAAAGAAACGACAGTGCTATCTGCGAACAAATGTTCGCGTGCGAAGTTAGGGAATTGAGTTAGGTAAGTCGCACCCATGAACCAGAACCAACTGATGGCAAGAATAGACATCCAGATGCCTCTCTGCTTTTTTGCCACTTTTAACGTGTTCTTTAAACCAGAAATCGGTTCAAATTTCGCTTTGTCATTTGATTGGCTAGGCATCGCTGGAATATTCACGCTGCTCATGAACCCAAGCAAAGACAAGGCAATCACGGTACAAGAGGCAATCACGGTACAAGAAGCAATCAAGGTACCATTAGGAATGGCTAGCAGCAGGCCTGCGCTAAGCGTACCTATAAGAATCGAAAGAAACGTGCCCATTTCAACCCAAGCATTTCCTTTAACAAGCTCATTTGGTTTGAGCGCTTGTGGTATCAAGGCGTATTTCACGGGACCAAAATAGGCCGATTGAGTGCCTGTCATAAACAGCAGAACCAGCATCAGCATGGCACTTTGGGTGGCAATAGCGGTTGCTGCGCAAGACATGATAGCTAGTTCGATGAGCTTTAGACGTCGGATTAATTTGGCTTTGTCCATGCTGTCAGCGACGGCACCAGCATGCGCTGAGAATAGAAAGAAAGGTAGGATGAATAAGCCTGCCGCCAAATTAACGAATAGATTGACGGATATTGGTAGGTTATCAATTTGGCTGTATGTCACCATCAATAACAGAACGTTTTTGTAGATGTTGTCATTGAGTGCGCCAAGGCATTGCGTCACAAAGTAAGGAAAAAAGCGTTTTGAGAAAAACATACGGGCCCCGATTAAACAAAGTCGAATGAGATGGGAGCACTTTATGCTCAATGAACGATTAAACCAGCTTTCTCTTTCAAGTGACGTTGTATGCCACCAAAAGTAACGAAATTCGTTACTTTTATTTCCATTTGTTTATTGAGTTACTAATTGCGAGACTTCTGCGTAGGTTTTCTTTCCCATGGTTCAAACAGAGGGAACGTCCAACGACGCATCGCAATAATCACAGAGGTGCCGTGCTTTTCGTCCATATCGAGAGAGCTATCACTTTGGCAAGCCTGATAAAACTCATCGATGACCTTTTGCAGTTTCTGTTGTAGCTTCTTGTTGGTTGGTACACTCATCAATCCTGTTGCCATGGAGAACTTTTCATCTTCACCAGAAAAGTAGCTTTGGAAAAAGGCGTCTTGAACTTGCTGTTGGAAGAACCGTTGAATAGGGCCGCCCATCTGCCACTTAAATGTCGGAGATATACGCAAACGAATTTTGTTATTTGGCTGCAAGTCGATGATGTTCAGCCGATCCAAATGAGCAAGCTTTTGCACCAGTTCCAACTCATTGAAGGTATATTGCTGAACGATTTGTTCAAACTGATAGCCATTTACAACACAGATCGCCACGAGCAGCAGGGCTTTATCGTCAACCAGCTGCTTTTCTTGCTCTAACGTTAGCGACTCTAGACCTTTATTGTGCGCAGCCGCGAGCTTAAATAGTTCCGCCATTTCTAAACCAATCAATTGGCAAATTCGTTCTAAGCGCTCAAGGCTAATGTGCTGACCTTCAGCGAGTAAACGTTTGACGCTTCCTTCACTTAAATTAAGGTGTTGTGCAACATCCGCATAATGCAGCCCAGCTAACTTTAGTTGGCGTTTAAGCTCTTTAATTAACGTATAGCTTTCTGACATTTACGCTGTTACCTCGTCGTGTAACTGCTCTAGGTACGTTTGCATAAAGGTTTTGCGTTTTTGCGCTTCGCGTCTCGCTGACTCCGTGTTCATGGTTTCAGCGATTTTGAATAACTTGGTTTGAAAGTGATCCAGAGTGAATTGTTTATCGTTAAGTTCACGTTCTTCGGCAAATATATCGCTGTCGTTGTAAAGTTGCGCGTTAAATTGAGTGCTGACTTGAATGCATCGCGTCACGCCAATTGCGCCTAAAGCGTCCAGACGGTCGGCATCTTGGACGATTTTGGCTTCCAACGTATTTGGCCTGATGTTTGCGCTAAAGCTGTGTGCCTCTATCGCATGAGCAATGGCATCATGATATTGCTGCGGATAATCGATACTCTCTAAAAATGCGACCGCTTTTTTGGCTGCGATGATTGAGCTCTCTTTGCGATTTGGGTGATCTTTCGGGTAAGTAAAGCAATCATGCAAATAGGCAGCCGGTAATACAATCGCGATGTCTGCATTTTCTTCTTTGCAGAGCTGTTTCGCTGTTTTGACCACGCGTTTAACGTGTTTAAGATCATGAGCTGCATCTACTTGCATCTCTTGCTGCATAAATTCCAAAAATTGCGGTTCTATCTGGCTTAATGACGTCATGGTTCATATCTACAACTAAAATGAAGTCAGAAGTATGCCCAACGCTTAGAATAATTTCCAAGTGCGATGGTGTAATTGAGATTCAGCCACCAGAACCTTGTGCAACGTTTGGTACTGAGCCGTTTTATATGGCCTTTCAATGTGTTCAGTGGTTTATGAGACAAGAATAGACAGAGCGAGCAGTGATGTTTACCAGTAGAAAAAAGGCCTGACGATGTCGTCAGGCCTTTTTCGTTTCGCCGATCTTTTTAGCGTTTGAACGTTACTTGCTCTGCTTGTTCAAGATGAATATGAGTTGTCGCAGGCTGTGTTTCTGCAATCACTTTACCGTGACGAACAGAGTAACGAACCGGCACTTGGCGACGTACTGCGTCAAAACCATTTTCTGCGGGAAGAATCAGTAAACTACCTGGTTTGCCTTCTTCAATGCCGTGCTTGTCTTGAATGTTCAGTGTGCGTGCTGAATTGTTGCTGATCAGATCCAGTGAGTTGTTGATTTGGTCGTAACCCATCACCTGACACACGTGCAGACCCATATGCAGTACTTGCAGCATGTTTGCAGTGCCTAGTGGGTACCAAGGGTCAAATACATCATCGTGTCCAAAGCAGACGTTGATGTTGGCATTCAGCATCTCTTTCACTCGTGTTACGCCGCGACGTTTTGGGTAATCATCAAAACGTCCTTGTAAGTGAATGTTCACCAATGGATTTGCCACGAAGTTGATACCGGACATGCGTAATAAACGGAACAGGCGAGATGCGTATGCACCGTTGTAGGAACCCATCGCTGTGGTGTGACTGGCCGTGACTTTATTCCCCATATCAAACTTGTGCGCTAATGCTGCCAGTGTTTCAACGAACCGAGATTGTTCGTCATCGATTTCATCACAATGCACGTCGATCAGGCGGTCGTATTTTTTCGCTAACTCGAATACGTAGTGCAGCGATTCAATGCCATATTCGCGTGTGAATTCAAAGTGTGGAATCGCGCCAATCACGTCCGCACCTAATTTGACGGCTTCTTCTAGCAGCTCTTTGCCATTTGGGTAAGAGAGAATTCCTTCCTGCGGGAAGGCGACGATTTGGATATCTACCCATTCTTTCATCTCTTCACGCACTTCTACCATCGCTTTTAGGGCAATTAGGGTAGGGTCTGAAACATCGACGTGGGTACGAACGTGTTGTACGCCGTTTGCTATCTGCCATTTTAAGGTTTGTTTTGCGCGCGCTTTCACGTCTTCAATCGACAGCATTTCTTTGCGCTCAGCCCAACGTTCAATACCCTCAAACAATGTGCCAGAGATGTTCCAGCTTGGCTCACCTGCGGTTTGAGTTGTATCTAAGTGAATGTGTGGCTCGCAGAAAGGCGCAACCGCCATACCGCCTTCAGCATCGATGATGTCACCGTTATGACTAAGCTCCACATCGTTGCTTTCAATGCGCTTGAATTGACCATCTTCAATCAAAATTTGCTGCAGACCTTCTTGTCCTTTTAGCGTTACGTTTTTGATCAGTAGTGTTGTCATGATGGTTCCTTACGCTGGCTGTGTAGCCAGTGCTTTTTTGTTGAGAACAGGATTAAGAATCAGGAAGCTAATTGCGCCGCCAAGTACAGCGTTAATCGGCACTACGCCAGGCAGGAAGTGTCCCGCACCAACGCCAATCACGACAGCGATAATGCCAGCCCAGTTAACGTTTTGGAATTGGGCGGCTTCAAAGTTTGCGTAGCGTTTACGGTTCGTGAAGAAGTCAGCGATGATCACACCGCCAATCGGTGGAATTGCCAAAGATAAGAAGGTCAGCCAGCCAACAAAGTTATTGTAGAGCCAGAGAGCGCAAAGTGTGCCAACAAGACCGTTCGCCATTGAGATGTATTTACTTGGTAAGCCTGTGATGTTGGAAAATCCAAGACCCGATGCGTAGAGCGCGTTGTCGTTGGTCGTCCAGATGTTCAAGCCAAGAACGATGATAGCTGGAATAAGAAGACCTTGCGCGATCATCACTTCAGAGATGTCTGATTGACCCGTCACCGACGCACCTGCCGCGCCAAAGATAAACATTAACGAGTTACCGATGAAAAATGCCACCATGGTGATCATCACGGCGCTGCGCGGCTTTTTACCAAAGCGTACGAAATCCGCCGTTAATGTACCAGCACTGACAAAAGAGCCGACAACCATCGCGAGAGCTATTGAAAAATCGAGTGGCTCGGTTGGTTGAACCTGTTGTAGTTCGCTTATACCGCCAACACTATTTACTGCCTCGATGACAGAGTAGCCGCCAAGTAGCGCAATGGCAGGAACGGCAATTGCTGACAACACCATCAGTGCAGAGATGCCAAAGTAAACGGTCGCGGTCATGAGCAAACCGGAGACGAGGATCAAAGTATTGGTATCGATGCCCGTTGCTTTGTGCACCGGAATCGCAAACATCGCGACACCAACTCCAAACCACCCAACTTGAGTACCGCCAAGAAGAGCAGAAGGAAGCCAAGAGCCTTTAGAACCAAAAGAGAAACGAGCAAGAAGGTGAGTAGAGAGACCAGTAGAAGCGCCGATGTAACCGAGGAAAGAAGTGTAAATACCGAGGATTAGGTTACCGATGAGAACAGCGAGGAAAAAATCATTAAAGGAGAGCCCAGTACCGAGAGAACCCCCAGTCCACATACTTGCGGAGAAAAAAGTGAGTCCTAACATCACCATTGTAAGTGACGCCACGCCTTTTCTGGCCGTGTTAGGAACTGGTCCAAGACTGTAGTTATTGTCTCCAGCCATTATTACCTCCGCACATTGAAATATTAAATTATAGCACCTGATTTTCAGGCAAACGGCGCGTATTATCGTGATGTAAATTTAATAGTCAATGATAAAATTGCAATTTAAACGTTTGCTTTGTTTTTGATGTGTATTTTTTCTTTTAATAACAATGGTTTGATTTTTAAATTCTAAAGGTGGAAATTTTGATTTTACGTATTTTCTATGATTTATAGACAGGTTTTCTATGTGAAATGAATGTTTTGAATTGCTATTTGTTTTTATGGATTAAATTTATCTATAACTCTGGATTGTTCAGTCGATTTCTATGAAAAGAAAACGATTTCATGATGAGGTTTTTGGTTTGGACGTTATTTGTTCTTTTCTTGGGTGTGTTTTCTTGGTTTTATTTTATGTAGGTGATTTATTTTTGTTGAAGCTGGCATTTCTAATGGTTTAGTGGGCGAATATTTGAATTTTATAAACAGTAAACAATCTGTTGTGGGTAAGAAAAGTACAACCGAGCTCGGTCAGAGGATAAGAGGGCAATAGCCACATAAAAAAATAGCCAACCGCAAAGAGTGCGATTGGCTTATATACATGTGAACAAAATCAAGTTCACTAACAACGTCAGTTGGCTAGGTGACCCTCGGCTTAAGAAGGGTCGATTTATATAATGCAGTTACTGTGCCAACTTTAATATGCCCTAAAATACGTAGTTTCTGTGACATGCGTTGCTTAAAGTTTGAGTGTGTTTGCAATTTGCAACTGCGTTATGCAATTTGACTCTATTATGCTAATGATTGATTAATAAACAATGAACCTTTTAAAGCATGACTAAACTCGCCGTTCCTAAAAAGGCGAAAAAACCAACTACATCTGTCACTGTTGTTAGAATCACCGAGCCAGCCAAAGCGGGGTCCAATTTAAACTTATCCAGAATGATGGGAATCAGCACACCAAATAAAGCTGCGGTAATAATATTGACGATAATGGCCAGCGCGATGGTCCCACCTAGAACCGGAGATTGAAACCACAATCCGGCGAGCCCGCCGATGATTAACGCCCAAGCAATGCCGTTCAGAGAGCCAATACCCAACTCATTTTTCAATAGCTTGAAACGGTTACCTGGGGTGATCTGATTAAGCGCCATCGCACGAATCATTAGAGTGAGCGTTTGGCTGCCAGCAATGCCCCCCATGGATGCAACAATTGGCATGAGCACCGCCAAAGCCACCACCTGCGCAATTACATCTTCAAATAGTCCGATAGTGACAGACGCCAAAATCGCAGTAAGCAAATTGATGCCTAACCAAACACCGCGCTTTTGCGAGCTTTTTAATACTGGCGCAAACAAGTCATCGCCTTCATCCATACCTGTACCGGCCATCAAACGTGCTTCGTAGATTTCACGCTGTGTACTCAATGCAAACTGCCAATCGACTTCACCGATCAGTGTTTGGTCTGCATCAGTTACAGGGAGAGCGGGCAGTGTGCTGTGTTCTAATGCCTCTACCGCTTCAGGAAGCATCATTTTACTGTCTAGAACCGTCACAGCCTCAATAACGAGTGTTTTTAAGCGAGTATCGGGGTCACCACGTAAGATATCGAAGTAGTTGACCGTTCCACGATACTGTTTATTACGATTAATCAGATACACCTGTTGAGGCGTGTCGTAGCTATAGCGCTCCATTAACTGCTTAGCTGTCCCAATCGTAATGTTGAAGGGCAGGGTGATGATCTTACGTTCAGCCCAGTGGCCGAGTTCTTCATCAGCATACTCGTTTGCTTGATCGTAAAGTTCCAACTCATCTTTTTCTATCAACGAGAGCGCTTCGTTGATGATCGACTCTGGCAACGAATCGGCCCATTCGATGAGCGACAAGTTGTCGAGTTTAGCGAGAGTGAGCTTTAGCTCGACTTCAGATAACGCATTGATGATAGAGAAACGTACGTCCGCACGCATTTCCGTTAACACGTCGATATGTAGCTCTAGTGGTAAAGCTCGCCATAAGCGAACACGATCGTCGATTGGAAATGCTTCTAGAATCAGGGCAACCGCGCCGGGCTCGAGGCCCGCTTCAATAGATTCATTGAGCGTTGCGACTTGATCCGCTTCTTCGGCTTGGCCAATTTGCTGGATTAGAGTGGAGAGATCTTGAAACTTGCTCACCGAGTACCCCGATAGTTAATTCGTTTTATGGAAGTATGGCATGTTATTGAGATGCACAACTATGCATCTTAACCTTGCTCAAGGTACTTGAAAGTAACAGAAAAACAATAGGCTATTTGCTGTTGATGGTGAGATATGGCTGTACCAATTGGCGAATGTTCACTTTTGCGCCAATACGGGCTGCCAGCAAGTACATTCCGCCTATTTTTCTGTGCAAAAATAGGGCATCTGCTGGTGGAGTATGCCAGTATTCTTGTTCCATGCTTAAAATAGTGCCAGCTTCGCGAAGCTTTTGTGCTAAGCCACTGGCTTTAAAGTCATAAGGCTCATCAACTAACATCGGTTCACATGCCATTTTCACTAGATCGAGAATCGCTTGGCGCTGGTCTGGAAGGATGGTTTGGCTGAAGAAGCCTATTTGTTCAAGCGCATCATTTAAGCCTTGTTCGTCATTATTCACGACAGACGCAAAAGCTTGGCGATAGCCGGTACTGAACCGTTCGCTGTATTCGCGGGTCGCCCCGAAATCTAGCAAGCCGATTTGACGAGTGTTTTCGATATATAAGTAGTTGGCGAAGTTTGGGTCGGTTTGTACCATCTTAAATTCGAACAGCTCTCGAAACAGTAATTCGAGTAGGCTGTGCATGACAAAATCCCGTGTACTCTGATCATAATGTTCGATTTGCTCAATCGGGCTACCATCAATGAATTCCATCGCGAGAACGGAGTCTGAGCAACTTTCAGTATGAATCTTCGGTACGACAAAATGAGGGTGCTCCTTCAAAGCGTCATGATAACGAATGGCAAATTGTGCCTCTCGTGCGTAATCGGCCTCGTCATGTAGCTGCTTTTTCGCTTCTTCGAGCAATCCTTTGTAGTCGACAGACTCGGGAATCAACCCAACGACCTTGAGCAGTGTACCGACATTATCGACGTCGCTATCGATACTTTTCCGTATGCCCGGATATTGCACTTTGACGGCTAGGTTATCGCCCGCATCGCTGTAAGCTTGGTGCACTTGTCCTATTGATGCACTGGCGATTGGTTTGAAGTTAAATGACAGAAACTCAGCTTTCCAATTCGTTCCTAGCGAACTTTCCATTACTGCGTTGAGTTGTTTTGCAGGCATTGGGTCTGCGTTGGAACGAAGACGGGAAAGAATATCGGCAAGTTCAGGTTCTAAAACATCACCAGCATCCATTGACAGCATTTGACCAAGCTTCATTGCAGCGCCACGTAGGTGAGCAAGTTGGTCAGTTAAACGCGCGATGTTCTGTGGCGTCAGCAAGAGGTCTTTCGCTTTTGGTTTGTTGCCTTTGGCTATCTGCTTCGTGCCTTCTGTAATCACATTGCCTGCGACACGGGTAGCAAGTGAAGCGAACTTGCTGAATCTTGAGATGCGATGGGTAGGTAGGCTTCTTTCCTTTGCCGACATGAATCTTCTCCGCTATTTACTAACTAATTGTTATACGGGAAAAGGATATGTTTGGATACAAATGAAAAGAAAACCGCCAGCGTAACTGGCGGTTTGCGAGTTTAGATAGAGTAGAAGAAGTGCAGTTGAGACTTCATTCGGATGATGATCCCGCGAATCACATCTAAGAAGGCCATGAAGCCTATCGGTTTTTCACCGCTGACCCATGCCAGGCCAACAGAGCCAACTGGGATATCGTAGCCTTCTGGCTCATCAATCTTAAGACGAACAAAGTGGTGTTTGTTCTGTAAGTTCTTTCCAGTGGTGACACGTACGGAATCATCGAAACCCAGTAGATTACCTTGTGACTCACCTGTTGCTTCAACAATGCCTTCGACGGTCGCTGAGAAGATCTTACCTGGGTAAACGGACGAAGAGAATTCCGCTGGCTGACCCGGTTTGATGTTACGAATCGCCTGGTGGTTGACTCGCATCAGCACGTACTTCTCGTTAGTGTACATGTTGATACGCGGCATCATCGATACACGCTGACCTTCACGCAGGATAAAGTTGGTGACAAAGCCATCTGTTGGGGCATGAACTTTTGTGCTATTCAAATCCCATTGCGCTTTTGCAATTTGCTCTTCAGCTTGGCGCAGTTCGGCTTGTTTAGTTTCAACTGCAAGTTCCGCTTTATGAATCGCCAGTTTTGCACGGGAAATATCGACTTGTTTCTTCTTGATTTGAGACTCAAGAGTTAACACGTTGTGACGTGCCATATCAACCGCACTCGATTGTTTGTCGATATCGCTTTCCGTGATGGTGTTGTGCACCACTCGGTTTTGCTCAACATAACGATCTAGCATTTTTTTCTGCAATTTGTAGTCAACTTTCGCCGCTTCCAACTGGCTCTTGGATGTTTCTAGATCTTGCACTAGCGCCTCGTGGTTAGCTTCTTCAATCTCGATGTCGCCTTTTGCCGTAGCTAATGCAACGCGAGCAGAATCAGCGGATACGTTCGCTTGATTTAATGCGATTTTGTATTGCGTTGGGTCAAGTTCATAAATGAGCTGACCTTCTTTAACTTTCTGATTCGGCTCAATGTAAATGTGGTCAACTTTACCTTTTACATTGGTTGAATCTGGACGCAATTGGATGTGTGGTGACTGCACGACAGAACCGCCGGATAAATCCATCGGGGTGAAGTTAATCAAACCTACCCAGACGAACATTAGCCAACCCAAGCCGCCAAGATAAGCGAACGATTTGGTTGCTTTGTTCCAAGGCATGCCAACCAAACGCAGCAGATAGATGAAGAGAGCCCATACCGCTAAACCTTCTAACATTATGCTTCCTCTTTTGGCTGTGTTTCTGTTTGCGGTTTACTTTTCCATGTATCACGCAGATTGATGATGGCTTTTTCCATATCAACAAATGCAAAGATCACGGCTAGCACCCAAACCCAGTGCCAGACAAACCCTATCCAGGTCAGCGCAGTGATGAGCCCTATCTGATGATGGTCTTTGCTGTGTGCTTTATTGATAGGCAATTCATGGATTTTCCAAAAGCCGTAACACGCGCCCGCGACACTCGCAATTAAAACGACAGCAGCGACAACATGTAACGCCGTATCTGCGCCTGTACCGACAAACGGGACACTCAGTAAACTCATTAAACACTCCTCTATCAAACTGTTGGCGTATTGTGATCTGAATTTGATTTGCGGCTTTCTTTGTGACAGATTCAATCACTACAGGATTAAATTTGATGTGATTGGTTATGAAAACGGTTCGGTTTATTCGCGCGATGGGCATTCTAAACATGCATAACCTCGCGTTATCTAAATACAATTTGGACTCGGATGAGTTAGGGATCCCAGCATCGGTGTTTCGTAACCCAATGACACTGATCCCGCTAAAAGCCGTTGCGGAATGGTACCGTTGTGTTGAACAAGCCAGTGGTGACCCGGATGTGGTGTTGAGTCTCAGCCGAGGTATTGAACTGCAAAAGCTAGGGCCAGTGGGACGCTGGTTATTCTCCGGCAATGATTTAGCCAGTACCATTCGGCGAGTGAATTATGGTGTGAGCAACCTACAATCAGGGGCGTTTTTTGCTGGCGAACAGTCGGGTAAAATCATCAAATGGACTTACCACAACCCGTTTATAGAAACGTCAGTAAAGGTGCACGATAGTATCCGCTGTGCGGTATTTATGATTAAGGTGTTACGCGAATTTCTTGGCAAAGATTACCAGCCTTTACGTGTCAAGGTTTCAGGCTCGAGAAAAAATACTGAGCGATACCGGGAATATTTCGGCTGCGAGGTGGAATGGAGTCAGCCAAAAACAGAGATATGGATCCCGGGAGATGACCGACTAGCTTCTCGCCAAGTGAGCCATCGAGAAGACAGCCGTCTAGCGATGAGTTTTTCCGATTTGGATGATTTGCTTAATATGCCCGACCCAGAAGATGAGTTGAAAGTGATTTATGAAGTGGTGAATTACAGCAGCCATTATGGATTGCCAACGTTAGAGCGCGTGTCTTCTCTGCTTGATTTATCTGAACAGCAGTTTCAACGTCGTTTGCATAAATTAGGGCTCAATTTTTCGACGGTTTCTGGCTATGTATTGAGTAATATTGCAGCTGGTTTGTTGAGTAAGCGCGTGAGTATTGATGACATTGCCACGCGCCTTGGTTACACCAATGTGGCGAGCTTCAATCGTATGTTTAAGAAACATCGTGGATTAACGCCCAAGCAGTATACGGGAAGATTAGAGAAGTAGTGCTCCACTTATCTCTATGAGTACAAGCAATAAAAGCCCTCAAAAAAGTAGAGGGCTTTGTTTTTTTGTGTCGTTTTATGTGGTGGCTATTTCTTAGGACGCCAACTTAGTGCACTTGCAACAGCGCCGATGGCAATTACATCCTTTTTTTGTTCGCTAAGTTCAGGGAGCATCTGTACCGCAATGGTACCGTTCGTCTGCACTGCGGCAATTTCTTGTGTGCCCTCCTTAAAGCTATAACCCAATGGAATGTCTACCGCCATCATGGCGTCAGGACTAGTATGTACAGTTTCTACATTAAAGTGGGTGCTACCAATACGCACTACGCCTGTCTCTTTTTTCTCAAAGCTGATGTCGATGAGAGCCGATTTTGGCTCCATCGCAAACTCACCGACTTTTTTACCATCTTGAGTAATGTCACAGGTGTAAGGATCATTCCCACCAAAATCGACGCCCATGTAGTTAACCGACATACCGCCTCCGGTGCAGTTCAAAAGCCAAGTTTCCCCGCTGTCGATACGAGTCACTTCTGCGCCCATTGAACCTTCTTTGAAAGAGATACGGTTAAACCAACTTGAGTTAGAAGCACTGCGTGAATACTTGCCTTTGTACTTACCAGCAAAATCAAAATGGCCATCTGCACCGAATCCCCAAAAATCACCGTCGGTTTTGATCAGCATTTCTGGTTGTGCTTTTACGGCATCAGTACGATCCATGACGGCTAGGCCACCACAACCAACAAGGAGCAAGGGAGCGAATAGAATAAGTTTCTTCATGTTTTTCATTGTTTATAGCTTGGTTACATCTAGGGTTTGGTCGGTGAATTGGATGTTCTGAATGTCGTACAACTCGTCAGTGCCTGTACTCGGGCACTCAACAGAAACGCTCTTTGCTTTGATAACAGTACATTCCGCCAGTTTGTGTGGCACGATATAGGTGTTGATACCGCCTTCACCATAAATGCTGTTGTCTTTGCTGTTGCCTTCAAAAGTATTGTTTTGATCATTACCGATCACATTCATCGCGTCGTCGCCAATGATCTTCACTTTTGTTAGCCATTGAGATTTGTAGGTGTACGCTTCTATCAAACCATCTTTGTTGGGAGCCATACGGAAGGTAGGTACTGTGCCTGGACTTGTCTTTTCTGTGTAGAGCTTGACGCCCGCAGAGTCGATATTCGCGGTATATTGCAAGTATCCGTGGAATAAGCCACTAATCCAATCAACGGCTTGTGGATCTTGGGTTTGCATTTCTTCACGCGTTAACGCTTGGTAGCCATCTAAACCATGTCCGTTTGCTTTTGCTACACCCATGTAAGCTTCAAAAGCGGCAGCAAAATATTCGTGAGAATATGAAGGGCCCGTTTGTTTCACACTTTCAGGATCGAAGTCGTCCGATTTCCAATCGTCCCAGTCATACTGAGTAGGGCGCCACACCGTCGGTTTGCCCGATTGAATATCGTTATAGATGCTTAACGCATGAGCTTGAATGTCATTTTGCAGTGCCGCAGTCGCCGTGTTAGGTGCAATACCTTGCGCTTGGACCAAGTGTAAAATTTCTTCAAAAGCGGCGTCTCGTTCGGCTTTTTTACCAAGATTGGCGCAGTAATCGGCAAAATTACTCATGTAATGGCAATCGCCTTCAACTGTCAGTTCTCGATACATTAAAGATTGGCTATTCCTTAGCCAGTTTGGTGTTTCTTTACTAGTTACTAATGTTGACGCGATAGATGTGACAAGTGTATCCATATCATCTTCGTTAAGTACCATCATGCTTACAACAAACTTTTCTAGAGAACTCGTATCAAAAGAGTGTGCTAAGCCCGAGTTTGTAACTGCATCGTTCAATTTGTCTTGGCGAATCAGTTCGTTGATAAAGATTTTGGTTAACATCTCATCATTCTGTTCGTCGTTTTCGGTCAGCATTAGTGTGGCATCACGCTTGGCTAATGTCTTAGCGATACGAGACTTGTCAGCACCGTACTTAGAGTCTGGTTGGTTTGTGAGAAGGTGTTGGATGATTTTGGCTGCACGAAAGATTTTTTCATTATTCGCACCGTCATCAACAGCCACAATGTGAAATGTATCGTTGTTGTTTGCTTCGGAAAGGGAGATTTTCACATAGTGGGTGAAGCCAGCATCAGCAGCCACTTTTAACTTGGCTGGAAACTCTGTAGAAACGACAGTTGGGATTGTAACAGTGCTCAATGTTGGCATTGGTGGTGTTGGAGGTGTCGTTGTCGATGGTTTCGAATTAGATTCACTGCCGCCACAAGCAGTTAGACTTATCGCGCAAAATATGGCTAAAGGTGTTAATTTGGAATATCTCATTTCATGTTACTCGTAGACTTTATTAGAGCAGGAAACTTAGAAGCAACATAAAGTCCTGTCTATATAAGCAAACTAAGTCATATATGTTGATATTGTTTTTTGGTAAGACCTATTATTCGATATATTTAAAAATATAGTGGATTTTTATTCCGAATTTTATTTTCTATGTGAAGCTATATTCTGATAATGAATAAAACCTCAGGTTATTGCATGGTTTTAGGGGTGTAGAATGATTAGGATTATCGTATATGTATGGTTTGTAAGCGTATGTAAGCCTGCGTTTTATTAAAATTATCATTTAAGTAGGTTGCGCAGTATAGGACGAGCGATATACTCCCTCCATCATATTGGTGGAGTAAATGATTCATGGTGGGTAATACAATCTTACTGGTAGAAGACGACTCAGAGATTGCTCGATTAACCAAAATGTACCTCGAAGCCGAAGGATATACGGTAACTGTCATCGGTAACGGTCAAAATGCATTAGAAACGATTAAGGGGCTCAAGCCGGACCTAGTGCTGTTAGATTTGATGTTACCAGGAAAAAATGGCGCAGAAATATGCCAAGAGGCGCGTAAGTTTTATCATGGTATTATCATTGTTTTGACTGCGACCGATGATGAAATGAGCGAGGTGAGCTTATTTAAGTTCGGTGCTGATGATTACCTTACCAAACCGATAAAAGGCAATATCCTTCTCGCCCGTATTGAAGCAGCGTTGCGTCGCTATTGTCGTCAAGTTGATATCGTTGAAGAAGAAAAGCTGAGCCGATATGGCATTAGTCTTTGTCTTCGTCGCTCCCAAGCATTTTATTTGCAAAAAGATATTGGTTTAACGAGCTCTGAGTTTGAAATTCTAGAGCTCCTGATGCTGAATGTCGATAAACCAGTATCTCGTGAATCATGTTGCCGTCTTGCCAGAGGCATTGAATACTGCATTACTGATCGTTCGATTGATATGCGTATATCCTCACTAAGGAAGAAATTCTCTAAGGCTCATATCCATACTGCTACCATTAAGACCATACGTCACCACGGCTATATGCTGACAGGTAAATGACGCATGTTTTCCCTGTTTACTCGTCTATATGTGGGGTTAGTTACTGGCCTTGCGCTGACTGTTGCTTTGTTTCTCTTTATGGGGGAAGAGTACATGCGCAAAACAGAAGTCGGTGTTTTTTTGAGTGACGGTGCTTATTTTGTCGATCAATACATTGAGCAACGAGGCACTCCGGATTCTCTCTACAAGAAGTTAACCGAAAACGGCAAGCAAGATTTCTTTATCTTTGATTTAACATTGGTTGAAAACTGGGACGGATCACCGCCTTGTCGAGATTGTAATCTGCTGTACCGTATGCAAGGGATACCTGTTTATCTTATTGATGGCAGTACCTATGCTGCGGTATTCCCTTTGCCTAACACTTCGAAGAGTTTAGTTTTCAAAGAAAAAACGGATTTCTTTAGCCCACACGTTGATTGGAATGAAGATTCTGAGATTGTATTTATACTTACTCTACTTTTGGTTGTTGTATGCAGTTTAGGCATTATGGTTTACATACCTGTACGACGTCTTGACCGCCAAATTCGGCAACTAACGGCTGCGCAACAACAATTTGGTTCTGGTGAGTTGAATACGCGAGTCGAGCTAAAGCAATTTTCGCAACCCGTGAAAGAGCTCGCCCAAGGCTTCAACTGCATGTCTGAAGAGATTGAGAGACGAGTGCGCCAAACACACATCTTTACTCAAGCTATTCCTCATGAAGTGCGCACTCCGCTGAGTCGTATTCAGCTAGCGACGGATTTAGCTCGACGCACGAGTGGTGAAATGCAGGCAGAGTTACATGACGATATTGAACGATACGTTGATGTCGTGACGGATTTAACGTCCGACATTGTCATGCTGTCTCGCTTGAGTGTGAAAAACCACTCATGGATCGATTCTGTTGAAACCATGGAACTGCCACTTTGGTGTAAAAGCCGCATGAATTACCTAGGCTTAGAGTCCGCCATGTTGAGAGCAGAAAATAAACTCGCGAACCAATTGATTCACTTTCAGCCTACTTTGGGTAACCTTGTCCTCGATAATTTACTGCAAAACGCCAAGCGTTATGGTGAGTCCTGCGTTGAGGTGACGATTCGAACGGTAGCGGATTGCTGGAGCATCGATATTGAGGACGATGGTCCGGGCATCCCTGAGGCGATGCGAGAAGAAGTATTTATGCCATTTTCGCGCTTAGACAAAAGCCGCAACGCCGACATGAAAGGCTTTGGTTTAGGGCTTGCCATCGCTACCAGTGCAGCGCGGCAACTGGGGTGGGAGCTTTCTGTCGGCGAGAGTTACTTAGGCGGCGCACGTTTTACGGTGCTTATTCCTGCCAACGGTTAGAGTAGGCACTGCGGTAGTCTGGCTCTGCGATACCTTCATACAAATCGTCACAAGCTTGCAGTGGACCTACGACGGTTCGGTAGGGTAGGACACCTGCCCAAACAGGGATGTCCATGTCTTCCGCATCGTCGTTGACGCCAAAATTGCTGATTTTCACTGATGCCTCCGTGAGCGGGATACGCAGTAGCATGGTGGCTTTGAGTTCTTTTTCATTACTCAAACGGACTTGTTCTGTTCTCCCCGGAGCTATCTGTTCAATAAAGTGATTCAGCAACCTGTCTTTCTCTTGGTTATCTTCCACCACCTCAAACTGGCCAAAGACCACAGCACTGCGATAATGCGCACTGTGGTGAAACGCACTTCGAGCCAATACCCAACCATCAAACAAAGTAAAGGTTAAGCACGTTTGCACTCCTTGTTTGAGTGAGCGTAACAGTCGACTGTTGTTGGCACCATGGATATACACGTAATCATCGACGCGCCATGCCAGCATAGGGATGACCACAGGGCCTGACTCGTTGGTTATCGCAATATGAGCGATTAGGCTTTCATCTATGATGGCGTGCAGTTTGCTAACATCAGAGACGGCTTTATGTGCGCCTTTTTTAATTTCCGTTCTATTGGTGTTGGATAGCATTTTCTCTCCTTGCTTGCTCACGATTACGAGCGATTTATTCTCATTCTTTGATTGCAATGTAGCGTTTAACTGGTAGCTTAAAGAGAGCCAGTTTTAACTAATGGATGGATCCAGTTTGTCTTTGATTGATATCGGTGACCTACATTTAAAAGACAGTGAAGGAACGCGCCAGCAAGCGTTGTTTTTTGCTATTCGCAAGAAAATTGTTCAAGGACTGTGGATGAAGAATGGGAAGCTGCCTTCTACGCGGAAGCTTTCACAAGAGCTTAATCTAAGTAGGAATACCGTGATTTCTGCCTACGAACAGTTAGTGGCGGAAGGGTACTTGAACAGCCAAAAAGGTTCTGGTTTTTATGTTGCCGTAGAACTGCCAGAGCAGTACTTGCCTGAACCTAGTTCAGTTCAGAGAGACTCATCACCGAAAGCTCACTTTGATATCAACCGCGCATTTGCACCGGGTGTACCGGATTTGGACGCATTTCCGATGGCGCAATGGCAAAAGTTACTCACTCGCCATATGTCTCGTACTTGCTTGTTGGGGAACCAAGATATTCAGGGCAGTTGGACATTACGCTGTGCTTTAGCTGACTACCTTGCATCTAGCCGTTCAGTGAATTGTTCTCCAGAGCGCATCATTATTACCTCTGGGGCGCAGCAAGCGTTGTCGATTGCGACGATGGTAGTGCTCAAACAAGGTGATAAGGTTCTGATGGAGCAACCAGGTTACGCGCAAATGCGGAAGTTGATTCAGTTCCAAAACTATCAATTTGAGCCTTTGTTCGTAACAGAGAAATTAGGTTTTGATGTGGAAGCGGTGACCTCAAGCGATGCCGATGCGCTGTATATTACACCAAGTAATCAATATCCGATGGGTACCACACTCAATACCGAGCAAAGAGGAAAGATCATCAACTGGGCGGTCGAACAATCAAGTTGGATCATCGAGGATGATTATGACAGCGAATTTCAGTTTGCTCATCGTCCCTATACCAGCTTACAGGGGCTAGCAGCTCAAATGGGTCGAGATGATCGTGTGTTGTATGTGGGTTCCTTCAGTAAAGTGATGTTTAACGGATTGCGGCTTGGCTACCTTGTAGTTCCTGAACGTTTAGTAGAGCAATGCTTAGTGGTTAAGGATGCGTTAAGTGGTGATTCGCCGACGCATACACAAGAAGCATTGGCAGACTTTATTACTGAAGGTGGGTTATTACGTCATATTCGAAAAATGCGTCGACTGTACAAAACTAAGCATGAACAGATGCATGTATCCATTCAACAGCATTTTGGCGACCGTGTTTGCGTCGTTAGCCAAGCGGCGGGGCTTCATGTTACGTTGAAATGGCAAGACGGTATGGATGAGCAGCGTTTTATAAAACTAGCAGAGCATGAAGGGATCATCTTGCGACCTTTGAGCTATTATGAACACCCAGATTTTCAAGCACGTCACTGGCATGGTGCCGTGCTTGGTTACGGCAATATCGCGTTAGAGAACATAGACGCTGGTATCCAACGTTTAGCTCACATATTTCGAAATGGGAAGCGATGACTATTCAACTACACGTGTTTGTCGCTTATGTCGCCACTGTTTCCAAGGCAGTAAAAGTAGAGTAAAAATGCCAAGTGCATAAAACATTGACCAGCCTAAACATATAAAAACACCGGTACAAAGCAGTAGGGACAGTCCCGCAAGTGTTTTACCAAATCCTCGAAGCAATTTAAAAGCGGCTAACATCGCCAACATGTAAACCAGAACGAATACACTGTTTGCGAGTTTTAGGAAAAACTCCAGATCGAGCTGTGATAGGGTTCCTATCACACAAGATATCAATAATATACCGCCAACTAATATGGTGGCTGAGAAAGGGACACCACGACGCGAAATCTTGGCTAGTGGACTAGAAGGACGATGTTCACGAGCTTGAGCCCAGACCATTCGCGCTAGGCTCTGTGTGTATAAGTTAACGCTCGCGAAACAAGCGGAGAAACCTATCAAGCTGATTATCCATTTGGCTCCATCGCCTAGTAGTTGGGCACTAAGCCAGGGGATGGATGCGTTATCAAATTGAGCGTTACCATACGCGCCAAATTTTAAAATAACGACAGAGCATGCCCAATAGGTAGCCCCTGCTACAAAACAACCGACCACAATGGCAATAGGGAAATCTCTTTGAGGGTTTTTGAACTCTTCCCCCATGTGGGCAAAAGCCTCTATGCCAACAAAACACCAGAACATCACGCCTAACGCTGCGGTAATAGGCCAAATTGACTCTTGTGTGATGGCGGGCATCACAAGATCGGCACTGTTAACGTCGCCTTTCCATAAAAATGCGCCAACAAGTGCGAAGACACTTAAAGCAATAAGAGTTTGTAAATGACCTGATGATTTTGTGCCCATCAAGTTGACGAACACAAGAAGTACTACCGTGAGAACTTGTGCAAACAGATTGTTGCTAATAGGCTCTGGCAATATTTGTTGTAGGAAGCCTGCGGCGAGTGCAATCGCGGCCGGAACCCCTACCGGAATGACACTAACAAATAGCCAAGCGACACTACTTTCCAGTTTGGCGTTAAAGGCTTTGCGTACAAAAAAGGCTGTTCCGCCCGCGTTGGGGTATCGTTTACCCAGTTGAGCAAAAGTCAGCGCAATAGGACAAATCGCGATGAACAATAAAATCCAAGCCCATAGTGAAAAATGGCCAGCTATACCTGCTGCGATAGCCGGGATCATAAACAGCCCAGTTCCCATTAATGTGGTGGATAACTGTGCGATACCTGATGTGAGTGAAATGTCTTTTTTGAGCTCTTCCATGCGAATTGATTCATCCAATGTTATGAGGCTTATTACGAAAAAGCTTGTGGCTTCTGGTTATTTCGTTTTATGTGTTTAAGCGATGCTATTTATGTGCTGAGTACTTAAGTTGGGAATTTGATTTCAATGTGTTATCTATTTTCTGTTGAAATGGATAACAGCACTCATCTCATGCCCGCCAAATAGCATATCCAAAATGTTAATAACAAAATGATTTACTAAACCGTCAATATGACGGTTGTTTTAAATAATTCCAACAAAATGTTGGTTTCTTATGCAGTTAGAATCGGTATAGAATGAGAAAAATAAGGAAAGCTTGGTAACGGTATGGACAAGTTTGATCATAAGATTGTGGATCTACTCAGGCACAACGCTCGGCTGTCGGTGACTGAAATTGCGGATAAAGTAAACCTTTCTCGTTCTGCGGTAACGGCCCGTATTCGTAAGCTAGAGCATGACAAAGTGATTCTAGGGTATCACGCTGAAATTGCGCCTTCGGGTGGGGATTCGATTTGCGCCTATTTTGCCTTAAAGTTCGATAAATCAACCTCTACGTATTATTGCGAATCATACGCGGACGAGTTATACAAAATTGATGGCGTAAAATGGTGTCATGCGATCAGCGGTGAGACGGACATGATGGTTTTTGTCGAAGTGCCTACGATGGCTCGCTTGAACGAAATCAGAGATCAAATTCAACGATATCCAGAGCTTCGAAACCTGATGACTCATACCGTCTTAGCTGAATTCTTTAACACGACTGGGAACCTGTTTGTGAAGTGACCATGAATGGATGCCATGTTGAAAACCCTTCTGAGCGAATATGTTAAACAACATTAATTTGAATCTACTTAGATCCTTGCATGTACTTTTAGAGGAGTGTCATGTCAGCCGGACCGCAGACCGTTTGCACATTACGCAGTCAGCTGTCAGTCGACAGCTTGCACAATTGCGCGATCTGTGTGGTGACCCACTGCTTATTCGTCAAGGTAATCAACTGATACCAACGCCACGAGCAATAGCGTTAAAATCAAAGCTTGATGCATTACTGGCTGAGTTTGACCATTTACTCGATGACCAACCTTTTGAGCCGCGGCAGTGGCAAGGTGAGCTTGTTATTGCTTCTAGTGACTACGTGGCGCAATACGTATTGCCCGATATTGCCTCTCACTTGGGTGAACAAGCGCCACAGTTAGATATGGCGTACCGACTGTGGCAACCCAACTTTCTTGATAAACTTCATGAGACGGGCATCCATATCGCGTCTTCTATGTATCCAGAAAAACCACAGAGTGTGTCGAGCGTTAAAATTGGTGAGGATTCATCAGTTTGTTTGATGAAATCTTCTCATCCGTTAGCAAAGCAGGACCAGATCAGTATTGAAGACTTGATTTCATATTCACACATCAAAGTGACTGGCGGCGGAGACAAAGATTCCTACACTGATTTAGCATTGAAAGAGCTAGGGCACACCCGCCACGTTACCTTTAAGGTTCCATTCTTCTCTGCTGCGATCAATCGCTTAGTTGCAAGTGAGCACCTGATGGTGGCTCCTGAACATATTGCCGTTAACCTCGCTAAGCATTGGGACTTAACCCATAAAGCATTACCACTCGAAACACCTATTCATCAATATTGGTTAATGTGGCACCCCAAATACGACACGGATCCTGCGCATAAATGGGTGCGAGAAGAGATTCGCTCAGTAATGCAAATCTCTGAATATTCCATTCGCTAATACGTACACCGTTTAGCTATGACTTGAAGTCATGATTAGTATGAATAACTTTGATTTCTAATTATACCTCTTCCGTTGATAGAGTGAGCTTCAAAGAGGGGAGATTCTTATGACACTAACAGTTTGGTTATCACTTTTTACCGTGTGTTTATTAGGGGCTATGTCACCAGGTCCCAGCTTAGCTATTGTCGCTAAGCACTCGTTGGCTGGTGGACGTATCAATGGATTAGCTACGGCTTGGGCTCATGCGTTTGGCATTGGTATATATGCGTTTATTACTTTGATTGGGCTCGCTGTTGTTTTGCAGCAAAGCCCGATGTTGTTCAAGACGATTAGCCTTGTGGGTGCGGCATATCTTGCGTATTTAGGGTTTAATGCTTTGCGTTCAAAAGGTGGTGTGGCTGCGAAGTTGGAGTCAGGTGAGGAAACAACGGTAATCCAGTCTGCGCGAGAAGGCTTTTTTATCTCGATTTTAAGTCCCAAAATTGCTTTGTTTTTTATCGCATTATTCAGTCAGTTTGTCGCGCTCGGTAATGATTTGAGTAATCAGATGATCATTGTTGCCACGCCGTTTGTTGTAGATGGGCTTTGGTACACCTTTATTACCCTAGTGCTATCGAGCTCTAAAGTCGTTGACAGAATTCGCTCTAAGGCAGTGTTGATTGATCGTTTGTCAGGAGTAGTACTCATGCTGCTGGCTCTTAGAGTGGTCGTAACGGTATAGACAAGCTCGCAAGACAGACATACTAAAAGCAGCCCGTGTGGCTGCTTTTTTGTCTACTCTCAGTAACCCTTACACAATTTACGTAATTCTGACGCTAAACGTTGCTAAAATTAATATTATCAATAGTGTTACTTTGGTTCATATTCTCATTTGCTGTGAAAGCTACTTTCCAACGCATTGTTATAATGAGAACGATAGCCACTTAACGTTAATACTAACAGTGTCGCATATTAAGTCGAGAGTGCTTTATTGGATAAAAACGGACTTTCCTCTTACTTACCCTATGAAAGGGGTAGAGACTCCATGACCGTTTAGAAGGTGAGAGCAATATGCAAAGAATAGTAGATTTAGCTCCAGTAGTAATTTTGACCAGTGTTTGCAGCGTTGCTTGGATATTCTTTTCAACAAAGAGCATTTGGGTGTTTTTTGAACTGTTTGTATTTACGATGCTTGGCTTTGGCCTTTTGTACGGGTTACTACAAAAGGCTGATCCTAAACACTTTGACTTTGTTTTAAACCACATCGATGAAATTAAGAAGGAAGGCAAAGATGCTTGCCTAAGCGGCGCTCCGAAAGAATCCAACCCATACTCTGGTGTCGATGGTGATTTATGGGAGGCTGGTTACACAGCCTCCTACAACAAAAAGATAAAGCAATAAACCGCTAGGTGCTTATTCAATATTGTGCTTTTCAAAAAAGCACCCTGCCATTTTAAGGACAGGGTGAAAGCAAGAAGTTTCTCAGGAGCGGTTGGGGGAGAGAAACTCATCTAAATCTTATTTACTTACCGGCGAACCTCTTCAAATTCACCTTCAATCGCATCTGCTTTACCTGTATTAAACTCATACTCTTCGTGCATTTCTCTCTGCATTTTCTTGACGCGCTTTTCAATACGTTTACCGGTAATTAATGCTGCGATGGTCAACGGAATCGCAATGATTAAGCTAAATACTAACGTAAAAAAGCCGGTAATCAGTGCTAGTGCAGTTACAATAATCCGATTCATAATCATGACCTCTCTGTAATTTATGTGCTCAGATTAATGCTGTGAACATGAACAAAACATGAATGCTGACGTTCACTTTGTCCGGAGAGTGTCAAATGAATGAAACGAAAAAACGCCTGAGGGTGATCAGGCGTATAAACGGGGAAAAATATTAGTAATGCGCATGGCGCTTATTATTTAGAACAAATATGAGATATTGTCCGCTACGCTATGTGGTTAACGTTGTGGAGCAAAGTTCACCTATCGAGGGAATGTTTGGTAACGAACACCCATCATTTGTTCCATACAGTGCACAACTTGGCAGCTGTAACCGAATTCGTTGTCGTACCAGATGTAAAGTACACAACGCTTGTCTTGTGCGATAGTCGCTTGACCATCTACGACGCCTGCATGACGAGAACCAACTAAGTCAGTTGATACAATTTCTGTTGAATCGGTGTAGTCAATCTGTGCCGAAAGCTCAGAGTTCAACGCCATTTCACGCAAGTAATCGTTCAGTGAATCACGGTCTACGTCTTCACCTAAGTTTAGATTAGCGACTGCCATAGATACGTTTGGTGTCGGTACGCGAATCGCGTTGCCTGTTAGCTTGCCTGCAAGCTCTGGCAATGCTTTAGCAACTGCTTTTGCCGCGCCTGTTGAAGTCAGAACCATGTTTAGTGAAGCACTACGTCCGCGACGGTCACCAGAGTGGAAGTTGTCGATCAAATTTTGGTCGTTTGTGTATGAGTGCACGGTTTCAATATGGCCAGAAAGAACACCATATTTATCGTTCAGAGCCTTAAGGACTGGCGTGATTGCATTTGTTGTACAGCTTGCCGCAGAGATGATGGTGTCATCTTCTTGAATTACTGACTCATTTACACCGAATACAACGTTTTTGATGTCACCTTTACCTGGTGCTGTTAGCAGTACTTTCTCTGCGCCTTGACACGCTAAGTGCTGGCTCAGACCCTCAGAATCACGCCAAACACCTGTGTTATCAACAACTAGCGCGTTATTGATACCGAAAGCTGAGTAATCCACTTCGCTTGGGTTATTTGCGTAGATGATTTGGATGTAGTTGCCGTTAACGATCAGTGCTTTACGCTCTTCATCGATAACAATACTACCGTTGAACTGACCGTGAACTGAGTCACGACGCAGCAAGCTAGCACGCTTCTCCAAATCGCCTTTTTTACCGCCACGAACCACAATCGCACGTAGTCTTAGTGGGTAACCTGGACCACTTTTCTCAATGAGAAGGCGAGTAAGTAGTCGACCAATGCGACCGAACCCGTAAAGAACCACATCACGCGCTTTCAATGAAGAATCTGCGTCGCGAGCACCATCAAGTGCAGTGATAAGGAAATCGTTTAGAGAGCTTGTATCGTCATGTTCATTCCAGTACATAGTTGCCAATTGGCCAACATCGACACGGCATGAAGAAATGCTCATTTCACAAAGCGCTTGAATAATAGGCATCGTGTGCTCAAGCGAAAGTGGGTTACCGGTATAACGTCTTGCAACGCGATGAGTTTTGAGAATGTCTATAGTAGTAGCATTAATAAGCGTTTTACCAAACAGAACCACTTCGATTCCTTTTTGACGATATAGCTTACCAATTAGAGGGGAAATAGATTCAGCAATCGTTTGGCTAGTTTGCCAGTCTTGGAGATATTTCTCTGGACTCATTGTTGTATTAGACCTTTCACGTTTTGGGGGCTAACCATACTCTCTGCTGTTGCCTCTTCGGCAGCGTGCAAGAGTGTGGTGGGTTATGTAATCGGGTTGTAATAGTTATGTGTGCGGATTCTAAGGTCGGAGTCCTTATTCTGCTAGGAAAATTAAATCCAGTGTAAAACACTACTTAAGGGAACGTTAGTGGTGGATTAATGTGACTAAAGCAGTGGTTTTCACGTATTGACATTTAGAAAGTAACTTACTTTTTTTGCGATGATAACGTTTGCTTTCAAATTATTTTTGTTGACAAAAATGAATATTTTGCATTTTTGTGTGATTTAACTCGACAAGGCAACTCAATAGGTAAACATACAATAGATGATTTCCTGAAAAGTGATGCGACTCTTAGTTGTGAGTGAAACTTTATTGTTTGCATCCAACTTTAAGATCAAAAAATATGACTTAAATCACAATTTTTACTGCATTAGCCGATGATAAAACACTCACAATAACCATAGTCTAGGTAGGTGAATGTTGTTTGAAAGTAACAATGTCGTATATGCCTTTCAATGCAAGAAACTAGTCTAATATTAAATAAACGGATGAAATCAACCATTAGGCTGATGGATGTTGAGATTATCAATAAAAACACGCTTAGCACTCCTCGCACTATTACCCGCTGTGGTAATAGTGGTATTTGCAGTTCAGCAGTTTTCTGATAATGCGTTGCGCGTGAGCCGTCTCAATCAAACGGTTAGCAATATTCAAGGTTTCCAATTGATATCCAAGGCCTCCCACTTTATTTACTCCATAGAGAAAGTACGCCGACAGCCTGATCTTCAAGTCTCTGCAGCCATTAATATTGAAGAACAAGGTGAAGTTATTTCTTCTTTGCATCAAAAGTTTGTGAGTAACCCTAATACTGCTGAGTATGCTGATGAACTGAAAGAAGCCATGCTGGGGGTATTGTCAGGTAGATTGAGTGAGATGGACGACCTGGGTGATTGGGCATTTCAACAGCTCCAAAATATGTCGCGCTCTTTGTTGCAAAATCATCAATGGTATGGCAGTGACGACGGCATTCGCATGCAAAATTTTATTGCCTACCTTGCTCAGCTCTCTTTTTGGACACAGAAAGAAGCTTGGCTGACGAACCGTTTAGTCCAAGACCCTGAGAGTCGGCTAAGTCAAAGTATGTTTTATCAGGCGATTGACCGACAGCAGCAAAATTTGGATGCGTTTTTAAACTTAGGTGGGTCATACGAGCAAGTGGATAAATTGCTTGGCTTGTTTACTTCGCCGAGATATCAGAGAAACTTGGCGTCTCGCGGACAATTAATGTCAGGAGACATGTCTCAAAGTGACTACGCCGCGTATTTAAAAGAACTCGATTTTCGTGTGCAGCGCTTACAAGTGCTCATTGATGGGTTCACCAAACAAACTGAGCAGTCGCTTCTCACGCAGGTTCATGAACAAAAGGCCAATATAGCGATGATCAGTTTTGGCGTTGCCTTAGTGGTTATCCTGCTTTGTTGGCTCGGATTTAGTACTTGGTTCCGAGTTAACAGCAAACTCGATGCGATCATTCACACTTTAAACGCGTTGATCAACTCCGAAGAGAAGCAAACAAAAGTCAAAGTTGATGGAAGTGATGAACTGACCATTTTTGCTCAGCAAGTGAATCGAGTGGTTGAAGAAATGCAGAGACAAACTGAAGAAATACTGCATGCAAAAGAGTCAGCAGTATCGGCTAATCGTGCAAAATCTGTGTTTCTTGCCAACATGTCACATGAAATACGCACGCCCCTTAACGGGATCATGGGCATGACAGAAATACTCTCTCAAAGTGAGTTGTCTTCGCATCAACAAGAAGTTGTTGATGACATTGACTCCTCATCTCAAACACTGCTCACTTTACTTAACGATATATTGGATCTCTCTAAAATCGAGTCTGGACGATTGGAGCTGTCACTAGTAGAAGCGGATATCCGAGAAGTCGTGTATCAGTCGATGATTTTATTCCAATCCAAAGCAACATCTAAACAGCTAAAGTTAGGTATTAATTTAGCTGAAAATATCCCCATTCGCGTGATGGTCGATGATCATCGTGTCAAACAGGTAGTTACGAATCTGGTATCGAATGCGGTTAAGTTTACCGAAAGTGGGCATGTATGCGTTGATGTTAGTTATGAGGAGTTACTTGAGAAAGAACGTGGAGTGCTGACGTTTAAAGTAGAAGATACCGGAATAGGCATTGATCAAGATAAGTTAACCACGATTTTTGAACCCTTTACTCAGGAAGATGAAGGAGTGTCGAGGCAATTTGGCGGCACAGGGTTGGGTTTGGCAATTTGTTGTCAGCTTGTGTCGATGATGGGGGGCAAGCTCGTAGCAACATCTACAAAAGGAGTGGGCACATGCTTTGAATTCTCGATTGAGGTTGAAGCAATTCCGGTGTTTGGCTGGCGTTCGGAGGTGATTAATAAAGGGCTTTTGATCTGCTCAAATTACGACTACGCCGACCAAGTATTAAAAGAGTGTCGCTTAGCGAAAATCAATCTCTTTGGTGTTAATAATGTGAATGAAGTGCAAGCGATAAATGATGACTTTGATGTCATATTTCTGTGCCACAGTAACGATGCTAATACCGATGAAATCTTGGATAATCTATCATTTAATTACGATCTTCGCCGTGTGATTATTTGCCAGCATCATTTATCCACTCCCTACGAAAATGCAGAAAAAGTACATGCCGTACTCACATTACCTTTCCTTGGCAATCGATTTAAGCATGTCATTGATGATTTAGCTAAGGTTGAAAAGACTATATCAAGTGACAATGTCACCAATAATGTTGTCAGCTCTGAATATCGAGCGTCGCGCTCTCATCGGAGGATCTTAATTGCGGAGGATAATTTGATGAACCAGAAAATAGCGAGTTTTTTTCTGGATAAAGCAGGTTATGACTATTTGATAACAAGCAACGGTCAAGAAGCGTTAGAAGCCATCACAAAGGGAGAAGAATTCGATGCAATTTTAATGGACTGCATGATGCCCGTGATGGATGGACTGACCGCGACGAAAGAAATTCGTCGTTGGGAAAAGAAAGCAGGACGCGAAAAAACGATGATTATCGCACTCACTGCGAGTGTTTTGGAAGAAGACATCCACAACTGTTTTGCGGCAGGCATGGATGCTTATTTACCTAAGCCGTATAAATCGAACCAGTTATTTGAGCTCTTTAGTGAATTAAAACTCGCCTAGCTAACATTTCAACTTAGACAAGGTGTCAAAACGATAAAGCCCCACTTCAGGGGCTTAGTTCTGATTATTCATTGTTGTGCGCTGGCTTGAGCGCCTGCGAGTTTGCGTATGGTTTGGCGATAGGTTAGGTATGCGGAAACACCAGCTAACAGGTTGCCGATACAAGCGCCTAAGAGTAAACCTCGGATTCCATCCATTTGAGCGCCAACCCACAAGCACGGTAGGAAAAAGACAAACAAGCGCAGCGCTGAAATAGTGAGCGCGGTGTAAGATTTGCCTAATGCATTACAAAGAGAAACCATTAGCATACAAACCCCTAATGAACCCAAACTGATCGGCACTATCAGTAAATGCATTTCCAAGACTTGCTCCACTTGCACATCACTTGTCATCAATAGTGCGAGTGGGTTTGCGACGGCAAATGTAATGGCAGCAATCAAAAGTTGGAAACCTAGAATGAATTTTACGGCAATACTGACGAGCCTTTGGATATCTTCATAGTTCTTTGCTCCAAGTAAGCGTCCAACCATTGGAGGCATAGACATTGTCAGCGCCAAGACCGAAACGATAGCAAAGAACTCATAGCGTGAACCAAGCGCCCAAGCGGCGACTGCTGCGGTTCCAAAGCTTGCCAATAATTTTGTTGCTAGCATGGAAGACAACGGTGGCAGCAGTTGGCTAATCATCGCAGGGCCCATAATGTTACCGATAGATGCAACACTTTTGGCTACGTTAAGATCTTGCCATTGTGTCGTTGCCCAGTGATTCTTCTTCACGCGAGGAGCTACGACTAAAATACCAAATCCAAAAGCGACGATGGTTGCTATTGCCGCTCCGTTAATACCCAAGTCAAACGTGAAAATAAATAGCGGATCGAGTACAAGGTTCACGCCGCTGGTTATCATCATCATTGTGCCAGGTAACATTGTATTGCCATTAGCTCGGCAGATACTGTAGTAAAAATACAAAACCGCACCAGTCCATGAGCTTAATAACCACCAAGGCCAGTAACTGTCGATTATCGGCATAACAGATTCTGGAGCGCTTAATAGAGCTAAAATGGGGTAGCGCAAAAGCCAAATTAGCCCGCCAAAAATAGCGACACCAATTGAGCCGATCATCAATACCAATCCGCCAAGTTGTTTGGCATACCGACTTTCATTCGCCCCAAGAGCTTTAGAAATGACCGCTGTCGTTGCGATCCCTAGACCGACTTGAATGCCGATAATGACCATTTGCAAAGGCAGAGTGAAACCTTGAGCGGCTAACGGTAAAACGCCGAGCTGACCGATAAACGCGCTATCCACAAGCTGAAAGCTCATTAAAGACAGAACGCCAAAAAGCATTGGCCAGGTCATCGTAAATAATTGTTTTGCAAGCGTTGGTTGTGTACTTGTCGAAGTTGAAGACATAGAAAGCTGAATGCGTTAGGAATAAGAGTTAGATTGATTGTACACGGCGGTTAGTTTAGAGACAAAAATAAACCCCGAGGAAGATATTCTTGCTCGGGGTTCGAAAATCTAGCTCACGCGTTTATTTTTTGCCGCTAGTTTGCTTGTCTTCTTCAGTCAGCTCACGAATGCGACGGCTGATGTCACGACGTGCTTTAGAGATCTCAGCGCTTTTAATGATGTGGTCATCAACACGATCTTCATAGTCTGCTTTCATATTTTTGATGATTGCGACGATTTCATCGTGAGTCATTTCTGGTTTGATGTAGTCTAGAAGGTTTTCTAGAAGATCAACACGTTTACGGTTATCACGAACTTTCTTCTCGTTATCAAGAAGCTCACGTTTTAGTTTGTTTTTACGACGAGCTTGGTTAACGATTTCAAATACGCTACTCATAGTTCTCTTTCCTAATTTTATGAATATCTTCCTCGATTAAAGCACAACATCCAGTGGCATAACAGTCTTTAGATCAATAGCAATGCAGAGTTGAACATTTCTCAACCAATTGCGTTGTGTCCATATAATCGTGCTGCTTTCTTCGAGTTTTGGCCAACATTGTAGAATCCATCGATTCATTGTCATAACGTGGCCTTCACTATATTATCAACACCATTGAATGCAAAATGATGAACTTGATATGGACTCTGGTAACACTGCGGAGCAAGTAAATAGTCAAGATAATGAGCAAGTCACTCGCTCTGTGGCTGAAAAGTTAAAAACGGCGTATATCAACGCTCGCGAGCAACTCGAAATCATCGAAGTTGAGCTTAATCGTTCAAAAATAATGATGGTCGACCAAGATGGCAATTTGACGAGAGTGCCGATTCTCTCGGAGCATTGATACCTGACCCTATTCGTAAGGGGTGTCAGGTCTTACGCTATGCTTTAGCCTGACACCAACACCTGAACCGCTAACGCTTCTTGCACTGCTGTGTGAATTTATGGCGTATGATTTCGAAGCGATTTAGGTACAAAGTCAAATGCAAAAATAATAAGGAAATGCATTATGAAAGTTGAGCTAACGGCAATTGAAGCACGAGTTATTGGTTGCTTGATCGAAAAAGAAGTCACTACCCCAGATCTTTACCCCCTCAGCCTAAACGCATTAACCAACGCGTGTAATCAAAAAAGCAACCGTGATCCCGTGATGTCACTCTCTGAGTCAGACGTTCTCGATGCCGTTGATGCTCTTATTGAGCGCAGGCTCGTCAGTGACGAAAGTGCGTTCAACAGCCGCGTCAGCAAGTATCAACACCGTTTCTGTAATACGGAATTTGGTGATTTAAAGCTGACAGAGCAGGAGAAGGGCATTGTATGCTGTATGCTTTTGCGCGGTGCTCAAACACCTGGGGAAATTCGTACTCGTACTAATCGTCTCGCGACATTTCATGATGTAAAAGAAGTGGAAACGGTCCTTGAGCATTTAGCAAGCGAAGAGAAAGGACCATTAGTGGTCAAATTACCACGTGAGGCTGGTAAGCGGGAGTCGCGTTATATGCATTTGTTCTGTGGTGATGTTGATGCGTCCGAACTTGCAGCGCCTGTGTCTGCTGCAAGCTCGAGCTCCGATCGAGTAAGTCAGCTAGAGCTCGAAGTCGCTCAGCTGAAAGAAGAGCTGGATGAATTAAAAGCTAAGGTTGAGTCACTGCTTTCATGATGGAAAATACAACGCAGCGTTGGAGTGTCTACCTGATACGAAATAACCGCAACGCGTTGTATTGTGGTGTTACCAATGATGTTGAACGAAGATTCAATCAGCACCAAACCGGAAAAGGAGCGAAAGCTTTGAAGGGAAAAGGCCCTTTGGTATTGGAATGGTCATCGGATTTTGACTCAAAGACGCTTGCCATGCGAGCAGAGTACTATATTAAGCAACTAACTAAAGCGAAAAAAGAGCTGCTCGTTATGTCAAAAGCAAATATTGTCGTCGACGAACATCAACAAATGATGTTAGAGATAGTGGCACTCTGATAAGCCCTTGCTAAGCCCTTGCTACGCAAAGATACACGGAAACCGCCTATGTCACATTGGCGGTTTCTTTTTGTTTTTGGAGTACCATGTAGGAATAAACTGACGCATAATGGGCTGGTGTTCTGTTTACAGGTCCTGAGTATGAAAAGCGCGAAATGTCTCTACGTCATCGAGACAAAGGAAGCGACTCAATGTACTTTATTTGCATCCACTCAGACCAAGAACCAATTTACTATTGAAACAGGCACTAAGAGGAAGGTAGATTACAAGAGTATAGGATGACTCGGCTAGGTAATGAATAGAGCTGAATTAGGCTCATAAAAAAGCTAAAAGAGCAGTAGATGAAAAAAGCGTTAGTATTCTCCCTGATTTCAATGGCCGCTTTTGCGCCGAATGTGCAGGCCACCCAAGTTCTTAATGGGTATTGGGCATATCAAGAGTTTTTAGACCAGTTTCCACAACAGAAGCAGCTAACTAGTGCGTTGGCTGAAGTGGTAAGAGAAACCCCTGTACCCGTAGCAAAAGACAAGAAGCGTCCACTGAAAATTTCTGTTGTTTATCCAGGGCAGCAGATCTCTGATTATTGGATTCGAAACATCGATGCGTTTGAAAAACGCCTAGATAAGCTTGATATCGACTATCAACTAAATCAGGTGTTTACTCGTCCTAATGCAGATATAAAGCAGCAAAGTTTGTCTTTAATGGAGGCGCTGAAAAGCAACTCCGATTACTTGATCTTTACTCTAGATACCACAAGACATCGTAAGTTTGTTGAGCATGTCTTAGATTCAAAGAAAACCAAGTTAATTTTACAAAATATCACCACACCTGTTAGGGATTGGGAACATCATCAGCCGTTTCTTTATGTTGGTTTCGACCACGCAGAAGGAAGTCGTGAATTGGCCGTTGAGTTTGGCAAGCGTTTCCCTAAACATAGCCACTATAGTGTTCTCTACTTCTCAGAGGGCTACATTAGTGACATCAGAGGCAACACTTTTATCAACCAAGTGAACCGCGATAATCAATTTAAACTACAATCTGCTTACTACACCAAAGCAACAAAGCAATCTGGGTATGAAGCTGCAAAAGCCAGTTTGGAGAAGTATCCGGACGTTGATTTCATTTACGCGTGTTCTACCGATGTAGCATTAGGTGCTGTTGACGCTCTTAAAGAGTTAGGTCGTGACGATGTCATGATCAATGGTTGGGGCGGCGGTTCAGCAGAGTTAGAGGCGCTTTCTAAAGGGGAGTTAGACGTTACCGTTATGCGTATGAACGATGATACAGGTATTGCAATGGCTGAGGCCATTAAGTGGGATTTAGAAGGAAAGCCAGTTCCCACCGTTTACTCTGGTGATTTTGAAGTCGTTACCAAATCGGACTCTCCAGAAAGAATTGAAGCATTAAGAAAACGTGCATTTAGATACTCAGATAATTGATGACAACTACATCAAAAACAAGAAAGCGTCGCTCACTGTCGACGCTTATTACCAAAATAATTATTCTCGTACTAGCTCCGATCATTCTAGGCATCTTTGTTCAGAGTTATTACTTCTCGAAGCAGATTATTTGGCAGGAAGTCGACCGAACCAAGCAGCAGACCTCTGCCCTGATCCTGAACATTTTTGATAGCCATTTTGCAGCGATTCAGATTCATCACAACAGCAATTCGAAAAGTGATGTTGTATTGGATTTTTATACAGAACGTGATGAAGAGGCACTCAATTACTTTTTCATGAGTATTGACCAGAGTGATCCTTCCCATACACCAGAGTTTCGTTTCCTAACCGATCATCAAGGTATTATTTGGGACGATGGCAACGCGCATTTCTATGGCATCAACAATCTGATACTTAGCCGACTTGCCAGTCAGGTGACCTTTAGCAACAACTGGTATTATCTACCCTCACAGACCCCGATGGGAACTCGCCATCTGTTACTTCGTCGCGTACCCGTTTTACAACCTAAAACCGGTGAAGTGATGGGGTACTCTTACAATGTTGTTGTTTTAGATAATAACTTTGGGTTGATGGAAAGGTTAAAAAATGAAGGCAACGTCGACAATGTTGTGTTGGTCGCTAACAACACACCATTGGCAAGCTCATTAGTAGGAGATGAGGCTTATCAAATATTTGACGTACTCAAACGACGAGAGTCCCAGCACAAGCTTGACCAATTATTGATCATCAAAACCCCTATTGAGGTAAATGCCGCCGAGACTGACTTGTGCTTGCTTACTGTGCAAGACAATCAGAGCGTGGTGACATTGCAAATCCAACACCTGCTAGCAATGCTAGCCTCAGTTATCGGTATGGTCATGATTGCGCTAATGACTAAAGAATGGATCGAGAATCGAGTAGTTGAAGAGTTAGGATCCCTGATGGCATATACCCGCTCGGCTCGTGAAGAAAAAGGATTTGAGCGTTTTGAGGGGTCAGATATTGAGGAATTCGATCATATTGGTTCGACACTAGAAAACACTTTTGAAGAGCTTGAAGCACAAAAGCGCTCTTTCCGCGACCTGTTTAACTTTGCGTTATCTCCTATTATGGTGTGGTCTGAATCGGGTGTGCTTGTCCAAATCAATCCGGCAGCACGCAAAGAGTTAGTCATGGAAAACGATATTGAAACCATGCACCCAGTGTTCAAAGGTTTCAAAGAAAAGTTGATGCCACACCTTCGCATGGCGGCTCAGGGAGCTACGTTGACAGGCGTTAATGTGCCAATTGGAGACAAAGTATATCGCTGGAACTTATCGCCGATTCGAGTTGATGGAGATATTAGCGGTATTATTGTTCAAGGTCAGGATATAACCACGCTAATTGAGGCGGAAAAACAGAGTAACTTGGCGCGCAAAGAAGCAGAGAAATCTGCTCAAGCCCGTGCCGACTTTCTGGCTAAAATGAGCCATGAGATCCGAACGCCAATCAATGGAATTTTAGGGGTTGCTCAATTGCTAAAAGACTCTGTGGAAACAGAAGAGCAGAATAACCAAATTGACGTACTTCGACATAGTGGTGAGCACTTACTTGCTGTTTTGAATGATATTTTGGACTTTTCGAAGATTGAGCAGGGTAAGTTTAATATCCAAAAGCACCCGTTTTCTTTCACTGATACAATTCGAACGTTAGAAAACATTTATCGTCCTATTTGTGAAAGTAAAGGCGTCAACCTTGTCATTGAAAACAAAATAGATCCCAATGTTGAAATCTTTACTGACCAAGTTCGTCTGAACCAAATTTTATTCAACCTAGTCAGTAACTCAGTAAAGTTTACGCCCTCGGGTAGCGTGCGCTTGCATGCTGAACTGGAGCAGTTCTATGGTGCTGACAATAGCGTGCTGGTCGTGGAAATTACGGATACAGGTATCGGCATCGAGTCTGACAAACTCGACCAAATGTTCGAACCTTTTGTTCAAGAAGAAGCAACAACGACTCGAGAATACGGTGGCAGTGGCTTAGGGCTGACCATTGTGAAGAGCCTTGTCGACATGCTGGAAGGTGATGTTCAAGTCCGCAGTCAGAAAGGCTTAGGAACGACTTTTGTCATTACAATGCCAGTGAAAGATCGTGAGCGAGTACTCACCCCTCTTGATTCGAGTTTGCGAGTTAAGCCAGGTGAACTATTTACAGAGAGTCTCAAAGTGTTGTTGGTAGAGGATAACCATACTAACGCATTCATTCTAAAAGCGTTTTGTAACAAGTACAAAATGCAGGTTGATTGGGCGAAAGATGGGTTAGAAGCAATGGAATTCTTAAAAGATCATACTTACGATTTGATACTGATGGACAACCAACTTCCGCATCTTGGTGGAATTGAAACGACCAAAGAGATCCGACAAAAGCTGAAACTAGGCACGCCAATTTATGCGTGTACTGCTGACACCGCGAAAGAAACCAGTGACGCCTTTATGGAATCGGGTGCGAACTACGTGCTTCTCAAGCCGATTAAAGAAAATGCGCTCCATGAAGCATTTGTGGATTTTAAACAGCGGTTCTTAGTTGAGCGAACATAAGGAATTGGCTCACTACGGGATAATCCAATTATTCATTATCTGAAAAGCACAACACCATGACTGTGGGTTGTGCTTTTTTGTATCTGACCCTTTTACTCTTATACAAATCAGACTTTATTGGTCTCGACGTTTGTTGTGTACATCGCTGCATTTCAAATTCAAACATCGTGTTGTGTTACTTAGATTTCTGCCCCTTCACTGACGCACCCAACGTGATTTCAATCACAAAAAGATATTTACTTAGCGTGCTAACTATTTTATATTACTTAGCACGCTAAGTAATTGAGTAGATCTTATGATTCAAGACATCAACAGTTTGCGAGACCTTTCTCTGGCTGAAAAATTATCTCGTGTTGCTCGTTTATGGAAAATGGTTGCAGATCGCGAGTTAGAGCCTTTAAACCTAACGTATCCGCGTTGGACTGCGTTATGGAAGCTTTATCGAATGGGTGACAACATCAGTCAGAAGCATTTGGCTGAAGCGCTTGAGATCGAGTTAGCGTCGTTGATGCGAACATTAAAATTATTAGAAGAGCAATCTCTGATCACTCGCCATTGCTGTGAACATGATAAGCGAGCACGTATTGTTAGCCTCACAGAAGAGGGGAAAACCCTACTAAAGCAAATGGAGGCTCGGATTCTTCAAGTTCGAAGCAAGCTCCTAACGGACATCAACGACCAGGAACTTCAGCAGCTTTCATTGATTCTTGATCAGATTGCTCACAATGCGCTTGATTCACTTAGCGAATAAGTCAGAAAACCGAATAAAAAGAGAAGTAAACGCCTATGACTCCAGATCAAAAATTCGCACGTTGGATCAAATATTCTTGCGTCGCGTTTGTCCTTGTCTTTGCCTATTTTCTAGTTGCAGATCTCGCCATGCCGTTGACGCCTCAGGCAATGGCAACGCGTGTGGTAACTAAAGTGGCCCCCCGTGTGAGTGGGCAGATTACACATCTTTATGTTGCCAACAACCAAGAAATAAGCCAAGGCGATCTACTATTTCAGATTGATCCCCAGCCTTATCAGCTCGCCGTAGAAAAGGCTCAACTTAACCTTGAGCGTGTGATTCAAAACAACGAACAACTTGATGCTTCTATTGCGGCGGCAAAAGCAGACGTTGAAGCGAGCAAAATCGTGGCGGAACAAAAAGTTCGCGAAGCGAAACGTCTTAATACCCTGTTTCACCGTAATGGTACTTCGCAACAGCAGCGTGATGACGCACAGAGTAGTGCAACGGCAGCTAAAGCGAACTTACTGGCCGCACGTGCTCGTTTAAAAGAGTTGGAAGTAAACCGCGGTGATTTAGGCGCGACGAATGTGAATATCCGCGTGGCGCAAAACCAGCTAAAACAAGCGGAACTGAATCTGTCTTACACTCAAGTCTCGGCGGAACATGATGGTGTTGTCGCTAACTTGCAGCTGGAGACGGGGGCCTATGCGGCAGCTGGTACACCTCTTGTCGCTTTAGTCTCCGATGACGTGGATATCATTGCCGACTTTCGTGAAAAGAGTTTACGACACTTTAATCAGAACAGCCGTGCGTTAGTGGCTTTTGATAGCTTGCCTGGTGATGTATTTGAAGCTCGTATTACGAGTGTGGATGCCGGGGTCAGCTCGGGTCAATTCGATGCGGATGGTCGCTTAGCAACACCAACTGACTCAAACCGTTGGGTGAGAGACGCGCAGCGCTTACGTTTACATCTAGCTATCGATGAACCTCAGCAGCGCGCATTTCCAGCAGGGGCACGAGCAACCGTGCAGTTGTTGCCAGAAAACGCATTATCTGGCTGGTTAGCGAGATGCCAGATCCAATTCTTGAGTCTTCTTCATTATATTTATTAACGAGGAGGCGATATGAAGTTATGGGACCACCCCATGTCGGAAAACGACTTCCGGCAGTGTTTGCGCATTGCAACTGGTGCGACCATTGGTTTCACTTTATGTAAAATATTTGGTTGGAACTATGGCGTATTCTTTACTGTAACTCCGATGCTGTTACTTGGAATGGTGCCAGTCATGAGTCTACATGCCGCACGACAACTGATTTTTTCAGCGGTTGTGTGTGGATTAGAAGTTGGCATTCTTGGTGGGTTATTTAGTGGGCACCCAGGCATGATGACAATCATTGCATTCGGGTTGTTCCTATATAAATTCGCCTGTATGTCAAAAGGGAGCTTGTTCTTATTTGGAGCGAACAGCGTACTGAGCTTAAGCATCATGCTGCACTTTGCGAGTTATCCAACCACTGACTTAAATGATCTAATCTTTAGCAACCTGCAAGCGAATGTTATTTCAGTGATCGTTGCTTATGTGGTGACATTTTTGATTCCCGATGCGGAACCTCGTCAGCCACCAGCGAAACCGTCGCAGCCTAAACAGAGTCATCGAATGCGTCATGAAGCCCTTATGGGGGCGAGTATCGCTACAATGTCTTTCCTTGTATTCCAGCTATTTGACCTCAGTGACTCTATGTCTGCTCAGGCGACAACCTTACTTTTATTGTTTCCTATGCATTGGAACGGTGCTTTAGGGTATGCGCGAAAAAGAGCAATGGGGACCTTGATGGGGGTGACCTTTGGTATTGTCGGACAACTTGTATTATACGATTGGTCGGATACCTTATTGTTTATCGTCCCATTGCTTTGGATTGGGGCTATGATGTTCAGCTATATGCACGTGAAAGAGTCTAGCGGTTCGGGAGCCGGATTTGGCGGCTTAACCACATTAGGCATTTTGTTCGGCCAATATCTTACTCCGGATGGTGACTTAATGTTCAGTGCGCTGTATCGCGTGAGCAGTATTTTGTTTGCTATTGTTGCGACGCTGCTTGTGACCTATACGGTTCACAGAATACTCAACAGCTTTGAGGCGACGCGCTTTAGCGAGCAGTAAGCTCAGACGTTACTGGTTAGAAAGGATTGCTCCAGTAACTCTGTTTTTAGTTCGTGAGTCATCTCAATGGAACTAGCAAACTTAATTCCAACTACCCATCCCTTCGCCAATTTCTTAATGTTGGCAATGACACATCGATTTTCTTCTCCGATATAGTGGCTTAACGGGCATTCGATGGTAACACTCTCACCCACGTTGAATTCGGGCTCAATCAAGGTTGATATACCAACACCTGCTAGAGAGAAATCGATAAGGCTACCGTAGTAGACATTCCCTGCATGAATAACGTTACAGTCCATTTGCAACTTGTAACGCTCATGTTCCCGAACTGGTTTGGTTGCAAATGTTCCTGGAATGCGGATAAACAAAAGGGGAGATGGTCGAACGGTCGTCGTCAGCACGCTGGACTTAAACGCAATGACATGGCCTAACTCCGTATCTGATACTCCACGCACGATGATATCGGCGTTGGGGAGTTTTCTCATCACTTGCTCTTCAAGCAAACGCATTGGTATATCAAGAATCAAATAAGCATTTTCTTTCATCCCAAGATAAGTGGTGGAATACGTATATTGATCCTTAGGCCCAAATTCGAAATTAGTAGAAAGTTTCATTCCCGGTTTGAGAAACCTATGCAGTTCATCTTTAGTATGAGTGGCTGGCATCACATTGGCGTTTTAATTTTTAGTTAAGCTGAGGCTATCAAAACGCCATTTTGTTATTCAAGATAGTAAGGCATAAGTTTTTGTAAAATCATCGCTATCTGTGAAGTGGTGGGCGATAAGTTTGGCTCATTCCACCTTTCATAAAGATTTGGCTTGCCACAATACTGCCGCATGTGACCAACATCAGCGCTAACCAAGTGAGAGAATCTGGTTGTTCACCAAAAATTGGAACGGCAAGAAGTGTCGCGACGACTGGAGTTAATGAACCAAAAGCAGCGCTGGCTTCGGCACCGATGATCCTAATTGCATAAATGAAAGTGAAAGAAGCGATTAAACCTGCGCCAACACCTTGTAGCATCGCGTGGCCAAATAACTCCTCCCATGGCCACTGGCTGAACGGTGTTACCACCAAATAACTGTCTACCCACCCGAAACCAACGGCGATGATGAGTAGAGCCAAAGACGCGATTGCAACGAATCCTGCACAGACGTGTGCATTAAGATTAGCGACACGAGCGCTGATGGTGAAAGCAGCCCACATGATGCTGCCAGTTAGAAACAGGATATGCCCTTGCAACTGAGACCAGTTGTACTCTGCGCCGCTATTAGAAAGAAGGAATACGAAAATCCCTAACAACACCGTAGAAAGCCCGATTAAGCGGTGAGCACTCAGCGACTGTTGATAACAAAGTACCGCGATAGCAGAAACAAACAATGGCAAAGTGCCAGGTACTAATGCACTGCCGTGCGCCACGGGAGCGAAATGCATAGCCGTTCCGACGACCAGAAGATAGGGAAGGCCGCTTCCAACCACAACACCAACCAGGTAGCGTTTAGGCACTACGCGCAGCGACTGTTTATGCTTAATCACAAATGGTAATAAAATTATACTTGGGATTAGAAAGCGAACTAACGCGATATCGGCTGGCTGCAAGGCAGAAATTGCGCCCCCTTTTAAAGAAATAAAGAAACCAGACCAAAGCAGTAAGGTCGTTAATATAGCTGCGTATCCCAAGATCATTATCGACATGTCCATTTGTAAATGATGTGTTAATTGTTGAATAAAACTCTTGCAAAAGGGAGGCAAAGTTTGACGTAATTAGGCTTGATGTTGGTGATAAATTGCGTATAAGTGTTAATTGTTGGTGATTAAAGGCATGGAAGAATAAATGGATAAAATTGACAGGCAACTTATCAACCTAATGCAGAAGGATGCCACTCTGACAACGGCAGAACTTGCTGACCAAGTAGGGCTATCGGCATCACCTTGTGCAAGACGCATTAAGCGTTTGGAGCAGGAAGGTGTAATAAGTGGTTATCGAGCTATTGTGTCCAGAGACACTGTAGGCATCGCGATGACTGTATTTGTTGAAGTGAGTTTAAATAACCACCAAGCTTCTTCGATTGATGAGTTTGAACATGCCGTTGTTGAGATGGATGAAGTGATCTCATGCCATGTCGTATCAGGGGCCTATGATTACCTGTTAGAGGTGGTCAGTAAAGATCTCGCTGGTTATGAAACATTTACTAGAAAGTTACAGCGATTAGAAAATGTGAAAGATATTCATACCCACCTGGCGATTAGACAAGTGAAAGGAAATGGCAGTTTGCCGATTTATGCATAAGAAAGATGAAATTTTTCGATAGACTTAAGATTGCCCACTATCATCGAAAGCGATATAGACAGTTTGGTAAAGACAGAGCCCGAACTCTGGGATGGGCAGATAAGTATAGTCAGATCAGCCGTTTTGAGGCGTTGTGCCGAGGGTTAACGTTAGACGGTTCAAGTATTTTAGATATTGGGTGCGGCTACGGAGACTTGTTAGCGTTTATCGAACTTACGGGGGGGCTTCCTCAAAGCTATATTGGCATTGATCAGCAAAAACAGTTTATCTCTGAAGCCAGAAAACGAGATTTTCGTACGCAAAGTAAGTTTATATGTGGCGACTTCTCAACGTTGGTATTGCCTCGTTGCGACTTTGTTTTTGCTTCCGGATCATTGAACTATCAATCCACCAACCCAAATCATACCATTGAAATGATTGATAAAATGTACCGAGCGACAGAGAAAGGTTGTGTGTTTAACTTGTTGGATGAATCCAAACTACCCAGCATGAAAATGTTAGCGTCGCACAATAAAGAAGGTGTCTTTCGCTATTGTCGGTTGCTGTGTCCGAATACACGATTGATTGAGGGATACTCCGAGCACGACTTTACGATTGCCATGATCAAAAAAGCGGAGTCCGTTTCCTGACTCCGCTTAATAAATTCTTAAGCCTTATTGGTTTTTGTATTGTGAGATTTCACAGTTACCTGTGTATCTATCAACCTTGAATGAGAACGCGGCTGAATGGTATTCCCTCCCATCACTCCATATTGTTTCTCCGAAGATTTTACAAAGATCCAAATCACTGATTGAACCGAACTCTTTTACGTGCCTAACTACTGACAAAAACTTGGCTTTGGTAGCATTAGGACATTCCCTGTTACTTAATCGATTGATAACCATGTTTGTAGCATCATCTCCAGCCAAATGTGACTTTTTATTAAATTTTATTAATGGCTAAACTAACCAAAAAATGTCCATAAGTAAAGCATTAATGTGACGTATGTCTCTATAAATTGATTGTCTTGGTCATGGTTTAGTCAAGTTTGTCAAAGGGAACAATCCCATTATTTACATTTGATATCGTTCACGACTAAGGAAAGATAAAAAGCACGAATAACGTCCAATATTGGAGTGAAAAACCAACATCGTCTATTCAAAACTGGCTCTGTTTTTACTTCGAAACATTTTGAGCGTATTGAAGCGCTCGGGCTTCTTTATCATAGACTTGTGACAGAGTTTGATATTGTGAAGAGAGGCGCTTGTAATCTTCAGCAAGTTCCAAAGCGTTGGTGTTATACCATTCCGCAGTTATTTGATTGGCTGTTTTGTTTGACTCGCGGCACTTCTGGGCCAGTATCTCCCACCCATTTGCTGACCATTGGGATTGTGTGCTCAATTTAAGCAGCTGATTCGCTTTAGTTGTGAGCTCTTCTTTGTATTGAATCGATGCTTTTAATTGCGCTTTGAACACATTTTGGTTCGACTTGGCACGCCAAAGTAGCACGAGCTCATGCAGTGAAAAGGTTTCGGACAATAACTGACGCTGTTTATGTTCGGTCAAAAGTGTATTGAATACCTCAACATGCTGATTGTAATTGGACTCTAAACGATTGAATTTGGTAAGATTGTCATTCCACGACGATGGGTTACATTGAATATTGGCGTGCCCCGTTATCGGGAACAGAAGAAATAGTAGTATCCAATTGAGTCTGTTGATCATTATTGCTCGCGTTAGTTGACTTGCTCTTTTGAGTATATACCCAAATTTCTACGACATGCGTGCTGCTGGTGGGATAAGAATAAAGAATGAAAAGGAAAAGGGCATGAAGAAAATTCTCGTCGCATTGATTGTCATGCTGTTGCTCGGCGGAGCGGGGGCTGGATACTATTTCTTCTTTATGCAGAAAGATGAACCTGAAGCACCAAAGGCTACACAAGTCGAGCAATCGTCACTGCAAAAAGAAACATCCAAACCGATTCTGGATTTAGAAGCCGTTCCCCCGGAAGTTACCGAGTACTACGTTATTGAGCGTCGTGTCAATGTTTACAACAAGCCTAACCCTAATGCTTTAGTTGTCGATACGCTCTATAAGGGAGAAAAAGTATCGGTGTTAGAAAAAGTAGATGGGTGGTACCGAATCTCCGGCTATCTTGTCTATGAAGAGGGTGGAGAAGAAAAAGCCGAATGGTTGAATGCTGAAGGGTTATCGGATGCAGAGCCAGTTATTAAAGAGCAAGAGCGCTTAGAGATATTGGATGAATACCTACAGAAGTCGGATGATTTAAAAGTTCACTTGGATATTTTCCGTAAGAAAACACAGCAATTGTTAGACGATGAAACCTGTGATCCGAGTGATTTTGAGGAGCTCGGAGGCTGGGTTCGTTCTGTGACGTTCAAAAAGCGCAACGTTTACTTCATCTATTGTGGCGGTTTGGAGCAAGAGAACAAGATCTACTTAGATGTTGATAAGGGCGATATTTTTTATCGATAACTCACCACCAATTACACTAGTTTTCTAAAGACGTTTTGATAAATGCAATAACGATGCAAACCTGAAATCAGAGATTTATAACTTTTTAGTTGTGAACCATAATCAATAGGAATACTATCAACGAGTCAAGTGACCTAACTTGGCTCTTTGTGTTTTTAGTGAGTTCCTATGCCTTGGATTTACCTTAGAAAGTTGATTTTGCTGCTATTTGCAATGGTATTGCTACCAGTGCATGTATCTGCTGCGCAAATCGGCCACAAGGCTCACGTACCGCACTTTTCTAAGCTACAACCTTTTGTAGCCGTAAGTGTATCGCCAAACTCTTCCGTCGATTTTTCTGAAGTTTCAGAAGAAAGCTCTCAATCTCCAGTATCTGAAGGCCATGCAAGTCTCGATTCCGTTGCTTTGTTTAACTCTCAGCGCTGGACGTCTTACTTACGGGAAGGGCTTGATGACGAGCACGTAGATTTTGTCGGCGATCTCACTACTCCGTTTTACGCTGATGCGGGTTACGCATACAGCTTGATGGACATTAACTGGCGTCACAACCAGTCCACATTTTATCATTTCACAAGCGATCATCGCATTTCTGGTTGGAAAGAGACCAATGCCATGTACGTCGCACTCAATAGTCAGTTTTCTGCCTAAACACCATTTATTTGCACCATTGTGCACTCTTAACACGACGATTGTATTCGACAGGACGTGAGCGTTCTGAGCATTTCATACCCTGAATTTATTCTGGGAGCATCTGTCGTGTGTTAAGCCTTGTTATTAAAAGCTTCACTTCATTGTGAAGGGATGATGTTTACATGAAAAAAACACCAAAGCAGCAAAAGAACAGAAAGCTGATGAATCACTACTCAGCTTGGAAATATGTCGTATTAATCACGACGGTCATTATTTTAACCCTAAGTGCTATACCAACTTGGTTTGGCGAACAGCCTTCTATCCAGTTGACGTTTGCGGATCAAAACAACAGTGAAATGTCGGTTGTTCATCTGAATCAACTGCTAAAAACCAACCATATTTCAGCCGACAAAATCATCGAAAAAGACGGCAAAACAACCATTGTATTCGATGGTGAAGATGCGCAAAGTAAAGCTCGTGCGTTGTTAAACAAAGAGCTAAATAAAGACGACAGCATCACTTTCTCATACGTATCGGTTGCGCCAGAATGGTTGAATGAGATGGGCTTTAGCCCAATTAAACTCGGTCTTGATCTTCGTGGTGGCGTTCAGTTCTTGTTGAATGTTGATGTGAATAAAGCGTTTGAAGAGCAACGTGATGCGTTGATTGATGAAATCAAAGCGAATCTGCGTGATCAACGTGTTCGTGGTGTGCAAGTTCGAGCAGAAAGCGGCAACCGAATTACGGTAAACAGTGACAGCGAGCAAGCATTGTCGGAAGTAAACAAGTTCTTGCGTCAAAACTACCCGGGCTGGATTTCAAAAAGTTCATCTCGTGGCTTTGTGCTTGAACCGAGTGAACAAAATATCCAAGAATTTCAATCGTCGACTCTTCAACAAAACCTGAAGATCATGCGTGGTCGTATTGAAGAACTTGGTATCACAGAGGCACTAGTGCAACGCCAAGGTAAAGAGAGCATTCGAATTGAGCTCCCTGGTGTACAAGATCCTGCTCAAGCGAAAAACGTTATTGGTGCAACAGCAAGCTTGGCGTTTTATGAAGTGAAAGATGCGAGCCAAGCACACAGCAGCCAAGATCTTGTTCTTCAAGATAATGACGGTCGTACTGTGATTTTGGCAAAACGACCAGTTCTAACGGGCGAGCACATCGTGAACGCTCGTGCTGGTGTCGACAAAATGGGCATGTCAGAGGTAAATATTTCTCTTGACCACGCTGGTGGTAAGAAAATGAGTGACTTCTCAGCAACTCACATCGGCAAGCCAATGGCGACCGTTTACCGAGAGTACAAAACAAACGATCGCGGTGTAACTGAGCGTAGTGAGCGCGTTATCAGCGTCGCAACTATTCAATCTCAACTTGGTAGCCAGTTCCGTATTACTGGGGCAGGTAGCATGGACGATGCACAGCAGTTAGCGCTATTACTTCGAGCGGGTTCACTAACTGCGCCGGTTACTATTGTGGAAGAGCGAACAATCGGTGCTTCTCTGGGTGCAGAAAACATTGAAAACGGTTTTGCAGCACTGGCTTTAGGTATGGGTTTAACACTGACCTTTATGGCACTTTGGTACCGCCGCTTAGGTTGGGTAGCAAACGTGGCGCTTTGTGCCAACATGCTTTGTTTGCTTGGCTTAATCGCCTTGTTACCAGGAGCGGTTCTAACGCTTCCGGGTATTGCCGGTTTAGTGTTAACCGTCGGTATGGCAGTGGACACCAACGTTATTATTTTCGAACGTATTAAGGACAAAATGCGTGAAGGCCGCAGCTTCGCTCAAGCGATTGATCTTGGCTTTGACAGCGCATTCTCGACCATCCTTGATGCCAACATTACTACCATGATCACCGCCGTGATTTTGTACGCCATCGGTAATGGCCCAATCCAAGGCTTTGCCTTAACACTCGGATTAGGTTTGTTAACCAGTATGTTTACAGGCGTATTTGCCTCTCGAGCAATGATCAATTTAATTTGGGGCCGCGATGCCCGTCGTGATGTGAGGGTTTAATCATGGTCGAAATGCTAAAACAAAATATTCGTAAAATTCGCTACTTTACTACGCTAGTTTCCATCATTTTAACGGTGATCGCCATCGTCGCTCTAGGCTTTAAAGGGTTGAACCTAGGTTTGGATTTCACTGGCGGTATGGTGACAGAAGTAAAGGTAGATAAGCAGCTAACTAACCATGATCTGCTTGACGTTCTGCAACCAAAGCTTGGTGAATCTGCGTCAGTGACACGCTCTGGTGAAGATGGCCGTTGGGTGATTCGTTACTCTGCGCCGGAAGATGGGCAAACGTTGCCAAGTGTAGAAGAGGTGTTGAAGCCAATCTCTCACCAAGTTGATGTTGCCAGCAACAGTATAGTTGGCGCTCAAGTTGGCCAAGACTTGTTTGAGCAAGGTGGCTTAGCATTGTTGATTTGTGTGTTGAGTATTCTCGGTTACTTGTGTTTCCGTTTTGAGTGGCGTTTAGCGAGTGGTTCACTGTTTGCTTTGGCCCATGATGTGATCTTAGTGCTTGGCTTCTTTGCAATTACTCAAATGGAGTTCAACTTAACCGTTTTTGCTGCTGTGCTGGCGATTTTAGGTTACTCATTGAATGACTCGATCATCATTGCAGACCGAATCCGTGAGCTGTTGATTGCGAAGCAGAGTTGGAAAACAGAAGACATCAATGACCAAGCTGTTATCGCGACGTTTTCACGCACTATGGTGACATCTGGTACGACATTGATCACTGTTGGTGCATTATGGATTATGGGAGGAGCGCCTTTGGCTGGTTTCTCAACCGCCATGTTTATTGGCGTTCTGTCGGGTACATGGTCTTCGATTTCGATTGGTACTGTGCTGCCTGAGTGGTTGAAACTGGAGCCGAAACATTATCTTCCAGTTGAGATCGACGCTGCGCCGTAGCATTATTTTTAAGGTAAAAGTGCTTGCGCCACTCATCTTGAGTGGCGCTTTTTTGTGCTTATTTCACGCGCATCAAGCGATGTTTCACAAGTCCCAAATCGAACTCTAAGACTTGTGAGCGCTTCATTGCTTCGACTTTATTCAACATTGACTCTTGGTAGCCTTTCTTCTTCATCCACTGAAGAGGTACAGAGAAAGCATCTTCATTAACGACATAAGACTCGCCTTTATGCTCACCGGTATAGACGTTCACAACCCAAACTCGGGCTTGAAAGTCCAATACTTCACCCATGACTTTAGCGATTTTATTCAGAATATTTTTCATTGTTTCCAGTTTGCCTTAGCTTAGTAGCAACCAGACACCAACTCCCATCATTAAAGTGCCTGCGATACGGTTCATTAGACGTACATTCTTAGACTGACCTAATACGTGTTTCAATCCTTTACCACCAGTAGCGTACAGAGACATGCAAATGAACTCAAACAGTAAAATAATGGAGACAAGTATGATCAGTTGCGGTGCAAGCGCTGCGTTTTGGTCTATAAAAGGCGGTAAAAGAGAAATCATAAATGCCCAGCCTTTTGGGTTTGCGATTGCGGTAACGAAGCCTTGCATGATCAGTGCGATATTGTCACTCTTTGGTGTTTCTAAGTTGTCGACATTAATCGCAAGTTTCCCTCGCGATCGCCACATTTCAACACCAAGATAGAGTAAATAACCGCCACCAATGAACTTTAACGCGATAAACATCCAAGGATAATTGAGCATAATCGCAGCGATGCCTAACACCGCAGAGACTGACACCAGCGCAACACCGAGAAGCTCTCCTATCATCATCCATAACGTGCGACGATAACCGATACTCATACCTAACGTTAGGGCGAGAGTCATGCACATACCAGGCGTGATTGAGACAAAAAAGAAAGTAGGGATGAACATACTGAGCAATGCAAGATTCATATCTGTTGATGATTTAGTGATTAAAGAGAAGCCACAAAGATAGTGCAAAGTGGAAAAGGATGCTACTACAAAGCGAACGATTACTTTCACTAGTAGCTAGTTGATGTTCTTCGAATATATAAATTTAAAATGAAATTATATTTTAATCTATGCGTCATAATAGTGCGTATTGCACCAGTATGAGACAAGCTCTTATATCATTTTTAGATTAAATATATTTAATTTATTATATTTTATCGGTATTAATCATCACTGTATTAAAATAATCGAATTGATAACTAAATTATCATTAAATGCAGTAATTAAATGATATGTTTGATAATTATTTTTACTGATAATTGAATTATTATTCTAATCTCAAGTTTGTTGTAATCATATAGGCTTAAAATTCAGATCTTAAATCATGACATAATGTAACGTCTACCATTCTGTATGTAAGTGCATGATATTTAATAATTATGCTTCTATTTCTGTTGGTGTGGCTTTTGTGGAAGTGTGATTTAAAACAATGACTTATGTAAAATTAACCATTTTATAACATTTCACGGGTAATGAGATCTAAATCAATCTTATGCAATTGGGTGAGTTTTTTATTTGAAATGTAATATTTCTAGGTTAACTTAAAATAAAGGCAGCACGGGATTGGTTGTCAAAAGAATAAATAAACACGTCAGTTGGTGAACTATTTCATCAGTGTATTAAGTTTGCTTTTTAAATGCCGTTAAGAATGGAGTCTTCAATGAAGAAAGTCGCTTTGATCACTGGATCAAAAGGCGGAATTGGTTCTGCTATTTCCTCTCAATTAGTTAATGACGGTTACCGTGTAATTGCTACATATTTCACAGGTAACTACGAATGTGCGCTGGAGTGGTTCAACAGCAAAGGGTTTACCAAAGATCAGGTTCGCCTTTTTGAGTTGGATGTAACAAACACGACAGAGTGTGCAGAGAAATTGGCGCAATTGCTTGGGGAGGAAGGAACCATTGATGTTGTTGTCAACAACGCAGGAATCACACGTGATGGCGTGTTTAAAAAGATGACTGCGCAAGCTTGGAATGATGTCATCAATACCAACCTCAATAGTTTATTCAACGTTACGCAACCCCTCTTTGCTGCAATGTGCGAAAAAGGCGGTGGTCGTGTCATCAATATCTCTTCAGTCAATGGTCTTAAAGGGCAGTTTGGTCAAGCAAACTACTCGGCGGCGAAAGCTGGGATGATCGGTTTCTCTAAAGCCTTAGCATACGAAGGTGCTCGCTCGGGTGTGACAGTTAATGTTATCGCTCCGGGTTACACGGGTACGCCAATGGTTGAGCAAATGAAGCCAGAAGTGCTGGAATCCATCACGAACCAAATTCCAATGAAACGTCTTGCGACACCAGAAGAAATTGCAGCATCAGTGAGCTTCTTGGTCAGCGATGCGGGCGCCTACATCACCGGAGAGACTTTGTCGGTGAACGGCGGCCTATACATGCACTAAGGAGAGAAGATGATGGAAAAAGTATTTATCGTAGCGGCGAAGCGTACTCCAATTGGTGCTTTTGGTGGCAGCCTGAAAAATACTTCTGCTGGCGATCTGGCAGCAGTAGCGATTAAAGGCGCGTTGGAAGCGGCAAAGTTGCCTGGCGACAAGGTTGACGAAGTGATTGTTGGCAACGTTGTTGGTGCAGGTCAAGGAATGGGTGTTGGCCGCCAAGCGGCACTGTTTGCGGGGATTCCTGAATCTGTTCCTGCATATGGCGTAAACATGGTTTGCGGTAGTGGCATGAAAACGGTCATGGATGCCGTGTCCCATATCCGTAGTGGCGATGCTGAGATCGTTGTTGCAGCGGGTGTTGAAGTCATGTCTCAGATTCCGTTTGCCGCACCAAGCAGCATTCGTGATGGCAACAAAATGGGCAATCTGGAGCTAAAAGATCTGCTCGTAGCGGACGGTTTAACCGATGTTTACAACCAATATCACATGGGTGTGACGGCAGAAAACGTAGCAAAACAAATCGGCTTAACTCGCCAGCAGCAAGACGAATACGCGCTGTCTAGCCAACAGAAAGCGGTAGCCGCTATCGAAGCTGGCAAATTTCAAGACGAAATTGTGCCAGTGGAAGTAAAGCAACGCCGTGAAACCGTGATGTTTGATACGGATGAATACCCAAAAGCGAACGCGACAATGGAAGCCTTAAGCAAGCTACGTCCTGCTTTTGACCGCGAAGGCACTGTGACTGCGGGTAATGCATCAGGCATTAACGATGGCGCGAGTGCGATTATCGTGGCGTCTGAAAGCGCAGTTAAAGCGCATGGATTAACGCCGCTTGCTGAGATCGTAAGCTATGCGCAATCGGGTCTTGATCCGAAGATCATGGGCCTAGGTCCTGTAGAGTCGGTCAATAAAGCACTCGAAAAAGCGGAACTCACAGTAAATGACATTGACGTTTACGAGTTAAACGAAGCATTTGCAGCGCAAGCACTTGGCGTGATTCATCAGTTGGCGGAAACAAACCAAGTTCCAGTTAACGCGATTCAAGATAAAGCGAACTTTAACGGTGGTGCTATCGCGCTAGGACACCCGCTTGGTGCATCTGGCAACCGAATCTTAGTCACGCTGGTTCACGAGCTTCATAAGCAAAATGGTCAATATGGCGTTGCTTCACTTTGTGTGGGCGGCGGCATGGGCACGGCTGTGGTTGTAAAGACAGTTAAGTAATTATTTAAACGGACATTTTTTAATTCTTTCTCTAGGAGACAAACCATGTACACAGATTTCTTCAAAACATTTAGCGATCAAACTGAAAAAAATCTAGAACCTTACTTGAAGTTCAACAAGCTAGTGACAAAAAACGTAGAAGTGTTGACCGAGCTTCAATTGAACGCCATTCGCACATACAGTGAAGTGGGTCTAAACCAGATGAAAGCAGCGACAGAAATCAAAGACGTAACGTCATTGACTGCTTTCAACAGTCAGCAACTAAGCGTACTTACTAAACTTTCTCAACAAATGATGGATGACAGCAACAAGCTTCAAGCGATTGCAAAAGAGTTCAAAGAAGACGTTGAGAAAATGACTTCGGAAAATCTAAAGACTGTTACTCCAGCGTAATTTGTCCGATTCTCGCCGCCCCTAGATTTGGGCGGCGTTGTTTTTTCCGAATATAGGAGTAAGACTATGTTTCAACACTTCTTTTCGGACTATCTTGTGAAGCTTCAGGAAACCAATCATCAGTGGTGGCATGATTTCGAAGTGAACAAGGCAGTCGTGAACTCTCCTTTAAACAAGGCCATGCAAGAAGTGAACTTTGAGGATACTGCCAAACTGTTCGAACAAGCTGCGAATCAGCCTGCTGCGATTTTAAAGCTGCAAGCACAGTGGTGGGAACAGCAGCTGCAAATTTGGCAGAATGTTGCATTGGCAGGGAACCAAGCACAAATCGTCGAAGCTGAAAAAGGGGATAAGCGTTTCTCAAACGAAGCGTGGCAAAATGAAGCCATGTATAGCTTCATCAAACAATCCTACCTTTTATTTAGTAAGACCTATCTGGACACCATCGAGTCTTTGGAAGGCTTAGATGAAAAGACGAAAGAACGTATTATTTTTTTCTCTCGCCAAGCCATTAACGCCCTTTCTCCTTCCAACTTCATCGCCACTAACCCAGAGCTTTTGAAGCTGACACTTGAGCAAAACGGTCAAAACTTACTGGCAGGCTTAGAGCAGTTGAAAGAAGACGTTGAGTCGAGCGCAGACATTTTAAAAATTCGTATGACGAATAACAATGCATTCCGCGTGGGCGATGACGTTGCGACGACACAGGGTAATGTGGTTTTTCAAAACGAATTGTTTGAGTTGATTCAATATCGACCTCTAACAGAGAAAGTGAATGCGACGCCGCTGCTCATCGTCCCACCTTTCATCAACAAATACTACATCCTTGATTTAACGGCAAAGAACTCAATGGTTCGATGGTTGTTAGAGCAGGGGCACAGTGTATTTATGATGTCTTGGCGCAATCCAGGCAAGGCACAAGCGCACATAGAGTTTGGTGACTACGTGACAGAAGGCGCAGTGAAAGCCGTCGCTGCAATTGAAGATATAACAGGACAAGAGCAAATCAATGCTGCTGGTTATTGTATTGGTGGTACTGTTTTAGCAAGCACGGTTGCGTACTACGCTGCAAAACGTATGAAGAAGCGCATTAAGTCTGCTACTTTCTTCACCACGTTGCTCGACTTCTCTCAACCAGGTGAAGTCGGCGCGTATATCAATGACACCATTGTTAGTGCAATTGAAGCGCAAAATAACGCAAAAGGGTATATGGACGGCCGTTCCTTAAGCGTGACGTTTAGTTTACTGCGTGAAAACAGCTTGTACTGGAACTACTACGTCGACAATTACTTGAAGGGTAACAGTCCGGTTGATTTCGACTTGTTGTACTGGAATAGCGATAGCACCAACGTCAGCGCTGCATCTCACAATTTCTTGCTTCGCGAGCTCTATTTAGAGAACAAGCTGGTGCAAGATAAAGGCGTCAAAATTGGTGGAGTATGGATTGATCTAAATAAGATCAAAATTCCTAGCTATTTTGTGTCAACGAAAGAAGACCACATTGCGTTATGGCAGGGAACTTACCGTGGTGCGCTGAACACGGGTGGTAACAAAACGTTTGTCCTCGGTGAGTCTGGTCATATTGCGGGCATCGTGAACCCTCCAGCTAAAAATAAGTATGGTTATTGGTTGAACGATAATTTGGATGACTCTGCTGATGAGTGGTTGAATAACGCGGAACACAAAGAGGGATCGTGGTGGACACACTGGAACGAGTGGTTACTCCAATTCAACCCTAAAGAGCAAGTTGAGCCTTTCCCTATTGGCTCAGAAAACCATCCGGTTATTGATGAAGCGCCAGGACAATACGTCAAACAGGTTCTGCCAGTAAAAGAATCTTAAACAACTCCCTATAGCAGTAAATCTTAGCGGCCTTTATGGTCGCTTTTTTTATGTATGATTGCTTGTTTATTTATTGTTGGCAGTACCATTGAGCAATAAATAAAAAGCGCCGAGCATTTGCTCGGCGCTCAGTGTCAACAAATAGGCTAGTTGACGAGTAGAGATGCGTTACGTTACACCTCTTTATCCTTACCAAATGACAGCAGCCAGAGAGAGATTGCTGCTACCGCCACAAAGCCGGAAAGAATAATCACTGGCATAGCACTGTAGCCAAGGATATGCCAAATTACAGATTCTAATGTACTCATGGTAAGTCTCCTTAGTGCCAGCCTTCAACGCCGCTCATGTCTGGTAGTTTGTGCGCAATACCTTTGTGACAGTCTACACATGTTTTCTCGCCTGAAGCTAGAGCGGTGGAGTGTTGTTCTGCCGCACGTGATCCTTGCTGAGAGTAATCCATGAAATCAAACTCATGACAGTTACGACATTCAAGAGAGTCATTCTTCTTCATACGTGCCCACTCTCGCTCTGCGAGGTGTCCACGACGCTCTTGGAACTTCTCTGGCGTATCGATCGTCTTCGTTACGAAGTGTGCAAATAGCTCTTTAGATGCCTGTACTTTACGAACGATCTTATCCGTCCATTCATGAGGAACGTGACAGTCTGAACAAATCGCACGAACACCAGAGCGGTTGGAGTAGTGAATTGTTTCTTGAATTTCAGCAACGATCGGCGCGTGACAGCCAGAACAGAATTCTTCTGTGTTGGTTGCTTCCATACCTGTGTTGAATGCGCCCCAAAATAGAAGGCCACCAGCGAAGCCTAGAAATAAAACCACACCAGCGGCAGCTTTACTCGGGCTCGACAGTCTCTTCCAAAACGCTTTAAGTATTTTCATAAGTAACCTCTTAGTACTCGCGTTTCAATTACTGAAGCGAATCGACTGCCTTAAACTCGTTTTCCACTAGTGGTTTTGCATCCGTTTGTGGAACGTGACATTGCAAACAGAAGTAACGACGAGGAGACATATCTGCCAGTACCGCATCTTCTCTGTTTACATAGTGCGTTACGCTAATTTTAGTCGCACCTGACTCTTTTGCATTTTTCCAACTATGGCATGCAAGACACTTGTTAGCATTTAACGAAATTTCGTAGTGACGAATGCTGTGTGGGATCAACGGTGGTTGATAAACATAGCTGTCTTCAACAATTTGATCTTTAGGGAAGTCTTTGAACTCGTCTGCTGGACGCGTATCTTCCAATTGAGACATTCCACGTAAAGATTCTAGACCACCAATACCACCTGGATTATCCAACTCAGCTTGCGCAATGCCTGTCACTAACGCACCTACAGATAAAACTGCGACAAGTAATTTTTTCATCATTTCATCTCCGCCTTTATGGCTTAAATTCTTTATTAGGCCGCCATAATGACGGCCGTAGCATTCAGTATCTGAAGGTTAAGCAATCTTAGTGATTTTGACTGGGCACTTCTTAAAGTCTGTCTGTTTAGACAGTGGATCAGTCGCATCTAGGATAAGCTTGTTAATCAAAATACGTGCATCAAAGAACGGTACGAATACCAAGCCTTTTGGCGGACGGTTACGACCGCGAGTTTCAACACGAACGCGTACTTCACCGCGTTTGTTTGCCATGAGTACTTCTTCACCACGACGAACATTGCGTGCTTTTGCGTCTTCTGGGTGCATGTAACACACTGCGTCTGGTACTGCTTTGTATAATTCAGGTACACGACGAGTCATGGTGCCTGTGTGCCAATGCTCAAGAACACGACCAGTACATAACCACATATCAAATTCATCGTTCGGTACTTCTGGTGGCGCTTCGTATGGCGCGGAAATGATCTTCGCTTTGCCATCAGCATTGCCGTAGAAGTCCCAACCAGAACCTTCTTTCGCGTATGGGTCTGAACCTTCTTTAAAGCGCCACTGTGTTTCCTTACCATCAACAACAGGCCAACGTAGACCACGTACTTGGTGGTAGCGGTCGTATGGAGCCAAATCATGACCGTGACCACGGCCAAATGTTGCGTATTCCTCAAACAGACCTTTTTGAACATAGAAACCGAAGTGGTGAGCATCGTCATTCAGTTCACGAGCTTCTTCGATAGGGAATTTGTCGACGTTACCATTGCGGTAAAGTACGTCGTACATTGTTTTACCACGGTATTGAGGCGCTTTCGCTAGAAGCTCTTCAGGCCACACTTCTTCCATTTTGAAGCGTTTCGAGAACTCCATTAGCTGCCACAGGTCGGATTTTGCTTGACCGACTGTGCCCACTTGTTGGTACCAAGCTTGGGTACGACGCTCTGCGTTACCGTAAGCACCTTCTTTTTCAATCCACATTGCGGTAGGAAGAATAAGGTCTGCTGCTTGTGCTGTTGCTGTCGGGTATGGGTCAGACACAACGATGAAGTTTTCTGGGTTGCGGTAACCTGGAAGACGCTCTGTGTTGATGTTTGGACCGGCTTGCATGTTGTTGTTACATTGAACCCAGTAACAGTTCAAAACGCCGTCATTCAGCATACGGTCTTGCAATACGGCGTGGAAGCCAGGTTTTGGTGGAATCGTACCTTCTGGCAGTTTCCAGATGTCTTCTGCAATCTTACGGTGTTTAGGGTTAGCAACCACCATGTCCGCTGGTAGGCGGTGAGCAAACGTACCAACCTCACGAGCGGTACCACATGCTGATGGTTGGCCCGTTAGTGAGAATGGGCTGTTCCCCGGAGTCGAGATCTTACCGGTTAGTAGGTGGATGTTGTAAACCAAGTTATTCATCCATACACCACGAGTATGCTGGTTCATACCCATCGTCCATAGAGACATCACTTTCGTGTTTGGATCCGCGTATTGCTTCGCAAGCTCGATAAGCTTCTCTTTCTCAACACCAGAGATTTCAGATGCTTTCTCTACTGTGTATGGCGCTACTGATTTCTTGTACTCTTCGAATGAGATAGAAGTGAGTTTGCCAGAGTTCGGGTTCTTCGCTGCTTTTTGTAGCGGATCATCGTCACGTAGACCGTAGCCGATGTCAGTGTCTGCTTGAGTGAAGTTCGTGTGTTTGTTCACGAAGTCCCAGTTTACTGCATCGTTTTCGATGATGTAGTTTGCGATGAAGTTAGCAATTGCAAGGTCAGACTGAGGATTGAAAATGTAGCCGTGGTCTGCCAACTCAAATGAACGATGGTAGTAAGTAGAAAGCACGTTCACTTTAACGTGAGGGTGGCTTAGGCGGCGGTCAGTAATGCGAGTCCATAGAACCGGGTGCATCTCTGCCATGTTTGAGCCCCAAAGAACGAAAGCGTCAGCGTTCTCGAAGTCATCGTAACAACCCATTGGCTCATCGATACCGAATGCGCGCATGAAACCTACAACGGCAGAAGCCATACAGTGACGAGCGTTTGGATCAATGTTGTTTGATCGGAAGCCTGCTTTCATTAACTTTGATGCAGCGTAGCCTTCCATTACTGTCCATTGGCCTGAGCCAAACATACCTACGCTTGTTGGGCCTTTTTTCTCGAGGGAAGCTTTCCATTTCTCAGCCATGATGTCGAAAGCGTCATCCCAAGAGATAGGTGTAAATTCACCATCTTTGTGGAATTTGCCATCTTTCATTCGTAGCATCGGTTGAGTTAGACGGTCTTGACCGTACATGATCTTAGAAAGGAAGTAACCTTTGATGCAGTTCAGACCTTTGTTTACTGGTGCTTCTGGGTCACCCTGTGTTGCTACCACTTTGCCGTTTTGAGTGCCAACAAGAACAGAACAGCCTGTACCACAGAAACGACAAGGTGCTTTGTCCCATGTGATTTTGGTTTGATCAGAGCTTGCAATCAGGTTGGCTGCAGATGCTGGTAGTGTCACACCTGCGACAGCAGCAGCTGATGCAGCCGCGTTTGCTTTCACAAACGCACGTCTTGTCATTTTCATACTTCACCCTCGATTTGGGAATGTTGTGTTCCAGTGTCTTCTTCATCCGTTTCTTCAAGCCCAGTTTCGATTTGGTGATAAACCAATACCGTGCTTAAGACGTTCGGTAAATTGTTAATGGCATCGATAGTGTCTGTGATGAAACCTTGGTTCTCAGTTTCAAGTACGACGATAATCTTGCCTTCAGGACTGTCACCATAGATTTCCGCATTTTCGTGTGCTTCTATCTTTTGTTTGATTTCGTCCAAATGTTCCGGCAGCACATGTACTACCAAACTTGAAATATGCACTTCATTTAGTGACATATAGCTCTCTCATTTATTTTTATTGCCTTTGGCCGACGACATTCGGCTTAGGCTGTTGTATTGCTCACATTGATGGATGAAGTCGGGCACACTGAAACACAGGCGCCGCAGCCGTTACACTCATCAAGGTCTAAATTGGGTTGTGCTACTTTCCCCAGTTCTAATTTGAACTGAATTGCCATCGGGTCGCACATATCCCCACAGCTTCGGCATTCGACATTTTGTTTTGCTAAGCAGTTATCGTTGATACTTGCTTTTGCTTGCCAAGGTTGTTCTGTTTCTGGCAAGAAAAGGGGCTCAGGACAGGCGTTTGCACATTGATAGCAAAATGTGCATTCATCGATGGAAAAATCGACCGAGGGGAATCCGCCATCACTTTTGGTTATAATCTTTGTTTCACAGGCCTCAATGCATTTACCGCAGCGAGTGCAATCGTCCGTAAACTGTTGCGGTTTAGTTAACCAAGGCAAACGTACGGCGTTGTCGGGGTGCGCTTTTCTTGCAAAGAGTCTTCTTCTGGAAAGGTCTACCACTTAGTCACCTCGAAACTTGGAACCCAAACTAAGCATAGTCCACAATTTTCATTAATAAACTGTCATTTAAGCTAACGAAATTGTAGTTTTTGACATATTTGTATAAATACCTCTTAGGGGGTAAATGGTATGCAATATTGTTTTGGATCAATAAATTCCGTCGCAGGTGATCACATATTGATAAAGTTGAAAGGTAATGGGTTCATTGCACGTACAAATAGGATTGTTAATGGGCGAGGAACTCAGATTGTTTAAAAATGTGAAAAAGTCAGTGACGCGCACGATTGCGTCCGCGATGCTTCTTATTTTGCTGCTCTCAGTCGCTACGACTGGTTTTGCGATTTTTACGTTAGCGTCCAGTTTGAACGATGCTGAAGCCGTCAATGTTGCTGGCTCGATGCGAATGCAAAGCTACCGTCTGGCGAATGATATTCAGGTTAAATCTGTTGACTATTCTTCACATATTGACGCATTTGAACATTCGATATATTCACCTTCAATGAAAGCGCTTCAGCATTGGTCTGTGCCAGAAGACATCACTCACGATTACTACCGTCTTATTATCAGATGGCATGAACTCAAGGCGGTGCTGAGAGGAGACAACCCGGCAGAATATCAACTCCTAGTGGCCGGTTTTGTTGAACAAATCGATGAGTTTGTATTTAAGCTGCAGAGCTTTTCGGAGCAAAAACTGATTAACTTAGCCTGGATTGGTGGGTTAGGGTTGGGTGGCATTCTTTGTGTCAGTATGTTTGTCGTTCATTTTGTGCGCCTCGAAGTTGTTCGGCCTCTGCGTGCTTTAGTTTTTGCTAGCGAGCAAATTAAAAATCGCTCATTCAATATATCGCTCAATGTATCCAGCGATAATGAAATGGGAATACTGACTCGAACCTTTAACCGGATGGCGACAGACCTTGGTAAGTTGTACCGAGGATTAGAGCAAGCGGTTGATGAGAAAACACGTAAATTGCAGCATGCCAACCAGTCTTTAGAGGTGCTGTATGACTCGTCAAAAGAACTCACGGCGTCGCGTATTAATCAAGATAATTTCCAGGCGATTTTGCAGCATATCGTCAGTCTTGAGGGCATTAAAGCGGTCAAACTTGAAATCGAGCAGCTGGGAGAACCGAGCTGGATATTGATGGAAGGAGAAGAATGCTGCCAAGATTGTGATGAAGATTGCCACGGTAAAGCCCTGATGCTAGATGGTGAGCACTTGGGTTATTTATATTGGAAAGCAGGGTTACCTTGTCCGAACGAGGCTCTTATTGACAACTTCGTGCAGATTTTATCACGCGCCGTGTATTACAATCGGGCGCAGCGCCAAGCAGAACAAATTCTGCTGATGGAAGAGCGAGCCACTATTGCTCGGGAGTTGCATGATTCATTGGCTCAAGCACTCTCTTACTTAAAAATTCAGGTCGCTTTGTTAAAGAGAAGCGTAAAGAACTTGCCTGACGAAAAGGCGATCGCGCAGGCTAATCAAGTTATTGCTGAGCTAGATACGGGCTTATCTGCGGCTTATACGCAGTTACGCGAGTTACTGACGACGTTTCGTCTTACGATTAAAGAGGGCAGTTTTGGCCAAGCATTGCAAGACATGGTTGAAACGCTCAGTGAACAAACTGCTGCGGACATTACGCTAAAAAATAGACTTTCATCAACTGAACTGGATGCACATCAGCAGGTTCATTTACTACAGTTGATAAGAGAAGCGGCAATTAATGCTATCAAACATGCGCAAGCAGATAATATTCACATTCAATGTCTCGATAATGATGGAAAAGTCACAGTAACCGTTAGCGACGATGGAATAGGCTTTGAACATCAAGACGAAAAATTAAATCATTACGGTATGAGTATCATGCAAGAGCGGGCCGCTAGACTGCATGCCGATCTTCACATCGAAGCATCGATAAACAAAGGTTGTACCGTAAAATTAGAATTCCAACATAGTAAGGAAGTAAACAGTGACAGTGTGTAAAGTAATGCTGGTGGATGATCATCCACTCATGCGAAGAGGTATCCACCAGCTTTTAAGCTTTGAGCCTGAGTTTGAGGTTATTGCAGAAGCAAGTAATGGCGCGGATGCAGTAGCGAAAGCGCATGAGCTGGAACTGGATCTTGTACTTCTTGATCTTAATATGAAAGGCATGTCTGGCCTTGATACTTTGCAAGCACTGCGTGCAGATGGCTGTGAAGCCAGAATTGTCATTCTAACCGTTTCAGATAGCCCAGCAGATATCGAAGCAATAGTTCGAAGTGGTGCCGATGGCTATTTATTGAAAGACACTGAGCCCGATGAGTTGGTTGAGTTGCTAAAACAAGCGCACCAAGGGGACAAGGCATACAGCCAAGAAGTTTCTAAGTATTTGAGTGAACGTTCAGAGCAAGAGGACGTGTTTGATACACTGACCGATCGTGAATCGCAGATCTTAAGAGAGGTGGCAAGAGGTTTCCGCAACAAGCAAATTGCCGATCGTCTTTTTATCTCTGAGTCTACGGTTAAAGTACATATGAAGAGTTTACTTAAAAAGCTTCAAGTTCCTTCTCGTACTGCAGCAACCGTCCTTTATCTTGAGCGCTTTGGAGACATCAAATAACATTGTTGGATTTGAATCTGTAATAATAAATAAAATCAAACAGTTATATTGATTCTGACGAATAAAAAAACCGCCTGTTAGGCGGTTTTTTTACTTGTCTGGGCGAATAGAGTACAAGTCACTGTTGTGCTTACCACACTCCAAATAGTACTGATAAGCCACTTTTTTGCTTTCAGCAATGACTCTCATGCAGTGCATTTTCCCCTGTTCAAAATATCGAATCTCATATTCTACACTGGTATCAAGTTGCTCAGCGGCTGCCATACTTCGCCTCCATAAACCATCCAAAAAACATCCATGCAAATTATATGCCGTTATAGGGAGCGTCGTTCGGTACGTTTTTTAGCCGATAATTGCGCTCTAACTCACTTTTTTGCGGATAGCTGTGATCAAAAAGTTAATTTCAAACTCTATATATTATTAAGGTGGCAATCAATATTTGTCACACTGGTGTAAGTTTGCCGCAATACTAAGTGATACAGGTTGAGTATAGAACTTAATCAACAGAAAAGGGAATACGAATAAGTGACTAAATTAAAGGATGTATCTAATAAGGCGCTTCGTTATGGCCTTCTATTTTGTTTCGTATTTCTGCTTGCCGGTTGTGCGAAAAAGTTTTTATACAGCAATATCGATTGGTTCGTGCTCGATTACTTAGAGGACTATGTCTCGTTGCAAGGGGAACAAGAAGTCCTAGTGGAAGAGCGTTTATTATTGTTGGCAGACTGGCACAAGAAAGAGGAGTTACCAATATATATCGAACATTTAAAAGACCTTGAGAGATTAAAAGCGAGCGATATCACCTTAAATTACTTACAAAAAAATCGAGATAGAATGCGAGCGCATTACGATAGAGTGGTCAGCAAAGCAGCACCAGATCTTTTTGCGTTAAGTTTGCAATTAACGAAAGAGCAAGAACGCGAGTTTTTGAGTAATGTACAAGAACATTATCAAGAGCGAAACGCAAAATATGCCGATAAGACAGAAGACGAAGTGCGTGAAATTATTCTGGATAACACTGAAGAGTGGATGGAAGAATGGCTGGGGAATCTATCAGGAAATCAGCGTCAATTAGCTCAAAGATTTTCTCAGCAAGTTATTTTAAACAGCCCTTTATGGAGAGATTATCGAGCCACGGTATATCAAGAGCTCGAATACTTGTTCGACAACAAATCTAATGTTGTGACTTATCAAGATATATTTATGCGACTCTTGTTCGAGCCAGAGAGTTATTATAGTGAGCAGCTTTCTCTGAATATTGACTCTAACTTTGCATTGGTTGATCAACTGACATTAGATGTTTCTCGTTCGATGACCGATAAGCAATGGCGTCATTTTCGTGAAAAGGTTAAAGAGTGGCGAGTACTGGCAGAGGAACTTTTAGATTAAATTCATGCTTCAATGAGCGGAAGCAAAGCGCAAAAGCCTTTCTTATCAAAAAATGATTCAAAGCAAATTCTTATTGAACTAAGAGCGTAACATAGCGTGAGGTTTGATGAGGCAACGTCAGCTTATAATGCGTGATAAGGCCTCATCGTACAAAACAATGAGAATAAATATGAAACATTTAGTTGAAAGATTTCTTCGATACGTCACGTTTGATACCCAATCCAATCCACATGTGACGCTTTGCCCAAGTTCACCTGGTCAGCTTGTGTTTGCTGAGTTACTTAAAAAAGAGATGATCGAGCTTGGTTTAAGTGACGTGACTTTGGATAAAAATGGCTATTTGATGGCTAAACTGCCAGCCAATATTGATTATGAGGTTCCTCCTATCGGCTTCATTGCCCATATGGATACCGCGCCGGATGCATCTGGCAAAAACGTAAAGCCGCAATTCATCGAAGATTACCAAGGTGGCGATATTGCATTAGGGTTGGGGGATGAAGTGTTATCTCCCGTGCAATACCCCGATTTACATCACCTACATGGCCACAATCTTATTACTACCGATGGCACTACATTACTTGGCGCGGATAACAAAGCCGGTATCGCAGAGATTCTTTCCGCGGTAGCTCTGCTACTGGAAAACCCAGACATTCCACACGGCGACATTTGTATCGGCTTTACTCCGGATGAAGAAATCGGTCGTGGTGCAGATTTGTTTGATGTTAAGAAATTTGGCGCGAAATGGGCATACACTATAGATGGTGGCCCGCAAGGTGAATTGGAATACGAAAACTTTAATGCAGCAAACGCTGATGTAATTTTTCATGGTGTTAGCGTTCATCCAGGTACTGCAAAAGGCAAAATGGTCAATGCGATGAACTTGGCTGCGAAATTTCAAGTTCAAATGCCCCAAGAGCAAACTCCGGAAACAACCGAAGGTTACGAAGGGTTCTTCCATCTAAAATCGGCAGAAATGGGCGTTGCACGAAGCGAGCTCGGTTACATTATTAGAGACTTTGACCGTCAAAGGCTTGAGGAGCGAAAAGCCTTTATGCAGAAACTCGTCGATGAAATGAACACGGGTTTACGCCATGGTTCTGTAGAGCTAAAAATAAAAGACAGCTATTACAATATGAGAGAAATGGTTGAGCCTTACCCTCATATCATTGAGTTGGCGAAGCAAGCGATGGAAGCGTGTGATGTGGAACCGATTATAAAACCTATTCGTGGTGGTACAGATGGCGCTCGTTTATCTTTTATGGGTTTGCCGTGCCCGAATATCTTCACCGGTGGTTTTAACTTCCACGGAATTCATGAGTTTATTTCTGTTGAAATGATGGAAAAATCAGTACTCGTTATTGTCAAAATTGCTGAGCTCACAGCGAAAAAACACAGTTAAAAGACTACGTCGAGACCTCTTGCAGATTTAATAACAAAATAGCCCAGATCTCTCTGGGCTATTTAAATATTAAGATGGAATACTAGCGCACGTCTTTGTCTTCAATTTCAATGTCTTCTAGCGGTAACCAGTCGACTTTCACACCCGCTTGGTCGAACATATCTTGACTGACTTGGATTTTATCTCCCCAGCGAGATAAAAAGTCTTCAGACTGCTCGGGGCAGTGTACGTGTGAGATCCCTGTTTGAATGATCTTTGCCGCGCAGTTAGGGCAAGGAAAATGCGTTACCCAAATATCACATCCGTCTAAGTCACGTTTTGAGAACAAAATTGCGTTCTCTTCCGCGTGCAGTGTTTTAAGGTATTTCAACTCGCGCTCATCGGTGTCGACACTGTCAGAAACACCATGCGGATAGCCATTAAATCCAACAGATACAATGCGATTCTGTTTAGTAATAACGGCACCGACTTGTGTTGATGGGTCCTTACTCCAAGACGCCACTAGTTCTGCCATCTGGTAAAAGCGTTTCGCCCATTTAGAAATCATAGTCATCCTCTCTGTCGAAGGCGTTGAATTAATTGAATGATAACCCATTTATATTAAAAAAATAGTCAAAATCGGGGTCTTGAGTATGAAGGCGTCACTTTTTACCTTTTTAGCCACAAAACGTTCTTATCTTGAGCACTGAATCTCACTTTACGCCCGAATACAATACTCCCGTTAGTGTTTCCAAGCACACGCTAAAATTCGCGATCTCCTAAGGCGTATATTAAATAGTTATGATTGAGTTGTATGTATATTGCTCATTGAATACCACTGTTAACTAAATTACTTTATTTTCCTTTTGTTTCTCATGTTTACATTTAGAAACACCTTGGGCGCTTTTCAGTGAAGTTTTCAGTGGCAGCAAGGAGTAAGGTTGATAGGAATTCAACAATATCCTGTTCTATAAAGACGGTAAATACATGCAAAAGAAACCACTTGTCGCACTAATGGCGGCTACAGCAATCCTCGCTGGATGCGGGGAAGCTAATAATGCCCAAACGAAAGGTCAAGCGCCTCTCGTAGTGACTCAGGATGTCACGGTTATCGACTACCAACCGAGCAAGTCTTATATCGGTCGCATTGAAGCAGTAGAAGATACCAATATTACCGCGCAGATTTCTGGCTACTTAAAAGCTCGTCACTTTGAAGAGGGGCAAATGGTAGAAAAAGGGCAGCTCCTTTACTCTATCGAGCCATCTTCTTTTGAAGCCCAAGTCGCGAGTGCTAAAGCCGCACTTGCACAAGCTAAAGCGGCGCTAAAAAAAGCCGAATTAGATCATACTCGAGGTAAAAACTTGTTGCCTCGCGGTAGTATCTCTCAATCTGAGTTTGATGCTTTAACTGCGGCACTTCTTGGTGCGAGAGCAGAGCTAGAAGCGGCAAATGCTCAACTTAAACTTGCTGAAGTTAACCTTTCCTATACTCAAATCCGAGCACCTTTTAGCGGACGTATTAGTGATACCAAAGTGAGTACGGGTGATCTGGTTTCTCCATCATCTGGCGTGCTGACAACTCTGGTGAGTTTAGATCCAGTTCATACCTCATTTAGTGTGAGTGAGCGTGAGCGTTTAGCTATGGGTATGGATCAAGTAAAAGGTGATGGCTCGGCTGAATCAAACCGCGTTGAAGTTCAGCTTGAACTGGAAAATGGACAGTTTTTTGAGCATCTTGGTAAGCTTGATTTCTTAGGTAATCGTATTGACACCAAAACGGGTACGATTGCTATGCGCGCGCTAGTGCCAAACCCAGAGCAGAAGTTACTTCCGGGTCAACACATCAAAGTGAACTTGAGAGATAAGAACACGAAAGACGTTATTGTTATCCCACGACGTGCCGTACAGACTGACTTAGAAGGTGACTTTGTGATGGTGATGGCTGAGGGAAGTGTGGCAGAGCGTCGTAACGTCGAGCTTGGCCCTCAGGTTGAACAAGGCATTATCATTCGAGAAGGGCTCGATCAGGAAGATACGGTTATTACACAAGGCCTACAACGTGTGCGTAATGGTGTAGAAGTGCGCCTTCAAGCACCTGCTGAAGATAAGCAGTAGGGGGCACTATGTTAAGTCGTTTCTTTATTCAGAGACCTAAATTCGCGCTGGTTATTTCGATCATATTAACGCTAGCCGGCGCGATCTCACTGGCGATTTTGCCAGTGGCTGAGTACCCACAGATAAGCCCGCCATCAGTAAGCGTTTCGGCTTACTACACTGGCGCGAGTGCGGAAGTTGTCGAGCAGGCCATTGCGGACCCCATAGAGACCTCAGTCAACGGCGTTGAGGATATGATATACATGTCTTCAAAGAGCGCGAACGATGGCTCTTACAGCCTAAACGTCACGTTCGATGTTGGCACCGATCCAGATATGGCGCAAGTTAACGTGCAAAACCGCGTGTCACAGATTGAGTCAAAACTTCCTCAAGAAGTTCGCATGGTTGGTGTGACGGTGAAAAAGCGTTCACCTGACTTGCTGATGGTACTTAACTTCTATTCACCTGATGGCAAATACGATGATCAGTTCTTGATTAACTACATTAACTTGAATGTAAAAGATCAGTTGGCTCGTGCGAAAGGTATCAGTGAAGTTAACGTGATTGGTGGTGGCGAATACGCAATGCGTGTTTGGTTAGATCCTGAAAAAATGGCCAACCTTAAGCTAACCACGTCAGACGTATACGCCGCTTTGGCTGAACAGAACGTTCAAGTTGCGGCAGGGCGTGTAGGTGCAGCACCATACAACAATCCGCAAGAAGTTCAGTTTAACCTTGTGACCAAAGGTCGCTTGGAAAGCGTGAGTGAGTTTGAGAACGTAGTCCTTCGAGCTAATCCCAATGGCTCTACGGTTTATCTGAAAGATGTTGCTCGCGTTGAACTAGGCAAAAAGTTCTACGATGGTAACGGTAAGTTCCGTGGCCAGGACGCGTCAATCGTTGCGTTGTCTCTTCAATCGGATGCGAATGCGTTAGAAAGTGGTCAGGCCGTCATGGAGCTCCTTGAGGGCTTGAGCAAAAACTTCCCAGAGGGAATGGAATACGAGACCAGCTACGATACAACCGTGTTCGTATCTGAATCGATCAAAGGGGTAGTAAAAACACTGATTGAAGCGATTCTATTGGTGATCGCTGTAACTTACTTGTTCTTGGGTAGTGCGCGTGCAACGTTGATTCCTGTTGTCGCGATCCCCGTTTCTCTGATTGGTACGTTTGCCATCATGCAGGCAACGGGCTTCACCATTAATACGGTTACTTTGTTTGGCTTGATCCTTGCGATTGGTATCGTGGTGGACGATGCGATTCTGGTTATCGAAAACGTCGATACTACCATGGCGAAAGACCCAACTATTTCACCGCGTAAAGCGACGTTGCTAGCGATGAAAGAAGTAACGGGACCAATCATCACGTCGACCTTGGTTCTACTTGCGGTATTCATACCCGTCGCCATGCTGCCAGGTATCACCGGTATCATGTATCGCCAGTTCGCTTTGACCATCTGTATTTCGGTTGTGATTTCATCCATCAATGCATTGACGCTGTCTCCAGCACTTTGTTCTCTGGTATTGAAGCAGGGTGGGGGCAATACCGCTAACTGGTTCCAGGCTTTCAACCGAGGCTTAGAGCGCATCACTACGCGTTATGGCCAGATCGCTGGTTTCTTGGTGAAGAAGTCTTTACTGCTCGTGACGTTCTTTATAGTTGCTATCGCAGCGGTCACTTTCTTTGCGAAAACCACCTCTACAGCGTTTGTTCCTCAAGAAGATAAAGGCATTTTGCTGGTTAACGTACAGCTACCAGATTCAGCCTCTTTATCACGTACTGAAGAAGTCACCAATGATTTAATGAAAATGATCGGTGAAGAACCTGGTGTGGATGGTGTGACGGTTGCGAATGGTTACTCGTTTATGACAGGCGCAGCAGCATCAAACGGTGCTTCTGTATTTATCAAATTGCATGACTGGGATACTCGTAACTCGCTGCAGGGAGAGCACTCTGCTAATGCTATCGCGGCACGTATTAACGGGCGAGCGGCGACAGAGTTACCTCAAGCGGTTGTTTTTGCGATGGGACCACCGGCGGTTCCTGGTATGGGCGCTGCGTCTGGTTTTGAGTTTGTGCTTGAAGACACGCTAGGGCGAAGTCGTACCGATTTGTCGATGGTCATGGGAGAAATGATCCAAGCGGCTAACCAGGCGCCTGAAATTGCCTACACGTTTAGCACGTTCCGCGCGAATGTTCCGCACTACTACGTTGATATCGATCGTGAGAAAGCGCAGCAATTAGGTATTTCGCTGTCGTCTATTTTCCAAACCTTGCAAGGCAACTTAGGTTCGCTTTATGTGAATGACTTCACCATGTTTGGTAAGAACTTCCGCGTAACCATGCAAGCTGATAGCCAGCACCGTAGCAGCATGGAAGATCTAGAGCGTTTCCATGTTCGTTCTTCGAACGGTGATATGGTTCCGTTAAGTACGCTAGTGAGCTACGAGCAAGTGTTTGAGCCTGATGTGGCATGGCGTTACAACATGTACCGCAGTGCTATCATTCAAGGCCAACCAGCTCCGGGTTACTCTAGTGGTGATGCGATTGCCGCAATGGAACGCGTTGCTGCTGAAGTTCTTCCGCAAGGGTACACGTATGAATGGACAGGTATGGCTTATCAGGAAGTGCTTGCGGGCAACCAAGCCATTTATGCGTTTGCGCTGGCTTTGATCTTCATTTACTTGTTTATGGTGGCTCAGTATGAAAGTTGGAGTATTCCACTGGCTATTATTTTGGTGGTCCCAGTAGCCACGTTAGGTTCCTTCCTTGCGTTAAATCTAACTGGCACGCCGCTTAACTTGTATGCCCAAATTGGTCTTGTCTTGCTCATAGCCTTGGCGGCGAAAAACGCAATTTTGATTGTGGAGTTCGCCAAGCAAGAGCGTGAAGAAAAAGATGCTGATATCGATAGTGCAGCGGTTAAAGGAGGCACGTTACGTTTCCGCGCTGTGAATATGACATCTTGGTCATTTATCCTGGGTATCTTCCCGCTTATCTTTGCCGCTGGTGCGGGGCACGTGAGTCAAAACTCACTCGGCGTGTCGCTGATTGGTGGTCTATTGTGTGTGCTTCTAGCAGGTACATTCTTGATCCCAGGCTTCTACGCCCTGGTGCAAAGACAGCGTGAGAAAGTTCATGGCGGCAACACCAAGCTGGTTCCTCTTGATGATGAATAATCACATCCGAAGTGCGCAGTAAGCACGAAGTGACAATTGAAAAAAAGCCCGAAGCAATGATTGCCTCGGGCTTTCTATTTTGAAAAGGGTTATTTTAGCGCAGTTTTGAATTGTGCAACGGCTTCATCCATATCATGAGCTTGAGCAGAGACAGAGTTCACTTCGTGCAAGCATTCCTGAGCGGATTGCATGTTATTCTCAGATATTGCGTTTAGCTCGGTGATTGAACCGCTAACTTGGTTCATAACGATACCTTGTTCTTCAATTGCTGAAGCTATGCGCTCCGAATTACCTTGAATTGAATGCATGTCAGTGATGATCTGCTGCAGGCTAGAATCCAGTTTTTCAGAAGCATTAAGTGTTTGTTGCCCTTGATCGTTACATTGATCAATATCAGCAACAACTGTAGACATTTGAGTTTGAATATCTGCAACTACCCGCGTGATTTCCTCTGTGGATTGATGAGTTCGGCTAGCTAGGGCGCGTACTTCATCGGCAACAACTGCAAACCCGCGGCCTTGTTCGCCTGCTCGCGCGGCTTCAATTGCTGCGTTGAGAGCTAGTAGGTTGGTTTGCTCTGCAATCTCTTGGATGATGTTCACGGCACCACCAATTTTATCTACATGCTGATTCAGCGAGCCAATCGACTGCTGGCTGTTTGATAAAATCGTGGTTAGTTGACCGATGTTGGTTACCGTCGCCTCAACAACTCCTCGACCTTGTTCGGCATTATTCGCTGCCTGATGTACGCCTTCTACCGCAACTGATGTGCTTTCAGAGATTTCACCTATTGTGGCAACCATTTGCTGAACTGCCGTCGCCATTGATGCAGTGTGGTCAGTTTGAGTGTGGAATTGCTCCATAACGCCTTCTAACTCACGATGCATATTATCGGTACTTGCAGTGAGTTGCGCCGATTTTTCTTGGGTACTACTAATTAGATGCTCAAGCTTATCCAATAGGTCATTGAGGTGATGACTGATATCAAATAGCTCGTCTTGACCTTTCAAATCAGATCGAAGTCCCATGTTGTTCGTTTCGCTGATACTTCGAATGGTGCCAAGTAAGCTATTCACTCGCGTATTGATTGAACGTGAAATTTGCCAAATCAATGCGAAAATAACGACTAAGATCAGAGCTGTAATGACCTGCTTGATGGTCGACATTTGTTCATCACGTTGTGCGGCAGCAGAGCTAAGGGCTGTGGAAAAGGTTTCAAATTGCTCTTCTACGGCATGGGATAATGCGCGAGTTTCACCGAGTAGGCCTTTGTCATAAGCAACCCCAACAACTTGCTTTTGGGCCGCCAATTGCTTACCTGTTTTGATAAGCTCCGGAGCATATTGCCCCTCAAGCAAGTCACTATTGAATAGTCCTGCTTTTACCGCAGAGTCAAAACGGACTAATGCCAATAACTGCTGGTGGTCTGAACGTTGTTTTGCTTCTAATAGTGCTTGTTCGTAACCAGCGAGAAGCCCACTCTTTGAATCAAGCCCGTATCGTTGGTAAGCGCTGACCAGATTCTGAAAGCCCCTTTGGTATGCGAGCAAGTCTTGCTTAAATTGTTGACTGGAAGGTAATTCATTACTCTTGAGTATGTTCGCAAGCTCTTTTTCTGTGTCTATAAACTTGTCAACATTGGCGTCAAACTTATTTAGATATTTGTCATTACTACGTAGTAGGAAATCTTTTTCATTTCTGCGTAAGTTGAGTAAGCGTATTTCTAGATCACCAACGAGTTTGATGGCGTGATTAAGGTCATTGCTCTTATTTTCAAAATGGGATGACGTACCCAAAAGGGCCACGATGCCTAAAATGGCGATAACTCCGAGGAAGTAGAGTTTTTGCCTAATAGTCATATTGTTGTTTCCTGAATAAGTAACTAAAAAGAGAAATCCAATGAGATTTCCAAGGGCTAGCAAACGTTGTTCAACTAACATGTCGAGAAAACGACATGCACTAATACAGCACTTTTTTACGTTGCTGTTTTTTCGCTCCGTGCTTGTTTTTTGTATCAAGTCGTCGGCGTTGAGAAGCGCGGGTTGGTTTCGTTTTAATACGCTTCTTCTCCTGTAAAGCGGCAGCTTTTATCAATGCTTGAAGCCGATTTAGGGCGTCTTCCTTATTTTGTTCTTGTGTCCGAAATTGTTGCGCTTTGATGATGATCACGCCATCTTTACTTATACGACTATCAGAAAGTGCAAGTAATCGCTCTTTGTAAAAGTCAGGTAAGCTTGAATGCCGGATATCAAAGCGCAGGTGTATAGCGGACGCTACCTTGTTAACGTTCTGGCCACCATTTCCTTGAGCTCTAATTGGGGATAATTGAATTTCCCACTCTTGAATTGTGACGGAGTTCGAAATTTTGAGCATGATAAGTAAATGCCGGTAAGGACGATTGAAAGAGCTGATAAATTAACATTACAGATGCACAAATAGAAGAAAAGACATGAGCACGATTGATTTTAGACCCTATGAGGGATTCATATTTGATATGGATGGTACTCTAATCGATACCATGCCAGCCCACTTGGCAGCTTGGCAAGCAACTGCTGAGCGTTTTGATTTTCCGTTTTGCCAAGAATGGTTTCACAGTTTGGGAGGGATGCCGAGCTTTAAAATTGTTGAGGAACTAAATCGTGTGCATGAGCTTTCGTTAGATCCTAAAACTGTCGCGACATTTAAAATGGAAACATTCGCTGCTATGGAGCTTCATGGTGACGTTATTCCTTGCACGAACATCGTGTTAGAGGAATATTTAGGCCATAAGAAAATTGCAGTCGGGACTGGCAGCCAACGAGAAAGTGCCATGCGCTTATTAAGCCATGCAGGTTTATTAGACAAGTTGGATGTTGTAGTAACCGCGAGTGATGTAGAGAGCCATAAACCCTTTCCAGATACCTTTTTGGTGGCCGCGGAACAACTCGACTTGGAGGCGTCACAGTGTCTTGTGTTCGAGGATACTGAGTTGGGGAAGCGAGCGGCGCATGCAGCTGGTATGGATTGCGTGATGGTGCAAGATAATGAGTTGATCTTTTTCCCAAAACCATAGTGGCAATATCCCTTAATATGAGATCAAAATGGGGTGCAAATGCACCCCATTAATTTTTACCACATCATCGATCATGAATCATAGATGCTTATTCTGGTTGAACTAGCTCTTGGTATTCAAATGAAGGTACCACAACTTCTACGCGACGGTTTTTCTCACGACCTTCGCGAGTGCTGTTGTCAGCAACTGGGTTTTCTTCACCCATACCTTTAACTGTCAAACGATCTGAACCAATGCCAGCTGCGGTTAGGTAATCAGCAACAGATTGAGCACGACGCTCAGACAGTTTTTGGTTGTATGCCGCAGGGCCTGAGCTATCCGTGTAACCAGTAATCTCTACTTGAGCTTGAGGATATTCGTTCAAGAATGAAACAAAGTTGTCCAGACGTTCAGAAACGGACTCTGTTAACTTAGCACTATCGAATTCAAACGTACCTGTACCGTACTCTTCTTTGTGCACCTTGCTCATCATCACTGGTTCTGGATCTGGCTCGATCACTTCTTCCGTTACAACTGCTGCAACAACTGGAGCTGCTGCGAATTTGTAGTTAACACCGATACCAAAGAAGTTAGCATCCATGTCGTCCCACACGTCGTCAGACATGTCTTGGTAACGTTGGTATTCAGCGCGAACACTCCAGTTTCTATCGATCGAGTATTCAGCACCCAAAGAACCTGTTGGGACAAAGTCTGTTTCGTCATCAGACATCATGTAAGCACCACCGATCTTAGCAAACAGATTCCAAGAGTCGTTTAAGTGCCAGTTGAATTTAGGTGCAAGTGTTAAAGCCGTTAGATTGCCGTCAATCGTATTAATCGTATTAGCCCCTGACCTAGAGTTTCCTTCATAGTCGCCTAAGAAGTCTACGCCGTACTCTAGCCCGATGATATCGGTAAAGTCATAACCGATATGTAGTCCTGCACCGAACGCTTCATCATCACAAGGGCTATTTAGATAGCAAGCGTCGTCAAGTGTAGTCATGCCCACTTTGCCCCCGATGTACATTTCAGCTTGAGCAGAGTTTAAAAGCGCGCTACTACCAGCTACCACTGCTGCTACTGCAATTGCTACTTTGTTCATAATGTTTCCTTGTATTGATTGCATATTAACTTCTACTTCGTTTTATCAAAAAATTAGAAAAAACCAGCGTTTATAAGAAATTAGTTTAATATTCTAATCATTTCATATCAAGCAACAATATATTTGAACTTGATCAACATTTACTACCCAAAAATACCTCACAAACTTCTGATATTTCTTACATTGTAGTAAAGATTTTTTGGTGCATAAGAAAATTGATGATTATTTTGAACTTTTTTTCGTAAACTTTACTTTACATTGTGCGCGGTGGTTAACAGGTGGTTTTTATTTGCATTTATTTGCAAAAACTGATTGCAAGTCTACGCCTAAGCCGATAAGTTACTTAAACGCTAGACAGAAAATGACCACAGCCCTTGATGCTGCTCGCTTTGTGAACAATGTTGCAATGAGTTCAGTTGGTAAAAATGGGGTCGGAAATAAAACCAGGAAGTAGAAGTAATGTTTCAAACTGATGATGTAAGAATAAATAGAGTAAAAGAGTTATTGCCACCTGTTGCAGTATTAGAGAAGTTCCCAGCGACTGAAACCGCTTCTTCGACCACTTTTGATTGCCGTAACGCCATTCACAATATTCTTGAAGGAAAAGACGATCGATTACTCGTGATCGTTGGCCCGTGTTCTATTCACGATCCGGCTGCCGCGGTTGAGTACGGTAAAAAGCTAAAAGTATTACGTGATGAACTGGGCGAGCAGCTTGAGGTTGTTATGCGAGTTTATTTTGAAAAGCCGCGTACGACCGTTGGTTGGAAAGGCCTTATCAATGACCCTTACTTAAATGACACCTATAAGCTAAATGATGGTCTACGTATCGGACGTAAACTTCTTCTTGATCTAACCGATATGGGCTTGCCGACGGCAAGTGAATTCTTAGATATGATTACACCTCAGTACGTGGCGGATTTGATCAGTTGGGGAGCTATCGGTGCTCGTACGACAGAATCTCAGGTTCACCGCGAGCTTGCTTCTGGTCTTTCTTGTCCTGTAGGTTTCAAAAACGGTACAGATGGGAATATTAAAATAGCGAGCGACGCGATTCGTTCTGCAAGCGCTTCCCATCACTTCCTTTCAGTAACAAAATACGGTCATTCCGCGATCGTAGAAACCGCTGGTAATCCAGACTGCCATATTATTCTACGTGGCGGTAAAGAACCAAACTACAGTGCAGCACATGTAGCTCAAATTAAAGATGAGCTGGACACCGCAGGTCTGCCGAAAAAAGTGATGATTGATTTTAGCCATGCTAACAGCTCGAAGCAGTTCAAGCGTCAAATGCTGGTGTCTGATGATGTATCCGAGCAAATCTCTGGTGGCGAAGAAGCCATTTTTGGAGTGATGATCGAGTCTCATTTAGTTGAAGGTCGCCAAGACTTAGTGGATGGCAAAGCAGCCACTTATGGTCAGTCGATCACTGATGCATGTATTGGTTGGGAAGATACGGAAACGGTACTTCGTCAGCTTTCTGATGCAGTAAAAGCGCGCCGCAACAAGTAAGCTCAACAGAAAAACTTTTTAAAAGCGAAAAGTGAATAGTGAAGAGCCAGAGGTACTATGCCTCTGGCTCTTTTTGTTGAGAATTACTCTCATATCTTTCTATTGTTTCTGCTTTCCTATATGTTATCTGTATACGTTGTAACCAAAAGGAATTTGGAATTGAATCGTAATGTATGGCTTCTATCCCTCTGCCAAGCCTTATTAATGACAGGGAATATTTTACTCATATCTGTTATTGCCCTTATTGGCAAAACACTTGCGCCGTCATCAAGTTTTATCACATTACCAGTTGCACTGCAGTTTTTGGGACTGATGGCCGCGACAATTCCTGCGTCGCTAATTATGGGCAAGTTAGGGCGTCGCCTTGGTTTTAGCCTTGGTAATGTCATTGGCATTTTGGGTGCTAGTCTAGCGACGTATGCATTAAGTCAACAAAACTTCTATCTGTTCTGCATGTCTACGTTTTTGCTTGGTGTTGGTATAGGTTTCGGTACTCTATACAGGTTTGCTGCCATTGAAGTGTGTGAAGAGTCGGCAAGGCATAGGGCGATTTCGATATCTATGGCGGGTGGGGTGTTAGCGGCGATCCTTGGGCCTAATCTGGCCGTGTACTCGCAGCAGTGGTCAGATGATGGCTTATACATTAGTGCATTTGCTGTGCTTGTCGTGCTTTATATAACCGCGTTGGTTGTGCTACAAACCATTCGTTTTCCACCTGCACACACGCAGGCGCTACACGCTAAGGCGGATAAGCTGAGACTGATTATTCGTCGACCTAATTTCATGCTGGCAGTTATCGCGGCAATGGTTGCGTACGCGGTGATGAACATTTTAATGACAGCAACTCCTTTAGCGATGATTGGTTGTGGCTTTGATTTTGATAAAGCGGCGGGAGTGATCGAATGGCACGTGTTGGGTATGTTTGCACCTGCGTTTGTCACGGGCCGTCTGATAGAGCGGTTTGGCGCTAAGAATATGATTTTGGCGGGTGGATTGCTATTTGTTGCTTGTATTGGAATTAATATACATGGAGTGTCTATCTGGCATTTTAGTCTTGCTTTAATCCTGTTAGGAATAGGGTGGAACTTTATGTTTATCGCAGCAACCGGGCTGTTTAGTCAAAGTTATGAAGCGAAAAACAGAAGCAAGGCTCAAGCGTTTAATGAATTCTTCGTGTTCAGTTGTGTCACCATCACCGCATTACTATCTGGTTGGCTTGAGTCTACCGTAGGTTGGCAGAATCTTAATTTGTATGTTCTTCCATTTGTGTTACTCGTTATCGCGATGTTTGCGTTAAAAACGAATAAAAAGCCAGAATCACAAACCGCTTAATTGAGGCTTAATATATAACCCGGCCGATCGTGTCGGGTTTGTTTATTAGCTCAAATCAACAATCTCTTCTTTATGTTTTTATCGATAATGTGAATTCCCACAATAAAAATGTCGATTTGATAAGACTTTTTATCTAACTTTTTGTAATAAAAATAAAAATCCTGTATATATCTTGCCGAAAATCAATAAAAACTAAAGAAGTTTCGTCTATGTCAGCCAATATTTCTCATAAAGCTCAAGAAACTCTCGTGAGGGAGTCTGAGGAACTCGTCTCAACAACGAACTTACAAGGTGTTATTACATATTGTAATGAAGCCTTTTGCCGCGTTGCTGAATACACTCACGAAGAACTTGTCGGTCAGAACCATAATATAGTTCGTCATAAAGATATGCCTAAAGCCGCTTTCGGTGATATGTGGGCACGCCTTAAACAAGGTAAAGCCTGGCGTGGAATGGTTAAGAACGCCACTAAGTCTGGCGGTTACTATTGGGTTGATGCTTATGTCACCCCTATCTACGAAGACAACCATGTTGTTGGGTATCAATCAGTGCGCGTGAAACCAAAGCGAGAGTGGGTTGATATTGCGACAAAAGCCTACAAAAGCATGCGTGCTGCAGAAAAGTCTGGCCGAACTTGGTCGTTGAAAATCAATGAAACCATTCGCTATGCGATTCTACTTGGTGCACTAACCGCACCTGCAACCGCATATGCGTTGTCTGTTGAAGGGCCGTTGGCTTGGCTTGCAAGTGCGTTACCTGCAAGTGTTCTAGCTCTGTTATTCCGCCAAGAGTTAATTGATACACCTCAGCAACTTAAAAAGTTACAAAAGCAATATGACAGCGTAAGTCGCTTGATCTATTCTGGTAACACGGCATTTTCGATTGCCGATTTCCATATCAAAATGCTATCCGCAAGAATTCGAACCGTGTTAGGAAGGATGACTGACTCCGCATTGCCTTTGCAGCATTGCGCCGAAGAGCTTAGTCAAACAACGGCAGAAGTCTCGGCTGCATTAAATCAGCAAAATACCGATATTCATCGTGTGCGAGATGCTACCCAAGAGGTGGAGTCGTCGGCAAATTCGGTTTCTTCGAGTACCAATGATGCCCATATGTTGATTGATGATACATTGAAGTCATGCTTGATGGCGAAGGAGACCATTGATCAAACGCACACCAATCTAGCGCAATTAAGCCTTCAAGCTGAAAAAGCGACGGAAACGACGTATCAACTGAGTGATCAGGCGCAGAAGGTGAACCATTTGATGGAAGAGATTGGTGGGATCGCAGAGCAAACCAATTTACTGGCACTTAACGCGGCGATTGAAGCAGCAAGGGCAGGGGAGCAAGGTCGTGGTTTTGCTGTTGTAGCTGATGAGGTCCGCGCGCTTTCTGGGCGAACATCCAATGCAACTGAACAAATCCAAGCCTCTATCTCCACTATGTTGGCAACGATTCAAAGTTGGCAGAAAGATATTCTGGCAAACAAAGAGCAAACCGATGCCTGTTCTCAAGTAGCAGAACAAAGCGCGTTGCGTTTGTCTGAAGTTGAACAGATGATGCAAACCATGAGTGGGCTGATGGTTGATGTAGCAGAAGCGGCGAATAACCAGTTAAAGCTATCTAGTGATGTAAACCAGCACATTCATTCTATCGCTTCGACCGCAGAACAAAACTTGGCAGCAACACATTCAGTTGAGCAAAATAGCCGACAGTTGAAAGACCAAGTACAAGATTTCTATCAGCTCGCACTTCGATTTGAAGACAAATAGTCGTAACGAAAGTTGTGATGTTTATGTCCTGGCTGCGTTTATGCGAATAGGAGCCAGATAAAAGAAAGCCCCGCCATTGCTGGTGGGGCTTTTCAGTTTTCACATTCGCAATAGAGAAAACTGACTATCTTTTTACTGCAATTACGCGAGTAGCTCTTTTGCTGTGTTCACTACGTTTTCAGTCGTGAAACCAAACATTTTGAATAGTTCGCCGGCTGGTGCAGATTCACCGAATGAAGTCATACCAATGATGCGACCGTCGAAACCTACGTACTTGTACCAGAAGTCAGCAATACCTGCTTCAATTGCGATACGTGCTGTTACGTCTGATGGCAGTACAGCTTCACGGTAAGCGGCGTCTTGTTTGTCAAACGCATCTGTTGATGGCATTGAAACAACGCGTACTTTCTTACCTTCAGTAGTTAGCTGTGCTGCTGCTTCTACTGCTAGTTCAACTTCAGAACCTGTTGCGATAAGGATTAGCTCAGGCTTGCCTTCGCAATCTTTCAGAATGTAAGCACCTTTTGCGATGTCTGCTACTTGTTCTGCTGTGCGCTCTTGTTGCGCAAGGTTTTGACGAGAGAAGATAAGTGCTGTCGGTGCATCCTTACGTTCAATCGCCAACTTCCAAGCTACAGCGGACTCAACTTGGTCACATGGACGCCATGTGCTCATGTTTGGTGTTAGGCGTAGCGATGCCATTTGCTCAACTGGTTGGTGAGTTGGACCATCTTCGCCAAGACCGATAGAGTCATGCGTGTACACTTGGATGTTCTGAATTTTCATCAGCGCAGCCATACGCATTGCGTTACGTGCGTACTCCATGAACATTAGGAATGTTGCGCCGTAAGGAACGAAACCACCGTGTAGCGCGATACCGTTCATGATCGCTGTCATACCGAATTCACGTACGCCGTAGTGGATGTAGTTACCAGAGAAGTCGCTTGCTTCTAGAGACTTAGAACCAGACCACATGGTTAGGTTAGAAGGTGCTAGGTCAGCAGAGCCACCCATGAACTCTGGTAGTAGAGCACCAAATGCTTCTAGAGCATTTTGAGACGCTTTACGTGATGCAATGTTTGCTGGGTTAGCTTGAAGATCAGCAATGATTTGGCTTGCTTTCTCTTCCCACTGTGCAGGAAGCTCACCGTTTACGCGGCGTTTAAATTCAGCTGCCAGCTCAGGGTACGCTGCTTCATAAGCTGCAAATTTCTCGTTCCACGCTGCTTCCTTAGCTGCGCCTGTTTCTTTCGCTGACCATTCTGCGTAGACTTCTTGCGGAATTTCAAAAGGACCGTGCTCCCAACCTAGTTCTTTGCGTGTTGCTGCGATTTCTTCTGCACCTAGTGGCGCACCGTGACAATCGTGTGAACCAGATTTGTTTGGTGAACCAAAACCGATGATAGTCTTAGTACAGATAAGTGTAGGACGTGGATCCGCTTTCGCTGCTTCAATTGCTGCGTTGATTGCGTCAGCATCGTGACCATCGACTGCAGGGATTACGTGCCAACCGTAAGCTTCGAAACGCTTAGGTGTGTCGTCAGAGAACCAACCTTCAACGTGACCGTCGATAGAGATGCCGTTGTCATCCCAGAACGCGATCAGCTTGCCTAGACCTAGAGTACCTGCAAGAGAACATGCCTCGTGCGAAATACCTTCCATCAGACAGCCGTCGCCCATGAACACGTAAGTGAAGTGGTCAACGATGTCGTGGCCTTCTTTGTTGAATTGCGCTGCTAGCGCTTTTTCAGCTAGAGCCATACCAACCGCGTTAGTGATGCCTTGACCTAGCGGACCCGTTGTGGTCTCGATACCTGGCGCGTAACCGTACTCTGGGTGACCAGGAGTTTTAGAGTGAAGCTGACGGAAGTTTTTCAGATCGTCGATAGACAACTCGTAACCTGCAAGGTGCAGTAGAGAGTAAATCAGCATTGAGCCGTGGCCGTTAGACAGCACGAAACGGTCGCGGTCTGCCCACTCAGGGTTTGATGGGTTGTGGTTTAGATGAGAGCGCCAAAGAACTTCAGCGATGTCAGCCATACCCATAGGTGCACCTGGGTGACCAGAGTTAGCTTGTTGAACACCATCCATGCTTAGCGCACGGATTGCATTTGCTAGATGTTTACGATCCATAGTGATTACTTCTCGATATTTGATTTAAATAGAGGGAACTCGCCGAAACAAGTTCAAATAGAATTTTTTGAAAATAGTGCTGATGGTAAAAGCGAGTAGACGGGCTACTCGCTTTTGGTAAGCAATTATAGCTTAGCTTCGATCATCGCTTCTAGTTTGCCTTGGTCAACGGCGAAGTTGCGGATACCTTCAGCCAGCTTCTCAACAGCCATTGGGTCTTGGTTATGTTCCCATAGGAATTCAGCGTGAGTCATTGGTGCTGGACGCTCAGCTGCGCCTTTAGAATCAACTAGTTTCTCAACTACTTCACCTTCAGCTGCTTCTAGTTCTGCAAGTAGAGCAGGAGCGATAGTTAGACGGTCACAACCAGCTAGTTCTAAGATCTCACCGATGTTACGGAAGCTTGCGCCCATAACTACAGTTTTGTAGCCGTATTCTTTGTAGTAGTTGTAGATCTTAGTTACAGATAGTACGCCTGGATCTTCTTGAGCTTCGAAGTCACGGCCTTCTTTCGCTTTGTACCAGTCCATGATACGACCAACGAATGGCGAGATTAGGAATACGCCCGCTTCTGCACAAGCACGTGCTTGAGCGAACGAGAATAGAAGCGTTAGGTTACAGTTGATGCCTTCTTTTTCTAGGATCTCAGCTGCGCGAATGCCTTCCCAAGTTGAAGCCAGTTTGATAAGGATACGGTCGTTAGTGATGCCAGCATCGTTGTACATTTTCACTAGTTGACGAGCTTTCGCTACGCTGCCTTCCATATCGTAAGATAGACGAGCGTCTACTTCTGTAGAGATACGACCTGGGATAGTTTTTAGGATTTCTTTACCGATGTTTACTGCAAGCATGTCACAAGTATCTTGAACTTGTTGAGCTTTGTCGTTGCTCTGTGCTTTAGCGTATTCGATTGAAGCATCGATTAGAGGTGCGTACTCTGCGATTTGAGCGGCTTTAAGGATAAGAGAAGGGTTAGTTGTTGCGTCTTCTGGCTGATACTTTTTAATTGCATCAATCTCGCCAGTGTCTGCTACTACAGTCGTTAGTTTACGAAGTTGCTCTAACTTGTTGCTCATAATCGATCATCCTATTTAAATGGGCTTAAGCGTGATTTTTGTTATCACAGCTTGTGCATTTGCAAGCGAGTTAGCTAACCGTCTCATCGCATTTAATGAGACATCTGCTCAGCCAACTACGGAAAATTTCGTTACCGAACAAATGCTATGAACATTTGATCGATAGCTGAGTAAATGATGTGTCCATATTTATCCTATCTATGCTGAAAGTCAATCGCTGAAATGGACTTATAGTGAACTTCATCAACGTTTTTTTACTGTGTGTTTAGTGGTTAACCCAAATAAACGTTTGCCCTTATTGTTCAAAGCTTGAGCGTTGTCCAAGAGGGTAAAAAATTGTAGTGAGAAAATGTTATTGCGATGAGCAAATGTAGCGTTTAAATTGATAAAGAACATATGCTAAGTCAATGAGCATATGTTCACTTATTGCATACAATATCGATCCTCTTAAAGGGCGAGAGAAACCATGAGCAGTTCTAATCAAGATATTTCCATTGAAAACACGGATTTGTTGACAGAGATTTCCGTCGCGTATTATCAAGACGGTGCGACTCAGGAAGAGATATCGAGAAAATTTGCCATATCACGCGCAAAGGTCGGGCGAATGCTCAAGCAGGCACGTGATGAAGGCATTGTTGAAATTACCGTTAAATACCATCCGGTGTTCAGCGCCAAGATTGAACAACGTTTGATCGAGCGATTCGGCGTTAAGCGCGCGCTTGTTGCTCTTGATCAACCGAATGAAGAAGCGCAACGACTACAGGTATCGGGATTGGTGTCCAATTATCTCACTAGCACGCTCAAAAACGGCATGGTGGTGACGGTCGGACAAGGGCGCAACGTGTCGTCTGTCGCTCACCATATTGGTGTTATTACGCCGCGTGACTGTAAATTTGTGTGTGGCATTGGTGGTATTCACCCGCGTGGCGGTATGTATAACGCCGACCATATTTGTCGTCAGTTGGCGAAGAAATATGGGGGAACCTCTGAAACCCTTTATGCGCCGGCATACGCAGAAAATAGAGAACAGAAGTTGGCCTTCATGCAAAATGCAACCGTGAAACAAACGCTCGACCTAGCACGTAAAGCCGATGTTGCTTTGGTTGGTATTGGTGACATGAGCGAAAACAGTTACATGGTCGACTTAGGTTGGTTTACGCCTGATGAAGTGGTTCAGTCGAGACTTCAACAAGGTGTGGTAGGGGATTTTGCAGGTTATGACTTCTTTGATATTCACGGTAATGTAGCGAACACGGTAATGAGTGACCGAGTAATTGGACTTGGTATTGAAGAGTTTCGGCCGATCTCGGAAGTCATTGCGATCGCAGCTGAGAACAGCAAGCCACTCGCTCTACTCGGAGCATTAAGAACTGGAGCGATAGACGTGATCGCCACGAGCGTTAGCAACGCATTAACCGTGCTCAACTTAGATGAGCAAATGCACGGCAACGCGACATCTGAACGCTAACGGAAATAGTCGGCTTTTGATGTAGTCAGGCTATGAGGGGTGACAAATCACTCATAGCCAGTTTCTATTTCGAAATGACAAGTTTGGTTTAGAAGCTGCGTTTAGTTTATTGGAACACATCATCTTTAGATAAACGTAAGATACTTTGTTAAACAGACACTTGTCTTAACACTCGATAGGTAGAGAGTGGTCTGCACCCCATTCGGTCCAAGAACCGTCGTACACCGACAGGTTGTCCAGACCAATTTGATACGCCGCGAGTAATAAAATGCATGCGGTTACACCGGAACCGCAACTAAAAATAATCGAATTGTCACTATCTATCGTTAGTGCGCTAAATATCTGTTGCAACTCTGAATTTGGTTTAATGTGACCGTTGGCCAAGAGTTCTTGAAACGGTAAGCAAACCGAATTTGGAATGTGCCCACTACGTAGACCTTCTCGTGGCTCAGGCACTTCACCAAGGAAGCGAGCTTTGGCTCTGGCATCGATGATATTGGCACTTTTATTGGTTGAATGAGCAAGAACATCTTGTGCATTCAAAAAGGCATTTTGGTTGAGCTTGCCCGCAAAGTTGCCTTCTTCGCTTGGTTGCGATAGGGCACTTTCGGCAGGGAGTCCTGCTTCAATCCAAGCTGGAAGACCGCCATTTAAGACTCGGACATTGTCATGCCCCATGGCTTTGAACATCCACCAAGCTCTTGGTGCCGCTAAAGTGCCTGAGTTGTCATAAACCACAATCAAGTCTTCGTTGTTCAAACCGAGTTGTTGCGCACTTTGGTTGAAGCCTTCTTCTGTTGGCATCATATGCGGTAGGGAGGAGCCGGGTAAGCAAAAGTCATTGTCGTAATCAAAGCGTAAAGTATTTGGAATCCACTTATCTTGAATCTTTTTGCCTTCAGAAGGGATTTGAAACGCAATACTAGCGTCGAGGAGCTTGACGTTAGGTTGGCCGAGAAGGCTATTGAGTTCATCAGTACTAATCAGTGCGTGCATTGTCTTTAGTTTGCTAGGTGGATAATCTTACTGTTTTACAACAAAAAAATCGCATGTTCAAAAGAACGATGCGATTTTTAAGTTAAAGATTGAAGATTTGTTCTGAAAGACAGCTTTCGATTTACCCAGTTACATGGTCCAAGTGTTGTCTCCAGAAGTAATCACTTTCTGAATTGGGTCACTACCGTCATAGAACCAAATTTCAACAAGTAGGCTACCTTGGCTATCAGAAACATTAAAGTCGACATTTGCTGTACCATTGTTGAGTGGAACCGATGCGACTTTGCTTGGGTATTTTGCATCGTAGTTACCTGAACTGTTCTCGACAAACTCTTTGTACACGCTTAGGTGTGCTCGTTGTGAAGAGAAACCACTGATGTCTACATTGAGCGTACCTTCCGTCACTGGGTTGTAGCTAAAGCCATCTGGTACTACTAGATCCTGCATGGTTGCATCTTCCACTGTTACCGTTGTCTCTTCTTCAGTAGTTTCTTCCTGCTGGGTAGTATCTTCCTCTGGCACCGTGGTTTGGGTTGGTGGAGGTGGTGTACTGTTACCACCTCCGCCGCCACCGCCTCCGCCACAAGCTGTTAGTGCTAATCCCATGATGATTGTGATAAGTGCTTTCATAATGTTATCTCCCTATGGAATGTAGCATTTGTTAGGTGTTGGAGCGGTGTGCCAATCTGTGCTTAGTTCGCCACCAGACTCAGCCCAAGCTTGGAATTGAGGGTATGCATCGACCATGTCTACACGCTCTAGCGGCCAATCCCAATCTTCTACTATCAACAGTGCCCAAGGTAAGTTGTTTGCTGTTTTGAAGTACACACCTTGTGCAGGGTCACTTGCATCGACGCCGACACCGAAGAGGTTTTGGTCATCAAACTGTTCTGTTGGTGCTTGGTCTGCTAAGTGAACTTCCCATTTACGACCTGGTTGGAAGGTAATCCCGTCGCCATGGTAAGTGCCCGGTGTTGCAAAGATGAACGGGTCGTATGGCATGGCTTGAATCGCTGAACGGTCAGAGCCTTCAGTGAAGTAAACATTCAAGGTAAAGGTGAGTGAAACGTTATCATCACAGCCAGGCTCTGTGCGGAAGTAGCTACAGCTGCTCGCCGCGTGTGTGCTTAAGTCTTCACTGATGATGAAAATTGCTTCATCAGAAATACTTTCCAAGCCATTAGATGCTTGCTCTACACCATTGAAGGATAGCGTCGTTAATCCATTTTCAATCGAGCTTCTCAATACACCCGGTAGTCGGATTGCGAAGCCATTTTTGTAGCTTGCGCCGTAAGCCGCTAGGTCACCTGTAATCTGAATATTCTCAACATGACCAGCAAGACTGGTTTCAGTGATGCGGAATTTCACGACCACATCGTTCATGTCGTAGTCTGCGGTGTATGGCCAATTATCTTCATAAGCCACGGTGGCGTAATCTTCTGCACTCGGGAAATATTCCACTGAGTAGCCATTACCAGTGATGGTAATTGGGTAATCTTCCACCTCACCAGATGTCGAACCACCATCGTAGTTTAATCCGGTTTGTTGGCTAAAGCGGAATCGACTCCAGCTTGAACCTTCCGTTGCAGCGGTTGAAACGACAAACGGTAGGGGATTATTACCCGCAGACAGTAATTGGTCAGTAAAGACCTGTTCGCCTTCATCATCAAAGTCACCATCGCGGTTCCAGTCAAACCATGCTGATAGGTAGCCAGAAGTAGAAGCTGTCACATTCACAATTGAGCTTAAGCCTGGATCAAGTGCGGATACAAAACCAACACCATCTTCATCGGCTGTGCCCACAGAGTTGTCGTTTGCTTGACCGTCGGCATCACCATCTGGAGCGACGGAACCAAGCCAAGTTACACCGTCCACTTCGTGACGAGGACCGTTTGACGCAAGTGTTGTGTGGTAGCTGTCTGGAGCATCACCGAAATCAATTGGCTCGTCTTCGTTAATCACCGGAGCATTTGCACAACGTGCACCGTCATTTTGGCTTGAGCTTGGACCGTTGGATACAAACTCAACCGCAGGAACGATACCTGCTGCGATATTGGCTGCGTTACCTTCCGAAAGGTCAACGCGATAGATTTTGCCATCTTGGTTACGTGACACGTAGTAGTTGCCGTTAACATCGAAGTAGCCAGCACCAAATGTGCCTTTCTCACCTGTGTCACCTATCGCAGTTGCGCTACCATTTGATGGGTTGAACTGATATAGCAAACCAGAGTTGTTGTCGATGCCGTAAAGGGAGCCATCACCTGGATGGAATGCAAAGTCGGTTAGGTTCACAGTCGCTGTTGAGCTGATTTTCACGATGCTCAATGTCGCATTTGGATCAGAATCGAGCGGAGAAAGGTCAATGGAGAAAAGTCCTTTGCCTTTGCGGTACAAGTAGTAGACGTGGTTGTAAACGTCGCCAACGTAAAACGTGTGGTCGGTAGGAAGGCCCGAAACATTAAGTGTCTCTGCTTGGAAGTCTTTACCAAGACGAACAATCTTTTTGTTTGTGGTGTCGTAGCCGTAGATATAACGGTCAGTGAAGTTAAAGCCTACACCGTTGATGCCCGAAGCCAAACCTGTGTCGTCCTCTAAAAGAGTCGTAGAGCCTGTAACCAAATTGACGCCATAGATTTGAACCGGGGTTGATTGGAATAGGTATGCTTGGCTTGGGCACGTATCAAATGGCGCCGCTTGTGCATAAGCGCTCACTATTAGAGACCCAAGTAGTAGTGATGTCCTTTTCATAATTCGCCCTCTCATTGGTTCGTGATATATGCAATGAAAGGAATGTGCCAACTTTTAAATTGTTGAATTTTATGAAGTTAAAATTTGTAAGAAGAAGGGTTTTAAATCTGATTGTCAAAATGAGAAAAAAGCCCAACATCGAGTTGGGCTTTTTGGGAATGATTAGAGGTTTAGAACTAACTACAAACCGGACAGGTTGGCATTTTCATCAGATTCATTTCTCGCCAAGACATGCTGAGCGCGTCCAAAATCAGAATTTTGCCTTTCTTTGGTTGGCCGTAATCAGCAATCACTTTAATCGTCTCCATCGCTTGTACTGCGCCAACAATACCCACAACAGGAGCCATGACTCCGGCTTCGACACAACTTAACGCACCGCTGCCGAAGAGGGCACTTAAGCACTGGTAACATGGTTGAGTTGGGTCGTCGTAAGTAAACACACTCACTTGGCCTTCCATACGAATAGCCGCGCCTGAAATTAGCGGTGTTTTAGTCGCAAAACATAGGCGGTTAAGTTGATTGCGCGTATCGACGTTATCTGATGCATCGACAACAATAGTGTGTTGCTTAATCAGGCTCTCTAACGCGGTATCATCAAGACGTTTTGCGATGGTATCTACAATGATGTGCGGGTTAAGTTCGCGTAGCGCATTGGCCGCCGAGTCTACCTTCTTACGACCAATATCCGCATCGTGGTGCAGCACTTGGCGCTGAAGGTTAGACAACTCGACGATATCATCATCAATCAGCGTGATTTTACCGACACCAGCAGTCGCCAAATATTGGCTTGATGCGCAGCCTAAACCGCCAGCACCAAGCATCAATACCGATGCTTGTTTGAGTGCTTCTTGTCCTTCAAAGTCAAACTGACGAAGAATGATTTGGCGGTTGTAACGCAACATTTCCTGATCGGAAAGAATATCCACAACGTCTTCCTAGTAAAGGGTTGAGTTTAATAGTTGAATCTGAACCGTTTCGCCCACTTCAACTCGGCCGCGTTCACGTTCCAATACAACAAAACAGTTCGCTAGGCTCATTGAGCGGAATGCACCAGAGCTTTGGTTACCGGTTGTTTCAACGACAAACTTGCCATCTTCCAATGTATAGATACCACGTTGGTAATCGGTACGACCTGGCGCTTTCTTAAAGGCGGTTTTGGTTGTTGCTGGAATAGATTCGGGTGCTTTCCATTCTGTATGGCCTGCAAGTTTTGCCAGCATTGGTTGAACAAGCACGTACATAGTAAGAACTGCAGAAACAGGGTTACCCGGCAGCCCACAGAACCAAGCTGTACTTAGCTTACCAAATGCGAAAGGTTTACCCGGCTTGATTGCTAACTTCCAGAAACCGATTTCACCAAGCTCTTCAAGAATGTCTTTGGTGTAATCCGCTTCGCCGACGCTAACTCCACCAGATGTAACAACCACATCAGCCAATGTTTGCGCTTGTTCAAAGGTCGCTTTCAGAGTCTCTGGGCAATCTGGAATAATGCCAAGATCAACGGCTTCACAACCGAAGTTTTCAATAAGCGGTTTAATACCGTAACGGTTGCTGTCGTAGATCTGACCTTCGTCTAATGATTCGCCCAGTGGTTTAAGCTCATCGCCAGTAGAGAAGAAAGCAACTTTTGGCTTACGTACTACTGTCACATGGCTCACACCAAGAGACGCAATCATCGGAATATCACGAGGTGTTAAACGTGCACCTTTTGCCAATACGATGTCGCCTTGCTTGATGTCGTCACCTGTTGGGCGGATGTTGTTTTGCGGCTTCACGTCAGTTTGATTGAACTGAATGCCAGCATCCGTCACTTCTGTGTTTTCTTGCATGATAACGGTATCACAACCCTGTGGGATTTTTGCGCCAGTCATGATGCGAACACAGGTACCTTGAGGCCATTCACCTTCAAAAGGTTGTCCTGCAAATGATTTACCTGCCAGAGGCAATACAGAAGATGACTCAAGATCTTGAATGCGAATAGCGTAGCCATCCATTGCTGAGTTATCGAATGGCGGTACGTGGATAGGAGACAAGATATCTTCTGCCAGTACAAAACCGAGTGCTTCAGCAAGTGGAAGAGAAAGCGTTGTTTGGATAGGTTTGATTCGCGATAACATTTTGTCCATCGCTTCTTCAATTGGCATCAAGCCAGGTGCGTCGCAGCAGCCCATTGAGAAAATCCTGTGTTCTTTTGTTTTGTGGCAACTTTACCATAAAAGGGGACTGAGTAAGAATGTCCACCTATAAAATATGGGTGTAATTATTCAAAAATCCGAGTATCCTTGTCAGCCATCCAAAAGGGGTAAAAAACCTGCGGAGCTCAAGAAAATCAGCTCAGTACCTTCATCTGATGTGACTTGGTGTAAAGACACGAACTGAGCAACTCAAAGCGAAAAGTATGAATGCAATTTTGATTGGGTTTGTACGAAGGCTGAAGTAAAACAAAAGAGGAAGTGGAATGTCAGGTCTTAGCGAGTCAGCGAAGTTAGTAAAAGAAGCGCTAGAGCAACGCGGTTTGGAAACGCCAATGCGTCCAAACAACGTAAGTCGTGAAGAGAAGAAAGAGAAGATCGAACACCACATGCGTGAGATCTTAGGTCTACTTCAACTTGACCTCACTGACGATAGCCTAGAAGAAACCCCTCACCGCATTGCTAAGATGTACGTTGACGAAATCTTCTCTGGTCTGGATTACTCCAACTTTCCTAAAATCACGGTGATTGAGAACAAGATGAACGTGAGCGAGATGGTTCGCGTGAAGGACATCACGGTGACCAGCACTTGTGAACACCACCTTGTGACCATCGATGGCAAGGCTGCTGTGGCTTACATTCCACGTGGCAAGATCATTGGCCTGTCAAAGATCAACCGTATCGTTCGCTTCTTTGCGCAGCGTCCACAAGTTCAAGAACGTATGACTCAGCAAATTCTTGTTGCACTTCAAACGCTGCTTGAGTCCGATGATGTGGCAGTGACGATTGACGCAACACACTACTGCGTGAAATCTCGCGGTGTGATGGATGCAACCAGCGAAACGACAACAACTGCATTGGGTGGCATCTTCAAGAGCAACCCAGCAACGCGTGCCGAATTTCTGCACGGTTTACGCTAGGTAACCAAGTACTATTCTAAGAGGATGGCAAACGCCATCCTTTTTTTATGCTTGTTTAGAAAATGACTTCATGATTTCTGGCCAATACATTTTGACGTAACCTGCCGATACCCAAACAACCAATACAGTCGCGATACTGAGCTCTAGAAAACCAAAGTCGTGTAGCCAGTGCCAGTGAGGGTGCGATTCGGCAAAAAAAGAGGTTAAGCGATGCATTGCGATAGCGCTGATCACGGAAGGAAAGGTTACTGCCGCGATAGAAGGTTGAAACTTCAAGCGAAGTAAGCGGAAGTAACATAAGTAGATCAATAAAGTCATAGTGATGGCGATCCCGGCCAATGCGCCTGTCAGTATCGGATCAGGTAAGGGAAAGTTCACCAAGTATGCTGCTAATGACAAGTTTACCGGCGCGGCCATAATCGCGAGGGTCGGTCTTGCTCGCCTTGGTAGAGAGCCGAAAAACACCAAACGATACAACACGAGTGGCAGCATGAAGAAATAAATGCCGATGCACATCATCGCTAACGTTTCGGAAAATAAGTTGTGACCTAGTTGAGAACCGGCTAGTGAACTACTGATCAGCCCCACCGGATAAAGAAACCAACTCGGTACGATATTGGACATTTTGAAGTTCATTAGCTGAAAGCTAAAAAACAGCACCATCATAGTAAAATGCAGCAAAAGCGCCATAAACCAAAGTGGATAAGCGATGATAGGCGCTACAGCGGCAAGGTAATCTGCAAGGATCAGTAACGCCATACTCATTGGTGCCATTAAACTACCACTCAGCGGGTGACGAATGTCGACCATGAATAATCGTGGATTAGCGGCATATTTTATGAGTACAGGGGCGAGTAAAAGTGCGCCGAGTGACGCCAAAAATGGACGTATCGGTTCACCAATCTCAGGAACATAGAGTGCCCAAGCTTGCCCTAAACCTATCATACCTAGTGCCAACGCGGCTTGAGACGGCGGGACACTATAAAACTGCACAAGTCTTCTCCAGTTCAAATCTACTCCATTTGATTTTTGCCTGAATGAAACGAAACATGACGATTTGGATGAAATGCTCTATTTAAGTAGCGAATACTAACAAGTATGGAGAGGGGTTTCTCATGAAAGGTGGTGAGCAAATATCAGAGAATGATAATTTTGTGAGTTTGGTATCGAATATTTGGGAAAAGATGTAAAAATGCAGAGTTTATCGCTCCAAACCCTTCGATAGTCTGGAGCGAAGTGATAACAAAGAGAATGTTATGTTGATTGATTCTCCGGTAGATCCTGCTGGCGTAACTTTTCGTTTTTGATTGTACGATGCAGCAGCTGGCTGTAAATAGGTTGTCCACCCAACAATTGAGCAATAATCACAGCGCCCAAACAAGTAATGATCAATGGCAGGATTAAGTAGTAGTTATTCGTCATTTCAATCACTAACAGAATACCAGTAATCGGTGCACGTACCGTTGCAGCAAACAGGGCACCCATGCCCGCAATCGCAAATACACCAGGCTCGATATCAAGCGCAGGGAGCAAGACATCAGCACTTGCTCCGAACGCATAGCCAAATAAGGTTCCCAGAGCAAGCATAGGTGCAAAGATGCCTCCCGGCGCACCAGAACCAAAACAGAGCAGGGTTGTAATTACGCGACCAAAGAAAAGCAAAACTAAAATAGATACCGAGTAGTTACCGTTAGTAATGTCAGGAATAAGGCCGATACCACCACCAGTTAGTTGGGGTACGTACAAAAGAAGCAAGCCAAACACGCCTCCCAGTAACGAACCTACAATCAAGTAGCGCTTACGATCGTTTTTGTGAATTGCGACAAAACTGTCTTGTGCCACGGTAATTAGTTTATTGAAGATCACGCCAAACACGCCAAACAATGCGCCAAGCAATAAAAACAGCCATAGGGTTTGAAGCTCTGGCGACTGGTATTGCGGCATAGTGATAACGGCGTCTTGCCCGTTAATGGCGCGAAACACTATGTTCGCCATAATGGCAGAAATGATCACTGCGCGAATTGAGATCAAAGAGTAGCGAAACTGAGGTCGCATTTCCTCCACAACGAACATAATGCCTGCGAGAGGGGCATTAAAAGCCGCAGCCAAACCGCCAGCAGCACCAGAAGCGAGCAGGGAGTGGCGGGTATCGTCATCCTTTACGCGGAATATATCGGTCACCATTCGACCAACAGCGCCCCCCATTTGAACGGTTGGGCCTTCACGACCCAGCACCATACCTGAGCCAAGTGCGCCCATGCCGCCGAAGAATTTTACTGGTAGAACTCGCCACCAGCGCACTGGACGAATATTATCCATTGCCCCTTCGATTTCAGGAATACCAGAGCCTGCCGCTTCTGGCGCAAAGCGGTGCACAAGAAAATAGCCAATAAAAGCTAAAAGTGCGCTAATGAGAACCGCTGCCAGCCACAATGGTAGAACATTACCAATTTCGCTTCTTAACCATTCTGTTCGTGTTTCAGAAACGAAATGAACGGCAAGCTCGAAATACGTACCGACAAAACCAGCCAACGTACCCACAATGGCGGCCATAATGAGAACAGAAAATGGTGTTGACCCTCGAGAGACAAACTGGTTAATCGCATCTTTCGGTACGTGCGCCAACACAGATTTCACAATTCTCTCGCGTTTGGTCATTAAAAAGCTCTCCTGTTGCTGGGGGGAAGGGACGAAAGAAAGTATACGCTTCGCAGAGTCTAGACCTAATCAATAAAGATGCAATTTAGCTTTTCACTATTGAGTGTTCGAAGTGTCGCGATATTATTCATTCACTCAGATTGTGCTATTGCTCTCATAATTTAGGATAAAAAACTTGTTTTTTGAGAAAAATGAACCATGCTTTAAATGTAAAGCAACATGACTGCTTCAGAAGGAGGGATGTGAGGTTTTACACACAATTTGGATGGATTCAAACCCTACGGTAAGTCCTCGTTTTATGTTCGGGATGCATCAATAGACATCGCCGATTCGCACACTCACGATTGAGTAACGAGGTAGAGGCGCACGCACATGTGCGCCTTCTTAATTTCTGCGTTATAACTTTCATCACCACCTGCCACTATTTTTCTCTTGAACATTTTCTTGCAGTTAGTAATGTCTTGGTTCGATGTCAACCAACTAGAGCAGTGCATGCGCTTTTATCTCCGACTCTTACTTTCTTTATGTTGTTGTTCGGTAACGTTTCCGGCACTTTCAACGCCGAGCTGGTGGCAAGACACGTTGTCAGCAATGCCATATTCCAATCTAAAAGAACGTATAGAAAAAAGTGGAAGCTGGTATGGTTGCGAAGTGCAGTTGCGAGACAACTCAACGTTTATCAGCGCATTTTGTTTGGATGATTTTTCGTACTACCAGCAGCACTTGTATGGTGAAGTGGTTTTGAGAAGAGAAAGTGCTCAGTTCTCGTTTCTCACTGAATACGAGTGGCAGCGTCTGAATGACTTACTTCTCAACTTAAGAAAGGATGGGTTAGTTTTACGCAGAGTTACTATCGGACAAGAACACTATGATGTCGTTGAAGCTCTGGAAAAGAAATCTTCCGAGCTTGTCGATAAAGAAGTTATTTTGTTGATGAACCGCTATCCACAAGAAACGATTCGAAGTTTGCTTTGGGTAAAACCGGACGAGTTTCTGACGCCATCACCGTCCTTAAATGTGCAATTGCGCAGTGATGGCGAAATTATCGAGGTCAAAGTGACTCGTTTTTAGATTCTTTATGGAGAGATAGGAAGGTCGCCATTGCTGATTCATCCAAAAAACCATCCGATTTTTTGTGAGCGCGCAGGTATTGATAGCCTGCGATTAGCTTGCGGTGTAGCTCTTCTGCATCGTCTGACAACGGCTGATTCATAACGTGTTGAAAGGCAAGTTTGTACGCATCCATATCCACGACTTCAGCACGGCGATATAAATAACCACATCCCGTTGCTAACCATTCGAGAGAGCAATTGGCGCGCATTGCAATTTGATTTGCTTTGGTTAGGCTAGGTTCACTGCCTTTAAGGTATTTGCGTATTAAAGCTTCAGACACATCGACGCGTCGAGCGAACCCGCTGATGCTTTCTTCTCCGATCAGGGTGGCTAGGCGTTGGGCAAAAGACATATTTCGTACTCCAGTTCGAATTGCGAAAGTTTACCCGTTGAGCCGGTACGAAAACAAGACTACGATGAATGCAGATCAATTGAAGGAGAAAACCCATGGTTGCAAAAGTAGTAACTGCACCAAAAGGCCCAGAGTTCTCAGAGCTGGTTCAAGGATATTGGCGTGCAGTTGAGTGGGGAATGACGGCTCAAGAGCGTTTGTCATTTCTTAAGCAACACATTGAGTTAGGCATTACGACGGTCGATCACGCCGACATCTACGGCAATTACGAGTGTGAGGCGTTGTTTGGTGAAGCGCTAGCTTTAGACAAGAGTGTTCGTGAGCAAATTCAGATCGTGACGAAATGCGACATCAATTTGTGTGGCGATAAAACGCCAGAGCGTAAGATCAATCACTACGACACGAGCTCAGCACATATCTACCAATCGGTGAATAACTCGCTAGAACGTTTGAATGTGGATGAAATCGACGTACTTTTAATTCATCGTCCTGACGTGTTAATGGATGCAGACGAGGTTGCAGAAGCATTTTCTGAGCTTCATAAAGTCGGCAAAGTGAAGCACTTTGGCGTGTCTAACTTCACTCCACGCCAGTTTGAACTGCTGCAATCTCGCTTAGGTAAGCCGTTGGTTACTAACCAAGTGGAAATCAACCCACTTAACTTTGAGGTTGCTCACGATGGAACGCTTGATCAAATGCAAATGTTGCGCACGCGACCAATGGCTTGGTCTTGCCTCGGTGGTGGTTCAATTTTTAGTGGTGACAGTGAGCAAGCTGTTCGTGTCCGTAACGAATTAGAAGCAATTCGTGAAGAAGTGGGCGCAGCGAGTATTGATCAAGTAATTTATGCCTGGGTACGTCGTTTGCCATCTAACCCTATTCCAATCATTGGCTCTGGTAAAATCGAGCGTGTGCAAACTGCAGTTAATGCATTGAACATCGAACTTACTCGAGAGCAATGGTATCGCGTATGGGTGGCTTCTAAAGGCCATGGTGTGCCATAGAATTGATATCTTATCGATGAAATTATTATTAAAGGCATCCTCTAGCAGGGTGCCTTTTTAGTTTTAGCGCGTTACTGTTTACCCATTATGGAAATGGAAAGAATGAAATTCGAGCAAAAATGGGCTTTGGATGTTAGCTGCAACTTTTTGCTTACTTTTGGTGGAGGAGTTTTACCCATGTTTGTTTTATGTCACTAAACAGCGAATGTGATGCTTGCTTTTTAGTCATTTTGTTCACTCATTCATTCATATTGCGTATGCTTATTGAATAATAAAGAAATAAAAAACTCGTCAGTTTTCTCGTATTACATGCTGTAACAATCTGTTAGACTCCGGCGCAGATTGTGGAATATAAAAAGGTGATTGAATGTCTTTTCCCGTACTCATCTGTGATGATTCAGCGTTAGCACGCAAACAGATGGCGAGATCACTACCAGCCACATTGAATGCCGATATTACGTTTGCTATCCACGGAAAAAACGCGCTAGAAGAACTCGAAAAAAACGAGTTTAAATTGATGTTTCTTGATTTGACCATGCCAGAAATGGATGGCTTTGAAACACTAGAGCACATGCAACGGTTGGGGGATAAAACTCCGGTGGTTGTGGTGTCGGGGGATATCCAACCTAAAGCGAAAGAGCGCGTGTTCGCACTGGGTGCAAAAGCGTTTATTCAAAAACCGATCGCCAAAGATGAACTCAAGAAGGCGCTTAAAGAGTTGGTCGAGCCAGAACCTAGTCCTCAAATTATCACGCCTGTCTCTATTGAGTTACCGATTTTACGTCGTCGCGATATTTACATGGAAGTGGCTAACGTTTCAATTGGTCGAGCAGCCGATGCGTTGGCGCGTCACTTTGACGTGTTTGTGCAACTACCTCTGCCGAACGTCAATATCTTTGAAGTGAGCGAACTTCACATGGCGCTACGCGACTTGGCGTCGCATGACAACGTATCGGGCGTTTGTCAGGGATTTTGTGGCGAAGGTATTGCTGGCGAAGCGCTAGTGATCTTGAGTGACTCAAGCGTATCTGATCTCAAAAAGTTGATGAAAGTACCAGCAGACAGCGAAGAGCTAGAAGAGCTTGAGCTGCTAATGGATATTTCTAATATTTTGGTGGGGTCGTTCTTAAATGGTTTAGGCGAGCAGTCTGAAGTCCGATTCTTCCAAAGTCCACCAGTACTCCTTGGTCAGCATATCTCAATTGACTCGATCATTGAATCTACAACTGGAGCATTCAGCCGCACGATGACATTCGAAGTGAGCTACAACATTGAAGGAACGTCGATTCGTTGTGACTTGTTGTTTATGTTTGTGGATGAATCCTTGCCGCTGCTTGATAACAAACTGTCTTATCTAATGGAGGAGTTCTAATGTTGAATATGCCAGCAGAGTTTGAACAATTCCATTGGATGGTGGATATGGTACAAAACGTTGACATGGGCTTAGTGGTCATTGATCGAGATTACAATGTACAGGTCTGGAATGGCTTTATGACTCATCACAGTGGTTTGCAGTCTCATGATGCGATTGGTCGTTCTATATTTGATATCTTCCCTGAAATCCCACAGGAGTGGTTTAAATTAAAAACAAAACCAGTGTATGACCTAGGCTGCCGCAGCTTCATCACATGGCGACAACGACCTTACTTATTCTGCTGTCGCAATGTTCGACCAGTTACGCAGCAAGCGGAGTTTATGTACCAGAATGTTACGTTGAACCCAATGCGCACACCGACTGGAAAAATCAACTCGTTGTTTTTGTCTATACAAGACGCGACGGCTGAAGCTCTGATGTCTCAGAATCAATAGCGATAAAAAACTTTCTCAAAAGCCAAGGTCCGCCTTGGCTTTTTTGTATACTTATAATTGTGTTTCCCAATGCGTAGAACGTGAATATGGACTTTAATCTCGCCCTAAAACTCTACACCGCAGAGCAAGTAAAAAACGGTGAAACGCTGGCTGCGCAAATGGCTGGTGTTTCTATGTATAGCTTAATGCAACGCGCTGGTATGGCCGTGTATGAGCGCTTTTTACATCTGTATCCTAAATCAAAAAATATCTTAGTGATTTGCGGTAAAGGGAATAACGGTGGCGATGGTTACGTATTTGCATCTCTTGCGAAACAAGCTCAACTCAATGTACATGTTTTCCAAATTGGTGATGTATCTGCGCTAAAAGGTGATGCTTTGCGCGCATACCAAGATTGGCAGTCAATCGACGGTGTTAACAATGATTGGGATGAATGGAATACCGCATTGCTAGAAGCAGATGTGATCATTGATGCCATGTTAGGTACTGGTTTAAGCGGTGAGGTTCGTTCGGAGTATCGTCGCTATATTGACCAAATTAATCAAATTCATACCCCTGTGATTGCAGTCGACGTTCCTTCTGGTCTGTGTGCTAATACAGGTGCAGTTTTAGGTGATGCTATTCGTGCCGAGCATACTGTAACCTTCATTGGGGTTAAACAAGGCTTATGCACTGGACAAGCGAGAGATCGAGTTGGCGAGCTCTACTTTTGTGGTTTAGGCGTCAATACTAAGTTTGATACTATCGAAGTAGAAAGTGCATTAGGTATTGATCATCAGGTTGTTTCAAGATTAATGCCCAAGCCAAATCCAACGGTCCATAAAGGTGACAACGGGAAGTTGCTTTGTGTTGGTGGCAATCAAGGGATGTCTGGAGCGATTCGTTTATGTTCCTCCGCTGCGATTAGAGCCGGAGCGGGTTTAACTGCCGCAATTACTCACACGAGTAGCCTTATTCCACTGCAGGTTGGTTGCCCAGAAGTAATGAGCCAGAGCATCACCGCTGACTTACTCAGGGATACTGAGAACGACTTAACTAAACGCATTCGCTGGGCTGACGTATTAGTGTTTGGTCCTGGCTTTGGAGATGATGAGTGGGCTTATCAAGCCTATCAATATCTGGCTCAAGAGCAGAAACCTAAAGTTGTTGATGCTGATGGCCTCAATATTCTAGCGATGCTGAGCCAGCGATGCGATGGCACTCTGGTGTGCGACAACCATCGAGTGATCACGCCGCATCCTGGAGAGGCAGCTCGACTACTAAATGTAACCATTCAACAAATAGAAAGTGACCGATACTCTGCTGCAAGACAACTGCAAGAGCGTTATGGCGGTGTAGTGGTTTTAAAAGGCGCGGGGACGCTTATTTACGATGGAACGAGAATGTACGTCTGTCTAGCGGGTAACGCCGGAATGGCGACGGGGGGAATGGGAGATGTGTTATCTGGAGTCATTGGTGCATTACTAGCCAAAGGTTTACCAATTTCTGTTGCCGCACGTTTAGGTGTGGTACTTCACAGTCATGCTGCTGATATAAACGTGAGTCAGAATGGTCAAATTGGTCTTTTGGCAAGTGATGTCGTTAGCACTCTTCGTACCGCTATCACCCAAGAGCTCTATCGAGTTTAATTAGATTTCATGCATTTTTGAGAAAATTGGTCGATTTTTTTGAGTACTTTTTTACGAATTAGCAGGGCATCTTAGTATTAGGTGATTGAGTTTTAGGCAGATTTGAGAGGTGATGCGTTTTAATTTTTAAGATATGACGCAAAGGTTTGCGCAATGGGTTAACTTAAGTGCTTTCTCAAGTTGTTGATAGTTATAAATAATAAGAGGTTTTGGTGACTTGGGGAGCGTTTTTGATATGCGATTTTCAAGATGGTATCACAAAAAAAATTCAAATATCAGACTTGTAGGAAATAAATCACAGCCTATAATGCTGAAAACCGGAGCGTCTGCCAACGCTCCGGTTTTTTTGTGTCCGAAGAACAGTGAACTCGTCTGCCAACGAAATCACTACGCACTCTGAAATGACACATATACATATGAATCAAGGAATTACACAATGCGTATCGAACAAGAACTTAAGTTAGGTTTTAAAGATGTACTGTTTCGCCCGAAACGTTCTACCCTTAAGAGCCGTTCTCAAGTAAATTTAACCCGCGATTTTACATTCAAGCATAGTGGTCGTCAATGGTCTGGTGTGCCAGTAATCGCAGCAAACATGGATTCGGTTGGTAGCTTTGCAATGGCTAAAGCGCTGGCTGAGCATGGTGTAATGACCGCTGTTCACAAACATTACACGGTAGAAGATTGGGCTGAGTTTTCTAAATCAGCAGATAAAGTAACCATGAATAACGTTATGGTGTCTACGGGAACATCTGACGCAGACTTCCAAAAAACCAAAGACATCATGGCACTTTCAGATGAATTTATTTTCATTTGTATCGACATTGCAAATGGTTACTCAGAGCATTTGGTCGAGTATGTTGAACGCGTGCGAGCAGAGTTCCCAGACAAGGTCATTTCTGCAGGCAACGTGGTTACTGGTGATATGTGTGAAGAGCTAATCCTAGCTGGTGCAGACATCGTTAAAGTGGGTATCGGCCCAGGCTCAGTTTGTACAACTCGTGTAAAAACGGGTGTTGGTTACCCGCAGCTTTCTGCAATCATCGAGTGTGGCGATGCAGCGCACGGCCTTGGTGGCATGATCGTCGGTGACGGTGGTTGTTCTTGTGCGGGTGACGTAGCGAAAGCATTCGGTGGTGGAGCGGATTTCGTAATGCTAGGCGGGATGCTAGCGGGTCACGAAGAGTCAGGCGGCGAAGTGATCGAGAAAGACGGCGAGAAGTTCATGAAATTCTATGGCATGTCGTCGAAGAGCGCGATGGATAAGCACTCAGGTGGTGTCGCTGGCTACCGTGCGGCCGAAGGTAAAACCGTATTATTGCCATACCGTGGTAGCGTTCACGGTACTATTCAAGACATCCTTGGAGGCGTTCGCTCAACTTGTACATACGTGGGTGCAGCAAAGCTTAAAGAGCTAACCAAGCGTACTACATTCATCCGCGTTCAAGAACAAGAGAACAACGTGTTCGGTAAAGAGTAAGTCGACTGAATGTAACAAGTGTAAAAGCAACCATACGTTATATCTATAGCAGATAAAACTATACTATATGCAGCTATGAGCCAGAGTGAGATTGATTTCTTACTCTGGCTTTTTGCTTCTCATTTGTTTGCGCTTCAAAATTAACTCTAAGCGATTTTAATAGTTGGTCGAGATTCGACTTGTTCAAACGGTAATGATGTTGTAACTGGCATGAGCTGTAAAACGCTTGAAATCTGACAGTCTCTATTTAACCCAATATAGTCTTTGACATTAGCGACTCGCCAAGTCATGTCTCCGTAAGTACGCAGATAGAACGCGGGTGATTGATGACTGTTATGTCTAATAACGCTCCATTGGGTAATATCACTAAAAAAGACTTCAGGGTTATCGGATGTCTCAAACTCATTCGCCATGATGCCCAAAGGTATATCAACGCGATTAAGTAGCTTTTGTCCGAGTGAGAAGGCTTCGTCGAAGTTAGTTGGTTGTTCGCTTAACTGCTTAATTGCATAGGTTTGTACAAATCGAGACGGCGGTGTTGGGTCGGCGGGTAGACCCATCAAGCCAGCGCCATTGATTGATTGAAGTGGGCCAGGCACTTGGATATGACGTTGCATGGTTGCTTCATTGTTCGGTTCTGGGTTGTAGTTGCGCAAATTAGAAAAATAAGAGAGGTGATTGACATGCCAATGGTAATTTGGGCAGTTAGTCATTACTCCAACGTAGGAGTGGTCCACAACCACTTTATAATCATCAAAGTCGTATTCGGTACATTGATAGCGTGCTTGCTGATTTTCCTCTTTGCTGAACATATCGCTTTCTTTGAATGCTCGATAGATATGCATATTACCGTTAAGAAACTCAATGACGGCACTGTCATTATTTGCATCGTGAATCACGAAATGCTGGTCCAAAGCCATGTTGTCACTCTCTGTTTCACCAGTTGAAATAGTCGAGTTAAACACGTAAACGGGGTGGGTGGTGAAGTAGGTCACCATCTCGTCCACAGTATTAAACGTAGACAAGATAAAAGTACCAAACAGGCCGCTGCCTAATGCAAAGGCATCATCAGGGATGTGAGAGGTCGATACATTTTGATTGAGAATGGGCAAGTACAGTGACCCAACAGAAAGGCCAGATTCATTAATGCCATCAGCTGTTAAAAGAGGGTTATTATACCGGGTAATGGCATTGCAGTGTATGAAGCTCAACTCTCCCTGCCAATTTGCTCGAAACTCACATTCTTTACTGTGACGTTTTGGCGGCTGACCATTGAAAACACGGTCGGCTTTTCCGTCGGAAGTAAAGGTCGTAATTTGGTAAGTTTGTTGGGCTCTAAACCAAATCTCGGTCTGAAGGTTAACTGCAAACTCCATGGTTCTAGCGGATAAGGTTTGGTTGTTGCAACCATAATTGATATTAACATCTGTACACATAGCCATGCTTTCCGTTGTTTATCTTGAATGATGAATATCCAAGAAACCCTCTGAATCAAATGCTTAGAGATTACGTGGATATAGATGAATTGCGCTTTAGTAATGGTTTTAGCCATTGAGATAAGCACATGCTATTAAGTTAAGCATTCAATCAAAAAACGTCAGTAGCAGTTTAGTATCAGTTGATAGAGTTAAAATAAAAAGTGATGTATTAAGTAAAACTCTTTGATCTTAGAAATTAATAATATATTTATTTTTTCAATCTTGGTTACTCTAGATTTAAAGTTTATTTTAAAAGTGATTTGTATTTATTCGATTATCTTGCAGTGGTGATATAAAGTGAGAACATAAAGTTAACAATTTCAGATTGTGATTGAAAATGGGGAGAGTCTTCAATCCAAATACCGAGAAATGAAACTGCCCGAGAAGTTGTGCAACTGTCTCGGGCGAAGTGATGAATCAGGTGAGCAGCTATAAAGTTTTCTCACAAGAACCGCTAAGTGGTGGAGATATTTTTAAATTATCATTAAAGATTTCTACAACGACGGGGCCTTTATTTTCATCTTTTGCATAGTATGCACAGGACTTGTCCCCAGTATAGGTTTTACCTGCCTTTTTGAAACTGTAATACCAGGAGTCATGGGTAGCGGCACCGGATTCAAAACTAGCAGATTCAGATTGTTCGCCAATATTCAAGTCGAAATGAACCTCCATTTCCGGAGAGTCTTTAAATCTCACATATCCGGTGATTTTATCGTTGGAGTTATTTTTAACGTAAAATGAACCCTTAGTTGTCATAATTTTTCCTCTTTTTTAATTTCTATACGTGATAGAACGGCCAAATGACGTTCTGTTAATATATGCTTTTTAAGATGCATATTGATGTTAAATGATGGTCTTATTAGTTCTAAGGTGATTAAACTTATCCTTAGCGTATTTTTCTTTTATACCGATTAAGTCGCGGTAGCTTCGATCAAAATAAACGCTTGTCGGAATTGCCGGATCTTTAAAGCTGATGAAGGCACCATAGGTTCCCGGTATATCAGCTTCTCTGGCTTTATCAATCCAGTCCATGGCTCTGTTTACATCAACAAGTACTGGGTTATTTTGTAGTTCTAGTTTTTGCTTTATCTCTTCATTCCACCAGGTTTGGTATTGGACTGTATATTGACACTGGCGGTAGGGGAAAGATATGTCTTCAAGGTCGTCTGAGTGATGATAAAAACTGCCAGTGATCGCCCCTAAGGTTACGTAACTAAATAGCCCTTGATCGCGGTTTTCTGGCTTTATCAAAGGTGAAGTTAAGCTTTGCAAAAGTGCAGTGTAGCCCTCTGGTTTAAGACCTCGCTCTGACACCAATCGCGAAGTGATTTTGTGAGGTGCTGGGGCGTCATAATCTGGAGGGAAAGGAGAACCGCTTTGACACAAAGAATCGCGCCCCCATGTGCTCATCAGGGAGTGATCGTATTTCTTCCCGTCAAAGTCAGTGCCATGTGCTTCATAGACTTGAACTAAATCAGGGAAGCAAGCGCCAAATTGAACGGCTATAAATTGGTGAAGATCTTGTTCTGTTCCTTCCCAGTAGCCATACATGGTGCAGTGATGGCTGATGGTTTCGAGATCACAGTGGTTAGATGATTCAGGCAGAGCATCAATTTGCAAGTTGGTGCCGAGAAGTTTAGTCGTATCGAGACTTTTTATAGCCTGCTCCCAATTTTTTAGCACATCTATGGTAGGGTGAGTTGGTATTGGCTGAAGCGTGCCGTTGATTTTTTGATAAAGGTTCCACTGAAGCTCGAAGCGGTGGATCTCTTTGGGTAAAGGGAATGTTTTTACGCGTAGCTCGGTAACAATGCCATAGCTCATGCCTCCGCCGCCTCTTAGTGCCCAAAATAGGTGAGGGTTGGACTCTGCTGAGACTTCTGTGATCGTACCATCACCCAGTACCACGGTTGCACTCACTAGGTGCTCACAACACATGCCGTATTTTCGCGTCCAAGGGCCCCATCCTCCGCCTTGGATATAGCCAGTCAACCCAACTGTGGCACAGGTTCCATGTGCAATCATTCGATCATGCTCTGCAAGTTTTGGTGTCAGTTGATAGAAGCGATAGCCAGCACCAATGGTGGCAATATTGTCACACAATTGGAAGGTCTTAATTCTGCTCACGTCAATCAAAATGACGTTGTCACCACTGCATTCACCTGCGTGATCATGCCCTCCTGAGCGAACACGAATCGGGAGATTGAATTGAGTTGCTGTTAGATAGGCTTGCTGAACTTCTTGCGTACTTTCGCACATGACAATGACAAAGGGTTGGTGTTGATAGCGAGTATTGAAGATGAGTGACTCGACTTGATATTGGTTCAAACCGGGAACCGGTGAAACCGTGTTTTCAAGAGGTGTCAGTAATCGTTCTTTAGGAAAACCGCACTTATCCATTTTCTGAATAAACAGTTTGGCATTATTGACTGAGATTGAGTACGCGCTAAGTACAGCGAGGCGTTGTATTTGAGGGTTAGGGTACTGTTCTACCACTTGGTTTTCTTTCGTTCCCTGCATCCATTCATGTTCCATTATTTTTTCCATTTGGCTTATGTATTGAATAGTTGTTTAAATATTAAACCGAATGCATATTTTCACCATATCAGTTTGGTATCAGTTGTTCTGTACAAATCGCCAAAAGCATCAGCGAGAGAGCAACAATATCTGGTTGATGAAAAGAACGATCGGCATCTGCGTGACCGTGGATAATTTATGTAGTCAAGTAGATCTGAGCCTAAATTGATACTGAACCAGAATGACGTGTTATCTACATTGAATGGGTCACTAACGACAATAAATTCAGTTGGAGAACACAATGAAAATGGACTCAAAAGAATCACAAGCAATTTTTACTGCTCATTATCAAATTGGTAACGGCTTACCTGGAGGAGTGAGCTTCGATGTTAATCTACTCGTGGCCAGCGAAGACAAATCAATAGTGGGTAAAGGACATATCTTTCAGGCCGTTAACCCACCGTTAAATGTGGTGTCTGATCTCAATGGTAGTTTCAACTATCAATGCACGATGCGTGATTGTCATATCATGGTGACGTTGCAGGGCTACCAGCCTTATCTAGGCATTGCTCCTTTAGGAGCTGATCTTCATAACGTAACGCTCAACCTCCTACTTAATGATGATTGGAAGTCAGGCGTGGCATTCTATCGATATAAAAATAGTTCAGGTAAATGGATTGAAGCAGCAAATCAACGCGTTACTCTACTTTTGCCTGAGCATGTTCCTAGCATCGAGAACTTTAAGGTGGAGCAAAATGATCTTGCGCCAGCATAAATCTCATCAGCGATGACACTGTGCCAAAACACAGATATTCGATGGTTTCGAATATCTGTGTTTGACGAGGTAAATCGAGTAAACACGATGACTTGACGGTGCAATTAATCGACTTTCTTCGTTTATTGAATATTTCATGGTTGAGTAGATGTGGAGAGCCAATGGTCGAGCTCATCAACACTAATTTGAGCCTGATTCAGTTGATGCTTACGCGCGGCCTGATTGAAGTTTAACAACTCAGAGACGGAGCTGGACTGGTCGAGTAAGGCAAGCATCAGATTCGCTTGTTCAATATAAAAATCACCCCATGGATGCGGATCTTCTTGGGTGAAGTTAGACAGCTTATCGCGATATTTTCGAAGTAGCGTAGGCTGCTTATACTGCCACGCTACTTGGATTCCTTGTTGGTAAAAGCGTAAATAGTTATGACCAACACAGGTAGATTCTAGCCAAGCCTCACCAGTGCGCAAAGCGGAGAGGGCCGTTGATTCATCGCCACAAATAAGTGCCTTGGTAGATACGAGCCAAGGACCAATAAAATTGTGTAGCTTATTGATATGAACAAGATCTAGAGCCGTGTCGATGTCCGAAAGGGCTTTCTCCTCTTTTCCCTGATACCAGTGCAATCTTGCACTGGACTCCAAAAGAAAAGCGACAAATCGATGAGCATTAAGCTGTTTTGAAAGTTGTAGAGCGGTCGAGATTTCGTTTTCAGCTTGCACCAAGACATTACGGTCGAGAAAGATCCATGCAGCCGTAAGCCTAGAAACAATTTCTGCTCGGCGGTTTGCCGTGAGATAGGCAAGATTCGAGGCATGCTGAGCCTGTTTTAGTGCTTCGTCAGATTGCAGTTGATAGATCATCACTGTTGCCAGCATGTAGCGATTGGCAGTTTCAATCGAAAGCAACTGATGCTCTTCACACAGTTGCAAACACTCGGTTAAGTGCTCGTATGAGCGAGCCATTTTTCCTTGTGCGTAGGCACAATCACCGAGGCCGCCAAGCGATTTTGCTTTCGCGCGAAAACAGTTTGCTCGCTGACTGTAATCTAATGCAAGTAAATGTTCTTTCTCACATTCGTCTAGCCGCCCAGTAGGGAACAGCATATTACCTCTCATCGAATGGATTTCACACAAAGATTTATTTAACGTCAGCTTTTCGCACAGGGCTTGGGCTTGGTCTAAAATCGACATCGCTTGTACAAAGTTGTCGGTTAAGCGGTAGGGGTTAATGAGGTCTAAATAGTATTGAACACGTTCAGGATCATTTTCTGTGTGATGAACCGCTTGCTCAAGAACCTCAATACTCTCTTTGATGCGTCCCATCGAATACAGGCAGTTTCCTTTCATATTTAGTGCATACGCCATCTGTTCTTTAGGTGACTCTTTAATAGCGTACTCAATAAGAGTCAGTGCTTTTTCAAACTGATAATTACTCAGGTAATGTTTGGCGGTCTGTTCAAGAACAGTAAATACACCTTCGACCTTGGCATGATTAATATGGACGGCATATAAGAATCGATCTCGGTTCTCATACCATTTTGCGCAGGCCATGTGTATTTTTGAACACTGTGACTTGTCTATTTGACGGAAAACAGCATTACAAATCAAATCATGATGGAAAAGGTATTGATCGCCATTGAGTTTTACTAAGCCAGCGTCGACTAACTTATCTGGTACGTAGCCGGGAATTCGAGTGATTTCACGCAGTTGCTCCAGTTGAAAGTACTGCCCCAACACAGATGCAGTACAGAGTGCTTGGCGATCTTGGGCTGGAAGTTGAGCTAATTGTATCGAAACTAAATGTTCCAATGACTCCGGAACGTCTTTATCAAACTGAGAACAAAGTAGTGTTTGGCGTAAGTATAGAGGATGGCCTTTCGCAAGCTTTATACAGTCATTGATATGTTTATTCTGTTGGCATGTGATTGAGCAAGCTAACTCGTAAGACTCTTCAGATGATAACTCCCTAAGTTCGATTAGATTCACGTTGGCAAACCAAGATTGTTTGGAACTAAGTCGTTTTTGCTGCCTAAACGTCAGAAAGAGTAAAATATTGGTGTTTGTAATATAAGGTAGCAGTGTCTCAAGAAATGCCAACATTACCTCGTCGGCCCAATGGACATCTTCAACAATAATCAAATGCGGTTTGCTGGTCTGCCGTTGTTGAATTAAGAAAGGGATAGATTGCTCTATCGTTTGTTTCAGCGTTTGGAACTCCATTAAGTTCAGCAGCTGTTTTTCTGATTCGTTGAGTGTTACCCCCATTAACCAATAAAGGCAGAGGTGGAAAGAGGAGGGAATTGATGACTCGACAGTCTGCTGACGAATAGAATCATCGGTATCTTCACGAGTAAATGAACAAATTGCCCGAGTGAATATATTTTGAGGGGACAAGAGATCAGCACTGCCATGATTCAGGATTTGAATCTCAGTGGTTAAACACGAAGAACGACTCAAAGACGAAATGACCTGGTTGAGTAGGCTGGTCTTTCCTATCCCTGCGGTACCAGTAATACAATACGTTTGGCCTGCTTCTTGTTTTTGCCATCGCTTGATTCCGCTATTCAATGTTTCTAGTTCAAGTTTACGCCCTACGAAACAGTCAGTATGGTTTTGGTGTAAGGATACAAAATGCCAGTTGTTGAAGTCTGGCTCTCCTGTTAGAAAAGGTTTTATTGGTCTGGCACAATTGGACGAGATAAAGCAAGGACAAGCAGCTATTTCTCCCCAAGGGATTTTAACTAGGATTTCATTGATTGGGGTTATCGCATTCGGATGTTCCGATAGCTCAGTGATTCGATGCATGTATTTCACATTGATAAAAGACCGAATCGAAGCCGAAAGAGCAACCTTTAATTGAAGGGCTAGTTGTCGAATTCGCTCAAAAATATATTCGTCCGATTCCTGTAAAGACCAAGTAAGAACAAACGTTCGGTTTTGTATTATGGGTGTAGTGTTTTGGCTGAGAAGTAAGGTTTGCAGAGCCTTTGCGGTCAAATCACACTTTGCTTCGATTGCAAAAATAAAAAAATATGGTGGTGATGAAGATACATTTGTAAATAATGGTTCTGAGGCCCGATCTATTAAAAGGTCCTCTACGGGGACAGAAAAGTATTCTGCGAGATTGGATGCGGTACGATACAGCACATTCGCCCCAGACTCTGCTCGCTTTATAGAAGCAATAGATACGACAAAACCCTGTTGAAAGCATTCTTCCGCCAGTCTTTCTTGGCTCAGTCCTAATTTCTTTCTCAGTTCTTTGAGTCGTAATACGTTGAGTGGAATTCTTCCATCCCTATTTGCCATATTTCACTCCGTTGTAACGTATAGCTTTTCCCAGTAAACCTGAATCGATTGGATATGTTGATTGAATAAATTTATCTTATTTCACCACATATAATACTAGTAGTTAAAATGTTATATACGAAAATGAAATGGGCATTTTAATCTTCAAACCACCTTAATTCATTGTTATATTAGTGGTGTTTTTTTATTAATAATTTTGATATTTATTTTTGTGAGTTCATGTTTTTCTTAATAAGTTTTTTGAAATATCTTTAAACTTATATCTTTTAAAAGATTGCACACCTTAAACTTATATTGGACTTCATTAAACTTTAAAAATTAAATTCTTTAATTTTAGAGATATAAATTGACAATCTTATTTTTAGTGTTTTTTTTGATCTCTATTCTGGCTAACTGATTTTTTCTAGTCTATAAATCAAATATCGGCAATTTCAAAATAACTGCCGAAAAAATTATTTTAATTTCAATATTATAAATAGTTGGCTTTATACTATGGATATTGGCTTTTTCTGCCTGTTAAAAGGCTTTCATATTACACCACACTTGAGTGCCGCGCTTACCTCTATTAAGGAGACTGCGTGGCTGCCATATGTCAAACGATCTTGCCATCGAGGGGATTGGCAAGCGCTTGCTTTAGAAGAATCCTATCGAAAGGCCTATTACCCTAACTATTTACTACTCTCTGAATTTACAGGATTAGAACTGTTTTTATCTCAATTTTTCTGCCCAATTTTGTCAGTACGGTTTATGAAGTTAGAGCCGGGAGCTGAGATATTGTAACGCGGACCTCTGGCATATGTTTTTCTCAAGTACAGGTGTGTTACATCATTAACTACTGCTACAGCGGCAAGTGAGGTTCATGAATTATGCAAAAAGGCTCATCTATAGAATTCTACCAGCAACGTCCTCAATCTCGTGAGACGGTCGGTGTTGAAGAAGTGCAGCAACAAACTCAACAGTTTGGTTTTGCTGAACCCGAAATGGATGAGCTGCTTAAGTACTCATTACGGACTCAACTTGAGGCTATGCTCCAAAACCAACTCAGCACGGCTGAACGCCGACGACAACTGAAAGAGAGTTTCGCTGCGGCAGTTGAGCTCGTATTGAAGGAGACGAAAGTTGAGCACCGAACACTGGTGCAAGCCTTTCAGACCATGTATGGCAACGCTTGCCAATCTCTTTCTCTGGCTAAACTCACTCAAGAGGAACTGACCCGACAGTACATTTCCACGTCTGGGCTGGTGATGTCCCCACTTAACTGTAAACACACCATCAAAGATGTGTACCGAATTAAAGGCTTTGCGTGTGGTATAAACAAAGCTATCCAACATATGCTTGCCAACAAGTCACAGGTTAAAGTGCTTTATCCAGCTTGCGGCCCCTTTGCACCATTGCTGCTGCCTTTACTTGCTCACTACAAACAAAGTGATCGAATTAGCGCAGAGCAGCTTCAGGTGACACTAGTAGATATTCACCCCGGAGCCATTAAAGCACTCAATCAATTGATCGCGGATCTCGATATCGCAGACTACATTGAAGCCTTAGTGGAAGAAGATGCTACCCAATTTTCGCCAACTCAAACGTTTGATCTCCTGATACTTGAAGCGATGCAGCATGGCTTTAGTCGGGAAGGGTTCCTCAGCATCGCGAAACATTTGGTTCAATATTTACATATTCAAGGCGAAATGATCCCCAATCAGGTATCTGTGCGCGCCATGATGGTCATCGGGGAGACGGAATTTAATCAACAATGGGAAAAAGCAGAGTATGCACATTCCAACCATTGCCAGCCGGAAGCGATCGATGATCGAATTGATCTGGGAGAAATTCTTAACGTCAATAAAGCCATGTTGCTCAGAAGCGAGATTTTTGAGCTAGATGGTGGAATAAAAATGCTGCAAGGCAACACCATTGAGCTGCCGAAAGATGTGCCAGATATGGCAAAACGTATCCTCGCCATTTACAGCCATATCGATACTTACGGAGATGCGATGGTCGGACAATACGACTCTGGTATTACCCATCCTAAACCCGACATGACTTTTTATGTGGATGCCAAGCCCAAAGCTGTTGAACACCATTACTTCGAAGCGAGGGGAGGGGATAAGGTCAGTTTCTATTATCAGTTAACCGGATTGCCAGGTTTTGTCGCCACCCATGGATGATTTCGATATGCAGCAAAAATACGTCGTTTTTACAGGAAGTTGTTACGCCTTGCCCATCATTCAGTTGTTGGCACAACAGCATAGATTGGCGGGCGTGGTAGTACCTGAAGGAGAACTAAATCCTGACTTACAGCAGCTACAGAGCTATCTGAGCGCTCAATCGATTCATATTGCTCAGTATACCGCCAATGACAGCAGTGCTTTGATAGCGCAACTCGATGCTTGGCGAGTCACGGATGGCGTCATCTATTTGTTCAGGCACATAGTTCATTCCTCGCTGTGTCAGTTTTTCAACGGAAACTTGTACAACATTCATCCGGGAAAGCTGCCCGAGTATCGAGGCCCGATGCCTCTCTATTGGCAATTAAGAGACGGTTTAGACACCTTTAGCCTCACCCTGCATCGTCTTGAGGCATCGGCTGATTCCGGCGCTATAGGAATGGAGTTAGAGGTACCATTTCACCCGTTTGAGACCTTAACCAGTGCTCAGCAAAAAGCGTCACAAATGACGGCTAAGCTGATGTATGACTTCCTCATCGCGCAACAAAAGCAAGGGCTGGTTTGGCGTGAGCAAGTATCAAACCCCAACGAAGTGGCACGAGCAGTAAACCAACATGATCTGCACATTCGTTGGAACGTGCAAACGAGTCGCGAAATCGTCAACTTAGTGCGAGCAGGCAATCATGACTTCGGAGGTGCGATGTTGAGCTTGCCAAATGGTGTCGCCAATGTTTTGCAAGCAAGCGCAGTGGAGACTTCTTTAGTTGGTGTTGAGGCGGGGAGCATTCTCGAGATCAGCCCACAACATGGGTTACAAGTGAAAACGTTAGATAGCGCCATATCAATAGATGTTATTGCTACACAGCAAGGCGTGTTTTCGGGTTATCGCTACGCGCAAATGGCTGGGCTGGACGCTGGGATGTCATTGCTTCAGCGCTCTTCGGCCTGCGAGTAAAGAAATATCTCAATACGGCTCTTTGCGGCATTAATGAAGCCCTTAACGGTATTTAGTAATGCGAGATTGGAAAGTTTTAACCAACCACACCAATTACGTTATGGGTTGGTTTTAACTTAAGTGTATACGTTAAAAGGAAGAACAGTATGGCTACAGAACCGTATCTTGGGACACTAACCGCATTTGGCGGCAATTTTGTAATTAGAAATTGGGCAATGTGCTCGGGGCAAATGCAGGCAATTGAAGATAATCCAGCGCTCTTCTCTCTAGTTAGCACTCTATACGGAGGTGACGCCCGAACTACCTTTGGTTTACCTGATTTGCGTGGCCGCAGTCCAGTTGGTGTAGGCACACGACCTGGGGGGATGGATTATCATCAGGGAGAAAGATTGGGTACTGAACTGGTAACTATTGATATAACTCAAATGCCAGCACACTTACATACGGCAATTTTTACCCCTCTTGGCACTTCTGCACCTGTAACAGGCAGGATGAAGGTTGCTACCAATGCTGCAAATACACAGGTACCTGATAGTAATTCGTATATAGCGCAAAACTCTACCCCCGGGTTCTATAAACCGACGTTTCAGCAACCAGATTTGACCGAGATCGAAGGCTTAAGTGTTTCTGGTGGTGGCTCGGGCGGAGGTACTGTAACTGTGACTAAAACAGGCGGTTCAATGCCACTTAATATTTTGAGCCCGGTATTGCCGATTAATTGGTTAATTGCCACTGCGGGAGTATACCCACCGCACAGCTAATCAACCAAGAAAGAATTGGCTGAATCTTTCGCTAATCCTTTCCTATAAAAAATTAAATATTTAAGTTGATTATGATAACCCGGCCATGTTGATAAGGCCGTCATCTTCAGGAGAGGAAAATGAGATTACATCGTCAGGTTGCGATCGCAATTACAACAGCATGGGTGTTCTCAGCGTTTTTTTCCGGTGGAGTCTGGGCTGCACAGCAAACGATTAACTACTCTAATGGTTCAGGTTCCAATTTTAGTGAGGTGGAGACCGGCGTCACAGGGGGTATGCCCTCAGTCACTCTTACCAATGCAGGTGCTGTATCTATGGTATTAGATGCGGGCACTAGCTCGGATGGCACTCCGTTTACTGGCCTAAATGACCTCGGGTTTGTAGCTGGTGTTCTTTACTCAAATACCATGATTAATGAGTTCAACAATCGTGGCTTCCGCTTTTTTGAGAAATCAAGTACTAACTTCAGTTTCGACGAAATTACCTTTATGCAGGGGTCGGCCCGAGACTCAGATAAAACGTATCAACTTGTGTTAACTGGCTTCTCTAATGATACTCAAACAGTGACCGAAACTGTCACCTTGCCAAAAGGTGGTGAAGCAAACTCAGGGTTACAGGACTTGTTTACCCTGACCCGTGGTACAGACTTTAATGATTCGGCATGGCAGGACGTTGATACAGTGACTATGGCGTTTACCCGAAGTCCGGGTGCTGACTCTCGTTATCTTATCAGAAGTATCAAGATTGATGACGCTGCGGTTTCAGACTCTACCGCGCCTACTTTTGTCAGTGCGAGCTCAACCCCCACTGATGATGCAACCAATGTTTCTGTTAGCAACAACATCGAGATTGCCTTCGATGAAAATATTGAGCTGAAGAGCGGCAATATTACCATTCGTAATGTTACCGACAGTCGCGACTTTGAAGTATTTAATGTTGCCACCGAAAGCGATGGCACAACAACATCACCAGGCGCTGGTCGCATCAGTGTTACCAACAATAAAGTTTACTTAAACCCAACCAGTGATCTGGCAGGGAACCGGACCTACGCCATTCATATTGAATCCAGTGCCGTGGCTGACAGCGCAAATAATAGCTTCGCTGGGATCAGCGATGATGCCACATTTAACTTTACGACAGTCGATACCACGCCAAATGCGCCATCTACACCCGATTTAGATGCTAGTTCGGATACCGGGCCATTAAATACTGATAATATTACCAGTGACACTACACCAACGTTTAGTGGGATTTCTGAGAGTGGATCGATCGTTACTTTATACAGTGATCAAGTCGGTGGAGGTGCAACGGTTATTGGCACAGGCACTGCTACTGGAGGGAACTGGCAGATAACAACCAATGAGTTGGCGTCTGGTATTACACATGCAATAAGCGCTAAAGCGTCTGATAGCGATGATAATGTTAGCTCGGCATCCAACGCGTTAAGTGTCACCATTGATACAATAGCCCCATCAGCAGTGAGCATTACCACACCGATTGAGGCTGACAGTATCGTCAACGCTGCAGAAGACAACGATGTGTTGATCGCTGGCTCCGACGCGGAAGCAGGCAACAGCGTGACCGTGACTATCACAGACAATAACAGCTCTGTCAGTCGTACGGTGACGGCCGACAACTCAGGCAACTGGACGCTGAGCGGCAGCGAGCTGGATGTCAGTGGCCTGAACAATGGCACCCTGACGGTGTCTGCAACCCAAGCAGATATAGCAGGTAATATCTCCACCGCAGCTAGCCAGAGTGTTACCCTAGACAATGCAGCCCCATCAGCAGTGACCATCACCACGCCGATTGAAACCGATGGTATTGTCAATGCGGCAGAAGACAACGACGTACTGATTGCTGGCTCCGGCGCGGAAGTAGGCAACAGCGTGACCGTGACTATCACGGACAATAACAGTTCTGTCAGTCGTACGGTGACGGCCGATAACTCAGGCAACTGGACGTTGAGCGGCAGTGAGCTTGATGTAAGTGCGTTTAACAACGGCACCCTGACTGTGTCTGCAACCCAAGCAGATATAGCAGGTAATACTTCTACCGCAGCCACCCAGAGTATTACTCTGGACAATGCAGACCCATCTGCTGTAATCATCAATACGCCGATTGAAACTGATGGGGTCGTCAATGCGGCAGAAGACAACGACGTACTGATCGCTGGCTTCAGTGCGGAAGCAGGCAATAGCGTGACCGTGACTATCACGGACAATAACAGCTCTGTCAGCCGTACGGTGACGGCCGACAACTCAGGCAGCTGGACGTTGAGCGGCAGTGAGCTTGATGTCAGTGGCCTGAACAACGGCACACTCATAGTTGCTGTGACGCAATCGGATACGGCGGGTAATACCTCCAGAGTGACCACCCAGAGCATTACCTTAGATAACGCCGCACCATCAGCTGTGACCATCACTACACCGATTGAAACCGATGGTATTGTTAATGCAGTGGAAGATAACGATGTGTTGATTGCTGGCTCCGGCGCGGAAGCAGGCAACAGCGTGACCGTGACTATCACGGATAACAACAGCTCTGTCAGTCGTACGGTGACGACCGACAACTCAGGCAACTGGACGTTGAGCGGCAGCGAGCTGGATATCAGTGGCTTGAGCAATGGCACCCTGACTGTGTCTGCAACCCAAGCTGATATAGCAGGTAATATCTCCACCGTAGCCACCCAGAGCGTAACCCTAGATAACGCAGCGCCATCCGCTGTTACCATTTCCACGCCGATTGCAATCGACGGTATCGTCAATGCGGCAGAAGACAATGATGTGCTGATTGCTGGCTCCGGCGCGGAGGCTGGCAATAGTGTGACCGTGACCATCACGGACAATAACAACTCAGTCAGTCGTACGGTGACGGCCGACAATACCGGGGCTTGGACGACTATTGGCAGTGAGTTTGATGTAAGTGCGTTTAACAACGGCACCCTGACGGTCGCGGCGAGCCAGAGCGATGCGGCGGGCAACACCTCCAGTATAGATAGCACAACAATTACGTTAGATAACGTGAGGCCAACTGTTTCTTTGAGCAGCTCAGACCTTGATTTGATCTCTGGCGAAACGGCGAGTATCACGTTCACCTTAAGTGAGTCCTCAAGTGACTTTACTGAGTCAGATGTCACCGTCACTGGCGGCAGTTTGTCTAACTTTGCGGGCAGCGGTGACAATTACACGGCCACCTTTACGCCGGATAGAGACAGTACAAGTACAGCGACGATTAACGTGGCGGCAGATTTCTTTACCGATGCTGCCGGGAATAGCAACACTGCTGCGCCTCAACTGTCTATAACCGTTGATAGTTTAGTGCCGAGTGTGACTATCTCCAGTGATAAATTGGCGCTGAAAGCGGACGAAACGGCGACCATTACCTTTACCTTAAGTGAAGCGTCGAGCGATTTTACCGAGGCGGATATCACGGTTAGTGGCGGTACTTTGTCTGGTTTTGCTGGCAGTGGTAGCAGCTACACTGCGACCTTTACACCAACGGAAGAGAGTGCGACGAGCGGTACTATTGAAGTTGCCACAGGCACATTTACCGATGCCTCTGGTAACACCAATAGTGCAGCTACACCACTTTCCATCAGCGTCGATACTGTGCTTCCAACCGTTAGTATCACTAGCTCCAGCGCTGCGTTGAAAGCGGGTGAAACGGCAACACTCACGTTTACCTTGAGTGAAGCCGCAACTGATTTTTCCGAAGCCGATGTGACCGTGGCTGGAGGAACTCTTTCTAACTTTGCGGGCAGTAGCGCCAGTTACACGGCTACCTTTACACCTGCAGAAGAAAGCACTGAGGATGCAACTATTGATGTTGCAGCCGAGAAATTTAGCGACGCAGCTGGCAACCTCAATACAGCAGCGACTCAGTTGTTGATCTCAGTGGATACGGGGATCCCGACTGGACATAGCATCAGTATTGATCAGGAGAGCATTAACAAAACCAACGAACAGGCGATGAGCTTTACCTTCGCAGCAGCTGAAGTGAACGCGATGTTCACTTATAGCGTGACCGACGGTACCACGACCATTGACGGCGCTAGTCAAACAATTTCTTCGGAGACCATGCAAGTAACGGGCATTGACGTCACTGTTTTGCAAGAGGGGACGTTGACAGTAAGCGTGGTGGTAACCGATGTCGCAGGCAACGCATCTGATGCAGTGACGGATACTGTGACCAAACGCTACGATGTCGCGCCAACGGTAGTTGATGATAGCTTCTCGACTGAGGAAGATACGGCGAAACAATTTAATCTGTTAGCCAACGATTCCGATGTTAATGATGACATGGTCGCTTCTTCTACAACGATTAAAACGCAACCAATTAAAGGTCAGGTGTCGATCAGCAACGGCGTTGTTACCTATACGCCAAATAATAATGAGACAGGCACAGATAGCTTTACCTATACCGTGAAAGATGCCCTGCTGCAGGAGTCGCAAGAGGCGACAGTGACCGTCACTATCATGGCTATAAATGATGCGCCAGTCGCTAAAGCGCTGACCATCAACACCGACGAAGATACCGCAAGCGCAGCAGTCAGCGCGCGTAGTCAAGCGGAGGATGTTGAAGATGGCATCCCAACGGGTGATTTATCGTTAGTTAGTTTGCCTCAAAAAGGACAAGTAGCCATTGATCAAACTGTAGGCACTTTTGTATATACGCCGAATCCGAATGAAAATGGTAGCGATAGCTTTACTTACACGATCGCAGACAGTGAAGGCGGCGTTTCTCTTGCGGCCACGGTCAGCGTCAATATCGGTTCCGTCAATGACTCACCAGTAGCGGAGGAAGACAGTTTTACTTTTGATGAAGATATCACATCGACACTCGATATTTTAAGTAACGACAGTGATATTGAAGATGGGTCATTCACCCCGAGTAGTATTACCCTGCAAGATCTTGGTCAAGGAGAGGGGGTATACAGTTTTGCCACGGTCAGTGTCAATGTCGATGGGACCTTAAAGATTGTGCCAACAGCGAACGTTAATGGTCAACATAGCTTTACCTACATGCTAACCGATAGTGGTCAAGCAGTCTCAGTGCCTGCAACCGTCACGCTCAATATTACGCCAGTGAATGATGCCCCCGTTGCTGTTGATAACAGTGCACAACTACTAGAGGGAGGCTCCTTCGAGGTCAATGTATTAGGCAATGATAGTGATGCCGATGTTGGAGACAGTTTTGAACTCACTAGTGTCACAGTCGTCGATACGCCAGCACATGGCAGTGTGAACGTGACGGCGTCAGGAGCGATTGTTTACAACCCCAATGAGAACTACTTCGGTGAAGATAGCTTCACCTATACGGTGGCAGACTTAGCAGGTGCTGTATCTAACGCCGCAACAGTGACCATGACAGTAACACCAGTCAACGACGCACCAATGGCGCAAGCACAGTCACAAACGCTTGATGAAGACAATAGTTTGGTGATCACGCTGGTTGGTTCAGATATTGATAACGATGATGACACTCTGCAGTATCTTATCACTGAGCAAGTCAGTCATGGCGTGCTAGAGCAGTTGACCAATAATAGTTGGCGCTATACACCAGAAGCGGACTTCAATGGCTCCGACTTCTTCTTGTTCAAGGTCAACGACGGTGATCTCGACTCGACAGAGGTTCGTGTCGATTTGACGGTTAATGCAGTCAACGATACACCAACCGCGACCGATATCAGTGCTACGGGAGAGGAAGAAATACCGCTGACCATTACTTTAAATGGTAACGATGCAGAAGGCTCATCTTTGAGCTATCAAATTGTAAAATCGCCAGTCAACGGTAATGTTACCGTCACAGGCAATCACGCGGTTTATACGGGTAACAGTAACTTCTTTGGTCAGGACAGTTTCACTTACAGCGTAAGTGACGGAGAACTTACCTCTGGAGTGGCGTTAGTGACCATCACGGTGAATAACGTTAATGACGCGCCAGTGATTACGGGTACCCCATCGGCGCAAGTTGATGAAGATAGTGTGTATCAGTTTGTGCCCGCGGCATTGGACAATGACCCAGCGGATACTCTGACCTACTTGATAGCTAACAAGCCACCTTGGGCTACATTTGACAAGACAACAGGAGCGCTTTCTGGCACGCCAAGTAACCGTTATGTGGGGACTTATCCAGGTATCGTGATTAGCGTATCCGATGGCACTATTTCTTCCTCATTGTCAGCTTTTTCGATTACTGTGAATAACGTTAACGATGCACCCGTTATCTCTGGTTCACCAGCAACACAAGTGAATGAAGACAGCACCTATCTGTTCACGCCACAAGTGTCAGATGTTGACAGCCAAGCCTTCACCTTCAGTATCGTGAACAAGCCATCTTGGGCTAGCTTTGATGCATCAACAGGCACGCTTAGTGGTACACCAGATAATGGTGATGTTGGCAAATATCAGGGCATTGTTATCTCGGTTTCTGATGGTCTCACGACCACAATGCTCAATAGATTCAGTATTGTGGTTAACAATGTCAATGACGCGCCAGTGATCAGTGGCACTCCTGCTCTTACCGTCAACGAAGGCAGTACGTACCGCTTTGCGCTGCAGGCATCGGATGTTGATAGTAGTAGCTTGAGCTTTTCAATCCGCAATAAACCATCATGGGCAACCTTTGATAGAGCAACTGGGTTGCTAAGTGGTACGCCGGAAAATGAGCATGTTGGCAGCACCAATAATATTGTTATTAGTGTCTCAGACGGTGAGCTAAGCACATCTTTAGCAGCGTTTAGCATCACGGTAATCAACGTTAATGATGAGCCAGTGGCGGTTAATGATACCTATGTCTTTACCGAGAGTAACAATGGTAGCTACTTATTGGATGTACTCAGCAACGACAGCGATGTTGATCTAGATACATTACAACTGGAATGGGTTAAACCTACATCTGGAACGGCAACGATTGTGGGCAGTCAAATCCAATTGGTAACGACCTCAATTGGTACAGTGGCAGTGCAATACAGTGTGAAAGATGGTAACGGTGGAAAGGCCACCGCGAAAGCAATCGTGACAATTAAAAGTGCGAAATTGGACGCACCAACAATAGCCGCACCTTCAGATATCGAAGTGAACGCAACTTCGCTCTTTACTAAAGTTGCATTAGGCTCTGCTGTGGCACGAGATAGTACAGGCAAGCTATTACCTGTTTCATTGGTCGACAGCACGACCTTTTTCCGACCTGGAACTAATACGGTCTATTGGCGCACTCAAGACTCTGATGGAAACGTCGCTGAAGCTAGTCAAACGGTAACAGTGTATCCACTGATAAGTATCTCCAAAGATGCGCAAACCACGGAAGGCACCAATCATAGCGTATCGATACACCTTAACGGTCCTTCGCCGAGCTACCCAGTAATCATACCTTATACGGTTTCAGGAAGCACGGACAGTGATGACCACACGCTCACCTCTGGTGAAGTGGTGATACCTAGTGGTACCGAAGGCAAACTTTCGTTCGAACTACTTAATGATGGACAAAATGAGGGCGTTGAAACCTTAGTGATTGATCTGGACAGCACCCTTAATCTAGGTAGTAAGCGTCGTTACACCTTGACAATCTTTGAAGAGAATGTGGCTCCGAAGGTCACGGTAAGTGTATCTCAGGCGGGGGAGCAGCGGAGCCAAATTGAAAATGGTGTTGAACCGGTCGCAATCACGAGCAGTGTTAGTGATGCCAATATGTCCGATATACACAGTTTCAGATGGAGTAGTGATAGCGATGTACTTAACCAAGCGATTGCGGGGCAGATGTACAGCGAAACATTGACTTTCTCTCCGCAATTACTGAGTTCAGCGATTTACAATTTGCAATTGACAGTTACTGACAATGGCACTCCACAATTATCAGTGACACGGAATGTCTATTTAGAAGTGGTACAAACATTGGCGGAGCTCGGGAGTGAAGACAGTGATGGCGACTTAATCCCGGATGATCAAGAAGGTCATAATGATAGTGATGGTGATGGTATCCCTGATTATCTTGATGCAATTTCTGACTGTAACGTAATTCAACAGGTTGTGTCAGAAAAAGATCGCTTCCTCATTGAGGGGCAGCCAGGTGTCTGTTTACGCAAAGGAATAACCATTCTGACTAACGCAACAGGAGGAGCTTTATTGCTGGATGAGGAGCTTCCTAAAGATATCAACATGAAGAGCATAGGGGGAATCTTTGATTTTGTAGTAACTAATTTGCCGCTGCCCGGCCAAAGCTATCAATTAGTTTTGCCTCAGCGTTTACCTGTTCCAGCAAATGCAGTGTACCGAAAGTATAACGCTGAACAGGGGTGGATAGACTTTATTGAGGATGCTCAAAACACGGTTTCTTCTAGTGCTGGCGAGGCTGGTTATTGTCCGCCACCAGGGCACAGTTCATGGTCACAGGGTCTGACTGAAGGTGACTGGTGTGTACAACTTACCATTGAAGACGGTGGTCCGAACGATGATGACGGATTGGCTAATGGCAGTGTCGTTGACCCTGGCGTCGTTGCCGCTCGTGTAAGCAATAATACACTCCCTCAAGCGATTGACGACAATGCGTTTGTTAGTCTCAATGGTACGGTGACGATCGATGTATTGAGCAATGATGCTGATGCTGATGGTGATGGGCTGAAGGTAAGTCGCGCTTCTGTAGATATTGGTAGTGTTAGTGTGGTTGATAACAAACTAAGTTATGTCACTCAACCACAGTACTACGGGGAGGCTTTGATCACTTATAGCGTAACGGATGGTAATGGTGGAACGGGATCGGCGAAGGTGACGGTAAATGTGGTAAACAGTCAGAATCCGAATGCGGTGGACGATAATATTACCACCGATGATCGTACCCCTGTCACGGTTTATGTCCTTGCTAACGATACCGATCCGGATAACGACACATTGAAGTTGGTTTCAGTCCAAGCGCAGTATGGGCAGGCGGTCATGAATGCAGATCAGAGCGTGACCTATACCCCTACCTCAGGGTTTGAAGGCAATGATGTGTTGACATATATCATTCAGGATAGCCAAGGCCTGCAAGACGCGGGGAAAGTTATAGTGACCGTTAAGTTGGTAAGAGATGTAAAGGTTGAAAATACTTCAGCAGGATCATTGGGTGGCATGGTGTTGATGCTTTTGATTTTGTTAGGAGCCATGCAACGTTATGGAAGAAACAGTGCTCTAGCACTAATTGCTGTGTTTAGTTTTAGTAGTCAAGCGGGCTGGTATGTTGATGTTCAAATGGGGTCAAGCCATGCAGATGAGCGTGATGCTGTTAAAGGTGATAACGTAATCTCTACTGACAACACCGGGTTCTATCGCTCTGTCGGGTTGGGATATACTTTTTCTGATCAATGGTCTGGAACTATTCGTTATATTGATATGGGTGAAGGTAGTGCTACATTGCGTAGTGCTACTACTTCACCAGAAGACTATCACGCCAATGTCGCATCTATAGCCCCACTCCTTGTTAAGGGCATGGGCTTCGACATCGGTTATAAGTTCTGGCAATACAATTCATGGTCCGCAAAACTGAGTTTGGGGGGCTTGTTCTGGGATACCGATATTGAAAGTACGTATCAAGGCAGCAAGATAACGACGGAAGTGGATGGTTTTGATGGATATATTGGTGCAGAAGTTGGCTACAACCTCTCAGATAATTGGGAGATCGGTATCCAAGGCGCTCGTTATTTTTTACATGAAAATGATGTTGATATAATTGCGGTACAACTTCGTTATTTTTTTTGAGCCGTTAACAGCGTATTAACCTAGGGTTTGGTATTTTTCGATAATTTGTATCCTAAGCGATCATGAAGCGATATGGTAAATTACTGGAGATTAATGTCGTGATTGTGATCTTTATTATATAGGTCAATACTCTATAACAAATCCTTAATTACCTTGAAGTCTTTTCTTCTTTAACATCTAGCGAAAGATAGTGTTTTGATAGAGTGTTAAGCAGAACTTACTGTTCGATATTAGAAAAATAAGGTTCATTGAATGCTCGATGTGAACTTAAAAGAAGATGATTTACGCAATAGGGTTGCTGGTGGCGCTGAAAGTGTCAGCGTGATACGTCGCTTTACTTGAACCTAGTGCGTCTACAGTCGAAGAAATATAGTGTTGGGGCTGAAGCCAAACCAAGCGGGTTAGAGCGACACAATTCGTAGTGAACTCTTATTTGGTTGAAAAGCGTTCCAAGTTCGCAGTTGCCCCTGACTCTGCTGGTGATAACAAGACGATAAATTGATACCGAGCAAAACGATAATTTTATATCTGCTTTAATCCAATACTGATTGAATAATATTAAATGCTGTTTCTATTTTTTGGATAGGGATAATGCCAAACCCAAATAAGAGGGCATTAGAATGATTGTTGATAGAAAAATGCGATGATGGATAAACCGCTACATTTGATGAAGCCAGTTTATTCATCATTTGTGTCGCGCATCCCGATACTTCAGCTGCTATATGCAATCCACCTTGGCTTGGAATACGTTGTAAGCAATCTACGTTGTCAATTAATTGAGTGAGTTTATGGTACCTTTCGCTATAGATTTTATTCATATTGAGTAAATGGTGAGAGAAATGACCGTCACGCATGAATTCGTCAAGTAGGATTTGAGACACTACAGATGTACTTCTTCCCAAGTGCCACAACATATTTGAAATTGGCTCCATTAAAGACTTTGGTGGAATCATATAGCCAATGCGTATGCCGGGAAATAGTATTTTAGAGAAACTGCCTACCATAATGACGCAGTCATTTTTATCTTGTGACTTGAGAGCTTGCTTACTGGTATTGAGGTAGTGATATTCCGCATCATAATCATCTTCGATAATGATTGCGTTATTAACTTCTGCCCATCTCAGCAGTTCTAACTTCCTTTCAACTGAGTAGCTAAAGCCTAAAGGGAACTGATGACTAGGCGTTGTATAAATAATTTTGGTATTAGAAGGGATTGATTCAACGACAACACCTTGGTCGTCCATCGGCACGGAGCCTATTTGCGCGCCAAGTAATCGAGCTTGATTTCGAAAAACAGGATATCCTGGATCTTCCGTCGACACGAGATCCCCGGGAGAGAGTAATGTTAGGAGAGTCGTCATTATTGCCTGCTGGCACCCTTGCGTAATGATGATGTCTTCAGGGTCACAGATTACGCCTCTCGAGTGTCTCACATACTCGCAGATAGACTCTCGTAAACAAGCTAACCCTTGCAAATCACCACCATGTGCAAACTCTGGAGTTAATGCATTGAGCCTACTCAGTCTTGAGTGTCGCCAAATATGCTTTGCTATTCTCTGATGATCAGGAACGCCTAAAGTGAAGTCATAGTCTAGATTCTTTGGTGCGATGATCTCTGGCTTCTTCGCTGCGTTAGTGCCAAACACCCCTAGTTGGTAGTGTTTTATTGGTCTCTTATCTTGATTCACCGTTTGTTCTAGAGCATTACTTACGTACGTGCCAGACCCTGCCTTTTTTACTATCCACCCCTCGAACTGAAGTCGCTCATACACCGAAATGACAGTGTTTCTTGCTATGCCTAACTTTTTCGACAGCATGCGAGTTGATGGTAATCTCTCATTTGATCGTAATCTGCCTTCTAATATCCCTTGGTATATCTCGGAATAAAGTTGTTGGCTGGTGACTTTTCCTGTTTCGAAGTGTAGTGAAAATGGCATCGTTTCCTCTGTAGACGTTGAAAAGTGGTTCTAAAGCGGTGTGAGGATGTGGATCTGTATATACCAAGTATATCTACCTAGTATACCGTTATCTTGGTATGGAGAAAGCGCATTTGAGAACACTATTTCCCCATTTTGCAAACGGATGTTACTCACATTCGTACCTAATCGGCCTACTTATCAACGGTGATCAGGTTTAGACCTGTTTATATCGCACTAAAATTTGAAGACACAGTGTTATTCATCGAGGGTTAACGATAGGAGTTCTTCAAGTCGGGATTACTTTTATATAAAAAGTTAAAAGCCTTGGAATAAACTAGAAATTAATTATAAGTGAAAATTAAAAGTTGAGGGTTTAATGAAGTTAAACAATGCCTTGGTAGCCATTTTATCGCTCACTTCTTTCGTCACGTTTGCGAAAACGGAGTTAACGGTTAGCAGTCAATTAAAGAGCGTAGTTGATGAATGCGCTAAAGGATTAATAAACGAATACGACATTCCGGGGTTGGCTGTTGCAGTAACGATTGATGGCAAGCGTTATTTTTACAATTACGGTTTTGCTGACGAAAGTAAGGGGAGTTTAGTCACCAACGACACAATTTTTGAACTCGGTTCTATCAGTAAAACTTTTGCCGCTACTTTGACTGGGTATGCCCAAGAAAAAGGTAAGCTAGACATGGATGACAAGGTCAAAGATTATATTCCAGAATTAGAGAATAGTGCTCTGGGTAATACCAAGCTAGTTCATGTCGCCACCTACACTGCGGGTGGTCTACCATTGCAATTTCCTAGCGAAGTAACGAACGACGCTGAAATGATGCAGTACTACAAAACGTGGAAACCGGAGTACGAAGCCGGTACTAAGAGGAAGTACTCAAACCCTAGTATTGGTCTATTTGGCTACATCGGTGCCTTGAGTATGAAGTCAGACTATACGGAAATGATGGAAACCGTCATCCTGCCTGAGCTCGGTATGACCAATACCTTTGTCGATGTACCAAAGGATAAGCTTAATAACTATGCTTTTGGTTATAGTTCTGAGGGAAACCCCGTTAGAGTTAATCCAGGTATTCTTGATGCGCAAGCCTATGGTATTAAATCAACGAGCTCAGATATGCTTCAATATATCGAAGCAAATATGGGGCAAGCGCAACTGAATAATGATATGGAGAATGCGCTAGAGCAAACTCACATTAAGTATTTTAATACCGATACATTTACGCAAGCAGTAGGGTGGGAAGGTTATGATTATCCCGTCTCACTTTCACAATTATTGAAAGGTAACTCCAGCGACGTAATTCTCAACGCTAAACCGGTTCAAGCAAGTGAATCCGGTACTCTCGGTCGAGACATTTGGTATAACAAAACGGGCTCAACAGGTGGCTTTGGGGCATATGTCGCGTATGTACCCTCTGAAAAAATAGGCATAGTGATTCTAGCGAATAAAAACTACCCTAATGCCGAAAGAGTAGAGGCTGCTTACCATATTATTAGCTCAGTGGTGAAGTGAATTTTAGTGGTAATAGGCACTACGTAATTATTAGAGCTTATTTAGATACATACTATCTGCAGTGTTTTATTCGATAGTATTTATAGGAGTATTCATGAAAACTAAGCATTGGTCTAAGGTGACTTTGCTACATGAAGTTGTTACGAACCCAAATATAACGATTAAAGGTAAACATAGTTATTACAGTGATTGTTGGGACGCCGGTTTTGAAGAGTCTGTTGTAAGATATCTACAAGGCGATGAGTTCAGCCGAGATTGGGAACCAAAATGGAAGATTGATAAGTTACATATAGGTGATTTTGTCTGTATTGCAGCGGAAGTTGTGATTGTTATGGGGGGAAACAGTACACATAGAGCTGATTGGTTCTCCTTGTACCCATTTATGGACTTTATTGAAGAAGCGTACGTCGGGAAAGGAGATACTCATATTGGCGATGGCGCCTGGCTCGGTATGCGATCCATGATAATGCCGGGTGTGACTATCGGAGAAGGAGCAATCGTTGCGGCAAACAGTGTGGTGACGAAAGATGTTGAGCCTTACAGCATGGTTGCGGGTTCACCAGCTAAGCATGTCAAATATCGCTTTTCTCGAGAGACGATAGACGAACTGCTTGCTCTTAGGATATATGATTGGCCTGATAAGAAAATCGACAGCCTGAAGAGATTTTTATGTTCAGACGATTTAGAAGGGCTGAGAAAGGCAAGCGCTGAATATGATAGAAACCATTCAGTATCATGACAACGTCACCATTTAAAAAATCAGAAAGAGGCCATTGTTGGGCCTCTTTGTATTAAATATCTAACCAATACAATGAGTAATCATTTTATTCTTTTATTGATTTTTTATGTGAATATGATAATGGCGCGCACCACTTGCGTTCAAGAACAAGAGGACAACGTGTTTGGTAAAGGGGAAACCGATGGAATATCGGGAAACTATAATTATTAAGAGCCGCATGTAGCGGCTCTTTTTGATCCTGAAATTGGTTAGTGCGACAGACTACGAAGCGCTCAGAGGGTTACGAGGACTCGCTTCAGATAAATGAAGAAAGAGCGAATCGAAGTGGCTGTTGTTACCTGTTTGACTACTTATACCGTTGCCATTCCGCTGTTAATTCCGCTTTTTCTTTTCTCGCTGCAATCAGCATTTCTATATTTACGTCAGTGTTTGGGTGCCTTTGAATGTATCGCTCGTAATCAACCGGAACACCATTGATGTGCAGTTCAAGATGTAAATGCGGCCCTGTTGTTCTTCCTGTGTTACCCGTTTTCCCTATCACTTGTCCTCGGCTGATCTTCTCACCAACATGGACGTTGCGCTGAGATAAGTGTAGGTAGCGTGATACAGAGCCATTTGTGTGGCGGATATTAATGTAGTTGCCGGCAAAACGGTTGTAGCGGGACTTTAAAACGATGCCATCAGCAATACTACGAATCGGTGTACCTACAGGTGTGGCATAATCAGTGCCTAAGTGCGGAGTCGTTATATTGGTCACTGGATGTGTTCGCTTTAAGTCATAGTCAGAGCTCACTCTGTAGTTTTTATCAAAGGGTGAAGAAAACATGAACTGATTATTTATCGACACACCATGCTCATCAAATACGTTGCCGTGACCATCATTGATAATAAATAAATCAGTTTTACTGCCTAAATAGTAAAAAGAACTAATGTAAGTTTCATTTTTACTATTTAATTTAGTTCTTAAGATAAAGTTATCACCTCTTTTAATAGAGTCAATAATATTAAACTTGCTTTTGATCAGTGCTAATAGCAAGTTGATCTCTTTTTGACTCACTCCTGATTTTAATAATGAAGCGACAAAAGAGTATTCAACCACACCGATAGTGATTTTTTGCCTACGAGTATTCTTTTTAATTGGTGGCTGCACATTCTCACTTTCGAATTCTAAAGGCTTGATGGTAGGTAGCCTATCCACAGGAGTGAGGAAGTAGGGAGAAAGCGATACGCTAATCAATATGATTAACGCAGTAGTGATAAGGGCTACGGTAGGAGCTTGCACACTCCTTTTTATTATTAAAATAGTCATTAGTTTTGTTGATTTATCAATACTGACAGTTGTGCGTAGAGTATAATATTTTAAATAAAAACTAGCATTAAAGCATGAGTAATTCCTCTGTTTTAACTAAGTTAATAATTATAGGATGTGAGAATAATTTTAATAATTCAGTCAAAGTGACGGTTGGCTTGGTGTTTATGCCTATTTTGTTGGTGTTAATGTCACGTTGAGAAAATATTTTTCAATAATATAATCTCGGGAAAATATATTTTGCCAAATTACTATGTTCGCTAAAAATACGCTGAAATTAACATTAGGTCTTACGCTTACATCTCTTTTATTGAGTGCATGTGGTGGTGGTGATGGAGGAGACAACACACCTCCAGCTAGAAGCAAAGGAAGCATTTCCGGTATGGTGTTTGACGCCCCAGTCAATGGCGCCAAGATTGAGGTTTTCGAGTTCAAAAATGGAAACTTAGGTCGGAAGTTGGCTAACACGACGTCTGATGCCTTCGGAAACTATCTGCTAGAGTTTGAATCGTCGTCAATGCCTCTTTTTGTTGTTGCAAAAGAGGGGAGTTATACCGATCCGTTTACAAATGAAACGGTATCTGTGAGTAATGCGAAGACACTTAAATTTGAAGGTGTTGTGAGCTTTAAAGAGGGGAGTGAGCAAAAGTTAATGCTTACTCCGCTGTCGAACTTGGCAGCAGGCTTGGCAAAGTACAAAATTTCTCAGGGGGCCACAGATGAAAGTGCCTTTTCAACTGCTTTGGATAGTATCAATAGCATGTATGGCTTTGACGTAAATGAGACCAAACCTATTGATATTACCAAAGGTGGGCAAAGCAGCTTTGCTAGTGTAGGGCATCAATACGGCGCTTTATTAACAGCATACTCGTCTTACTCTTACGATCTTATTAAAAAATACGGCAACAGCGATAACGTCTACACTTCGATGCACTTCGCTGACATCCAATATCGGGATGTTATTGCAGATGGTGTTCTTGATGGTCTTGAAGTGAGCCAGACTTCCGGAGCAGTGACTCCCCTCAGCTTTGGACAGAAAAAGATAAACAGCGACGTTTACACACGTGACTTATCTCAGCACGTTTTGATCGTGGTAAACGACCCAAGTATCAATATTTCAGGTACTGATGCTGCAGACTATGTCGACTTTAGTAAGAAGCTTAATGACTTAGGTACATATGGCAGTACAGATGGCGTCATTCCACCGCGAGATGGGACGGAGATTGATACCACAGCGCCTATCGTGACACGCATTGACCGTGATGTACTTGCAGGCACCGATAAAGTTGACCTAAAAATTGTTGATGATATCGGTGTAGAAGACGTATCCGCCTTTATTCAGTATCAGATTAATGGCTCTTGGTCTGGTGAATTTCAATGTAACGACATACAAGATTTTGGAAGCACATTCTGTTCGGTTGAATTTGATGATTTTGAAGTTGGCCTTCGAGAGACCAACGTTAAAGTTAACATTAATACCAAAGAGATCGATAGTGTAGATATGAACCCTGCCACAGGGCTCTCAAACGTAACAGCAGCACGGTTAGTCTTATATACAGCGGATGTACTGGGTAATGAGTTAATTCCAGGCAGCCATTCGGGTCTTCATATCAACTTTGAATGGGATAACGATGCGCCTGTTATCGATATTACATCGGCGAGTGCAATTAATAACCAACTTAAAGAATACGTTCTGAAAGGGGTTGTAAAAGAAAGCTCGCAAGAGATTAGTTCGGTCAGTATTTCATTTAAAGATGGCTTACATGAGGGCGTCACATGTTCTCCTGTCACTGTAGAGTCTGGAAATGCTTGTGAGTTTAGTAAGGCTTACCCAACTGATGAATTCCTATCTACGACGGTCTTTGAGGTTCGAGCGAGGGATAGCAAAGGCAATACGGGCTCTGCGCAGCATGCAGTAAGTCGTGACGATCAAGCGCCAGCACAGACGATAACCTATCCTGAAGGTACGTCAATGACGTACGTAAATGTGGGTTTAGATGGTGAACGAACCACTTACGATGGTATCTACTCTCAAGATACGTACACCCCAGACAATGTTCAAGCAAGCCGCGATTTCCTGAAGATTGATTATGCGTACGCAAGTTTAGGGATTCAGAACTCATTAAAAGGGATAGATTTTAGTAACTTCAACGCTAATTTATTGAAAGAGAATAAAATCCCTTATGTTCGTGTGAAAGTTTCAGACGTAAACACCGATACGGTTTTAGGCTCCAACGCTAATAAGCTTAAGCTCGTCGTCAAGTACTTCGTAAGCCAAAACAACGATAACAACTACTCACTTCAGCAAGTTATTGACACAACCGCATCCGATGACGATTACATCGCAAAAATTCCGCACGAAACGCTGTTAGATAGCAATGGGCGAGTAGAGGATGTCATCTATTACATTCCTTTTGTAAGAGATATTTTGGGTGACAGCTTTAAATCGGTATCAGAAAACAGTAGTCAAAAGTTAGTCATTCAAACCGTCGATGAGTCTGATAACGAAAGCACTCCAAGAGAAGTATATTTTAGAAGTAGCTTTGACCTACCAACCATAAAAGTGGTGACACCATTTATTGGTGCGCGAGCTCAACTTGAAGGGTTGAGCCCAAGTGGTGAATTCACTTCACTTGCAAGTTGTACCACTATCCAGCAACTGGAAAGTGACCAGTCTATGGCTCTTGACGTAGCGAGCTGTGAAACCACAACTGACGTAGTGAATTATGATTTCATGCGTGTTCGTTTAATTGGTATCGAAGGTAGTGAGCCATACTATTACCAATGGAAAAGAGATCCAGGGACCAAGAAAGTAACGGTTGACTTAAACAAGGCCAATATTGGTGTGTATTTTAAGCTCAAAGGTTCTCAAACTTACTATATTACTGAACTATCGACATATCAGACTGGTTTGTTTGATTTCCAGTGGGATCAAGTGACAGCGGGAGAGAAAACTTCAGAACGTGCGATTCAAATTCTTGATGAGGTGCGCTACGCGTTATCAGGTACGAATAACAACTCATTCTTTGGGTTTGATCCAACGGTTGTGTCTTATGCAACCAATGAAATGCTTACGACTAAAGCGATTCCAGACAAGCCATCAAATGACTATCTACACCGATTCCTTGTTGAAGCAATTGATAGTATTGCCGAGAGAATGCCAAGAAATAACTCATTAGATTTTGCATCTGCTATTTACGATGATTTTAGCTACGATGGAAAAGCAAATGGTATAGGGGCCGGAGGAAGTCAAGTTACGCTCGATTCTTACACGTTTGGCGCTGAAACTTACCGAAAAGATCTGGCGCAATCCTATTATGAAATCATGGCGAGCAAATACGGTATTGAGACCAATATCGCGCAGCTCTATGCTGATGATATTTCGATGGCTAATCCTGACTTAAATGGTAAGAACATTTTTGATTCAGAGGGTAGCAGTATCGATACCTTGCCGCCGCAGCCAAAATTAACCATTGAAAGCGGTAGAGAGACGATGGTTGGTAATAGGCTTTATATCGCTGGCGAGGTTGTTTCTAAAATTGTCCTAGACGATCCTTCTGGTATTGTAGGAACCGACGCTTATGGTCCGAAGTTTAGCACGATGTGGTATCAAGCTAATGAGCCAAATATTGAAATACCACTGGACATCAACATCGTAGAAAACTCAGACAGCAGCAATGCTTATCGAAAAGAGTACTTCTTCACCCTTAACTCCCAGTCTAGTGAACTAAAAGACATTATAGAGTTTGCCGTGGAGACCAGTGCTATGGACCCACATGGCAATGCGTATGGTTATAATGGTAAATCTCCGTTTATAGAATCGGTGTTTATTGATAACGATTTCCCTAAGGCCAGTTACCTTCCACCCAATGATGTCGATGGTAAACCTGTAGAAAACGGTATTTATTTAAATGCGAACAATACTCATGAATTAACCTTCAAGGTTGAGGATATTGTTGGTGATAAGCTTGCCTCGAGGGGCCTTGTTTTCTACCAGCAAACCGGTGAAAAAGTAACATACACACCAGAAAACTTTGCAAGTAACTCGAAAGACGCGTTTAAAGTCAAACTATGTACGGGAGAGATTTGTTCAAATCAAGGCTCTACGATTTATCCTGGTGATGGAGATTGGTTAGTTGTTGCCGCAGCAGAGGACAACTTAGGTAACTCCGTTTCAGAGTTAACTAGCACCGCTCCGAGATTCAATATTCGTATCGACTCTGAAGCTCCTATTGTAAAAAGTGAGCAGGTTCAAAGCCGTTTAGGTGGTAATAACCAATGGACACCTGTCATTGATTGGGGGACGTTAAGCTCTGGCAATAACGTAAAAATAGATTTGCGCCGCGGATCTGGTCAGGCTCTGACATTAGAAAGCTGTGACCCTCTAACAGAGGCGTGTGACGTACCATACCTAGTTGGTGAACAGCCTGACGTCAAAGTCCAACTGGTTTCAAAAGCATTTGATTACGATGAATGGAATGAGTTTTACGTCACTGCGACGGACAACGCTTACCCTGCCAATGTCAGTACAACAGGGAAATTCACATTCCAAGTCGATAACAAAGGCCCTGAAATCATCCTAAATACACCTTGGGTTGAAGACACATTGTCCAAAGAGAACTATGTCATAGGGCGTGAGTTCAACGTGCGATTTAAATCCGTAATAGACGATTCAGACCTTGAGCAAGTCTCGCTGTATCAAAGTGGTAAAGATTCGCCAATTAAGACAATTGTGCCAACGGATTCATCTAAAGAGTTTGTCATGTCTCTTATCAAGAGTGACACAGATAAAATAGACATTTCTGAAGATGAAAAAACAACGTCATTGTATGTAAAAGCAACCGATATTTATGGTTTTGAGTCTAGTTCTAACACGCACAAGGTTATTCTTGATCGTGATGGGCCAACATTAGGCTTAAGTGGTTTCAATGCGAATGACTACTACTTAGGTAACTATGTCTTTGACCTAACGGCGCTAGACCTAAATGCAAACGGTGATGTTTCAATTAATGGCGTAAATCGAGAAAGCCTAGAGTATTGGACGTTTAGCGATCTGGAACCATTACCTGGCTCTCCCGGTACAAAAATCAATGAGGATCTCAAAGTGAGCCTTGGTGATTTAGGTACGGGTACACACAAGGTTCGTTTAAAAGGGTCTGATGTTCGTGGCAACACAACCTTAACCAGTGATGAGCAAGATTTTACCGTCAAAGTGTACAACTCAATCCCGCAGGTGACGCTGGCGATGAGTTACACGGATGGAACGCCAATTACAAACAACACCATCTATCAAGATGGAAATATCGTACTGACGCTTGATATTGTTGATGATAGTGGCGTTGATCGAATTGACTCAACTTATAGATTCTCTGGAGAGCAAAACGGGACTAACTTTACGTTCTCAGAAACCGCAGATGGCACTTGGACTGCAACGTTGCTTTCTACACAAATTGCCAAAGATGGTAATTATGAACTTGATATCAAAGTTTATAACAAAGTTCGTTACCTTGATGAAAAAGACCGAAAGGTTGGAAAAGTAAACCAAACCTTTAGCGTACAGCGTGAAGGCGTGGTTCTAACAGTTGAAAGCCCGCTGGACTTCCAAAATTACTTATCTGATGGTGTTCTTGATGTCACCTTTACTACATTGAGTGCGGTCAAAGCCAAAACGTTAGAGTGTTGGGTTCGTGAAGAATACAACTCTCTAGATGCGCCACCAACTAATGAGCAACCAACTTCTGGTGTTATCAACGTATCGCAAGAACCTTACAGTTGTAGTGTCAATGTTGGGCAAAACATGACCAAAGCACCTGTTACTTTGATCACTAAAACCTTGGGTACAAATGGGCGTGAAACGATCAACAAGTTCAATTTCTCGATGGTGGATATTGATGCACCGACAGTCGTAGATGGTAACTCATACAGTTTTAAAGGAAGTGATGTTTGGTTTGATGAAGCTTTGAAGAAGAAGATGCTCACATTTGAGCTCTCTTTCAATGATGCTTTATCAGGCGTGAATACCGAAAGTTCAGATGAATATCCAAAGTTAGTTCGTAATCTTGGCAACAAAGCTTATACACCAACGACTTGTGCCAAAGGTGTTGGAAATATCAAGTGTACGTATTCTGAATCCTATGCCGATATTATTGATGGCCTGAGTACAACTCAAGAATACAAAATCAAGAACTTATCTGATTTAGCAGGAAACTTGACGCCAGAGCACGATCTACTGCTTGAATTACCTAAAGGTTCGGTAGTCGTTGAAATTACTGATCCGGTTGGAAACACAACCATTAATGGTCAGCAGCTTGTCGCCAAATTCAGAATTAAGCTGTATGAAAACTCTAGACTAGACAATGTGATGGCCAGGTTTGGAACGGAATCCTACAACTATAAAGATAATCCGGAGAAGTTTGCACAATTGGAGGTGTGTGCAGATGATCCAACCTACAAGTGTTCAACATTTACGAGTGAACTTCCTAGCGATGCTGATGGAAAAACGATCAGGACAATTATTACCGCAACGGATGTGTGGTCGAGAGTCGGTGAAGCGACCGTTGATATTAAAGTTGACAACACACCTCCAAGTGTTGGCGATGAGATTATCGTAACCGAATCGCCAACAAATCCTGATAATGTTCGTTTTCGTTTTGACATAACGGACACTGGTAGCAGCCTCGCAAAAGTAAACTACTCGGTTTTAAACCCGAGTTATCAAGAAGAAAGAGTAGAGGATGGGAATGGTTCATCTACGTACTTTGAACTATCAAAATCTCAGTTAGAGGGGCGTGGTTCAATCACGGTTGATATCAAAGCAACAGATAGTGTTGGGCTATATTCAGACATCAGAAAAGTCATTGATATTAGTGTTCCTAAAGTCACAGTTGATTTCGATGGAATTACGAGTTTGCAGGGTGGGAAACTGTTTTTAACCAAGGCGAGCCAGCCGTTTACGGTATCTACGGTGGAAGGAGAAAGAGTGAAAGCTTCACAGTATTCTGTGGAGCTTATTCCAAGCCTCGGTGATTCCTTGCGTTACTCAGGTGATGTTATCTCATCTAGTGGTAATGGAATGATGAACTTTGCCGTCGATAACCAAGGGTCATATACCCTTAAAGTGACAGTGACGGACTCAGTTGGAAGAGAGAATACAAGCTTTGAATTACTAGGCAAAAGTTATGATGGAAAGGTTATCGAATCTATTGTTGATTATGACGCTCCAAGTATTTCGGGCTTAAGTGCTAATCAAACCTCTAAGGTGCCGACAAACGATAAGTATCAACTAGAAATTAGTGCATACATTACAGATAAAAATTTAAATCTCGTCACGTCAAAAGCGGTGAGTGGTGGCAGCACAGTGGCTCCTCAAGCGATTACTGAGCCAACAACCGAAGCGGGGCCTTATGTCATAAGCTACTTGTTACCGAAAGGCGATCATACGATCACGGTAGCAGCAACAGACAAAGTGGATAATAAGAACGAGAGTTCTATTGACGCACATGTGGAAGCTGCAACCGTTCCCGGGCTAAGTATATCTACTGCTTCAAGCGCCCCTCTTTTTGGAGGTGAAGAGATTACACTTACGTTTAACTTTACAGAAAAAGTTACTAACTTTGATATCTCAGATGTCCACCTTGTCGCTAGTGATAACGGTGCAACAGGAACGTTAAAGCAAGATACGTGGTCCACTTCAGACAACGTTACGTGGACGGTTAATTACATCAGTCCAGAAAAGCAAGATAAAAACATAACAATACAGGTAGAGGATGATAGCTACCAAAGTATCAACACCATTCCTGGAAAAGGAAGCAGTTTAAGTATCGCGGTTGAAGGAACCTTACCAAAACTGACCAATGTGACATTTAACCCCGAGCATCAGAGCGTGGGGCAAAGCGTGAGTGTCTCGCTTGAGTTTGATAAAGAGCTCCAAGAGGCGACCGCTACGCTTGGCGGCAATCGCATTAGTTCTCTGTCAGCAACGGCAGATAAAAAGGTCTGGGTTGGTGATGTACAAGTTCCGAGCACCGCGCTGTTAAGTGTCGACTTGGTTGTTAGTCAGTTTAAAGATTTGACTGGCAACATAGGTGAGGATAACACCGCTCACGAATTGCCAATCACGCCAACCTTAGCTATTACGCCAGTGGGCAGTGTGGATGAAACGCATGCCGCCACGCTACAATTCGAAGGTACGTCGACACGTTTTGACGGTCAGTCCTTGCGTCTTGAAGTGAAAGCACAAGGCAGCGTGACGGTACTAAAAAGCGGCAGCGCGACAGTACAAGCCGGTGGCACTTGGATCAGTGACGCAATGGACATGAGTCACCAAACCAATGGTACTTATACTGTGATGGTGACGGGGACGAACTCTGCGGGCATTGAAGTGAGTGAAAGCCAGAGCTTTACACTCGCGCAGTCTCTGCCAACGCTGACTAACGCGACGTTTACGCCTGAGCACCAAGCCATCGGCCAAAGCGTGACGGTGACGCTGGAATTCGATAAAGATCTGCAATCCGCCGCGGCGGAGTTAGGTGGCACGACGATCACCTCATTAATGGCAACCGCGGACCCAAGTGTTTGGACTGGTGATGTGGTGGTACCAAGCACGTCAGAGCTGAATGTAGCGTTGCTTGTTCGTGACTACCAAGACTTCTCAGGGAATACCGGTAGCCAGAACACGGCTTACTCCATGCCGATCACACCAACCTTAGCTATTACGCCAGTGGGTAATGTGGATGAAGCGCATGCCGCCACGCTACAATTTGAAGGTACGTCGACACGTTTTGATGGTCAGTCCCTGCGTCTTGAAGTGAAAGCCCAAGGCGGCGCGACGGTATTGAAAAGCAGCAGCGCAACGGTACAAGCCGGTGGCACTTGGACCAGTGACGCAATGGACATGAGTCACCAAACCAACGGCACTTATACCGTGATTGTGACAGGGACGAACTCAGCGGGCATTGAAGTAAGTGAAAGTCAGAGCTTTACTCTCGCGCAGTCTCTGCCAACGCTGACTAACGTGACGTTTACGCCTGAGCACCAAGCCATCGGCCAAAGCGTGACGGTAACGCTGGAATTCGATAAAGATCTGCAATCCGCCGCAGCGGAGTTAGGTGGCACGACGATCACCTCGTTAGTGGCAACCGCGAACCCAAGTGTTTGGACTGGTGATGTGGTGGTACCAAGCACGTCAGAGCTCAATGTGGCGTTGCGGGTTAGTGACTACCAAGACTTATCAGGAAACACCGGTAGCCAGAACACGGCTTACTCCATGCCGATCACACCAACCTTAGCCATCACGCCGGTGGGCAGTGTGGATGAAACGCATGCCGCCACGCTACAATTCGAAGGTACGTCGACACGTTTTGACGGTCAGTCCCTGCGTCTTGAAGTGAAAGCCCAAGGCAGCGCGACGGTACTAAAAAGCGGCAGCGCGACAGTACAAGCCGGTGGCACTTGGACCAGTGACGCGATTGATATGAGTCACCAAACCAATGGCACTTATACCGCGATGGTGACGGGGACGAACTCAGCGGGCATTGAAGTGAGTGAAAGCCAGAGCTTTACACTGGCGCAGTCTCTGCCAACGCTGACTAACGTGACGTTTACGCCTGAGCACCAAGCCATCGGCCAAAGCGTGACGGTGACGCTGGAATTCGATAAAGATCTGCAATCCGCCGCAGCGGAGTTAGGTGGTACCACGATCACTTCATTAGTGGCAACCGCGGACCCAAGTGTTTGGACTGGTGATGTGGTGGTACCAAGCACGTCAGAGCTCAATGTGGCGTTGCTTGTTCGTGACTACCAAGACTTCTCAGGGAATACCGGAAGTCAGAGCACGGCTTACTCCATGCCGATTACACCAGCCTTAGCTATTACGCCAGTGGGCAGTGTGGATGAAGCGCATGCCGCCACGCTACAATTCGAAGGTACGTCGACACGTTTTGACGGCCAGTCCCTGCGTCTTGAAGTGAAAGCCCAAGGCAGCGCGACGGTATTGAAAAGCAGCAGCGCGACAGTACAAGCCGGTGGCACTTGGACCAGTGACGCGATTGATATGAGTCATCAAACCAATGGCACTTACATCGTGATGGTGACGGGGACGAACTCAGCGGGCATTGAAGTGAGTGAAAGTCAGAGCTTTACACTGGCGCAGTCTTTGCCAACGCTGACTAACGTGACGTTTACGCCTGAGCACCAAGCCATCGGCCAAAGCGTGACGGTAACGCTGGAATTCGATAAAGATCTGCAGTCCGCCGTGGCGGAGTTAGGTGGCACGACGATCACCTCATTAGTGGCAACCGCGGACCCAAGCGTTTGGACTGGTGATGTGGTGGTACCAAGCACGTCAGAGCTCAATGTGGCGTTGCTTGTTCGTGACTACCAAGACTTATCAGGAAATACCGGTAGCCAGAACACGGCTTACTCCATGCCGATCACGCCGACCTTAGCCATCACGCCGGTGGGCAGTGTGGATGAAACGCTTGCCGCCACGCTACAATTCGAAGGCACGTCGACACGTTTTGACGGCCAGTCCCTGCGTCTTGAAGTGAAAGCCCAAGGCAGCGCGACGGTACTAAAAAGCAGCAGTGCAACGGTACAAGCTGGTGGCACTTGGGTCAGTGACGCAATGGATATGAGTCACCAAACCAATGGCACTTATACTGTGATGGTGACGGGGACGAACTCAGCGGGCATTGAAGTGAGTGAAAGCCAGAGCTTTACACTGGCGCAGTCTCTGCCAACGCTGACTAACGTGACGTTTACGCCTGAGCACCAAGCCATCGGCCAAAGCGTGACGGTGACGCTGGAATTCGATAAAGATCTGCAATCCGCCGCAGCGGAGTTAGGTGGTACCACGATCACTTCATTAGTGGCAACCGCGGACCCAAGTGTTTGGACTGGTGATGTGGTGGTACCAAGCACGTCAGAGCTCAATGTGGCGTTGCTTGTTCGTGACTACCAAGACTTATCAGGGAATACCGGTAGTCAGAACACGGCTTACTCCATGCCAATTACACCGACAATACACCTAGACGTTATCAACGATGTTACTGGAGTGGAAAGCGTGACAGTAAGTGGTAGCAGTGAACGGTTTGAAGATGGTGAGTTCATAGATATTAAAGCAGTCGACGCTGATGGTACAGAAGCCACAGGCATGGCTACCGTGCTTTCAGACTCATGGACAACTGATTTAGATCTCTCAGGACTCAAGGAGGGTGTAGTGACGATTTATGTAAATGGTACCAACAAGCTTTCCGCCTCTGCGGAAGAGGCTCAAGCAACATTTAACTATGATCGTTTCGCAAGTACAGCCTCCTTAGGTGCTGTTTACAACCGATATTTTAGTGATAACAAAACTTTAAAAAATGCGGCATAAATAAAGCGAGCGTTTAGCTCGCTTTATTTCTTTGGGACTTTTTGTGATATTTATCAAAATAATTGCCTTTATTGATAAGTTACTCGAATTAATGAATCGTCTTAATACAAGGCTGAATAACTATAATAACTAGGCCAATGTTGCTTTTAGGTGTGTATGAAGTGATTGTGATGGTCGCTCGGCAGGTGCTGTGGTGAATGTGTCGCGTTGAAAATCTTTTTAAATATTATATATTTACGCTCGTTTCTATACTCTGAGTATAGTGTTCTGCATGAGGTCGATGGGTCATACCTCGCCTCTTTAACTCGCGATGAAGCAAATTTAATCCTAGCAAGCTTCAGAGCAGTTACTTTTGTGAGTGCGTAATGCGCTCACCTTTTTATTTAAACTTCCTCAGTAACAGTCAATTTGTTGTTTGTTGCTGAGGAGGGCACCTCATAAACTTCTGAATTTCCTCGTGCTTACCTGAAGCGCACGTTACTACGATTTTTGTTAACTTCAGTCCATAAATTAAATTTTTTTAGATAGTAAGATTTTACCATTTTGACAGAGTGGGTGATGTTACTGGCTTTTATTGTGGTTAAATCGCATGTTTTAATAGTAAAAATCACCATTTTTTTGGTGTTTTTGATTTCGGGCGATTTTTCTATCTCGTTGAAAATAAATGGCTAAGTAAGTAGGATACGCAGACCAAATCGTACTTGTAAGCCTTATCAGCTTAATTGTCACCGCAGCCATATTTACGATGTTGGTTGTGGAGAATTCAAATGCATTTAGTTTGCAAATTTATACCTAGCTCGAAGCTATCCTCCAACGAGCTATCTTATGTTCTTACACCGGACGAGTGTATAGGACAGCTTTCGCGTTTGCGAAATTCAGATGACATCCTTAGAAACCTCCCTAAAGAATTGGCGCAAAAGATTTCCATCTCTGCCAAAAAAACGACCAGCGCATTACTAGCTGCTATAAGAATCGAATTGGGAAAAGGCAATTGGGTGTCATTATCTACCGTTGCACGTCGGTCGCCATTGACGGACTCTCAGCTGCAAAGCTTCCCTAGACTTAAATCACTCGTTGACTCTGTACCTGCTTCGAATGAAAGCAAAGCTTTTAAAGCAGGATACAAGCAGGTTACCGACGATGTTGCTTTAGTTCGTAGTTACACGCATGTCCCCTCTGAGCCAAGCCCAGATCAAAAAATCGTTGTCGAGTTTGCAGGGCAGTGGTCTAGCAACGCGGCATGTTTGATGTTGGGAAAAACGGACGCTCAAAAAGAAAAAGTTACTGTAGGCAAGGCTGATACCGAAAACAAACACCGCAGCCTCGCGACATTTAAAGATCTCGAAGCTGAGGGCAAAACGCTCTATATCAAAATCCCTTGTTCTGACCAGCCTCAGCCAATCTTGCTTAAACTCGCCGAAGACCTGCAACCCGTTGATAAAGAAACTCAGATGGATGAGTGGGACAACGTGTTGGTGCCGGTGAGACCTTTGGCTTACTTAGATGGTAGCAACGACAAAGCAAAAGCTTCTGACCTGCGTGGTGGTTTCCTTTATGTGTTTTGGAAAGGAAAGCTTTGGCGAGAGATGGCGATAAACGAGAAAGGTTACTACCAAGATGTTGACGTCGAGTATTACCGCACGCTAGAGCAAGAAGAAAAGAAAAAAGACACACCTCAGGTAATACAAAGAAGCGCAAGCGGTTTTGCTATGGCGCATTTCTGGGCACCTTACAAAATATCGGGTGAAGTCCAACAGGGAGAAAATGGACTCAAGATCATTTTCTCACCAAAGCAAAAGCGCTTTGCTCAAATTGAAGCATTAGAATCGGATGCTGGTTTGCTAGAGAAGTCCAGCACGCCATTAGATGAATTAAGCAGTTACAGTGACGCACAGTCATTCAGTGCAAAAGAATTCACCTCCGATGTAGACAGCGCAGCCATCCACAAAGTGACCGAAGACGACATGCCATGGCTGAGTGACCAACAGGCCATAGTACGTAGTTACGACCAGAGTAATACGGTCATTGCTTATGTGGATGGAAAAAACAGTGGCCTATTATTCCGAGTGGATGTTGGTACGTCTGGCATCACCGCTTTGAATTCACTCTATGTGATCGATCACAATAGCGATTATAAAGACGTCTTTGATTTAGAGTTTTATGAAGGGGAAGACCACGATTGGCAGCAAGCGTTATTAAGCGGGCTGCCATTGGACGGGGTCTTTACTATGTCCCTGGTACATGACCAAGACCCAGACAGTCGTCACATACTTTTTGATCGGGTCGCTTACAACGATTTATTTGTTGAACCTGAGAGCGCTACTGAACCCCCGCCAAAGGCTCAGTTAAACGATAAGCCTAAAGGTATGACAACAGAAGAAAAACAACGTTTTGAGTCATTAATGCTGGATTGGTCTTTATAACCCAACTAGAAAATGGATTAAGAATGAAAAAGAAAATATTACTCGGCTTGGGTTTGACGACTATTGCCGCCGCAGGTGCTGGTTACATTGCCACTAAACCCTATTTTGATGAGAAAGCTCGAATAGAGAGCATGGCAGACCGCCTAGATTTGTACAAAGGTAAAACGGATACTTGGCTTTACCAGTATGATTTTAAAATACCGGATAACCCAAAGGTTGCAGATTGGAATACTGAAAATGTGACACTCCCTCAGGTCCTGTTTACTGTAGCTAACCCGGAAGAAAAATCTGAGGTCAGTTACTGGGCATTAAACATTGATGGTACTGACCCTCAATTACTGATCCCTGAAGGGATATTGCCACCCCCGCCTAATACTGGGATTGATTATGCTAAATATATGTCACGGTCGCCTAACGGCCGCTATCTTGTTGTCCCTCAGAAAGATAGTACCGCGCTGTATGATCTAGATAATGGCGAAATAACTAACATTAGTGAGGAGTCTGGCTCAACTCGTCACGACATTATGTGGGATACGGACAGCACACAAGTTGTTGTGAAAAAAAGAGATGAGCTTCTGCTGGTTAAGCTAGACACCAAAGAGGTAGTGAAATTTACTGATGTAAATGGTTCATACGCACGATACATGACCTCTTTTGCCAAGCCTTATATGAGCCAGTCAGAGCAAGCGATCTATTTGAGTTTTAATTCGAGTTTGGCGGGGTTTGGCTGTGGGTGGGAGAATGACGAATACCTTGAAACTTTTGGGGAGAGTGATGTTCCAAAATGCGGTAACACATTTGTGTTTGATGCCAAAACCTTAAAACTGGTCGATCGCGGTGATTTTACTCCGGATAGCTACGATTGTAATGTCTGGGGCGGAAAGTATGGAGATGGTTTTTATTGCCTCGGGGGTGAGGGCGGAGGGAAGGTGTACCGCTCGGGAAGACCATCTAAAAAAATGGGTAACTTCCGAGCTACAGTGGATTTGTTGGCTTTCAACGGCGGTGATATGTGGTTCGTCCCCGCGCATGGTCGAAATATTACCCGCGTGTTACACCAACCCACTGAGAATAGCCCTACTACAAAAATGATATATGGGTTCGTAGGTTTTAGTGATGGAGAACGAGTTGAAAAATCCGCCTATGGCTTTGGCTTTAGCCGTTATGTGATTGAGCATAAAGAAGCGGATAATTGGAGCGAGTCACTCTACCCACTGCCAAGTTATGCTGACATCAAAAAAGCAAGAACCGTTCTAGAGGAGCGTAATCATGGCTAGAGCTAAGATTGAACAGCACGCTCTCTATTTGATGGGGCAGCTAGTCGGACCAGATGGAGAGGCCATTACTGGCAATGGGCTCTATCCATTACCCGGTTTTGCACTGGCCCTTCCACAGCTAGCAGTAGGTCAAACTGCGGATGGTAGCGGTAGTAAAAATGAGTCACCATTATACATCAGTGATTCATCAGGTCGGCTACAAGGTTGGAATACCAAGGTTCAATCAGTTAAAGAGCTTGATGGGAATAAGCTTGCTTCTTCACCACTATTGATTTCTAGCACGATAGATAAGCTAAAACCCGTCTATATCCCACCTTACTTAATTCCCGCTGCGGTTATGTCTGAAGATACTGCTTGGACGGGACGTTTAGCAGCCTTGGCCAAGGATGTTGTAAGTTCTAGTGATGAGAGCATTGGCGTTAGCGTAGTAACTAACAGAGATATTGTACAGGACCAAAAGCTGAGCAAAGACCATACCGAGAGGCGATTTTTAGCGCCCGAATTAGCCGAGTTCTTTATCCATAAAGCTGAAGCGGCAGAAGTGCGGTTTGGGCAAAATAAAGGAGCATATAAACGCCTGTATGAACAAATTTATAGCGAAAACTATAAACAGAATTTTTATTATCTACGCATTCCTCAAGTTTGGACCATCAATCTTTTCTTCTCTGCCGACTATTTTGAGGGCGCGGAAGTTACTTTGTCTGGACAACCAGAAAACTTAATCATCAAGGGGGATGCTGAGGATATTGGCAATAAAATCACCAGCCGAGTGAGGCCGGTAACATACTATGATATTGCCAACCAAGCGAGTGACGCCCAAGATGCAGAAGAGGTGACTCAATATGTCGCCACATTTTGGATCACGGGCGGTCACCTAGATGAGGATGATCAAATCAAGCAATTAGTCCGCTTTGATATAGATTTAGAGGGAATTAAGCGATATTGGGATGCATTACTTAAACCTTCAGATAGCCAAATGGCTCAGGTTGCTAAGTTAAATATCCCAAACAATTGTTACTCATTATCCGAGCAAGTCTTACACCTGCCTATTTATTCAATAGCAGGGCGCAGCATAATCCTTTCTGGTGATCCCATCTCTGTTGAAGAGTCACTGTTCCAACATGCGCCAGAAACGTTTAAAGGCTGGCTCGATTGGAGTAAAAATCTTCCCTATACCAGCGAAAACAAACCTGCTACTGGTGTGCAACCGTCGATTAATATTCTCAATTCCATTGGTAACTATAAAGCTGTTATCGAGGCCTCAGCGTCTGGTGTGATGGACCCATTCAGTATGACCACTGTCCATAAAGCGTTCAGCGCAGGTTTGAATGGAGATCAAGCCGGGGATATGTTGAAGGCATTAAAACTCGCGGTCGGTATTGATGCTAAGGCGAAGGGGTTCTTAGATTTTGCGCAAAAGCTAAAGCCACCTGCGCAAGGTACACTTACGCCTATTTCTGACTTAGCAAGTGCCCTTAACTGGTCAAATCACCTTGGGAGCGCCTTACCTAGTGTATATACGATTCCGCCGGTGTTACAGCATTTCTGGCATAAGGTTGACGATAAGATCTTAACCCCTTTAAAGCCGGCCGTTCGGGCTATTGAATATGCACTTGATAAGCCTTTTGGTTTTGCAGAGCTTGTTTCTAGTGGCCTTGAAATTCCGAAAGGTATTGAGAATTCCGAGTCGGCGTTTAACGCCTATATTGATAAATCAAAGGAATATGGTCAGAAAACACAATCGGTAATATCAACACTTTTATTGAGTGATGAAAAAGATCGTCAGGCACTGCTTGAGTCTGAAGCGGAGCATAAAAAAGCGCTCCTTGAAGCATTCTCTGATAAAAGTGTAAGTCATAAAGTGCTGTTAAATGGTAGTCCGCTATTAGAAAAAAAACAGGCAAAAGAGGGTGAGGCAAGCTATCTCACACTGTTTTTTGAATTTGATAGTGCAAATGATGAACTTGCCAATTCTGATAAGAAGCTCGTTTCTAAAGTGGCCGAATATCTGCGTAATACAAAGTCAGAAATGTTGCTGAACATTGAAGGATATACGTGTGATATTGGCTCGGTGGAATACAACACTAAACTCTCAAAAAAACGTGCTGCGGCGCTTAAATCTTCTATTTTAGAAGATCTTGGCACTGATGCTATTAAGTGGGAGCATCGAATATCTGCCCTGGGTAAAGGCGTTTATGCCGATAATGATACGAGTAACAGGCGCTTAAGTCGTCGAGCGGAGATGAAGTTCTACCTCAACTCTGCTTTTGAATATCCTGCTTGTAGAAGTTGGCTGCTTACTCTGGAGAAAAATCGACAGAAAGCGGTTTTAGCAGAGATGAAAGTCCATGAGGAAATTTGGAAATTTTCCGGCCAAGCCTTTGATATTGCATTAGGCTTTGCTGCGCCAATGCTTGGTCCAGGAGCCGCGTTAGCATATGGGTTGTATTGGTCAGGCGAAACCTTGGTTTCTACTTTGGATGGTGCAGCCAAAATTCTTAATAAAGAAGTAGAAGAATATAAAGAGAAGCAGAAACGTTTTTCTGAATTTGATGTGGTAGGACAGGCGTTACTGTATCGCGGTTTACCTGCATTCGATGAACTGAGTGTTGTTGGCAAGGCATATATAAAACGCGCTATAGCGCTCAATGGGCTGCTACGATTGCTTCTACTTGAATCTCAAATAAAAGAAGAGAACAAAACAACGAATTACGTTTCGGAATATTACGTGGTTAATCACTTGACGTCAGGGCAAAGAGATCTTGATATTGAAGGTTATATAAAGACCTATCTTTTAAGTGATGATTGGGATTTGGGGGGGACTTGGCTTCCTTCTTTCCACCTTGATGAAGCGTGGCTAGAAACAAAGAATATTTACCGTAGTGCTTCGGAAAGTGTGCTGAGTTTTGCTGCAATGACGAGTTACGTAACATACCGAGCGAAGCAATCTCAGGCTGGGGTAAAAGCGCTTGAACAATCGCAGGCATATCAAAAATTCTGTCCTATACATACTGTTGCGGACCCTAGTTTAACTAAGCTTAGATCTCTGTTAAAAGCGCCCGATTTATCTAAGCTCGATGACTCTATGTTTGCTGGGCATATGGTTTCCGTAAAAGTCAATGATGAATGGCTCCCACTCGAAGACAGGGTTAATAGCGGTGAAGCTATTACGCCGACTATGCCAATTAGAGTACTTATTATTCTTGATATGAAGGATGAAACGCTGACCAAGTTCAAAGAAGAAGGTTTGCTTACTCTTGTGCCTGTGGGTGTTAGACCTGTGAGGCAAAATAGGTTCTTTGACGATTTTGGGTCTTACACTACTGAATATGTTCGTGAAATTGCACCGGAATTACTAGTTGAAACTGAGAGAGCGTATTTAACAGAGAAACAAATGTTAGAGACAGATACGACGCTATACGGTGTTGTTGTAAGTCCTACTTATTACTTTGGATGCAACATCATGAGTGGCATCAAACCTATTGCTGATGACTACGGTAGCAAAGAATGGAAGTCGGTGTTTGGTCAGGTAGATGAACAGCACTCAGCGGCTTATGTGATGCGTTACCTTCTAGAAGTCGGTGTACCAAATGTCAGTAAAACAGAATCAAAGTTAACGTATAAGAGAGAGCTCGTACTTAAAACTCAAGATGGTAAGGAGATTACCTCTAGTACGGATAAGGCATCCATCTTTAATTTAACTATGTCAAAAGAGCATGAATTCTTATATGAGAAAACTTTCTTAGCAAGAGCGGGCAAAAAAGCGGTCGAATATCCGGAGCTATTCTCAGATGCTAAGGCAAATTTGTACATTTATGACGCTAGCGTGAAGAGCCTCATTCCCGGAAGTAAGCACGACGATATAATGGAGGCGATCGGTTGGACGAAGAAGCAGCCATCCTATGATACTTCTGAAAAAGCAACGAAGCTGTTGCTCATCGTCAGTACAAAATCTGTTGAAAATGTAGAACAAATACTTGAGCGAGGAGGCTTTGACCGTCACCGCTTACCCGTAGACATTCGTTTGAAAGCAAACGATGCAAGAGGTCTCTATAATTTTGAACATCAAGATGTAGATTTGTATCCATTAGGAAAGGTAGAAGTGAACCTCGAGAAGAAAGAGGTGTCATTCAAACCTAAATCAATACCGCAAAGCCTGAGTGAGGTATCGGATCATATTTCTAGCAACCTAAGTAAGCTTGTAAACGACTTGGTGGTTAAGGAAGGTGTTTTATCACCAGACTTTGTCGACACTGATCTATACGCAGTCGAGATATCACTGAAGTACACTAACGCAACCGGGAAAGAGATGACTGGCTTACGCCCGTTTATTCCTAGAGGAAACGATGCCCCATACATCATGCTCGATATTGATGGGAAAGCTGGACTATCTTTAAACGCTTCATCGCAAAGGCTCCCTGTTCGAGCTATAGATACAACGGCGCCAACTATGTTCAACTCGCGAGAAATCCATTACAACCAGAGTTGGTATGAGATGAGTGAGAAGGAGTTTAAAGCTATTTCTGAATATACTGCAGGAACGACTGACGATGCTGATTCCAACTTAGCAAGTTTAAACCGTAGTAAGATGTCCCATAAGGCTACCCCTTTGAGTGTTTGGATGAATGCGGAACCAATCATGAAAGATTACTCAGTAGCGAAGGAGCTTCCACTATCTGCACAACGAGAGCAAATACTCAAAAAGTGGTTGTTTGATGGAAAATAAAAAAACCGCCTTCGGGCGGTTTTTCTTTTCTTATGACTTCATACTGAATTTAGAATTTTCTTTTTAAGCCCCATCAACCCGCTGCAGAAATATCGTATTTCTTCATCTTATGGTTGAGAGTGCTCATTGGCAGCGCCAATTGCTCAGCGGCTTTCTTGGTGTGCCAATTGCAGGCATTTAAGCAATCGATGATCACTGTACGCTCGTATTGGCTAACGACGTCCTTAAGGCTCTTTGAAACGTCTTCTAAATCCGCTTGTGCTTGCTGCTCGTAAGCAGGTTGCTCTGGGGTAGGTGAAGCTGCTTTCATGTCGATACTTTGTACATCTTCTGGGATTTGTTCGCCAAACTCAATGTGAGTAATGGTTTCAAAATCGGACAGTAGCACCGAGCGCTCAATGATGTTCTTAAGCTCACGCACGTTACCTGGGTATTGATAGGCAAGGAGCTGTTTACGAACGTTGGCACTTAACCCTGGCGCTTGCGGCAAACCTAGCGTGTTGGTGGTGTGTTGCACGAAATGTTCGGCAAGGGGAATAATATCCGATTTGCGTGCTCTCAGTGGTGGTAATGTAATAGGGAAGACATTCAAGCGATAGAACAAATCGGCACGGAATCCGCCATCTTTGATTTGCTGCATAAGATTACAGTGGGTTGCGGCGATAACGCGAACGTCCACTTCAATCTCTTTGCTAGTGCCGATTGGGCGAACTTTACGCTCTTGCAGTACACGCAGTAACTTGGCTTGTAGTAGCATTGGCATATCGCCAATTTCATCTAGGAAAAGCGTGCCGCCGTTGGCTGCTTCAAACAAACCGACTTTGTCTTTGTCCGCGCCAGTGAATGAGCCTTTCTTATGGCCAAAGAGTTCTGACTCTAATAACTGCTCTGGGATTGCGGCACAGTTTTGTACGATCAAAGGTTGTTCTGAACGGTTAGAGTTTTCGTGAATGTATTTCGCGATCACTTCTTTACCGGCGCCCGTTTCACCACGCAATAGAACGTCGACAGGAAGAGATAACACCTTATCAAGACGATTCAAGACATTGAGCATTTCTTCGCTCTCTGCAATAGGACCTTGATAGGCTTTCTGGGTACGTTTTTTGAGCTGAGTGTTTTCGCGTACTAGGGCTTGATTGTCGGCATTGAGATTTTTTATTACTTGCCCGTATTGCTCTAACCACACAGCTTGGCGAATATTACTCGCTGCCATTCGACAAAACTCCGTCAAGGCTGCCTCGTTGTCGATGACGTTCAAATCGAGTAAGACTAACAGTCCAATGGTTTTGCTTTCGCTATCAATCAAAGGCCAAGCCAATAAGTTCTCGCTTTTTAATCCCAGTGTCTGCTCAGTTTGATAGATGCTTTCGCAGTCATAGCCGTTGTACTTATACAACTCGTTAATCAACACCACTTCACCATTACGAATGGCAAAGTTAAATGGATCGTTCTCACTGGCTGAGTCTAACTGTAATGCTTCCCAAGGGTGGGAAACGATAGTTTTATCGTTATGGTGAGCGGTACTTGGAATCAACGCCTGCCCAGTCTGGTCCAAAACATAAATGATGCCGTGCTTTGCGAGGGTCATTTGTCTCGCAGCAGTCAACACAGCATCCAACGTTTGGGTAAGCTGGCTGCGATCAGCCAAAGACTGACTGATCGCAAGTAGGGCGTTACTAAGTTCGCTATGGTTAGCTGAACGCATAGGTTAGTGTTCCTTGCTCATCGACAGACACTTCGATTTGCGTATGTGAATCATCCTTGTCATGCACTAATAGCTGAGTCGATAGTTGCGGCAGCAACTGACGGTTGATGACCGCGTCGATGTTACGCGCGCCCGTTTCAGCAAGGCGACAGTTACCTAGTACGAACTCAACCAAGCTTTCTTCGTAGATCAGGGACAACTTGTGATGGCTCTGTAGACGCTGAGAAACTTTGTTCAGCTTGTGGTGAATAATTTCTGTCATTGCTTCATCAGACAGCGGAACAAATGGTAGTACTGACATACGTGCCAACAGCGCCGGCTTGAAGTGTTGGTTCAAAGTAGGGCGAATAGCTTCTGCGATGATGTTTGCATCGATGTCTTTGGATTGATGAACCAAAGATTCGATCTCATGCGTCGCAAGGTTACTGGTCATGATGATCAGCGTGTTCTTGAAGTCGATTGTGCGGCCTTCGCCGTCGTTCAGCGTGCCTTTGTCGAACACTTGGTAGAACAGGTTCAACACTTCAGGGTCGGCTTTTTCCACTTCATCAAGAAGAACAACAGAATATGGACGTTGACGAACCGCTTCTGTCAGCATGCCGCCTTCACCGTAACCTACGTAACCCGGAGGTGAACCGATTAGGCGAGATACCGTGTGCTTCTCTTGGAACTCAGACATGTTAATGGTCGTCATAAAGCGCTCACCACCAAACATTTGATCAGCAATTGCACGAGCCGTTTCGGTTTTACCCACGCCACTTGGGCCAACCAGCAGGAATACGCCTGTTGGTGCGTCTGGGTTACCTAGACCAGCTTTCGCAGTTTGAATGCCTTCAGACAGGGCATCGATAGCGTATTCTTGGCCTTTGATGCTTTGTGTTAGGCTTTCTTTCAGTTTTAGCGTGGTTTCTGCTTCGTCTTGAAGCATCTTACCCATAGGAATACCAGTCCAGTCCGAGATCACATGGCTAACTTCATCTGGACCCACTTCAAAGTGAACCAGCGGGTTACCACTGCGGATTGCGTCTAACTGTTCTTGGCAGGCTGAAATTGCAATGCGAACGGCTTCTTCATCCATTTCTGCATATGGAGAAACGTCTTGCTCTTGTTCTGAATCTTCGTCTGCAGCAAGCTCTTCTTCATTTGTTTCGCCAAAGACCAGTTCATGTAAGCGAGAGCGTAGAGCAATCATCTCTTGGATCTGCTCTTTTTCTTTGTGCCATTGCGCTTCTTGTTCTGCTAGCTCTTCTTTCGTTGTTTCCATTGCCAGTTTTAGGTCTGGAATGTTAGCAAGGCTGTGCTTGTCGCCAGTTTGCTGCAGAGCATCACGCTCAAGTGCTTCAAGCTCGCGCTGTTGAGCTGCAAGTTCTTGTTGCAGTGTCTCTACAGAAGCAGGAATGGCATTAAGGCTGATGTTCACTCGTGCACACGCCGTATCTAGTACATCGATCGCTTTGTCTGGCAGTTGACGACCAGAGATGTAACGAGCAGAAAGTGCTGCCGCAGCAGTGATAGCATCGTCACGCACGTAAACGTTATGTGACTTCTCGTATGCTGGGCGCAGACCACGAATGATCAATGCTGCTTGCTCAGGAGACGGTTCGTCGAGTTTCACCAATTGGAAACGACGCGCAAGAGCAGGATCTTTCTCGAAGTACTTCTTGTATTCCGACCATGTTGTCGCAGCGATGGTTTTCACTTCACCACGCGCTAGGGCTGGTTTTAGCAAGTTTGCCGCGTCGCTGCCGCCTGCTTGGTTACCACCGCCAACAAGGGTGTGTGCTTCATCGATGAATAGAATGATAGGGGTTGGCGAGTTTTTCACTTCATCCAATACTGCGTTTAGGCGTTTTTCGAATTCGCCTTTTACGCTTGCACCAGCTTGCAGAAGACCCATGTCCAGGCCGTAAAGCTCAACACCTTTGAGGTTGTCTGGTACGTCACCTTGTACAATCTTAAGTGCCAAGCCTTCTACTACTGCGGTTTTACCAACGCCCGGTTCACCAACAGCAATAGGGTTGTTTTTACGGCGACGAGCAAGGATGTCCACGATTTGGCGGATTTCTTGGTCACGGCAGAAAACAGGATCGATTTCGCCTTTGCGTGCTTTACCAGTGAAGTCTGTCGTGAACTTGCTCAGTGCTGAGCCATCCTCACGAGCTTGTGTTTTCTCTGAATTAGCAACTTGCGCCTCAATAGAGTGGCTTGTTAGTTCTGCAAAGTTACGCTTAAGGCTGTCAGGATTTACCGCTTCAAGGATAGAGGCGTAACCATGTTGGCCGTAACGGAGAGGGTTGCTAACAAGAGTAAGGAGTAGGGCGCCAGAGCGGATTTGTGTTTCGGATAGATCTAAAGAAGAAACCAGCCAGCTTTCTTGCAACCATTCGATTAATAAAGCAGAAAAAACAGGTTTGCTGCCATTTCCTTTGGCGTTGGTGTCGAGTGTGGATCGAACCGATTGTCTTAATAAGTTCTCAGAACAATCAAAATGACTTAATAAGACGTCAAAATCACTATTTGGCCTTTCTAATAGACTCAGTAAATAATGCTCAATTTGAACTTCGTTTGCTTTTTCAGAGACTGCAAGTGCAGCGGCGTCTTCTAATGCTACTTTTGCAATCGGGTGTAGACGCTGAATTAATGAAGAAAGGTTTATATTTATCATAGCCATTTTATTCTTTAGAGGAAAAGAGGTAGCGGCTATTATACTAAAAGTGATTGCGTTCTTTTTTTATCAAGATATTTTGACTATCGTTTGTTGGTTATTTTTAATGATTATTGTGACATTAATGTTTGTGGTTATTTTAATGGCGTTGTTATTCTAAATTAATTGATAGTAAAAGTGTCGGATTTATTAGTTTTAATGACTTTATTTACACGGTTTTATATGGTTATTTTCACTTTTTAAAGTTAGAACAATTTATTATTATCTTAATCCAACTTTTTGGTTTTTTATCCAATAAATTGTACTCAAGATATTAGTGAATAATGTCTTAATTTGATTAAGTCGTTGTTTTTGTTGTGTTTTTAAAGTTGGCACGGACTTTGAATATACCAAGTAGTCGCGGTGATAAGCGATTTGGTGATTTAAACAAAACAGATTTTAGAAAAGGAAATAGCGATGCCAACTCCAGCATATATGTCTATCCAAGGTGAGACTCAAGGCCATATTACTAAAGATACTTACTCTGCAGATTCAGTAGGTAACACATGGCAAGAAGCTCACGTTGATGAGTTCCTAGTACAAGAGCTTGATCACGTGCTAACAGTTCCACGTGATCCACAAAGTGGTCAGCCAACTGGTCAACGTGTACACCGTCCACTTGTTGTAACTAAAGTTCAAGATCGCTCATCTCCACTACTATTCAACGCACTAGTATCTGGCGAAAAACTTCCTGAGTGTGTGATCCGCTTCTACCGTACTTCAGTTCAAGGTAAACAAGAGCACTACTACTCAATCAAATTGATTGATGCGCTACTTGTCGATATCCAAACTCGTATGAACCACTGTCAAGACGCAGCAACAGCTGACCGCGTGACAGAAGAAGTGCTTAAGTTCACTTACCGTGCGATCGAAGTAACTCACGAAAACTGTGGTACTGCGGGTAACGACGACTGGCGTGCTCCACGCGAAGCTTAATTGCTCGTCGCGTAAAGATTCAGGGCCAACGATTGTTGGCCCTAATTCGATTATTTGTATCAGGTAAAAGATATGGTGAATGACGTAGAATTTAAATTTGAAGTGCCTGGATGTGGGCATGAATTTCGGGTTGAGAGCTTTCATGTTCATGAAGAGTTATCTAAGCCTTTCCACATCAATCTCTCATTACTTTCACTTGATCCAGATATCTCGTTCGATGAGTTAATACGTAAAGCAGGAACGTTGACACTTTACGGACAAGGTGTTGGGGCTGCGCGCGTGTTCAACGGCGTGGTGAATGAAGTTCGTTACTTAGGGACTGGACGTCGTTTTTCTCGTTATCAATTAGTCTTGGTTCCTCAAGCTTGGTTCTTATCTCAGCGCCAAGATTGTCGTATTTTCCAGCAAAAGTCAGCGCAAGACATCATCACAGAAGTACTCGATGATGGGGCAGTCACCGATTACCGATTTGAAGTGTCGGGTACTTATCCTCCAAAAGAATACGTTCTGCAATACCGCGAGTCTGACTTGCACTTCGTGCAGCGTATGATGGCTGAACACGGTATGTGGTATTACTTTGACCATAGCGATTCAAATCATACGATGGTCATTGTCGACAGTAATGACGCGATTGCACCTTTGATAAGCTCGCCACTAAATGCTTCATACATTGGGCCGATTGTTTATCATGCCGATGGTGGCGGTGTTGCCGATCGCGAGCATATCTCTGATCTCGAGTTAGTTAACCGCGTTAGAACGGGACAGGTTACGTACACAGATTACAACTACGAACACCCTAAAATTCCACAAGAGATGACACAGGCTGGCGAGCTAGACCAAGATCTCAAGCAGTTTGATTATCCTGGACGATACGTCGACCCGCTGATGGGTCAGGTGAGAACCACGGAGTGGATGTCGGAACACATAGTCGATAATCAACAAGTGGAAGCAACGAGTGACGTAATGCGCTTAGCATCTGGTTACAGCTTTAACGTCAGTGACCACCCGCGTTCTGAGATTAACCGCGATTACCTCATGTTGTCTGTAATGCACACAGGTCAAGATCCGCAAGTGCATGAAGATGAAGCGAGTGGTATGCCAACCACTTACTACAACCAGTTCTCATGTGTTCCACGTGATGTGGTTTTTAAAGCGCCTAAACTAGCAGCACCAGTAGTGGATGGCCCTCAAACGGCGGTCGTTGTAGGACCAGAAGGTGAAGAGATTTACACCGACAAGCTTGGTCGAGTGAAAGTACAGTTCCATTGGGATCGCTACGGTGATAACAACGAACATTCAAGCTGTTGGATTCGTGTAAGCCAATCCATGGCGGCGCCAACATGGGGCGCAGTTTATTTGCCGCGTATTGGCCATGAAGTCGTAGTGACTTTCCTTGAGGGCGATCCAGATCGTCCGTTAGTTACGGGCGCAGTTTACAACGGTTTGCATTTCCCACCGTACTCTTTGCCAGAAAACAAAACTCGTACCACGTTCCGCACGCAAACGCACAAAGGAACAGGTTACAACGAGTTGAGTTTTGAAGACGAAGCGAACCAAGAAGAAGTCTATATTCACGCTCAAAAAGACATGTCGACCAAGGTGCTCAACAACCGTTACCGTGATATCGGTCAAGATGAATTCTTGAAGGTTGCACGTCACCAAACGAATGAAGTTCATGGTGACCATAAAGAAACCATTCATGGGCATAAAACGACACAGGTAAACAGTACGTTTACCGAGACAGTCGAGCAAGACGTTACCGTTACATACAACGCGAACGAAGCCCAGTATGTGAAAAACAATTCTGACTTAGAAATTGGTGATAACCGTACGACTAAGATAGGTAAAAATGATGACTTAGATATTGGCGAAAACAGTAACCTTACTATCGGTGCGTCTAAGAGTTCAGATATTGGTGCGGATGATAACCAGACGGTTGGTGGCAACTTAACGGTATCAGTGAAAGGGAACACCGCTTATAAAGCTGATGGTGCAACGCAAATTATCAGTGGCGACAAGATTGTATTGAAAACGGGTGGCTCCTCTTTAGTGATGAACAGTGATGGTTCAATAAAGTTATCAGGCTCGGCTATTACGATCGAAGGCAGTGATAAAGTCGTCGTGAAAGGTGGCAACGTAGTGGTTAACTAACAATGGAAAAACAACCTCTTACAACAGAAGTAATATCAGAGCAGCAAGCCGAATCAACGGCTTGCTTTTCGCGTTTTGGAAGAATAGTGGCTATCAATGAGTCTACGGGCAGTGTGCGAGTTGATTTTGATGGTAACCCATTTAAGCAGCCACTCACTGCGAGACTAGGACGTGGCTTTCGTCGTTCTGAGCTGCAAATGGCTATCGATAATCGATTAAGTTGTCGAGTTGAGTTTTTGAACGACGACTTAAGCTTGCCTCTTGTGACGGACATTTTCTTCTCCATTCTGGATGACTCTGACGAGTTTGTATTGCGAGCGAAGAAGATGGTTATCGAGACAGAACAAGAGTTGGTAGTCAAAAGTGGTGAGACAGAAACTCGCTATAGCGGGCGCGATGGACGAATTACCACTAAAGCGAAGTACGTCACTTCTCAAGCAGAAAAAGCACAAAAAATTCAAGGCGGAACGATCGCAATTAACTAATTACCTAGCATTAGCTAATTTACGTCGAGTTAGCTAATTACTTTGTATTAACTAATTGCAATCGCGTTATGGCACGCTAATAACGGATAACTAGATGCGACAAAGAATCGGTGTCGAGCACCTAAAGGCACCCATAACCAATCAAGAAGTCGAAGGCGCGTTAGCAAAAGCTGAGCGCGCTGTGAACGACCTTTCCCAATTGCCAGTAACATGGCTGGATTTCTGTAATGAAAAGCTGTCCATTGCTTCTGAAAGTATCGGTTTTTTAATCAGGCAGCGAGTTCAAATTCACAAAAGGGGTTATCCAAGTCGTGAGTTGGCGTATCTCAAGCTGATTGAACGCCAAATTGAAGAACTGAAGCAGGTGTACTTGTCGTTTTATCGGTTAGCACCGGGGTTGATTCATCAATTAAGAAGCAAAGAGCCAGAAATCTACAGCTGGCTGATGCTACAAGGCGAGTTGGGCTCAGCGTTGGATAACCTTTTGTGCGGCTTGAGTTTACTCGAAGATATTGACGCTAAAACCGCAATGGTCATTGCCGTACAATCTCCGGTTGAATCTATGGATAGTACGCTTTCGGAGCTTATTGAGGGTAATGCGACATCCAGTGCGTTTTACTTTGAATGCTTACGTGTACGTCAAACATTAAGTGTTTCTCTCATCAAGCGTTGGAACAAAGCCAGCATCATTAGCTCTCATGTTGCTTTGCCACTACTCGCTTTACAAGACGTGAAAGAGGGGATTGATTGGCTCAATGACAATGCAGGCAGCGAACAATATCTATTTGAACGTTTGATTACCAAACGTGACAGAGGCACTTGGTTCCGTCAGAGCTTTGGCATCGAACCAAATGGATTACCATCAGCGCAAGTGCTCACTTACGCCAAGTTGCTTGAGTTAAAAGAGTTTGAGGCGTTTGATATCTCTTCTTCATTAGCACCTGTTGATTTTGCGCTGAGTGGTGATTGGAAACTGGTGCCCCAAATCATCGAGCACTTGGAAAGTCTGGAGGAAGCTGAAGGTGAAATTTGGCTTCATGCCTTGTATGTCGTCTACGGAAAGCTTCTTCCTCTGACTCCCCAAGATGTTGGTGTCGAGTATGAATGGGAAGAGATCGTCGATCTGCTCAATGAGTGGGTGGAAGATGAAAAATATATCCAAAATCTACCAAGCCGCTTGGGTTACGCATTGAGCTTCGAGTCTACGTTAGCTGCGATGCAAGATTCTAACGTTGATGTGCTGTTCCGCGACTGGCTATGGCGCCAAATCTGTATTCAATCCAGAGCCTACGTGCCTTGGGATATGGCAATGCCGATTCATCAACAAGACTGGAACTTTCACAATTTAAAGGCCGCACCTTCTGCGAGCGAACGATTCAACTTAAGGAATAGCAATGCAGTTATGGGATATTGAGGCGCACCCTGAGCTATCACTTAAAGGTCGTTTTCAACGTGACGAAAACGGCGATGAAGTGTGGGTTGTGGTCGCCAAACGCACATGGCAATTCGATGGTGTGGTTTGGCACGAATTAGGTGAAAGTGAAATCTTCGATGATCCCCAATATTTGGGCGAAGAAGGCTTCTCTGCGATGAAAGTTGACCACGAATTCGCGTATACCAAAGACAATACAGATGTACTTGTTTACGGTAAAGCGCGCAGTTACGCGAAAAAGCCAGTGACATACCAAGAGTGTCGCGTGTTGATTGATGGTCATATCGATAAGACTCTCGCTATTCACGGGGAACGCGTATGGGTTGAGCATGCTGGCAGTATCACGCTGAGCAATCCAGTCCCATTTATTGAAAAAGACATTGATTACACTTGCGCGGTAGGCGGTGATTTACGTAACCGAATAGGTGGTGGGGTTGCCGACTCCAATAAAGAATTGCTTGAACAGAAAGTACCCTCGGTTTTTTATCCCCGAGAGGACTGGAGTGCCGCCGCGAGAAAACTACGCGTTGCGGGGTTCGGGCCAGTGCCTCCGTTCTTTGAGTCGCGCCAGAAGCTGGCCGGCACGTTCGATGACGATTGGATTGAGAATCGCAAGCCAATGTTGCCACTCGATTTTGATAAGCGGTTCTTCCAAAGCGCGCCTATTGATCAACAGTGCAAAGGCTTTCTTCGTGGGGGGGAGCGTTTGATGATGAGTGGTTTTTGTCATGATGACACGCTTTCATTTCGAATCCCTAAAGAAAAATACCGTGCGATCGCGAAGTTCAAAGATCAAAGTTATCAAGCTGATATGGCGATGTACACCTTATTCGTTGATGCGGAAAAGAAAACTATATCAATCAGTTACACCGCTGCGTTTCCTTGTCAGGGCAAGGAGCATTTGTTGGTGTCGACATCGATCACTAAGTTGGAAGAGGTAAGCGAGCATGCATAATTCAACAGGCCGTTACGTGCTAGGGATGGAAGTGATGACGCCAACCGGTATGAATTTAGATATTGCTAGTGCAGTTTCGTATGCTGACTTAGGAAGATTCGACCAATGTGTAGGGGATGATGGTATCGAGCGTTTTACTTACGCCAAAATCGAATACACCAAAGAAAGTGAGCAGTTTGAGAAAACGTGCGAGTTAATCACCCACTTGCTTGATTCATTGTTAGCGCAGTTACCACGTTCATTGAGACCAATACCTTTGCTTATAGCGGTGCCTGCGTCTGTTTCACTAGTAAAGGTGCAAGAATGGCTTGGTGAAAGTAACTATGCTGAATTTCTCTCTGTGGTGAATGCTGTTCATGCCAGTGGGCCCAGTTTCGTTCTCCAGGCCATGAAATCATTGGATAAATATGATGCTATGATGTGTATCAGTGTCGATTCCTTGGTGAGTTCGATGCAAACACTCATCGACGATGCGATGGTAATGAGTACCAATAATCCATGGGGCGTTATTCCGAGCGAGGGTGGGGCGGGTTTAATTCTTTGTCGAAAAAACACCGTAGAAACATTGAAACTTAAGCCTCAAGCGCAGCTTGGCTACATTGATACGGAATTAAACACTTCAGACCGAAGAGGCATGTTTCGACTTGTTCAACGTGCGAGTAAAAAGCTCGATTCATTTGGTGAAGTGTATTCCGATATGACGAACCTGCGCATGCATTCGGAAGATTACGGCTTTGCTCTGGGGGCGAAAGCAGAACGATTCACGAACCCAGAACAACCGCAGCTTATCAATGAGTTGTGGGGCACAATGGGTAGTTGTTCTTCTCTCGCTTTAATTGCCTTTGCGGTCAGAGAGCACCACTTTAAGCAACCAACTACATTGTTAATGTTCGACTTTCATGGTGACAAAGGAGTTCTCCAATTACTGCAATGTTAGTGGGCACTCATCGATCAAATGGCAATGAAAATATACTCATATTATTAGGTTGAAGTTTGTAACACGAAAAAGCGTATAACTCATGCAGTGAAAGCGTAAGTAAAAAGGTCTAATAAGTTAGTAATAATAACTAAAATAATAGGCTTACTGTTTGTTTTAAATACCAACCTTGATACAAGTACGTTCAAGAAAATATTATTCAACTCTAATAATATTTATTCTATGAAAGAGTACTAAGTGTCTAATAATCAGAGTACAGCCAAAGGATATATCGATCAGTTGGTTGTTAAAGCTATTGAGAAAAAGAAACTGAATGAGCAAAGGCTAGCAGAAAAAAATAAGCCGAAGCTTGAGTACGTGCTTTTTTCACAGTTTGATGTATTAGACAAGCTTCCTTCTAAAAATGGTAAGACAACGGTTTACCATCTTGCAAAAAAAGGGCAGCCAGAGAAGCAAATCTGTTGCAAAGTTATCAATGATGACTCGCCAGAATTTGCGAGCAAAATGTTGATTAACGAAGCGAGCAGGCTGGAGCTTTCTCAACACCCTAGCGTGGCTAACTTTGTAAAAATCGGCAACGAATTCGAACGCCCATATTTGATGTACGAGTGGATCCAAGGTGAATCACTGGCAGAAAAAATGGAGCGTCATTCTTCTAAAGGCTTTCGCCACGACCACATCGCTTGGTTGGTGTATCAACTCGCTGGCGCTCTAGAGTTTATGCATACAAGAGGTATCTGCCATCTTGATATTAAACCATCTAACGTATTAGTGAGTGAAGGCGATTACGTTAAGCTCATTGATTTCGGCGCTGCTCGTTACATTGGAGAGACAGAACCTTACGCAGAAGCAAGCTTGAGCTACGCTTCCCCTCTTTATATAGAAACTGGCATCGCGGAACCGCAAGATGATGTTTACTCTCTCGCTTTGCTCGCTGGACACCTATTTTTAGGATCAATATTTGGTGATGCATGGAATAAGCAGTTAAAAGATCGAAAGCGTCCGGCTTTGATCCCGGCTCATATTTGGAAATTGCTGAAAGAAGTCATCAACAAACCAAGAGGGCATGGCTATACCGCTATTTCTTTTGCTCAACAGTTAGCGCGAATCGATACGCAATCAATTAGCTCAAATTCTAACGCACCAATTTTCAGTAGCTTGCGTAACGCGGACTTGCTGCTTACACACTGTAAGCCAAATGATAAAACGGCGTATGGTCGCTTTAAAATATTAGAGGCGAGCTTAGTGTTGAGTGTGCTGGCAACAGCAGGAAGTTATTTATATCAACAGAATAAAGATCAATTGGATGCCATTTTTTCCCGAGGTGTCACTACTGTAACTCACGTTATTACGCCCTCTGAAACGGCTTCTTTTTTGGCTCAGCCTCCATGGAAAATCAAAGAAGAACTGTCTCAAGCTACTCAGAGTATTGATATGACAGAAGCTTATCGAACAGCATATCAAGCTCAGCAGTTAAGCCTCTCGAGTTTATATGAAGAAAAACAGGCTCAGTTAACGTCGTATCAATCGTTAGCGGATGGCTTACCAATGGCATTAGTCGAATTACGTAAGGAGCTTGTTACCTTGCGAGAAACCCTTGTTCGTGACGGTGCCCTGTTTCCATATGCGGATGAGGCGTTGACTAAAGTGATGTCTGGGTTAAATGTCGCGTCTATCGATTCCATGAAAGTATCTACCATAGCTGGCAGTCGAGATAAGCAGATTGCTCGCTTAATTTTAGATGGTGAAGCTAAGCTCGCAGAAAATGAAATGAAAGAGGCATGGTTGTTAAACCAGTCACAAGCCTATTTCTACAACCAAATCTTACCAAAGGCTGTGATGGAAAATATTAATGACTCCATCGATAAACATGCAGAGGCGCACTTTTACACCAAAGCAATTGAAGAAGCCGAATTAGCCAAAGCCTACTTCGGTAATACGCCAGAACTAGACAAAAAAATAAAGGATTTAATCGTCGCAAGAAGCGAATTTATTTTGTTTAGCACCGTGATGGAGCAATCCGTTTACGACAAACAAAAGCTACATGAATCCCTTGCCGATTTAGAACGGAATGCACCAAGTAAATTTACAGAAATCACGAAAATTCTAGATAGCATGGCGTCGGATGCGATTGAGCAGAGCCATCGATTATCTAAGCCAGCAAATGGCGCAATTGCGGTAGCGCGTGCGTTGAGAGATTACTTGACTGAAGGAGACGTGAATTTTGTCCAACATTGATATCGATCGTCTGCTTAATCCTATTTCTGATGAATCTCCAGTGGGAAACGATGCCCGTTACGAGTTTTGCTATGAAATGATGGAGTCCGAAGTGAAGAAATTCGGTTCCTTGTTTGGCGAAACAGTAGATTGGAGCGTGGTAAAAACGCACGCGACTGAAGTTCTAGAGCACCACAGTAAAGACTTAAAAGCCATTTGTTACCTCGTTCGCGCGCTAACAGAAGAGTTTGGTCTGCAAGGCTTTGAACAAGGTCTAAAGCTGCTTAGTGAGGCGTTAAGTCGCTTTGGCGTTGAATTGTATCCTTCGCGAAAGCGGGGTCGAGATGGCGCGGTCGAATGGTTGAACCATCAGTTTAAACTGGTCAGCAGCAAGTTAGCGGAAAGTGCTCAGTCATGGGATTTGGTATCAAACTGCATTTCGACTATTGAAGAAGTGCAGCGCCAGTACGACGAGGTTTACCAAGACTCAGAAGCGGATTTCTTTGAGATTCGCACTCAACTCAATGTCTTATCTCAACAAGCGGCGGCTGATGAGCAGAGCGATGATGCAGTCGTTAACGTCGAACAAGCGGCGCCTGCACCAGCTACGCAGCCTGCTGTCGAAGAAACGTCAGCGCAGAATGAAGTGCAAACCGCGCCGGTGAAGGCGGTTCCGCCGGCCCCTAAACCTGCGCCAGTTAAGAAAGCGGTAGCAAAAGAAGTCGATGTCGATACGGACTTCTCTTCGCCGACGGCTTCTAAGCGCACCTTGAAGACGGTTGCAGAAGTCATGCTTCATGCGAACCCAAGTGATCCGCTGGCTTACCGGATTTATCGTCATCTGACTTGGGATGACATTGATGGTCTACCCGACCACCAAAACAATCAAACGCCTTTGAGCTTGGCAGTGTCGTCCGATCAACAAGCGGAATACCGAGATAAAGCTGAACAAGAAAGCGACATCGACACCATTAAGCGTTTGGAGCGCATATTAACGGATGCGCCGTTTTGGCTGACGGGCCATTACTTCGTGTATTCGATGCTTAATAACTTGGGCTTTGATGATGCAGCGCTTGCTGTGAAACAAGAAGTGACGCGTTTTGTTGAATCGCTAGAGGGCATCGAGCACCTCTCATTTAAGAATTCTATACCATTTGCAGATGAAGCGACCTTGAGCTGGTTATCGACTCAAGATACTACTTCTTCGACTTCTCAACCCGTTGTTCAAACGGTTGTGATTTCGCAGGAAGACTCGCTGCCAATGGAGGATATCACTCTAGAAAATCTAGGGGAATGTGCAGCAGAGCTTGCCCACAAACTTGAGCTGGATAGCTCGGGACGTGGGCAGTTCATGCTGTATTTACAATTGATAGCAGCTTACCAGTCTGTTGGATTATACCCGTTGTGTTTGCCGTATCTTGAGAAGGGGTGGGAAGTACAAAAAGCGTTTAATCTCGCGAGCTGGGAACCCCACTTATCGTCACAGTTAGAAGACCTAATTCGAAAAACACTCCATCGGTTATTTGGAAGCAAGGATCTTCTACCTGAGAAGTATGAAGAGTGGAAAGCAATTTACGACTAATTAAAGAGTTAGATAAGGAACGAATTATGTCACGTGACGGCTCGGTGGCTCCTAAAGAGCGAATTAATATCCGTTATGTTCCAGCAACTGGCGATACGCAAGAAGACGTAGAGCTGCCGCTAAGCATGATGGTAGTTGGCGACTTTACTGCGCGTGCAGATGAGACACCAATTGAAGAACGTACTCCAATTAACATCGACAAAGACAACTTTAACGAAGTGCTAGAGGGCATGTCTCCAAACGTTAAAGTCAACGTTGAAAACCGTCTTTCTGAAGAAGAAGGTGGTCAAATCGGCGTTGATCTGACGTTTCAAAACATGAAGGACTTCTCTCCTGAAGCAATCGCGAAAAGCGTACCTGAGCTAAACAGCTTGCTTGAACTTCGCGAAGCCTTGGTTGCACTGAAAGGTCCTCTAGGAAACGTTCCTGCGTTCCGTAAGAAGATCGCATCGGTTCTTCAAGATGAAGAAGCGAGAAAGAAACTGTTGGATGAACTAAGCATTGGCAACGACCAAGACGCGAAAGAAGAGTAAGGGATATCATGTCTGCAGAAGCACAAGCGCCAGAACAAGAAGCAGCCTTAGTTGAATCAGGCTCACTTCTGGATAGCATTCTTAACGAAACACGTTTAAAGCCAAGTGATGAAGGTTTTGACGTTGCAAAACGCGGCGTAGAAGCATTCATCAGTGAGTTACTAAGCAGTTCGAACACAGAGAAAGTCGACCAATCTCTGGTTGATCTGATGATCTCTGAAATCGACCAAAAATTGTCTAAGCAAGTTGATGCAATTCTTCACAACGAAGAAGTTCAAGCGATTGAATCAACGTGGCGTGGCCTTAAGTACCTGGTTGATCACACTGACTTCCGCGAGAACATTCAAATCGAACTGATCTCTGCGAAGAAAGACGAAGTTCTTGATGACTTCGAAGACGCTCCAGAGGTGGTGAAGTCTGGCCTGTACAAGCAGATCTACACACGTGAATACGGCCAGTTCGGTGGTAAGCCTGTTGGCGCCGTCATTTGTGATTACGCTATGTCAGCTTCGTCGCCTGACATCAAACTGATGGAATATATGGCGAACGTAGGTGCAATGTCTCACGCACCATTCATAACGTCGGCATCGGCTAAATTCTTTGGCCTAGACAGCTACGAAGAGCTGCCAAACCTAAAAGATCTGAAGTCTGTATTTGAAGGTCCACAGTACGCGAAATGGCGTGGTCTGCGTGAGCACGAAGATGCACGTTACCTAGGTCTATGTACATCTCGCTTTATGCTACGTACGCCTTACTCTGTTGAAGATAACCCAATTAAGGCGTTTGACTACGATGAGCAAGTGACAGACAGCCATGATAACTACCTATGGGGTAACTCAGCGTACGCGATGGCGTCTAAGATCAGTGAATCATTTGCTAAGTACCGTTGGTGTCCGAATATTATTGGTCCTCAAAGCGGTGGTACTGTACAAGATCTACCGGTTTACAACTTTGAAGCTATGGGTCAAATCGAGACTAAGATCCCAACCGAGATCCTGGTTTCTGACCGTCGTGAGTATGAGCTAGCAGAAGAAGGTTTCATTGCGCTAACCATGCGTAAAGGTTCTGACAATGCGGCGTTCTTCTCTGCAAACTCTGTTCAAAAACCAAAAGTGTTTGCGAACACGCCTGAAGGCAAACAAGCCGAGATGAACTACAAGCTAGGTACTCAGCTTCCTTACATGTTCATTATCAACCGTTTAGCGCACTACATAAAAGTGCTACAGCGTGAGCAAATTGGTTCTTGGAAAGAGCGTTCTGACCTAGAAATCGAATTGAACAAGTGGATTCGTCAATACGTTTCTGACCAAGAGAACCCGCCAGCGGAAGTTCGTGGTCGCCGCCCACTTCGCGCTGCGAAGGTTGAAGTATCAGACGTAGAAGGCGATCCAGGCTGGTACAAAGTATCGATGTCTGTACGTCCTCACTTCAAGTACATGGGCGCAAGCTTCGACTTGTCTCTAGTTGGTAAGCTAGACCAATAACCCATTACTGAAACCATCAAGCAGCCAGTGAAGACTGGCTGCTTTTTTCGTAGGATCGCATATGGAAAAAGGTTACCGTCTTTTAGAGCGGATCGAGCTAGGAGAACCAAAAAACTGCTACGAGAAAGTGGTGTCTCATAAGCATTTGATTGAATCCATTCACTCGCATCTCGCTGACTTGTTGAATACGCATTCCGGCAACGCAATGATCGACAATGAGTATGGTCTGCCAGATTTTAACGACGTACTTTCTAACAACACAAACCTCGTTCGCCATATTCAAAAAAACATCACGTCAACCATAGAACGCTTTGAGCCCCGACTGCTGAATGTCGAGGTTCATTACCGTGAAGACCACCATAATCCATTACAACTCGGCTTTGGTATTCGCGGCGAAGTTTCCCATAACGGCGGTAAAGTCCCAATGTCGATCGATGTCTACATGGGAACCGACGGCCAATTTAACGTTTAGTAGGTGCCACTTGAGTAACAGTAAATACTTTCAAGATGAACTCACGTATTTACGCGAGTCGGGTAGTGAGTTTGCCAAATATCATCCGAAGTTAACTCACTTTCTCTCTGAAGGAACTTTTGATCCAGATGTCGAACGATTGCTGGAGGGTTTTGCTTTTTTGACCGGACGCATCCGCGAAAAGATTGACGATGAACTTCCTGAGCTAACGCAATCTCTGATGACTTTGCTGTGGCCACATTACATGCGTTCGATTCCGTCTTTGTGTATTAGCGAACTAAAACCGCATACCGGAAGTGTTACTGAGAAAACCGTGGTGAAACGTGGTGCGGAAATGGCCAGCGAGCAGGTAGAAGGCACGCAGTGTTTGTTCCGTACTTGTTATGACGTCAATCTATACCCAATTACGATTACTAACATTGAACAAACTAACAGCCGCACCAGCTCGATGATTGATGTGACGTTATCGACGGAGCATGGCCTTGAGCTGTCTCGTATCGGTTTAGATACGTTGCGTTTGCACCTGCATGGTGAGATTCATATTACTCGCACTGTCTTCTTATGGCTGTTCCGTTATCTAGATTACGTCGAGTTGGATGTTGGTGGTGGCTACAAACATCGTTTAGGGCCAGAGTACGTTAAGCCAGTCGGGCATGAAGAGGACGAGGCGCTGCTGCCTTACAGCAAAAACTCCTTTGCAGGCTACCGTTTGCTGCAAGAATTCTTCTCTTTGCCAGATAAGTTCATGTTCTTCGACATTAAAGGCTTAGAGTGGCTAAAAGGCATTCCGCAACGCAGCACGGTCAAAATCAAATTCCACTTTAAGCGTGCTTTGCCTTCAGAAGTGGTACTTAAAGATAAACACTTAAGGTTGCACTGCACACCTGCGGTTAACTTGTTTGAAAAAGACGGCGATCCAATCCGTTTAGAGCATCGACGAAACGAGTACAAGGTGCGTCCACAAAGTAACACTCAAGAGCATTACGAGGTTTATTCCATTGAGCAAGTGGAGAGTTGGAGTAAGGACGAACGCCGTCGTAAACCATTAATCGAATTTGAATCGTTTGAGCACCAAATCAACCAGCGTGATAAGCGAGAGTTCTACAAATCCAAAGTGGGCGAGCGAGTAAGCGGAAGAGGGTTAGAGCGCTATATCTCATTCCATACTCACAATGGCGACATTGCGGATTTAGGGACTGAAACCGTATTGATGAAACTGCAATGCAGCAACGCGGATTTGGCAGAACGTCTTTCAGTGGGTGACATCACTTACGCGACGCACAAATCGCCAACGTATGCGACGTTTAAAAACATCACTAAGCCAACACAATCGGTAAGTCCTCAGGTGAACGGCGAGCTTCAATGGCAGTTGATTGCCAACATGTCGCTCAACTACTTGTCTTTGGCCAATATCGATGTGTTGAAAGTGTTGCTCTCGACTTACGACTTCCACTCTCGAGTCGATAGACAAGCCCACCGCGCGTCGATTCATCGACTTGATGGCATTATTTCTTCAGAGATGAAACCAATCGATCGCGTATTTCGTGGTGTATCTGTGCGTGGTAACCAATTCAAGCTCGTGACGGACTCTAAGTTCTTCGTAAATGAAGGCGATATGTTCCTTATGGCCACGGTATTGAATGAATTTATCCGTTTGTATTCGAGTGTGAACTCCTTTACCGAACTAGAGGTGTTCGATGAAGCGACGGGCGAGGTTTACAACTGGGCAAGCCTAATCGGGCAGCAGACGATACTATGATTAACACACTTTCTGATAAGTCGAATGAGTTTAGTTTCTACCAAGCGGTGTTGCTGTTAGAGAAACACTACCAGCTGGAGCCAAACTCAAATTTTGTTGCCGTGGGCGAGAACAAATACTTCCATCAAGAGCGAATTGAGTTCAGCGTGTCGCCAAACCTGTGCTTTCCAAAGAGTGATATGGATTTTATTACTCATATGGAAAGAAACGGAAAGCAATATTCACGTATTGAGACGAACTTTCTTGGCTTGCATGGTTCAAGCTCGCCCCTGCCAGCGTCTTACACTGAGAAACTCGTCGGTCGTGATCCCGATGATAACCCAGTGAAGGATTTCTTCGACTTTTTCCACAACCGCTATACAAGCTTACTGTATCGTGTTTGGAAGAAATACCGATATCACGTGCAGTACAAAAGCGGGGCAAGCGATGCGTTTTCTGGGCGCATACTGCATTTGGCTGGTCTGTCAAGCGTTATGCAAGATTGTGAAGTAGCGGAGTTAGATCGAGCGAAAGTTCTGTCTTACGTGAACCAGTTATCTACGCGTACACGCTCACCCAAGCTTATTTCCGGTATTGTTTCGCACTACTTTTCACTGCCGAATGTGCGAATCGAAGAATGGGTTTATAGACGCGTAGAAATCGCTGAAAGCCAGCGTAACAAACTCAACCGCTCCAATTGTGTATTGGGGCAAAGCTTACACTTGGGACAAAGCATTGCGGATTTGAACGGCAAGTTTAACTTGTGTATCGACAACATTGATTTTGAAACGTTTAAGCAGTTTTCCTACGATGGTGAGTTACATAAGACGCTGGTGGGCTTGATGCGCTTTATTCTGCGTGACCCAATGTCGTGGGACCTAAAGTTGACAGTTAACCTAGACAGTATTCCAGAAAACAAACTGGGTAATGGAGAAGGGAACCAACTAGGTCAAACGTTCTGGCTAGGAAACCCAGGTGATAAAGACGCCAAAATTCGACTTATCGGAAGCATATAAGAAAGCCGCTCAACGAGCGGCCCTTTATGTTTTCCTCAAAGAGGTCAGAAAAGCTTAACGACTGATCGGCTGATGCAGTACAACGGTAGTATCAAGCCTTTGAATGCCGTTAAATGATTCAATTTCATTACAAAGATGATGAATAGACTGCAGGTCGGGCGCTTCAATTAGGGCAATAATATCAAAGTTGCCACCAACAACGCTCGTTAAGCGAACCTCAGGGATTTCTTTAAGTGCATTCGTTACATCATTCTTCTTACCCTTTTCACAAGAGATCAGTAGATAACTAGCGGCTTTTCGCCCTTCATTTTCTACACGAATCTGTGCGGTATAGCCTTTGATAATACCGGTCTTTTCTAAACGATTAATTCTTTCTGCTACTGCTGTTCGAGACAAACCAATGTTTCGGGATAGATTCGCAATCGACTCTCGCCCATTCGACAATAGACTTGAAAGTATTTTTCGATCTAATTTATCTAAACCTTGTAAAGTCATGTTTGAAATCATGTGTTCTGCCTATTTTGTTTTTATATTGTTATTAAATCGACTCAGGGAGCGTAAAGTTATACAGCTCAGCAAGAGTGAATGGGTTTTTCTGTGTCAACGGAGTGATGCGTAAGCTCAAGTCCCTCCCTGACACTTTTATGTCACTGACAAAGCTGCCGTTATGAGTGTTTGTCAAGGTCGAGTCACCTAGCAATCTGTATATCGCCCATTGACCACTCTTATTTAAAACGTGCTGTCTGCCTTCATCGGTTACATCCTGGAGTGTGATACTAATATTGAAGTCACCATTTTGCGGTGGCCATGCCATTTCACGAATGCGGCTTGGACCGTGGTAGTAACTTATATTGGTATCTGCAATTTTTAAGCTCGCTCTAATCGCACTAGAATCAAGATCGAGTACTCTTGCACTAAACGGAATATGAACGCGGTTAGTGCTTTTATTAATTAATGTGTCTCGAATAACGTTATAGTTACGCAGTTGCACTAACAGAGCCGGAGAGATTGGCATCGTCTCGCCATCCACCTGTTTTGGCGTCCACAAATTGGTATCGTAGAACGGTGCAAAATTTTTCTGAATAAATGTGTCTAACAAGCCACCTGAAGCAAACAGTAATTCAAAATCTTCAATTGAGATTTCCTCGGTCGCTGTTAGATCAAATGGGTATCGTCCTAGCCCTATCTCTTTAAACTTGGTGTAAATCTCGCTGTACCATTGGGTTTGAATGCCTTTAGCGGACTCTTTAATCATGACTGACCAGCTTTGTTGAACCACATCTAACAACCAGCTACGAACGGGTTCCGGTGATTTTTGGGCAATCTGTTTAAGTTTTATTAATGGGTCAGCTTCACTGCTGTTCATTCGATGCTGAGCTGCCGCTAGCGCCGCCATTTGCGGGTCAGGTGCATCAGCAATGTCTTTCATATACGTGCGAACACGGCTTAACGCTGCTACGGTCTCATCCCAAGGAGTAGGGGAGTTTGGTGTTTCACTGACCTGAAGTTGGTTTAATAAGTGAAAAGCTTGTTCAACACGTTTCATCAACAAGTAATCAGGCTTAACTACTTCCTCTACTGCGTCTGATGCGGAGTCTGCCGCTGCCACGAGTTTCGGGTCTAGCTTTGAAATCAGAGCATTTTTTTCACCAACGGGTGAAAATTGTGTGTTGGCATAGACCTGCTTCAGTACGGTTGTCATTGGTGAAGAAGGGCCCGAGATTAAGTCTATCGCGTTCGTTAGGTCGCCGACATTGTCATAGTTCTGGACTTTTAGTTCACTCAGCGCATTGCGCCAATTACTGATGTAGTCGTCAGTATATTTTTTACGTACTTCCTCTTTGAAGGCTTCTTGTTCTTCACTAGTAGGAATAACGTGTTGTGACAGACCTAAAACCCAGTTGTCACTGATGACTTGTTGTGACATTAGGTCCACGCGTGGTCGATAAAAAGTACTAAAACCAGTGGAGGTATAGATCTTATCTACGATCAAGCGTTCACTATCGATTGGTGTGTTGAATACATTGCTAAACTCAAAACCCACAGCTCGTTGCAGATCTAGGGTTCCTAAATCAATCGAATTTGCTTCGTTTAAAATGCCTGCATAAACGAGATCAACATTCGAATTTGCTAGCAATGAGCGACGTGTTGCGCGAACAAGATCCATATTGATATCAATTGGATCAAACTGCGTGCGAAAGTAAGCGTCCAAATAGCGCATCGCCTGATTGACGACGTCACTTTGGTTGCTTAAATCGTTCATCATTTGGAGAGTTTGATGACGCAAAAAACGGATATCACGCTTTGTTGGATCGTTTAGCATTAGATACCCCTTCAATAGAGGTAAAGCGCGTGTAAAAGTGTTTTGATTTTGTGTCAGTTGTAGACGGTAACCTTTCTCAATAAGAGGTATTAACTGTTGAGCAACGTCCTTAAGTAATGCTTCGTAAGCGATGCGAGTGCTTTGATCCAAACGGCTAATGTTGAGTGGTAATATCTCTTCATCCAAAGCCTTAGAACCTTTAAGCCACGCCCCATAAGAAGGCTCTATTGCTTTCGTCGCCTTCGCTAAAAGCTCATCGAATCTTGCATCTTGCTCCACTTGTGATTTGTCATCGATACTCAAGAGTTGATTCATCACATGTAAGTTACTGTCTAATGTCGTGAAAAAGAAGTAACTGCCCCCAGTAAGCAGGATAATAGAGCCGAGTATTGCCAAACGGCTTTGTCTCTGAATTAGACGAAGATACGTCTTGTTTTCGCCCGCAAAGTCGCTTTCCGGCAATATTTGTGAATCAATCAGAAAGCGAGAGAAATAAGGCGTTTCTGTTAACTGAGTATGCTCTGACGCGATAATAGGTAAGTTGAAGTAATTACTACAACTTTTTGCAAGTAAATTGTACTTGCGACCGCCTTGCAGACTCGAACTAAAGAAAATCTCACGGATGTCTAGTGAATAGACACCGTTGTTAACATCACATAGACGCTCAAGCACATAGCTGACTTCAGACTGACATAGCTCAAACTGCTTAGGGAAAGCGAGTATTGCTTGTTTCTCATCAATGTCCGTTGAATTAGCGGATGCATCTAGCGCATTACTTTCAAGCACTCTCACTAGATTTCGATAGCTATCGCGGTAGTACTCTGCAAATACACCTTTGGCTTCTTTTAGTGGGATAGAGAGGAACTCAACACGTGTCTTGAGAGAGCTAAAGTGCATGTATTCTTTAAAGCCATCTAACTTGTCTAGCTTTGACATAATCAAATAGATTGGCAATGCTGAAGACGTTTTAGAGTTGATGGTACTCAAGCGCGCCAATAAAGACGAAATAGTGTACTCTTTTTGCTCTGGCTCAGAGACGATCATGAACTCGAAATCGGTGAAGAATAGACAGCCTGAAAATGGCTTTCGAGGTCGATGATGAATAACTTCTTCAATGAACGTATTCCATAAAGAAGCATCACTGCTTGATACTTCCTGGAACACTAAGCGTTGGTCAGGTTTGATGTATACAGCGCTGTCAGATTCGTACCATTCAAAAAAGTCATTCTTAGCGGTTCTAGTGCGATCCATCGGTTTAATTGCACTAGAATTAAATAAAAATTGACGTCGCCCTGACCCTTTATTACCAAGCATCAGATAAATTGGTTTCTTGCCTGAGTTAGCAAGAAGAGGCTGGATAACCATAGAAAGTGCTTCTTCCTCGGTTTCCAAATGTTGAGCTTTAGCGTTGTTCTTTTTCTTCAACCATAATGTGAATTGAAAAATGACGTAAACAATGGCGATAGCACCAAGGGTCAGCCAAAGATAAAGTTGATCGATTTCGTCAAGAAAAAGCAGATAAATAGTGGTGATAATTAGAGCCACTAAAAACATCAATATAGTAGAAATCACCACTGGATTTCTAAACAGTTTTTGTTTGAACATAAGCCTAAAACTTCTTTAATTGTATTGTTATTTATTGTCAGTTTTTTCAGCTTGTAGCTGACTCAATTTATATAGGTAGATGTTCAGTAAAAGGGTTGCGCGGTCAATTTCCTTTTGCTGTGAATACTTTTCAGCGTATTCAATACGACCTAAAAGCGGGAATAACGAGTTACTGTATTCGTACGCCTTTTCAGAGTTCTTATCTACATTCTGTCTAGCTACGTTGGCAAACACCGTTCTTGCGTCTGAGAATCGCTTATAAACATCCATAAACTGGTCTTCTAAATGGGCGCTCTGTGTCAAAAAGTTCTGACGTAGTTGCTGTGCAGAAGACGAATCCGGATAGATCGCGATTAATTCATTGGTCAAGCTATCGAGCTCGCTGACGTTACTTACTTTTGCCGAGTCTAAAAACCAGTTATTCATCATAATATCGACACGATTAATGGCCTGCGTTTTCAATGACTGAGCATATTTTTTATTTTCGTAATCTAACGAGGCGACCAAATTTACAAGTTCATTAAGTGAAGCTTGATTAATTTTTTGTTCCAATGTTCGATAACGTTGTTGCTCGTACATGAAATGTGAACATATCGCAGTAACAATCAAACCAATAACGAAGTAGATCATAAATCGACCAGACTTTGCCGGTGATGCTTTCTCTTGGCTATTTAGGTTGGGTGATGACACCGGTGCTGGAGAGGGAGACACATTCACTTTAATTTCAGGTGCCTTCTGCGTTGCTGCAGGAGCGCTAGTGTTGGCTTGTTTTTTCTCGCGTAACTCAGCCGCAATCTGTTGTTCTTTTATCTGCTCAATCCATTGATTCAAAATACGGCGAATGCGACCTAATGACGGTGCTTCAATACCGTAATGAAGACGAAGCTCTTCCTCAATCCTCAAGCATAATTGATGTGCTGCCTCTATCAATGGAAGCTCTTCTGGTAACGCTCGATGCTTATTAATTCGTTTTTCAGTATGCTCTACCATCCATTCAATAGCGCTCATTCGTGCCTTTGACTTTGAATGCTCTGGATACGCGTTGAACCAATATACGACACACACATCAAGTATTGAGTTTAACCCTTCAACAAGGCCTCTTAAGCCGTCGTTATAGGTTGACGCAACGGTAAAGTAACAGCAACAACGTAGGTCTTTCGCTTGGGTACTCAAGATCTTTTTTGAGAGTGTTTGAACCGTTTTCCACGAGACTCTCCCTGTGACTTTATTCAGGTTGTTTATTTGACGTTTAATTTCGTCAAAATCCTCAGAACCATTAGGATTAGAGCCGCTTGGGTTATTTTCATCGATTGGTCTTCGAGCGAAGTCGGTAAAAAACATAAGGAAAGTTCCAACTGATCATATAGAAGTATTAAGTTATATAGGATTTCACTACTGTTATATTAAATTATAAGCAGTGCACATCTGTCGCAATTCTATAGACAAAATAAGCGGATTAGATAATAAAAATTCATTAAAAGAAATTAAATTACTTTTAGTGTGATCTTTGTTCATAATATTAATATCAATAGTTAAGTCTATTTATAAGAAGAAACTTATATATGAAGATGAGAACGTTGATTAAAAAGTAACTAAATTGTTATCGGAGATTACGTTTTGTCCAATTAGCAATCAAATTCTGTTACTTCTATTTAAATAGAAAGATTTACTGTCTCGTCACTTAATCTGTAGTCGGTTCTTTAGTTTTTGTTTGTAGGTAAAACAACCAACCTGATAGTTGAAATGTATTAAATTATAGGTGTTTTTTTAGGCTTATTGAAAAAGAGAATATAATTGATATCTTTCGCCTCTAAGTAGAATATCGGTTTTCCTAGAGGGACGAAATGCTAAAACCAAGTCAAATTGGGCTGATTTCAGCCATGTGTCTATTTTCTTCTGTTGTAATGGCAAAAGGGGAGCGATATGGACTCTCTACCAGTATGTTGACTATCGATAGCATTAAATACGATGAAGGTAAAAGTGGTGAGCAGGATACGCTTAGGTTCGGCTTGGTTCATACTCGTCCTATTGATGAAAACAATAACCGTTGGCGTTGGTGGTTAGGGCTAAACTATCTAGCAGAAGATATTGAAGCGCCAGCAAACGGCTTATATCAAGAAGCGACGAACTATGAACTTCGTGTTGTTCCTCAATATGCGTTGACTTCTTGGAGTGTTTTCACGCCATATGTTGGTGCGGGCTTGTCTGTCGGTTACTCGCAATATTCTAATCGCTGGCAAGTAGACCAAGAGGGCTATCGTTATGAGAGTGTTGAAGACATCGACCAGTTTGAGTTAGGTGCGGTTGTGACCCTTGGTACTGCTATAAAGTTAGGCAGTAATCCTGACGCCCATATACAAATTATCCCGCAGGCCTCTTATATCCTTCCGGTTGTAAATGATGGAATTGGTGGGCTTGAACTATCAGTTTCTTTGCTCTTTTGAGGTTCGTAAATGTACTCAAATCAGCTAGTTTTATTTATCTCAAAGTGTCCAGAGGAATACACCGGTGCAAAGCATATTGAAATGCCTGAAAGTGGTGGTTCGATAGGTCGTTCCCCAAGCTGTAGCGTGTCTTTAGCCGATCACAACCGCTTTATATCGGGCACTCATTGTTTGCTCAGCGTGTATGGAGATACCTACTATATAAGTGACGTATCAACTAACGGCACAATGGTAAATGGGAATAAAATACTAAAAAATCAACCCGTTGCGATAGTTGATGGCGACATCATTTCTTTAGGGCAATATGAGATTGGTGTTTCTCTTGAGCACGTTACCTCAACACTAGACATCGCCGCTGATATTGCTCCTGAGCGAGTATCTAGCGATCCTCTGGTTAGTCTAGGAGATGCGGTTGTCGAAGAGGAAGAAAAAGTCGGTGCCTTAGAAGATTTGTTTATGGAGACTAAACAGGATGACATTGATTGTCATGATCCTGTTGCTCACCTTAACTTTTCGATGCAGCGAGATGACGATTACTTAATTCGTGATAATGAGCGTACAGAATCTGAACAACCTAGAACCGTGGAAAGCACGCGTCAGGTGGTCGATGACAGTTTCAGCATATATTCCGAATTCGATCAGCCAAGCCTCATCCCTGAAGACTGGATGGCTGCGGAAACCAAGAGTAACGCATCAGTCAATGATGCATTAGCGCCAGAAAGCGGTAAGGCACATAGAGCCGATATTGCCTCAGCTGAGGTGATGCAACCTGGCACGGTAGCCCCAGATAGCACGATTCAAAGACAACATCGTACGCATAATGTTACTGAGATGGTCGTAGAACAGGCTAATACAGGGTCAAAATGGGAAGAGATGACCCAATCTTTTACGCCTTCTCCTAACACTAATCAGCAACTTCAAATACCTACGGCAGAGCATGCGATAAACACTACGACGAAAGCACAAGTCGATACTGATGCGGCCGTTTGCTCTCAAGATATAGCGCAAGCGTTTTTTGATGGTTTGGGTATTCGAAATCCAGAGTTGATGACAAACGAGGCGCAGTTATTCAAGCAAATGGGCACTTGCTTGCGTTTATGTATTGATAACCTACAGAAAGAGTTGCACGAAGTGGAATCGTTAAAAGATGAGCAGAGTGCGAGTGAGGCTAACTCGAACATTGCAGAGCTAATGCTCACTTTGAATAGTCAGCAATTACTGGCTCCAAATGAACTGGTTGAACAAATGCTCGATGAGCTGAACGATCACCAAGTTATGTTTAACAAAGCACTGAATGAGCTCGTTTTAGAACAGTCAGAAACGAACGATCCCGTAGCATTTGCTAACAGGGTCGCTAGCCAGTCTTTGTTCTCAACTAAGTCAAAGCTGTGGGCCGAATACCTAGATTTCTACACTAATAATCGTCGCCTGCTTAATGAAACATCCTTAAAAGGGCTGATTAAGAAAAACTATAACAAAGTGATTAAGGGAAACCATGCGTAGTATCGCCGTATTACTCGGATTTGCCATGTTGTCCGGTTGTTCCATGTGGGATCAATTTAAAGAGTCCACTGGTATCACACCAGAAACTTCGTCGATTGAATTGGTTATTGAGGCATCACCTGTACTCAATGTGAGAAATGGGGGCCAGTCATCTCCAGTTATTCTCCGTCTTCACGAATTAAGTTCGCCAGTATTGTTCCGAAGCTTAGATTTCTTTGCCTTGTTTGAGAGCGATAAAGCGTCGTTGGGTGATGAGTACATCAAACGTTACGAATATCAAATACAGCCAGGTGGAAAAGTTCATGAAATGCTAACGCTAGACCCTGACACTCGTGCCGTCGGTTTTTCAGTGGCTTTTCGTGATATTGATGGTTCGTCATGGCGAAAAGTGGAAGTTATTGAAGAGAAGAGCGAGTACTACATCAAGCTCAAGTTAGAGGGCAGTGAGTTAATTTCTGATAACACTCGCGGCATTGAACAGGTTTACTTTTAAGGGATAGAAACATGTCTTTATACAATCCAGTTGTTTGGCAAGATGGAATGTTCATGAAGCCGCAGCATTTTCAACAACTCGATCGTTCGCAAAGTAAACTATCGAGCCTACTGAGTGCCAATGCATCGCCTTTGCATTGGGGAATTAAACGTTTAGAAATCAACTCTCAGTTACTAGCACTGGGTAAAATCGGTATTACTCGTGCTGAAGGTATTTTACAAGACCGGACACCATTTGAGCTTCCGTTGCTTGCTGAGCTGCCTGAAGTGAAAGATGTAGATCCTTCGATTGCCGATAAAGTCGTTTATTTGTGCTGTCCGTTACCATCGGAACGTTCTGAGTTGTTTGGTACCAAAAAAGACGGTGCGCGCTATACGATGGAATCTCAAGAAGCGGTTGACGCTTGTTATGATTCGGAAGACATGGCAAATATCGTCGTCGGTAAGCTTAACTTTTGCTTAATGTACGATCATGAAGATAAGAGTGCTTACACGTCTATTCCGATCTTAAAGATCTCAGAAGTGAAGCCTGATGGCAGCGTGATCTTAGATGATAGTTTCATTCCTACCTGTATCGATATTCATGCGTCGACAGTACTGAGTAAATTTGCGACCGAGTTTGCTTCTATGTTGAAGCATCGCGCGGAATCGATAGTTCAGCGATTAGGGGTGGTGGATCAACAAGGCGTATCATCGGTTTCTGACTTTATGCTATTGCAAGCGCTCAACCGATACGAACCCTTATTTTGGCATTTCGCCAGCACAGAAGCTGTGCATCCTGAATCTTTGTATCGAATTCTTCTTCAGGCAGAGGGTGAGCTTTCGACGCTGTGCTCAACGACACGCCGACCTATTGAGTTTACGAAGTACAATCATGGTGATCTTACTAGCTGTCTTTCTCGCGTCCTAGACAGTGCGAAAATGACATTGAGCGTGATGTCTGAGCAAAGAGCAATTCCACTGACCTTAAAAGATCAGAACTATGGCATCAGAACGGCAGCAATCCCTGACAATAAGATCATTGATACGACAACCTTTATCCTCGCAGTTAAAGCCGACGTGACCTTGGATGTCCTGCATACCCAGTTTGTCAGCCAAACGAAGATCGGTTCTATCGATAACATACGTGACTTGATTAACCTTCAACTGCCTGGGATTGAGATCAAACCAATGCCAGTTGTGCCACGCGCGCTGCCGTATCACGCTGGCTACACCTATTTCGAGCTCGATAAAACGGGCGAAGAGTGGATGGCATTGCAGAACACTGCTGCGATTGCGATTCACGTTGCGGGCGATTTCGCTAACTTATCATTGCAACTTTGGGCCGTTCGTCTATGAGTTACGCAGAAACCGACGTCACCGTAGTCTTATTCCAACCAGAGCCTGGCAAACCAATGGAGGTAATGCCAGCGCCTGACTTGTCGAGAAACATCGCAGTACAAGATCTATCTATCGACAACATGGGTATTAACCCGTTGGTGGACCAGTTTTCATGGTTGATCGCCAGTCTGTCTTGTATGTCTTCGATCCCTTGGCTTGATGACCCGATGCCATTTCGTGAACAAGTGGCACGTGAGATTCGAAAAGGTGAACGAAAACTTAATGAAATGGAGCTCGATCGTGCTTCGGTTCTTGTTATTCGTTACTGCTTGTGTGCGGCGATTGATGAGTCTGTTTGTCGACAAGAATGGGGGGCAAATAGTCACTGGAGCCAGAACAGCTTACTGTCTGAATTCCACAACGAAACGTCTGGTGGTGATAAGTTCTTCGTTATTCTCGATCGCTTAAAAACCGACCCTCGTAAATACCGTCACGTTATAGAGTTTCTCTATTTACTGCTTCAACTTGGTTTCCAAGGCAAGTATGGCCGTGAAGAGCGTGGTAACGAAAAGTTAGCGGAAATTGGCAGCACCATTTATCGATTAGTGCGAGATGACCGCCTAGCAGAACAAGAAAAAGTTTCTTTAATCAACCTTAAAGCTAAATACCTAAAGAAGCCGTTAAAAAGGGTAATTTCACCCAAGCTGATCTTAAGTCTTAGTGCGATGACGTTTGCGCTTATGTATGCGGCAACCTACATCGTCATAGACTTAAAATTTCAGCAACTGCTTGAAATGTATAGATAACCAGAGATCTAAAATGAGATCTTCTGCCAGTTTTAGGGCTTATTGTGAATATCACTGGTCTTTTAGTGAAATTCACTAGTTATTTAGAGAGATTGCAGTTTGCGATCTCTTTTATCATTCAATCAATAAAATTCAAATGGATTGGTTATGGGCGTAACAGTTGGTGCGAATGGACTTTCGATAGTTCATAAAGGCTCAGGTGGTGAAGCGAATGCAACGCTCCCAGATGTTTGTTTAACTAAGGTCGGCAAGCCAGTCGTCCCTATCCCTTATGGCAACAATGCTAAATCAGTAGACCTTGCTGGTGGGACTACGACAGTCTCTATGGATGGCGGTAACAGTGTCGCTATCAAGGGCAGTACGTTCTCAAAAAGTACCGGCGATGCGGGCGGTGATAGAAAAGGCGTTGCCTCAGGCACGATAGAAGCCGAAGCAAAATTCATTTCAGCCTCACCAACGGTTAAATTTGAAGGTAAGGGCGTATGTCGTCTGTCCGATCAAATGACCATGAACAAAGCCAACACTATGTGTTTGGGTGGCGCACAAAACCCATCGGTTTCTGTGACTGAAGAGCAGGAAGGGACGTATACGCTGGATATAGAATGCAAATATCCAAATGGGCTCCCTTACTCTAATGCACAATTTTCTTTAGTCGAGCCTTCAGGTGCTGTCATTGGGAGTGGAGTGCTGGATTCTAGCGGAAAAGCATCTGTTAATGGTCTCGCTCTAAAAGAATGCAGGTTAGTGCTCAGCGAAACTCAAGACTCTTACACCCCGAACCAATCTTTAGCTGAAAATATTGTTACGGAAACTTACCCTGATCCGAATGATTTTTGTACGTTTGTCGCAGGTCGCCGCTCGCCATTTTGGGAAGATCGTGTTGGGGTTGCTAATGACTGGGGGATATTGATGTCCCCATCCTTCAGTGATGATGACTTTAAAGATATTGTGTTAGAGCAAAGCCGTATATCGTCTCCTTATGCGATTAGTCAAAATCACTCTAAAGATTTTTCTGATGCTTATGTTTCGGCACTTTATCACATCCAAACTGATACTACTGCGCTAGAGAAATATGAACCTTTAGTTGAACTGCTCTTGGAGCAAGTGCACGAAAATGGCGATATATTGAGAGTCTTATATCAGGCTGATGTGTTTGAGCCTCCCTATGAATTATTAGCGAAGCTTCGCTTTTTAGGGACTGGGAATACTGTGAAGTATTTGCAGTTTGTTTTATGGACGTTGATAAACAATCAAATCTGTTCATACATCGATGAGCTAAACAGTGAAATCATCGGTCGTTTAGATTTCATACAAAGCCAAGCTTCTGCAAGATCGTTGAGTTCTGTTGAAGAGGGGATAAACGGTTATAAAAAAGCACTTAACCACTTCAAACAAGCACTTCCTGACGTCATTAGCCAAATTTTCGAAACCAAAAATGACACCCTAATTTCTATATCGGCAATGGCCCTTGGGAGTACCGTTAACATAGCGAGTCAATCTAGCTTTGCTACTAATTTAGGTAGGGTTAATGCGGTGGTGTACACGAAGTCAAACAACTTGAACCGCCCATCATTTGTCACTTTTGACGATAACTTTTCTGACTAGGACATTTAAATCATGGATGCAGTTTTTCCGATAGCGCAGCGAGAAGGTGACGCTTACTACACGCTCAGTGATTTTACGAAATTGTTTGATCAAGCTAAGAGCGGTCGTTATTTAATAGGACAAGGGTACGGTTGGCATAGTGGCATTCACTTAACATCAAAAATGTTACCGTGGGGGAAAGGGCTCAGACCTATTCAAGCGATGCTTGATGGAAAAATAGTGGCATTTCGCATAAATCCTGATTACCTAACATCAACGTACCAAGAGCAAGAGTTTAAGTATAGTAATAACTTTATGCTTATCGAGCATGAGGCTGTAAACCCCGAAGATAATGAAGATGTATTTAAGTTCTATACACTTTATATGCACCTTGCGCCACCTTCAGATATTGGCGCCAATTCATCTATAACCACGCGTTACCGTTTACAAGAAGCGAGAAATGTACGCACTTTCAAACATAGTGATGTGCCTACTAATTCTGGTGAAAAAAAACAGTCGATGTCTAAAGGAACATTACTTGAATACCTGTATGCAGAAGAGAAGGAGACCCATCCATACCAGATCGACAAAAATACCTACAAAATGATAAAGTGTCGTGTGGTAGAGAATGGTAAATCGGCAAGTGGTAGCGAAAAAGCACTGTTAAACAAGATTGTTTGGTTTGCTTCGGGTCTCAATAGTGACTTTGACATTTTAGAAGATTCCTCTGCTGTCCTATCAGAACCAGTTTCAGAACCTAAATGGATGTCGGACAAGGCGGCAATGATTAGGGACGGTAGTGTGGTTTCTTTACTCCCACTCCTATTTAGAGAGGGGATAAAGGTTTCAGCTGGGGAAGATATCGGTTACATGGGACTGCATGAGTACAGTAACGATGCAATTGGAACTAAGAAAGAAGATAATCGTGTGCATATCGAGATGTTCTCTTTTGAGGAGCCGCCCGAATTTTTCAAAAAACAGATTTCTCCCAAAAATGCGGAAGAAAATCCACTTGTTGTTCTCGATGGGGCCGATAGTAGCGGTGCCGTTGATATGAGTAATTCGTTTATTCAGCAATTACTAGAATCTGTGACAGAAGATCAAGTAACGGACTTCTCCTCGTTCACTGCTCGCGATGCCAAAGTATACTTAGACGGTAAGCGTAAACACTTTGAGCGATTTATTGTGAAACATCCTACAGATTGGCATACAGAGTCGTCACAAAGTCTTTATGAATCAATCCATCAGACCGCAAAGGAAGCTCTAGATATTAAGTGCTCCGCTGGTTTTGTAACTATAGAGGACTACCGTAACTCCCCATGGCGCGATCAAGTGATGGATAGCTTTGATCTTTTCTCGCAATTCGAACTGGAAAGAGCAGATAAGTTCTCATGGATACAAGATTTACAAGGTGATTTGCAACTAAGCGATGATAAGAGCCTTTGGCATTATTGGCCTTTTGTAGGAAATCACACCCAAAGTAAATGTTTCTGTAATCGTGATATTTCCAAGAGTTTTTTACTTGAAGTCTTAGGTGGAAAAGAAACTATTTTTGAGAACTCTCATTATGACAGTATGAGAAATGTTTCTTTAGATGAGTTATTAAATAGCTTGAATGACATGTTTAGGACGTATGAAATCGATGATTGTTTGAATAAAATCCACTTTCTGTCTCAAGCATTTCAAGAAAGTGATTTTTTCAAAACGACGGAAGAGTACTATTATAACGGGAAATATCCAGAGAAATGGAATAAGTACAGAGGTGGTGCATTCTATCATGGACGTGGTTTATTACAGATAACACATATAGAAAACTATGCTAAATACTTTGGTGTGAATACTAAAGATATTACAAAAGAAATGATAGAAAGCGTTGCTAAAGATTTACACACGGCAGTAGATTCTTCAGGGTGGTTTTGGGTAAAAGGTAGTGCTTGGGGAGATATTCGTCCATTCGCTACCAAGAATGATCTATTTCGTGTAACGATCTCAGTAAATGGTGGTTACAATCATTTGTTAGAGAGAAAAAATAACTTATTAAAACTTTCAAAGTTGATTAATTGTAATTCAATATCCGATAACTATGACTTTAGTAAGTTTTATCTTAAGGATAGTTCAATGATCAATAAAAATTACTATAAAAGAAGTAAGAGTGTACATCACAAGCTGGAGTTAATGATAAATGAATAAAATGATTACATTTAGTTTAATCTTTTTATCAACATATTCTTTTGCGGAAAGCAGTATTACGCAAGAGCAAAAATTCACAGAGGCTGAGGGGCCTTTTTGTCAATATTCTCTAAAAGCAAATGGAACTTCATATGATTTTAGCTTTTTTGACTCATGTGGCACAAGCGATTTAATTAAATTGAATGAAGAGCTTTATTTGGTTGACTTGACTAATGGTAATATAAATAGCGAAGCATACTTTATTTTTGACACAGAAAAAAAAGAAGTTCCAAAAGAGATTGGTAGTTTGAACCTTAGTTATGACATTTACGATTATGGTTTTGATATTATCGATCATACATTATTGGACAGAGATAATGGTAAAATAATAAAAAACGCTAATAATAATTATACTGGCGTGTTGTCTTACATTTTCCAGAGAGATAATTTTAATATGAACATACCTAAAGATAGGATTTTGTATTGGAATAGAAATGGAGAAGAGAATTATTGTTCTTCTACAATAGTTTTTTCTGCTAATTATGACGAACATAGGCGAGATGTTTGCTGGAATAGTTTTTCATCAAGATATGAATATGTTGAGATTATTGAAGGTAGAGTAAGTTTAAGGATAAAGGGAGAGTTTGATGGAAGGCAGTTTAAGTTTGATAATAATGGTGAAGAACTGACGATTAATCCATATAATGGAAAGTATAGTACTAACAAAACCAACGAAAAATTCCCTGATGAAGACTATTTTAATATAAAGTGAATATATTGTTTTTATTTTTAATGTAGTTGAAATGCTTAAATTCAATGAAATTTATAAATCAATTGTGATGGTCGGGTTTTCATTTATTGTGTCGTTTTCAAATTTTGTAAGTGCAAGCTGCAACCAAAATTCTGTCATATTTACGTGTGATTTAGAAAATAAAGGTGGCAGTTTGAAAGCTTGCTTTAATCAAGCTGAGAATTCGATGTACTTCGTTGTTGACGAAAATGGGTTGAAAACAGTTTATGCCCCACGAAAGGGGAAGAGTTTAGATAACTATAAATGGATAGATATTTCTCTTGAAGAACCTGAATTCATTCCTTTGAAATTTGAAGTAAATGAAAACAAGAATGCGTACTTTTCATTGACTAGAGGTGGTGGACGGTTGAGTGTCGTTGCTAGCTTCGTTGACATGATTGAAGATGAAAATGCTGTTGAGTACTACTGTGAATTGGGAACTGAAACAGCTCTGGATCCCAACGTTAGATTAAAAATAAAACACGTAAAGCCTAATGAGTTTGAAGCTTGGGGTTAAATAGCAATAGATTCCGGTGAGAGCCTAAATAAAATTCATTGTAATAAAAAGTTAGCTTTTCTAGAAAATCTACTCGAGACGTTTGGATAAGAAATGTTCAGATAAAAAGCGCCGAAAGGCGCTTTTTATTTTCTTTAAAATAAAGTATGGTCTCCCTCCTTTTAAAATGGTAAGTGTTGAATAATTCAACAGTGGTTAGGTAAATGAATAAAATAACTAAACTCGCTTTGGCTTTGTCCGTATTGACATCTGTTGTTGGGTGTCAACTGGTCTCAAATACGCCGATGCAATCGACAGCAACGAAGGAAATAATTGAAAAAGCAAAGACAGAGTTTGATGGACAACGTTTTTATAAGTTGAATGAATATGATGAAGAAATCAACGTTTCAGATGACGGGGTCATTACCTTCAAGTCTTACTTACCACGCAGCGGCGGCTATGAATGGGTACCAATTGTTATACGCGATACTAGTTTTCGTGTTTCTTGCGATTATTTCAGTGAATATGTTGAAGCTGGAATGGTTGTTCAGGTTCAGTTTGTAGGTAAACGCGGGCGCATTGAAAATTACGACAAGCAACGTTGTGAAGAGTTTGGCGAGCCAACATGGCAATAAGATCTATGGATAATTAAAGCGCCGACAGGCGCTTTTTATTTACGTTTTAGTTAACCGTTAGAAAAGATGTAGACCAATCTTCGGAAGATTAGGCAAGTAATGCGTAGTATCTGGTCACAAGTTGGTATGAACTTGCCTTTTAGAAAACGCTAATAAAATCGCTAAACAGCTACATGCTAATAGAACGACACCTAAGTTTTGTGCTGTTCCAGCCATCGCTAATCCCGTCCCGATCATGATGTAGTACATGAGCCCAAATAAAGCGCCTGCGCTACCTACCTGTTGTTTATAATCAACGAGTGCGTCACTGAGTATATTGGGTATCGCAATCCCATAAGACATGACGACTAACACCATTGGAGCAACAAACCAGATTGATTGGCTCAGAATCAACACACCGACTGATCCCAAACTAAGCAATACTGCTGAGAGCCAAAGTAGTTGGCTTTTTCGAACATTTTTAGACACTAGGGATTTGTTTAAACAACTCCCAAGCAGAGTGCCTAACCCCAGTACCATGCCACTGTATCCAAATTGTTCGGAGTTATACCCAAGTACCGAGAAAGTAAATGCGCCAAGCTGGTAATAAGAAAATAGAGCAATGTTATACAAAGCAACCAGTAATCCTGAGCGCCAAATTCGCGCGTCTCTTACCATTTTCCAGCTAAGTTGATGCAACCGTACTGGTGTCTGTTCCTTCTGTGTTTCAGGAAGCTTAATAACGTTGTAAGCGAGCAATACTAACGCGATTAAAAACAAGGCAAAAAACACATAACGGTATCCACCAAGCGCTGTAAGCTGCCCGCCTAATAGCATGCCAACTACCGGGCTGATTGATATACCCATCCCCATTAAGCTAAAGACTTTACTCAGTTCTTGACCGTCAAACGCGTCACGAAGCATGGTCTGTGTGACAACGGATCCTACCGCGATACCAAATGCGCTTAGGGCTCGCGCGGTCATGACAACAGCAAAGCTTTCGGTTTGAGTTGCGAGTAAAGATGCGCAGCCATAGATAAAGAGCCCAATAAGCATGGTGGGCCTTCTTCCCAGTTTATCTGCGAGAACTCCCCAAACTACAACGCCAATGGCAAAAGCTAGGAAGTAAATCGACAATGTTTGGGCTGCTTGTGCGTGGTTTACATCAAATGAAAGAGCGATTGAGCTCAGCGCTGGGCTATAAATAGTTTCTACAATTTGCGGAAACATCAACATAACCAGCATGAGCCATAAAGAGGGCTTAGTATTCATATTGTTACCCATCGTTAATGAAGTTGGCGGGCAGTATAAATGAGGCTATGATTGATCTAATAACAACATAAAAACCAAATACATCAACATTCGGACAAAATGGCGCTTATTAACGAAAAAACACAATTTGATGCAGACAAAATTTCTAATTGTGTAGTGGGAATTGCTGCGGATATTGGCAAGCACGACTCAGGTATGCATATGCACAAGAAAGGGCAGTTATTGTACGCACCTCAAGGTTGTATGAGTTTTGCTCTGGAAGACTCGATTTGTATTTTGCCACCGACAAAGGCGGTTTGGATCCCACCTAATACGCCGCATCGCGCACTAATGACGAATGTGGTGGCGTACCGATCTTTGTATTTTGATTGTGAGGAGTTTGCCTGTCCGAGTAAGATCACGATGATAGAAGTGAATAATTTACTCCAAGCTCTTATTGATAAAATGTCATTTTGGGAGTGGGATAAGCCTAGCAGCGAGATGGTAAATACGACGGCGCTTTTTTGGGAGGAGTTTTATGCTGCGAAACGTTATTCGTTTCAGTTGCCTTTGCCATCACATCGGCGCTTAACAACGTTTCGTCGAGAGTTGGTTGAACCTTCATTTCTAGCTCCTTCACTTACTACTCTTGCAAGCAAAGTTGGGGCAAGCACCAAGACGGTAACACGATTATTTAAGTCGGAAACGGGAATGAATTATCAAGATTGGCGGCAACAGTGGAGGCTTTTAAAGGCAGTTGAATTGTTATCAACGGGCATGCCAGTCAGCGCAGCTGCCGATTGGCTGGAGTTTTCGTCAGACAGTGCTTTTATTGCATTTTTCAAAAAGCAAACTGGACAAACACCTCTGACGTTTATGAAAACCAAACCTTAAGCGTCAAAATGCTCACACTCTTTCTAGAACAAACCCCAGGTTCACAGGCTCAGCCTATAAAGCATACATAGACAGGTACCAACGTGCAGGTTACTTGTCTTTACTCTGCAGTTTGCGAAAGTATTGCGTGGTAAAATCAACAAAGGCTCGGATGCGTTTTGGTTGATGTCGGTCGTGATGATAAAGGAGTGAAAATTCCACACTCGGAATGCTCCAATTGGTAAACACTTCTTTTAGCTTGCCTGTCTGGAGTTCTTGTTGACAATAAAGTGCTGGCACACGGATGATGCCATTTCCCGCCAGGGCTGCTTTTATCATTACTCTGCCACTCTTACATCGTAACTGTCCACGTATCTGGTGTTCCGTTGACTGCTTTGTATTTGTGTTCTCAAATGCCCACCGTGTCACACTACCTGTCAAACAAATGTGTTTTTCTAAGTCCTTTGGATGTGAAGGATAGCCATATGTTTCTAAATAGTTAGGGCTTGCGTATGTCCCCATTTTCACATCGATCAGTTTGCGAGCGATAAAGTTGGAGTCGTCTAACTTTCCCATTCGAAAAGCGATATCGAATTCATCCGCGATTAAATCGACACGATGGCTGCTAAAATCTAAGTTAATGCTCACTTGTGGGTGTTGGATTAGAAACTGAGCAACGATATCTGCGACAACGTCTTCTCCTAAATAACCCCCCACACAGTTGATACGAATGTCACCTCTTAAGTCTTCTACATCATCAACCACTGCCATAACAGCTTGATCAATATTGTGAAGGGCAGTTTCACACTGTTTATACAGAACCTTGCCTGCTTCGGTGAGGTTCAGTGTTCGAGTTGTCCTTTGGAGCAAAGTGACACCAATCTGTTGTTCCAGATTTGTTATTTGACGTGAAACGTGTGAGCGAGAAACGCCAAGTTGCTCTGCTGCTTTCGTGAAGTTTCCTAGTTGAGCGATTAGGACGAAGGAGCGAATATCCGCAAGGTTGATGTGTGTTTGCATGATGACTTCTTCATAATTCAAAAAAGTATTGTTGCAGTATAACAACAGTGTTTCAACTAGGTCGGTATATATCAACAAACAAAGTTTTCATAAACTTACCGCCACTGATGTAAACCGTTCGATTAAGGATTCAAAATGAAAAAGTTAATTGTTATTACAGGCGCTAGTTCAGGCATTGGTGAAGCGATTGCACGTCACTTCAGTGAACAGGGCCATGCTCTTCTTTTGTTAGCAAGACGTGTAGAACGTTTGGAAGCATTAAACTTACCAAATACGCTTTGTGAAAAGGTAGATGTGACCGACAAAGCTTCTTTTGAGGCTGCAATTGAGAAAGCTGAAGCGTTGTATGGTCCGGTAGATGCACTTGTAAATAACGCAGGCGTTATGCTTCTAGGTCAGATAGATACTCAGGAAGCATCGGAGTGGAAGCGCATGTTTGATGTGAACGTAATTGGCTTGCTCAATGGCATGCAGTCCGTCCTAGCACCGATGAAAGCACGTAACAGTGGTACGATCATTAACATCAGCTCTATTGCGGGCAAGAAAACATTCCCTGATCATGCTGCTTATTGCGGTACCAAATTTGCGGTTCATGCTATTTCTGAAAACGTACGTGAAGAAGTTGCGTCATCGAATGTTCGCGTTACGACGATTGCACCTGGTGCAGTGGAAACGGAATTACTTTCACATACAACGTCTCAAGATATTAAAGATGGTTATGACGCCTGGAAGGTGGATATGGGCGGTGTGTTGGCCGCAGATGACATCGCACGCGCAGTGCTGTTTGCTTATCAGCAACCGCAAGGTGTATGTGTTCGTGAAATTGCTTTGGCACCGACAAAACAACAACCTTAACATTGAGTTACGGCGATTTTAGGTCACTAAAGCCGTAAAACTTTGCATATCGATTCGTGATTGAGATGGCATCTTTAAACTAAGTTGCGTGAAAATTTAGGTCATCCATTTAAATCCGGACACTAAGTGTGTTATTGCTTATACCCAAGTTACTCAAGGTGAGAAAAAACTTTGAGTAATTTGGGTTTTTATTTGGTCTCAACTTTAGGTAGCGGAATTTATTTAGGTCGAAGGCGATAGTTGTGAAGAAAGGAGAGTGTGACGTAAAACAAAATGAAGCAATATCCGTCTCTTAATGAGAATTGATTTCATCAACGTCACAAGCCGTTACAATTATCCGTTAGGTATTATACTTTGTGGGTGGTTAATATTTAACCAAACAAGGAGGTGTGTATGAAACGATTCGCAAACATACTTTTTGCAACACAAGGATTGCCAGGCCATAGTGACGCCCTCGAGCAGGCGATGAGGATTGCATCTAGCAACAAAGTGCCTGTCTCAGGGCTAATAGCGTGTCCTGATTTCCCAACAGACATGATCCAGTATCAGCAAAGTTATGAGCAATCGCTGCAAGACTCCCTCAAACAAAGTATTCACGAATACAGACAGAAGCTGGGACTCTCTGAAGAGGATCTCGCATTTCCTCTTACTGTGAAAAGCAGTGAAAAGCCCGCTGTCTGTATTATTCAAGAAGCATTAGCTGATAACAAAGATCTCATCATCAAAGAAGCTGAACCGCTCGGTGAAGGTGCTGAGGGTTTTAAAGCTATTGATATGACTCTGTTACGAAAATGCCCTTGTCCGCTTTGGTTGCACCGACCAATTGATAAGCCAAGAGATAAACGCCGTGTTGCTGTGGCTATCGACCCATTAACGGCAAGCGATGAACAGCACTCATTAGCCGTGCGTTTACTCGAATTATCGCGTTCGATAGCCGACACCTGCGATAGTCGTTTACACGTGATTTCTTGCTGGGAGTATTACTTAGAAAACTACCTTAATGGTAACGCTTGGATTCAAGTCGATGATGCTGAGTTGAAACATGAACTCGATAAGGCAAAAGCCGATCATAAACAAGCTCTGCAACAGCTGTTGGAGGAGTCTGGGATTACAGGTGAAATTGTGATTCACCACCTTCATGGAAAACCCGACGAAAAGATTCCAGATTACGTAGAAAGTATTGAGGTAGACGTGTTGGTCATGGGTACCTTAGCGAGGACTGGTATATCTGGTTATGTCATTGGTAATACGGCTGAAAATATTTTGCAATCGATTAACTGTAGTTTGGTCGCTCTTAAGCCCGATGGTTTTGTCTCACCGATTCAGTAATTGGGGTGTAACAAAGTTGGGTTTAAGTGATGTTTTAGGTAAAGGAGGGAGATGGATCTCTAGAACATGGAATTATCAGTGTATCAATAAGTTATCAGAGGAGAGTGACATGAAAAACCTATGCCCGAAATGCCACACAGAAATGATAGAACGTTCGAATGTTTATGTTTGTCCGAGAAATGATATCGGTGACTGCACCTACGATGCATTCGAGTTAGCTGATGACGATAATCCATATACATTCAGCCAAGAATATGTAAGTAGTGACCTACGTTCTTATGCCGTAGCAGACAGCAAATAGCGGTTTGTATCGGCGTTCCTCTAAGTAGCACTCAGTGATTACTGTTTGCTACTTTTCCCTTAGTTTCATGATCGTTTTTGAAGCGCTTGGGCTAAAACAATACAGTGGAGTTTGTCATTTGCGCCGAATAGGGCGTACCTTCTTATAACAACGAATGGGCTGCGATGTTGAATAACATAACGGGTAAAGAAAACCTGCCGAAAAACCTAGATAATCAGTTGGTCTTACTGATTTTCCCTGCGCTGCCAGTTTTAATCTTCTCTTTTCTCTTCTACATCTATACTCCTGCAGGCGTGAGCTGGAATGCGGAATGGATACCAAGCCTCGATATCAACCTTAGCTTTAGATTAGATGGTCTTTCATTTCTTTTTGCGGGACTGATCAGTGGGATTGGCGCACTGATTCAAATCTACGCTTTGGCTTATTTACGAGAAAGTGATAGCCGGTTTTCCTTTCATTTGTATCTAACCCTATTCATGCTTGCCATGCTAGGGATTGTGATGAGCGATAACATTCTGTTGTTATTTGTTTTCTGGGAACTCACCACCATCACTTCTTACTTACTGATCGGGTTTAATCACGAAAATAAAACGTCTCGGAAAAACGCCTTGCAGTCGCTGATTGTTACCGGTGCTGGTGGACTAGCGTTGCTAGCTGGTCTTATCTTGCTGGGAGCAATGGCAGGGAGTTATGAGCTAAATACCATCATCGAGCAGGCAGACACTATTGCGCAGCATGAATGGTTTATCCCATCTCTAGTGCTCATACTACTCGGTGCATTTACTAAATCTGCGCAATTCCCGTTTCATTTTTGGCTACCTAACGCGATGGCAGCTCCCACTCCGGTCAGTGCGTATTTACACTCGGCAACAATGGTAAAGGCAGGCATTTACCTATTAGCACGTTTTTCGCCAGTTTATGCCCACAGCGAGATCTGGTTTTATGCTTTAGTCATCACTGGGAGTATCACGGCCATTTGGTGCACATTTGTCGCATTAAAACAAACTGACTTGAAGCTGATGCTAGCCTACAGCACGAATGTTGCTTTGGGTAAATTAACATTATTACTAGGTATGGGCACAGATTTGGCCGTTAGTGCAGTATTGATGTTTATTCTCGCTCACTCTTTCTATAAAGCTGCGCTGTTTATGGTGGTGGGTAATATCGACAAAGCGACAGGAACACGAGATATTGATCAATTGTACGGCCTGAAGTCAGTTCTCGTCATCAGCATGGTTGCGGGGAGTTTGGCTGCATTGTCTAAAGCGGGGTTCCCGCCGTTGTTAGGCTTTTTGAGCAAAGAATACATGTACAAGTCCGCAGTAGAGCTCAATAACTGGATCGCCTTTGTACTTTTAATCGTGAATATACTGATGGTCGCGCTAACCATTATGCTTATTGCGAGACCATTCTTTGCTCGCCGTGATCTCGTGCCGATTGAAACTAAGCCAGTTGAGACAAAAAAAGCCATGTGGATCTCGCCTTTGCTCTTGGCAGTTGGCAGCCTCCTAGTTCCGTTATTCGGTTTGAATTGGTTAGATCGCAATATTATTTTTCCGGGCTCTGCTGACATTCTGCCCACAGCAACTCTTAAAGAGACATCACTATGGCATGGCGTGAATGTACCGTTAGTGTTAAGCGTTATTACGCTAGCGTTGGGGTATGTGGTGTACCGTGTTTATCCTACTGTGTCTGCATTTTTTCAGCGGCTACATCTATTCGTCCCCAAAGCGGAGAATATTTTTGAACGACTATTAGATGGCATGATGACAGGGGCGAAGTGGCAAACGGCGCGGTTACAGCAAAAGAAATTGAGTCGCTATGTCCTATTATTTTTCACGGTACTTGCCGTTGCGTTACTGAGTCAGGTAGCGCTTATTCCTCTGCCTTTGGTTGGCGAACTTTCAAGTGTCACTTTCTATGAGATTGGTATTGCCTTATTGTTGATTGGTGCTGCGCTCGTATGTACGTTGTCCCACGCAAGACTTCTTGCGATTTCTGCGCTTGGTATGATTGGCTTCATGACCACGCTTGTTTTTATGATTTATAGCGCCCCGGACGTTGCGAAGACTTTACTGTTAGTGGAAACATTAATGGTGGTCTTTCTTGCATTGTTAATGCGTCATATGCCACGTCTAACCACCGTGCCCAAGCATTCAATAAAACGTAAAGTAGCGAATATTTGCATAGCAGGTGTGATAGGTGTTTCGGTTACTTTACTTTTGTTAGGAATCACGTCTCAGCCGATGGACTCTTCGGTGTCAGATTTCTTTGCAGAAAACAGTGTCCCAGGTGGACATGGGCGAAACATTGTTAACGTTATTCTGGTCGACTTTCGCGCATTTGATACATTGGGAGAAGTTGTTGTCGTTGTTATTGCAGGGATTGCTGCAGTGAGTTTGCTTAAGACAAGAGCGAAAAAGCAAAATCGTATCCAATCATTAATTTTTGCAACCACGGCACACATTGTTTCGGCACTCATGCTCGTATTTTCAGTGTATCTGTTGTTACGTGGTCATAACGAACCGGGTGGTGGCTTTATTGGTGCGTTGATTGCCGTTATTGGTTTATCACTTCTCATGTTCGCGGAATCACCGAAATACGTTCGTTCTAGGTTGTATTTCAAACCGTTTCTCATTGCGTTATCTGGCATCGCATTGAGCTTAGTTTCTGGTGCTTTGAGCTTTGCGTTTGATAAACCGTTTTTGACCGGACTGTGGTGGAAAGACGTGATACCACTAGGGACGCCATTGGTTTTTGATGTTGGTGTTTACCTTGCCGTTATAGGTGGCGTGATGGGTATGCTGCTTCGTATTAATGAGGAGCTAGAGTGATGGAAATAGTCTGGAGTGTTGTCGTTGGAGTATTTGTCGCAGCAGGTGTTTATTTAATGCTTGAAAAGCATATCTTGCGCCTTTTGTTCGGCATCATGTTACTCAGTAGTGCGGTTAACCTTGCTATTTTTACCGCTGGAAGGCTGACGCCCGGAGAGCCGCCATTGATTGGCGATAATGCTCTTTTACCACCAGATAGCGCGGCAAATCCTTTACCTCAAGCGCTTATCTTAACTGCGATAGTCATCGGTTTTGGACTACTTATTTTTGCTTTAATGCTGTTCTATCGAGCTTATAAAGACACTGGAACTGCAAACGTCGATGAAATGCAACGTTCTGAGGAGGGTCAATGAGTTCGATTTTGCTTACGTTACCGGTTGTTCTCTCGCTGAGTACGGCGTTGACTATCTTCTTCGTCCGTCGCTCAACAAAAAGTGTTGAGTGGTTGAGCGGTGTAAGTGCGATTTCGAACCTTTTCGTTGCGGGCTTTCTCACAGAAAACATCATAAGTAATGGTATTCAAGCCGTTGCTTTTGGTCAGTGGAGTGCGCCATTTGGTATCGTGTTTGTCGCAGATTACCTCAGCGTTGCTATGGTGATGATAACGGCGGTGATTGGTGCGATATGTGTTTTCTACGCGATGGCGGACCTTCACCGAAAGCCCTCCTATAGCAATTACCATGCGTTAATGCACGTGTTGCTTGCTGGCGTTTATGGTGCTTTCCTGACTGGAGATATTTTTAATCTGTATGTTTGGTTTGAGGTCATGCTCATTTCATCATTTGGTTTAATGGTGTTAGATGCAACGAAAACTCAAGTTGATGGTGCAGTAAAGTACGTGATGTTGAACCTGATTTCGACGCTGGTATTTTTGCTTGCTATCGGTTTATTGTATGGCGCAACGGGCACCTTGAACTTGGCCGATCTCTACACCAAAGTAGGGGAAAATGAATTGAGCATCAACATGATGCTGTCCGCGCTATTTTTGTTTGCCTTTTCTATTAAAGCGGCACTCTTTCCTTTATTTGCTTGGTTGCCAGCTTCTTATCACACGTTACCAAGCGGTGTGGTGGCACTGTTTGCCGCGTTGCTTACTAAAGTCGGTGTATACGCGTTGATAAGAGTCTTTACCTTGGTATTTCCGCTCGCCGAGAGTGGCTGGCAACCGACGTTAATTTGGGTCGCAGGGCTAACCATGTTAACGGGCGTTTTAGGAGCGGCTAGCCAATTCGACATTAAGAAAATTCTTTCTTTTCATATTATTAGCCAAATAGGCTATATGATCATGGGGTTGGCTATTTACACTCCCTTAGCTTTAGCCGGTGCCATTTTCTACATTGTTCATCACATCATTGTAAAAGCGAATTTGTTCTTAATAGGTGGATTCATCGAGCGCAAATATGGCTCTAGTCAACTTGAACATTTGGGTGGGGTATATAAAGCTATGCCTTGGTTGGCGTTCTTGTTTCTTGTGCCTGCGTTTTCTCTGGCCGGTTTTCCACCGCTATCGGGTTTCTGGGGAAAGCTATTGGTCATCAAGTCGAGCATACAGGCTGAATATTACTGGTTAGCAGGTACCGCGTTATTGGTGGGGTTGCTTACTGTCTACTCGATGACGAAAATTTGGAGTGAGGCATTTTGGAAAAAGCCATTTAGAGAGAAGCCAGAACAGACTCTGCAGGCCAAAGCACATTGGTTGTACTGCGTTCCAATTATTGTATTGACGACGTTGACGCTAATCATTGGCTTAGTGGCGGAGCCTTTTTATCAATTTTCCGTTCAAGCTGCAGAACAACTGTTAAATCCGACTGAATACATCAGAGTGGTGTTAGGAGGAAATACATGATCTATCTATTCCTCAATTTTTTCTTAGCGTTAGCGTGGATGATGCTTAATGGCAGCTATTCGAGTCTGAATTTTGTTGTCGGATTTACGGTCGGTTTTTTTGCTTTAAGGTTGAGTCAACCATTTGGATTGAAAACGAGCTATTTTCAACGTTTTGCATCTGCATTGAAGTTATTGATGTACTTCGCTTATGAAATGGTTATATCGGTTGCGAAAGTGGTGTGGGACGTTGTGACACCTACTCATTTGAGTCAGCCTGATATCGTTTATGTCCCTCTGGAGGTCGATTCTGATCTAGAAATCACATTACTGGCGAACATGGTTTCTTTAACACCGGGCACGCTTAGTTTGGATGTTACGGCTGATAAAAAGTATCTTATCGTTCATGCCATGTTTGCACCTGAACATGAAGAGGTTATTCGCGGAATTAAAGATGGGTTAGAGCATCGAATTTTGGAGGTGACGCGTGGATAGTTGGCTGCAAATAACGGTCACTTTTGCCTATTCTGGGCTACTACTCAGCTTTGTTATGGCTTTTGCTCGTTTAATTCTAGGACCAACGCTAGCTGATCGAGTTGTGGCGTTAGATCTGATTTCATTTATCACTATCGGATTTATTACGGTTTACACCTTAGACAGCGGTGAGGACGCTCTGTTAGATATCGCCATTACATTAGGTTTGGTTGCATTTCTCGGCACGATCGCATTTGCACGTTTGATCGTTAAAAGAAAGGAGAAAGAATAATGGACGTGTTGATTGGACTATTTTTATGCTTAGGAACATTGTTGACCTTGATTGCAAGTCTAGGTGTTCTGAGGCTTCCGGATTTGTATACCCGAATGCATGCAGCGACCAAAGCTGGGACCGTCGGAGTGAGCTGCTTGTTATTAGCGGTCGCTTTCTCACTCCCTGAAGTTACCGTGATCTCTCGGGTTATCGGTACGATGTTGTTTATCGTTCTCACTGCGCCAGTCGCCTCCCACCTGCTCGGCAGAGCAATGCGAGAGGTCGGATATAAGATTTGGCGCAATGATTAACCATTAGCGTCGAATAGTACTACGTCCTAGTTGAAATAAACTCGAAGCTGTATTGATGAAGTCGGAAGTAATTGACGGTATATTCAAATGCACGACCATCTTCTAGGTAACCAGTGGACTCAACTTTTAGAATAGGGGAAGCTTCTGATTCATTCAGGTATGAGGCCGTCTCTGTATCTAACAAATACGGTTTGACAGACTGACTGCTTTTCGCAATTTTCAATCCTTTGCTATTTTCAATGTACTCATATTTAGAACCATTCATTATGGCTATGCTCAAGTCTGGAAATAACATTGCTGGCATATGAGTGACTTCGTAAATTTCAGGCTCATCATTAATACATCTGAGTCTATGTATTTCATATGTATCATCATTGGGCGAGAGATTTAACTGCTTAGCAACCTGCTCATTCGGCTTTTTAAGTTCGAACTTTATGACTTGAGAGCTAGGCGTTTTCCCCTGTTTACTGACTTCCTCGATAAAACCCAGCAAATGTAAGGCATCATGTTGGGCTTTTAGATCGTTTACATAAGTTCCACTACCTCTTGTCCGACTAATTAAATTATTGTCGACCAGAATTTGTAAGCTTTTTCTGATGGTTACGCGGCTTACGGAAAACTCTTCTTGCAAATCACTCTCTTTTGGAAGCATCGATTTCGGTTGTAGTTCCCCATCTTTGATCTTTTTTTCTAATCGTTCCGCAATGTCTATGTATTTGGGTTTCATAATACCTCGCTAAGTCTTGGATCATGATAGCAAGAATGTGATCTGAGATGTAGTTAATACTTTTCCTTAGGATCTTTGTGTGATTTTTATCTCGTATCTTTGTGCTTATACTTTAAATGTATCATAAAAGTATTAATACTTATTTTATACATTTTCAGGATAAACATTTGAGGTAGCGAAATGAAACGTCAAAAATTAACGATTGTTGGTGCTGGCAGTACATACACACTTGGTATGATGAACAGCCTTATTGCCGAAAAAGATAACTTTCCACTCGCAAAAGTCGTGTTTTACGACATAGATGAGAAACGCCAAGAGTCGAATGCATTAGCTACTGAAATTCTATTGCGAGAACACTATCCAGAAGTTGAAGAGTTTGTTTATACAACGGATAAATCTGTCGCATTCGCAGATTCGGACTTTTTCTTTATACAGATCCGCACTGGTGGGTTGGCCATGCGCGAGCGCGATGAACAAATCCCGCTATCCAACTCTTGTGTTGGGCAAGAGACATGTGGCGCGGGAGGAATGGCATATGGACTTCGCTCTATCGGCGATATGATCCAGCTAGTGAACGAGATCCGACAAACGTGTCCAGATGCGTGGATTCTTAATTACACCAACCCAGCGGCAATTGTCGCTGAAGCTTTAAATCGTGAATTTCCGCATGATAAGCGAATTCTAAATATTTGTGATATGCCAGCAGCGATTATGGTCAGCTATGCGCAATTGTTAGGATGTGAAATTTGGGACTTCGTTCCTGAATATTTTGGGCTTAATCACTATGGCTGGTTTACCAAAATTCGTAACAAACAGGGTGAAGACTTAACGGACAAAATTAAAAATATCATCCTAAAAGAAGGGATCAGTGCGGTTGATGCGGAAATAGCGGATGACCCATCGTGGCAAGCCACATTCAAAAACATGAGAACAATGCTTGCTGATAATCCAGAGTTTTTGCCGAATACGTATCTTCAGTACTATTTGTACCCTGAAAAAATGGTGGCGAAAGAGGATATCAATAATACTCGCGCAAGGCAGGTAATTAACGGCCGTGAGAAACGAGTGTTCGAATTGAACGCAAGAATAATTGAAGCGGGCACCACGAAGCACGAAACACTGCATGCCGATATCCATGGTCGATACATGGTGAGAGTCGCGGCTTCGCTTGCCTACAACTTGAGCGATGTGTATCTCGTCATCGTACCGAATAATGGTGCTATTACAAATTTACAAAATGACGCCATGGTAGAAGTTCCAGCTGCGCTAACTAGTGATGGACCGAAAGCTTTTACTGTAGGAAAAATCCCAACCTTCCAAAAAGCCATGATTGAGAGCCAACTTGGTTACGAGAAATTAGTCGTGGATGCTTGGTACGAAGGAAGTCAGCAAAAGCTGATTAATGCACTCACACTTAACCGTACCGTGGTTAATGTGCCAAAAGCTAAAGAAATAACAAAACAATTACTAGAAGAAAATAAAGCCTACCTTCCTCAATTTTTTCAATAACAACTGGACGTTCGGGGCCTACTTGTAGGCTCCGTGAATGAAACAAGAGGTTTATATGAAAGACATTATTCAAAGGTTCGGGGCCGCGATGTTTGTTCCCGTTCTATTATTTCCAGCAGCGGGCATGTTATTGGGTTTCTCTGTTGTGCTGTTAAATCAAGAAGTGTTTCCTTGGGCACTAGAGGGGAGTGCTTGGGTTAAAGTCTCGACGATCATTTTACAGGCATCACTCGTTGTATTTAAAAATATGGCACTTATTTTTGCCGTTGGGTTACCTATCGCTTTAGCTAAAAAAGCATCTGGTCGCGCTGTACTTGCAACACTTGTTTCCTACATTACGTATAACTACGTTATTGGTGGAATCCTTCAATTTTGGGGGCCAGAACTGGGCGTTAACTATACGGAAGGTGAGCGAGGTTTGACTGAAGTTGGTGGCATTCTAACGCTTGATACCAACTTGCTAGGTGCGATTTTAATTGCAAGTCTCTCTGTTTGGGTTCACAACCGATTCTTTGATAAAGCGCTACCGGATTGGGCGGCTGTATTTGGCGGAACGCCATTGGTTGTGATCATTAGCTTCCCAATTATGGTCGTGATGGCAATTCTAACTTGTTTGACTTGGCCAAGTATTCAGCATGGTATTAATAATCTGCAATCATTTTTGGTTTCTGCTGGATCGTTAGGGGTATGGCTATTTACGTTTTTAGAGCGAATCATGATACCAACGGGGTTGCATCATTTCGTATATGGTCCCGTTTTTTATGGGCCAGTTGCAGTCGATGGCGGAACGGTTGCCTATTGGATTCAAAATATACAGACATTCGCCCAGAGCTCGGAAAGTTTAACGACACAATTTCCTCAGGGTGGTTTGATGTTGACGGGAATGGGTAAAGTGTTTGGTTGTACGGGTATCGCACTAGCACTCTATTCAGTTGCGAAAAAAGAAAATAAAAAGATGGTGATGGGGTTAGTGCTCGGAGCCGCAATCACAGCAATTCTTACAGGGATCACCGAACCAATAGAGTTTACATTCTTATTTATCGCACCTGCGCTGTTTGCTTTGCATGCGTTGTTATCTGCGACAATGGCAACGATCGCCTTTATGTTTGGTGTTTCCGGTAACTTTCAGACTGGCTTGATAGACTTCATTTTCCAAAACTGGTTGCCTTTGGCTGGTAACCATGCGGGAACATACGTGATTCAGATTATTATTGGTCTCATGTTTACTGGTGTTTACTTTGTTACGTTTCGCGCGCTTATTTTAAAATACAACATACTTACTCCGGGACGTGAAGGTGCAGATAGTAAGTTGTATTCAAAAGCTGACTACAAAGAAGCGAAAGAGGTCCATAACAGTAGCGCAAGTCCGTCACAAGCTAGTGCCTTTATTGAAGGTTTGGGTGGAAAAGAAAACATTGAATTGTTAACTAATTGCGCGACGCGTCTGCGTGTTAAAGTTAAAGATGTCTCTCTTGTAAAGGAGAACGCATTTTTCACACAGCACGGAGCGGTGAATATTGTTAGAAATCAAGAGAGCCTTCAAATCATCGTTGGTTTAACGGTGCCACAAGTTCGCGAAGATATGAGCCAACTGATAAAAGCTTAACCCCCAACTAATGCTCCCGCTCATATGGCTCAAAGGTGAGATAGAATTATCTCACCTTTTTTGTGTACATGAAGCATATTTCGCTCAGTTTCCACGAAAGTGGGGAGGAGTTACCGAGCGAGCTAAAATATAGTTAGGTTATACCCGTCTGTATTGTTGGAAGACTTGTTGAGTCTCTAAGTGACTGTGGCGCCTTCTATGTTGAAAAGCGTTTTAATTTCTTCCAGCACTTCTGGGTTAGCAATAGCACCAATGTTTTTTACAACTTGTCCGTTTACCAATTGTTTCACTGCTAGCTCAACCAATTTGCCTGAGCGCGTTTTAGGAATATCACTGATAGCAAAAATTTGTCGTGGGACATGGCGCGGTGAACATTTTGTTTTCAATGTTTGGCGAATTGAATCGGTGAGTTGTTGGGTTAACTCGACGTTGTGAGCGAGTTTTACTAATAACCAGATTTCTTCAGACTGCTGGTTTAACTTGCCGACAGCGATGGAGTCTTCAACCTCGGGTAACGCGTTCACTTGTTGGTAGATTTCAGCGGTACCGATTCGTACGCCGCCTGGATTTAAGGTTGCGTCACTACGGCCATAAAAAATAAAGCCGCCATGTTCGGTTTGCATCACATCGTCGCCATGGTGCCAGATATCGGTAAACTTGCTCCAATAAGCGTTGTGATAACGTTCGCCGTTGTCGTTCCAGAAGCCAATAGGGAAGTTAGGTAGCGAGTTATTACAAGTCAGTTCGCCGCGTTTTTGCGTAATAGTATGTCCACCATCCTCTAGAACACGTGCGTCGATTCCTAGCCCTGCGCCTTGGCATTCACCTTTGTAAACTGGTGAAATAGGGTTTCCAAGTACAAAGCATCCGCAAATATCTGTGCCGCCAGCGATAGAAGCGAGATGCAAGTCCTGCTTGATGTGCTGATAGACATAATTAAATTGTTCTGGGTAAAGCACCGAACCAGTTGAGCACAGAGTTTTGAGTGACTTCAGGTTATGTTCTAGTTTTGGAGAGCAGTTTGCCTGCTCCAGTGCCTCTAAGTATTTCGCTGAAGTACCAAACAGCGACACGTTATGTTCTTCAGCTAATCGCCATAAGACGGAGTGATCAGGGTAAACCGGACTACCGTCGTAAATCACTAAGGCTGCACCACTCGCAAGAGCGGAAACATGCCAGTTCCACATCATCCAACCACATGTTGTGTAGTAGAAAACCTTGTCTTGCGATTTGATGTCGCAATGCAGTTGATGTTCTTTGAGGTGATTGAGCAAGGTACCGCCTGCGGAATGGACAATACACTTAGGTTGACCTGTTGTACCAGAAGAATACAAAATGAATAACGGGTCATTAAACAGCGTTGGTTGATATTGAATTGATTGTGGAGAAAAGTGGTGAGTAATATCGGACCAAGAAACAAACTCAGAAGTGCTAGCACTCTCAGCGTTTTGTAAATATTCGATTTGGCATACGCTAATAGTAGTCTCTTCGGAGGCACTGCTTAACTTACTACTAAGAGTGGTGTTCTTGTCCGTCATATCGAAAGCTTTGCCTCCGAACTGGTAGCCATCACAGCAAAAAAGAACTTTCGGCTTGACCTGACCAAAACGCTCTACGACGCTATCGATACCAAAATCAGGAGAGGTTGAAGTCCAAATGGCACCAAGACTGGTGGTGGCCAGCATGGCAATAACGGTTTCAGGAAGGTAGGGCAAATAACCCGCAACGACATCGCCTTTACCGACACCACAATTGAGTAGCCATTGTTGAATGGCGGAAACTTGTTCAAGCAACTGTTTACCGGTGAGTTGTCGGTGTTCACCGCTTTCATTGCTAAAAACAATAAACTCACGCTCTGGTGATTGTTCAGCCTGAGATAGGAGGTTCTCTGCGTAGTTCAGCGTGGCGTCAGCAAACCATACTGTGTCTCTATTTACATGGTGATGATTAGAACCTGTTTGTGTCCATTTGGGACTGCCAAGGCTCTTGATTTGCGAACCCATATCTCCGATTACGTTGCAAAACTGCCAAGTATGTCGCCAAAATTCATCATTGTGCTCAATGGACCACTGGTGTAGAGACGTGTAATTGTTGATTACGGTACCTTCGGCTTTGTCTTTATTAACCTTTTCGATGAACCGTAATAAGTTGCTATTGCTGACGCGCTCAGCAGATGGTGACCAAATAGGTGCAGATTTTGGCATAGGTCCCTCTAATTTCAATTCTTTTGAATATGACCAAAACAAAATAAAGGGGCGAACATAGCAGTGTTCGCCCCTTATCTGATCGTTTAAAGTTGTTCGGCAAGCTGAGGTAGTACCTCGAATAAATCACCAACCAATCCATAGTCGGCAACTTCAAAGATAGGAGATTCTGGATCTTTGTTGATCGCGACAATCACTTTGGATTCCTTCATTCCTGCAAGATGCTGGATGGCACCGGAAATCCCAACCGCTATATAAAGCTTAGGTGCAACGATTTTACCGGTTTGACCCACTTGTAAGTCGTTGGCAACAAACCCGGCATCAACCGCCGCGCGAGAAGCGCCAATGGCAGCACCTAGTTTATCGGCAACTTGTTCGATCAACGCGAAGTTCTCTTTGCTACCGACCCCGCGTCCACCTGACACAACCACCTCTGCCGCGCTTAATTCAGGACGTTCTGACACGGTTTTATCGACAGAAACCAATTCAATCATTGGAGCTGAGATAGTGACCTGCTGATGCTTAATATCAGCTTGGTTGTGACAAGTAACCGGCTCAAACGCAGACGCGCGCACGGTGATGACGCGAACCTTGTCGCTGGTGGTCACTTTGGCAAATGCGTTTCCTGCGTAAATAGGGCGGATAAAAGTGTTTTCATCGATAACTTGGACAATATCGGAAATTTGCCCAACGCCGAACTTCGCTGCTACTCGCGGTGCAAGATCTTTCCCTTTTGATGATGAGCTAGCCCAGATTGCGTCAAAACCTTCAGCAACACTCACTACAATAGGTGCGATACTCTCGGCAAATTGATGCTTAAGTTGCTCATCATCGACACAAATTACGTTTGATATACCATCAACGCGACAAGCTTGTTGAGCGACTTCTTCACACTGGTGGCCCACTACGATCAAAACATTGTCTTGGCTGACTTGTTTTGCTGCATTAACCACTTTGAGTGTGTCAGCATGCAATTGGTTATTGTCATGCTCTGCTATGATTAAGTTCTTCATGAAATCACCTTCGCTTCGTTACGCAGCTTATCGAGAAGCTCTGAGACAGATTCAACCTTGATGCCACCTTTTCTTTGCGCTGGCGGTGTGATTTCTTGAATGGTTTGGCTAAATACCACTTCAACACCCAGACTGTCAGGTGTGATGGTATCTAACGGCTTGCGCTTAGCTTTCATGATATTAGGCAAAGAGGCAAAACGCGGTTCATTCAGGCGTAAGTCAGTACTGATCACCGCAGGTAAGTTCATCGCGACCGTCATCAAGCCGCCGTCCACTTCTCTCACGACCTGAACTTTTTGATCTTCTATCTTCACGTCGGAAGCGAAAGTTGCTTGAGGCCAGTCAAGTAGGGCGGCCAGCATCTGAGCCACTTGGTTGTTGTCCGTATCAATGGATTGTTTACCCGTAATCACAAGCTGTGCTTGTTCTTGCTCAACCAGAGCTTTGAGCAGCTTAGCGACGACCAATGGCTCTATTTTGTCTTCAGTATCGATATGAATAGCGCGATCGGCACCTAACGCAAGCGCAGTACGTAGTTGCTCCTGACACTGGCTACCGCCGGCACTGACAACGATGACTTCATCTGCAATACCTTGCTCCTTTAGTCGTACGGCTTCTTCAACGGCTATTTCGCAAAATGGATTAATCGTCATCTTGACGTTATTGGTTTCAACATCGCTATGGTCCGCTTTCACGCGAACTTTAACGTAGGGATCAATGACCCTTTTGATTGGCACTAGTATTTTCACGTTAGATTCCTTTTACAGTGAAGACTATGTGTTTACAGTGAAGACGATGTGATGACGTCTTTAAAATGATGTTAATTTACCTTTACGTTTGCGTCAACTTTAAATATATTGTTGATTAACAAGTTGGCAACATGCAAAGAAAAAGGAATGCAATCATGGAAAGAGACTGCATGGAATTTGATGTTCTGATTGTAGGCGCAGGTCCCGCAGGCTTGTCTGCGGCATGCCGAATCAAACAATTAGCAGCAGAAAAAGAACAAGACCTCTCTGTTTGCGTGGTAGAAAAAGGCTCTGAAGTTGGAGCGCATATTTTATCGGGTGCGGTGTTTGAAACGCGAAGTTTGGATGAGCTTTTTCCCGACTGGCAAGAGAAAGGCGCTCCGCTCAATACCAAAGTAAACCAAGATAAAACCTACTATCTAGGCAATGACATCAATGGTCATGAACTGCCTTCTTGGGCGGTGCCTAATACGTTACATAACAAAGGTAATTACATCATAAGTTTGGGCAGTCTATGCCGATGGATGGCGTTGCAGGCTGAGAACTTGGGGGTGGAGATCTACCCAGGTTTTACCGCCAGTCAAGCGATCATCGATGAAGATAGTCGTGTTTGTGGCGTGATCACGGGCGATATGGGGTTAGACAAAAATGGTGAACAAAAAGGAAATTTCGAACCTGGTATTGAACTGCGAGCGAAGTTTACTTTATTTGCTGAAGGCGCACGGGGGCATATTGGTAAGCAGTTGATTAACCGATTTAATCTTGCTGAAGAGAAAACGCCTCAACATTACGCTATCGGTTTTAAAGAGCTGTGGGAAATCCCATCAGAGCAGCATCAGCAAGGTTTAGTAGTGCACGGATTAGGTTGGCCGCTATCAAATGAAGCTACAGGTGGCAGTTATCTCTACCATTTAGAGGGAAACCAAGTTGCCGTCGGGTTGATTGTTGACTTGAATTATAAGAATCCGCACTTGAGTCCATTTGATGAGTTTCAACGTTTTAAACACCACCCGTTGATTGAGCAATACCTCAAAAATGGGAAGCGTATTAGCTATGGCGCAAGGGCGATCACCAAGGGTGGCTTTCATTCGCTTCCCACTCAGCAATTTGCTGGTGGTTTATTAATTGGATGCGATGCAGGAACACTTAACGGCGCTAAAATCAAAGGCACACACACGGCAATAAAATCTGGCATGCTTGCCGCTGAAGCAGTATGTGAAGCCCTTGAGAGTCAGTCAGTTACTGCTGATTATCAAAAGCATTTCAAACAGTCTTGGCTGTATGAAGAGCTTTATCAAGCACGTAACTTCTCAAGTGGCATTCACCGCTTTGGATCGTGGCTGGGCGGTGGTTTAGCGCTGCTGGAACATAACGTATTAAAAGGCAAAGCTAAGTGGCATATCCGCTGTGATAAGCCTGATCATCAGTCTCTGTTATTGGCGGAAAGCAGCAATGAAATTGTCTATCCGAAGCCTGATGGCGTGTTAAGTTTCGATCGCCTCTCTTCTGTTTATCTATCCAATATCTTCCATGAGGAAGATCAACCATGCCACTTACGACTGGAGAACCAGCGGATCCCTATTGAGCAGAACCTTGAATTATATGCAGAGCCAGCACAGCGCTATTGTCCGGCTGGCGTGTATGAAATCGTACAGGGGGAGCAGCAGCCAGAGCTGCAAATAAATGCGGCCAACTGTATCCACTGTAAGACCTGCGACATCAAAGATCCAAGTCAAAATATTACCTGGACTCCGCCAGAAGGTGGTGGTGGTCCGAACTATCCAAATATGTAAGCGTTTGATAATAATTTTTATTAACAATTTATTTACTTAAAGTTTGCGTTAGTTCAAATCTTTCTCGATGAACTCGATTGCAACTTAATCTTTCAGGCACTATTCTGATTTTAAATTGACGTTTACGTAAACTGAATACAAAGTTGATGCATAGGTGTAAAAGCGGTTACCAGTATCAAAGTTAGGTTTGATCAAATAGTGCTCAATGGAACGCACTTAAAATAACGAAAGGGAGATCAACTATGGTATCGGAATCGCCTCTGTTGCAGGTAAACGATATTTCATTGGCTTTTGGTGGGGTGAAAGCTTTAACTGACGTGAGCTTCCATGTGAATGAAAAGGAAATTTTTTCAATCATTGGCCCAAACGGTGCAGGTAAAACCTCAATGCTCAATTGCATCTCTGGTCGATACACACCAAACAAAGGCTCTGTAATCTTCGCTGGAGATGATGTAACTAAACGGACACCTAGCCAACGAGCTGAGTTAGGGTTGGGAAGAACCTTCCAAAACTTAGCGCTCTTTTCTCACATGTCGGTACTGGACAACATCATGGTTGGCCGACACCACCTACTAAAAAACAACTTCGTCACGGGGCCACTCTATTGGTTCTCTAATGCGCAGAAAGAAGAGATGGCGCACCGCAAATATGTGGAAGACGTGATCGATTTTCTAGAAATCCAGCACATCCGAAAAGCGACTGCAGGCACCCTATCTTACGGCTTACGTAAGCGTGTAGAGCTTGCTCGTGCCATTGCCTTAAAACCTAAGTTACTGCTGCTTGATGAACCAATGGCAGGTATGAACTTGGAAGAAAAGGAAGACATGGCACGTTACATCATGGATCTGAATGAAGAATTAGATATCACGATCATCATGATTGAGCACGACATGGGCGTGGTCATGGACATCTCTAATCGCGTTTTGGTTTTGGATTTCGGTAAACACATTGCTACGGGTGAGCCTGAAGAAGTGATGGCCAACCCACATGTGAAACAAGCGTACTTAGGCGAAGAGTTACCGACATTAGAGGAGAGTGCATAATGGCACAGCAACATAATGATTGGGCAGATATAACCCGCTTAGATACCTTTCCAAAAGTGTTGCAACACAATGCCAAGAACTGGCCCGAACAAGTCGCAATGCGTGAAAAGGAGTTTGGTATATGGCGAGAGTTCACTTGGAAGGATTATGAAAACCGCGTCAAGTGGATGGCACTGGCACTACGAGATTTGGGTATTGGTGAGCAAGATGTCGTTGGTTTGTTAGGTGATAACCGCCCGGAATGGGTATGGGGCGAGTTAGCGGCACATGCGATCAAAGGTTTCTCGCTGGGCATCTATCAAGATTCTATGCACGAAGAGGTGGCGTACCTTATCAACTATGCCAAAGCAAAAGTCGTGATTGCCGAAGATGAAGAGCAATGCGACAAGCTGCTTGAGCTTGGTGATGAAATTCCTAGCGTTGAATACATTATTTACTGCGATCCTCGTGGAATGCGTAAATACGATGATCCAAGATTGATTGATGTTGAACAGGTCTACAAAAAAGGTCAGCTGATTGATAAAGCGGACCCAGACAAATATCTCAATATGGTTGTTGAAACCAAAGGCAGCGATCTTTCAATTCTTTGTACAACGTCGGGTACGACTTCTAAACCAAAATTGGCTCAGCTACACAGTGGCACGTTCTTGGATCACTGTGCGGCTTACTTGCGTGCAGACCCTCGTTCCCCAGGCGACAACTACGTTTCTGTTCTGCCTTTGCCTTGGATTATGGAGCAGGTTTACGTGGTTGGTCAGGCGTTGATTTCTCGTCAAATCGTTAACTTTGTGGAAGAACAAGAAACCATGATGTCCGACTTGCGTGAAATCGGTCCAAACTTTGTGCTGTTAGCGCCACGTGTGTGGGAAAACATTGTGGCAGACGTGTCTGCACGAATGATGGATTCGACACCGTTTAAGCAAAAGATGTACAAACTGGGCATGAGCTTAGCCAACAAAGCGTTAGAGCAGGGCAAACGTTCTAAACTCGCCGAATGGATTCTTTTGCGTGCTTTGCGAGACCGTTTAGGCTTTTCGAACCTAACATCTGCTGCAACGGGCGGTGCGGCGATGGGGCCTGACACTTTCCGTTACCTACAAGCTATTGGTGTGCCACTTAAGCAGCTTTATGGTCAGACCGAAATGTGTGGCGCATACACCGTGCACCAAGCGGATGATGTGGATTACGATTCCGTTGGTGTTGCGTTTGATAATGCAGAAGTGAAAGTCATCAACCCAGACAGCAATGGCGTTGGTGAAATCATCGCGAAAAGTACAGGCATGTTTACTGGCTACTTAAACAACCAAGCAGCATATGATGAAGATGTTCAAGATGGTTGGATGCACACAGGCGATGCGGGTTATTTTAAAGATTCCGGTCACTTGGTGGTGATTGATCGTCTGAAAGATATGTCGGAAACCAGCCACGGCGACCGCTACTCTCCGCAGTTCATTGAAAACAAACTCAAGTTCTCGCCGTTTATTGCAGAAGCCGTGGTGGTAGGTAAAGGTCGACCTTGGCTGTCTGCCATCATCTGTATTCGCTATGCGATCGTCGCGAAGTGGGCAGAGCAACGCGGCTTGGCATTTACCAACTACACCAACTTATCTGCTCAACCAGAAGTGTACCAAGCGATTCGTGAAGAAGTTCAAAAAGTGAACGAATCCCTACCGGATGCACAGAAGATCAGCAAATTCATTCTACTTTACAAAGAGCTGGATGCCGACGATGGAGAGCTAACTCGCACACGTAAAGTACGCCGTGGTGTGGTTGCAGAGAAATACGGAGACATCATCGAAACCATCTACAGCGACGATCCAAAAGTCGATGTCGATACAGTGATCACTTATCAAGATGGCACCAAAACACGCATTCAAACGTCGCTAGTTATTGAAACGCTTATTGAGCATGAGCCAACACTAGTGGATAGCGAACAACGGAGGATCGCATAGTGAATACGGATTTATTACTGCAACTCGTCATTAATGGCGTGATCGTTGGCATGTTGTATGGCGTTGTCGCCATGTGCTTTGTATTGATTTACAAATCGACCCAGGTGGTCAACTTTGCTCAGGGTGAGTTCCTGTTGATTGGCGCATGGGTATGTTGGGCGGCATTGGTACACCTACAGTTACCGTTTTTTATAGGCTTTTTACTCACGCTCGCGTTCATGATGATTTTTGGTATCGCCGTGCAAACCATTGTGCTCAGACCGTTGATTGGTGAACCGATTATCTCTGTGATCATGGTGACCATTGGTCTATCGATGTTTTTCCAAGCGCTGATGAAGTGGATATTCGGTGTCTCTGCTGTGTCGTACCCGCAAGTGTTCGAAACCAACGTGGTGAATATCGGAGGTTTGAATGTTGAGTTTGCTTACATTCTGAGCTTGATCTTCTCAATGCTCATCATGGGCGCGTTCTACTGGTTCTTCAAATTCAGCAAAATGGGTCTGGCAATGCGCGCAACGGCATTCAACCAGCAAGTAGCCCAGAGTCTTGGCATTTCCATCAAGAAAGTGTTCGCCATCAGTTGGGCCATTTCGGCAATGGTATCTGCAACAGCAGGGATTGTTATCGGTATCGTTAACGGCGTATCTGACGCGCTATCCATTATTGGTATCAAAGTTTTCCCAGCCGTTATTTTAGGTGGCTTAGATTCGGTAGTCGGCGCAATTGTCGGTGGTATCACCATCGGGGTGCTAGAAAACTTGGCTGAGTTTTTTGATAGCCAATACCTGCAAGTGGGTAACTTGTACAACATCGCACCATTCTATGTGCTGTTAATCATTCTTGCCTTCAAGCCATATGGCCTGTTTGGTACCAAAGATATTGAGCGTATTTAAGGAGAAATAACATGGCTCAACTTAGCATGCGCCCGTGTGGGGATTTTCGAACCACATACAAAAGCGATACGCCAATTTTTGAAACCAAAACCATCAGAAGCCTTGCGATTGCAGGTGTCATCGCCATGCTGGCAGCACCGCTGGTCTTGGATATTTACTTCCTAAACCTGTTTATTCAGATTGCATACCTCGGTATCGCGGCATTGGGCTTAAACATTTTGGTTGGTTTTACCGGACAAATCTCGCTAGGTCACGGTGCGTTCTTTGGCTTTGGCGCCTTTGCATCGGCTTGGCTAAATAACCAGTTTAACATTCCAGTCGTGTTTGCGATTCCGCTTGCGGGTTACTTAACCATGATTGTGGGGATGCTGTTTGGTCTGCCAGCGGCTCGAATTAAAGGCTTATATCTAGCCATCGCAACGTTGGCGGCGCAGTTTATTCTAGAGGACTTCTTTGCTCGCGCAGATTGGTTCAGTGGCGGCTCATACGGTGCAAGCGCGAACCCAATTAATTTGTTTGGCTTTGAGTTTACGACTGACGAAAGCTTCTTCTACATCGCTCTGTTTGCGCTGATCTTCATGTATATGTGGGCATCAAACTTAATCCGTTCTCGTGACGGTCGCGCGTTTGTCTCAGTACGAGATCACTATCTGTCAGCAGAGATCATGGGCATCAACCTAACCAAGTATCGTCTGCTCTCATTTGGAGTGTGTGCATTCTATGCGGGCATCGGGGGTGCACTCTACGGACATTATCTAGGGTTTGTATCAGCAGAAGGTTTCACCATCATGATGTCTATCCAGTTCTTGGCAATGATCATCATTGGTGGCTTAGGCTCAGTCAAAGGCACATTGATGGGGACGATATTTATCGTACTTCTGCCTGAAGTTTTAGAGTTTGGTGTAACGGGGCTTTCAGCGTTTGGTGATACCACCGCTTTCACTGATGGTCTAGCTTACTTCAAAGAGATGGCGATTGGTTTAGTCATCATGCTGTTCCTCATTTTCGAACCTCAAGGATTATCGCATCGCTGGCAACAGATTCGAGCATATTGGAAACACTATCCGTTCTCATATTAACGTGGAATTAAGAGGAATATACCTCAATAACAAGGACAACGAGTTATGAACAAAGGACATTTAGCGACAACGTTGGTGCTGTCATCTGCACTGTTTACTACCGCAACTTGGGCAAAAGATTCTGTGTTTGTCGGGCAATTAGTCGACTTTTCTGGACCAACTGCCTATGTAAGCAAGCCTTATGGTTCTGGCGTGCGAGACGCATTGCGTTGGATTAACCAAAACGGTGGCATTAACGGTACCGAGCTCGAATTTGAAACAGTAGACATGGCGTACAAAGTACCAGTGGCGATTTCCAACTATAAACGTTGGGTGGCGCGTAAAGACATGGTTGCGCTGCAAGGTTGGGGTACGGCGGATACCGAAGCACTTATTTCGTTTGTTACCAAAGACAAAGTGCCGGTGTTCTCTGCTTCTTACTCTGGTCACTTAACTGACCCAACTGGCAAAAACCCAAAAACCGCGAAACCAGCGCCTTATAATTTCTTTTATGGTGCGTCGTACTCAGATGCGTGCCGTGCGCTAGTTAAGTGGGCGAAAGAAGATTGGGAATCTAAGGGCAATCAAGGTGCGCCGAAATTTACGCACATTGGCGATAACCATCCATTCCCGAATGCGCCAAAAGAAGCGTGTGCAGAGTACGCCAAAGAGCTTGGTTTTGATGTGCAAAACCCAGTCGTTGTGTCACTAAAACCAGGGGACTTCAAAGCGCAGTGTTTGTCGCTGAAAGAGTCAGGCACCAACTATGGCTACATTGCTAATATCGGTAGCTCGGTTATCTCACTAGTGAAGTCTTGTAACACGGTTGGGACAGAGTTCCAGTACATGGCAAACATTTGGGGCGGCGATAAGCCAGTGCTTGAAGCAGCAGGCGATGGCCTTAAAGATTACGTTTTCCCAGGTATGACAGCGTTTTGGGGAGATGATAATGAAGGCATGAAACTGGTCCGTGAGATTTCTAAGCAGTCTGAATCAGAGCCGGGCGAATTCAGAACTCACCATTACATTCGCGGTATTTGTTCTGCGTTCTATATGAAAGAAGCAATGGAGTGGGCGAAAGACAACGGTGGCATCACAGGTGAAAACATCAAGAAGGGCATGTATGTCCATGACAACTGGGTACCACAAGGCTTAGAAGGTGTTTGTGTCCCTGCGAACTGGAAACCGGAAGATCACCGAGGCACAACAACCGTGAACGTCTTTATGGGCAACAACGATGGCGGCGCAGTTGATATTAAGAAAGTATCTCAGGTGACATTGTCACGTCGTGACGATTGGCTAGGTTACTAATCTACGACTTATTAATAACAAAGCTTACTGAAAATAAGGATGGGTGAGAGAACACTCTCACCCTAGCAAGGAGTAGTTTGATGGCTGAATTAGCAACGAATATCGAACCGGCAGAAATACTGCTTTCAGTGAACAACATTGAAGTCGTCTACGACGAAGTAATACTAGTACTTCGCGGTGTGAGTTTAGAAGTTCCAAAAGGGCAGATTGTGACCTTACTGGGCGCCAACGGTGCGGGTAAATCCACAACGTTGAAAGCCATTTCTGGTTTATTGAAAACCGAAGATGGTGAAGTGACGCGCGGCGAAATCAACTTCATGGGCGAGCGTATAGACAACAAAAACCCGGAAGAGATCGTCCGTTCGGGCATCTTCCAAGTTATGGAAGGGCGCCGAATTGTTGAAGATATGACGGTAATAGAAAATCTTCGCTTAGGCGCTTATACACGCACTGACAACGAAGTTGAACAAGACATCGAAATGGTGTTTGACTATTTCCCGCGACTCAAAGAGCGCACTGGCCTGGCGGGCTATTTGTCTGGCGGTGAGCAACAAATGTTAGCGATTGGCCGAGCATTAATGGCTCGACCGAAGATGATTTTGTTGGACGAACCGTCTATGGGGCTTTCTCCACTGCTAGTTAAAGAAGTATTCAGCATTATTAACAAGATCAACAAAGAGCAAGGTATTACCATGCTTTTGGTTGAGCAGAATGCCAACTTCGCTCTTCAAGCGGCCGATTACGGTTACATCATGGAATCAGGCAAAATCGTACTAGATGGCAGCAAGCACGAATTGCTAAACAATGAAGACGTAAAAGAATTCTACCTTGGCGGCGGCGATGAAGATCGCAAGAGCTTTAAGAATCTGAAATCTTACAAACGTCGTAAGCGTTGGTTGTAAGGAGCAAGGATGAACGAACTATTTGATGCGAAAGAATCGTTGTCTCTACAGGCGCGAGAAGAGTCGCTGTTTCAACGTTTGCCAGCACTGATTGAGAATTCGAAAGCCAATAGCGAACATTACGCAGCGCATTTTTCTGAGTTAGATCCTACATTGGCAAACAATCGTGAAGGGCTTGCTCAGCTCCCGATTACACGTAAGTTCAATGTACCTAATCAGCAGCAACTTAAACCGCCGTTTGGTGGCTTAAATAGCGTTGCCATTGGTCAAATGGCGCGCGTATTCCAATCTCCTGGGCCGTTATATGAGGCTCAAACGGATGAGGCCGATTTCTGGCGTATGGGGCGCGCGTTTCACGCTGCTGGGTTCTGTGCGGGTGATTTAGTGCATAACACGCTCTCTTACCATTTCTCTCCTGGCGGATTTATTATGGATGGTGGCGCAAGGGCTTGTGGCTGTGCGGTATTTCCGGCTGGAGTAGGCAATACCGAAGCGCAAATAGAGGCAATTAAACAGCTTCAACCTAATGGTTACACTGGCACACCTTCTTATTTGCTGACGTTGCTACAAAAGTACCAAGAGAAATACAATGAGCTGCCTAGCTTTGAGAAAGCTCTGGTCTCTGGTGAAGCGGTTACAGCAGACATGCAACAGATGTTTGAGGAAAAAGGCATTGCAGTCTTTCAAGCCTACGCAAGTGCAGAGCTTGGTTTGATTGCTTATCAAGTGTCTGGTGAACAAGGATTAGTGATTGCAGAAGATATTATTGTTGAAATCGTTGATCCTGATGGTGTTCCTGTACAACCGGGAGAAGTCGGTGAAGTCGTTGTAACGTCGCTCGATGAGAAGTTCCCGCTGATTCGCTACGCAACGGGAGATTTATCGGCATACCTAGAGACAAGTTCTGATTCTTCACGCACGAATGCACGAATTAAGGGCTGGATGGGACGAGCAGACTCCGCGGTGAAAGTAAAAGGGCTGTTTGTTTATCCGCATCAGATCCAAGAAGTCTGTCGTCGCCACGATATTAAAGGCTCCTTGAAAATTGAGCGCGATGGCTTCAACGATGCCATTACTTTCTGTTGTCATGATGTGCATGTATCAGCAGAGGACATTCAAGCAACACTCCAGTCTGTCACTAAACTGAAAGGCAATGTCCAGTTTGTACCGAACCAAGCGGAGCAGCCGTTAATCAATGATCTTCGCAGTTAACTCATTGGTGGCATAAGTGCAGTAGAAAGTGGTTGTCATAAAAAACTAACAACGTCAGACAAAAGGCTAGAAAAGGGATACCACATTGCGCTGCGTATCCCTTTATTTTTTACTACCGCAATCAGGGAGCGGGTAAATGAAACAGGCACCAATGATTAACACACAATTCTGGGATGATTTGTTTATCCGAGGCACTATGCCTTGGGATGCCCAATCGACACCTCAAGAACTCAAGGACTATCTCGACAATTCACTTCATGTAGGCCAGTCAGTGTTTATTCCTGGGTGTGGTGCCGCTTATGAACTGAGCACTTTTATTCAATATGGGCATGACGTGATCGCGATGGATTACAGCCAAGAAGCGGTAAAAATGGCGCAATCAACGTTAGGTAACTACAAAGATAAAGTCGTATTGGGTGATGTATTTAATGCCGATTTTTCTCACTCGTTTGATGTCATTTACGAGCGGGCCTTTCTCGCAGCACTACCGAGAGATATGTGGTCAGAATACTTTTCGATGGTGGATAAATTATTGCCAAGCGGAGGTTTTCTAATTGGTTTTTTCGTCATTGATGATAATTACCTATCACGCTTTCCTCCATTTTGTTTGCGAAGTGGGGAGTTGGCATCTTTTCTAGAGCCCACGTTTGAACTTGTGAAGTCCTCAGTGGTGGCAAACAGTGTTGAGGTTTTTAAAGGCAGAGAGCAATGGATGGTGTGGCAGAAACGTTAGTCGTCACTGAGACTTCTTTAGAAAGTATTCGCGGAAACTGTCTGGTTCTTTGTGAATCGCTGATACATAAGTCTTCACTCTATGCCTGATGGAATGCTCACATAGTTTGTCGGTTTGTGTGAAACATTAATTTCTCGTTGCTGGTTTAAGTTGTTGAGATATCTCTAACAGCGGTCGAGTGGTTGAGTTTATTGCCGGCACGGGTTGTGTGCTCAGAGCGTAAAGCGACAGATCAGCATCGATCCGAAAGGTAGTAGAACGTCTCTCACTGATCTGTCTATTTCATGCTTATACTATTTTAGGTTGACCATCTGATGCGGTGGCACCGCCGTCTACAGGTAGGTTTACGCCATTAATGAAAGATGCGTCATCACTTGCCAAGAAAGTCACGACAGACGCAATTTCTTCAGGTTCGGCTGCTCGGCCAAGCGCAATGCGCTCATTGAATTTATCGCGGATGTCCTGCGGCCAGCCGTTTGTCATGTTGGTTTTTACTAAACTTGGGCATACGGCGTTAATTCTTACCCCATCCGCACCATGGTCCAATGCCATCGCTCGGGTAAGGTTCACCACTGCGCCTTTACTCGCGCAATAGAATGCGGCACCCCAGTCACCACCCAAACCGGAAACGGACGCGGTATTTACCATACAACCTTTCGTTTTTAAGAGTTCAGGCAAAGCAAACTTCGCGCAATAAACAACACCATCAATGTTTACACCAGAGATCTTCTTCCAGTCTTCCACACTACCTTCAATCACGGAGCCAGGGACATGTACGCCAGCATTGTTTACTAAAATATCCAGTTTACCGAAACGGGTAACAACGTCAGAAATCAGTGCTGCGACTTTTTCTGGGTCAGAAACATCAATAGAATGCGCAGACACACGCTGTTTATCAAAGCCCTCAACGGCGTTTGCCAATTGCTCTTCATTCCAATCGGCAAGAGCGACGTTTGCGCCTTCTTCATACAAACGTTTTGCGATGGCCAAACCAATACCATTGGCAGAACCAGTGACGAGTGCGACTTTATTTTTTAATCCTCTCATGCGATTTCTCCTTCGAAACTTACAAAAACGGGATCTTGATTTTTCTCTGTGCGCGGCAACATCAGTTTGTCGTTGTCGCTGTAATCTACGGGGATAGCCACCACTGCTGGTCCTTCAACGTCCATGGCTTTATTCAATGTCGGTAGCAATTCGTGTTGACTAGTCACTGCGAAGCCTTTCGCGCCAAATGATTCGGCGTACGCCTTGAAATCAATTGGTCCAAATTTCACACCAGAGCAGCGCTGATATTTGTTGATCTCTTGCATTTCTACCATGTTGTAGGCGTTATCAACCCACACAATATGGACGATATTACAGTTCAGTCTAACCGCGGTTTCTAACTCCATGCTCGATTGCATAAAACCGCCGTCTCCTGATATCGATACCACTTTGCTACCAGGTTTTAGTAGGCTGGCACCAATGGCCCATGGTAGTGCAACGCCCATTGTTTGTTGGCCGTTAGACACCAGCATTTGGCGAGCTCGAAAACAACTTAAGTAACGAGCGATCCAGATGTGGAAGCTCCCCATATCAAGACATAGCGTGGTATCTGGTGTGATGATAGATTGCATGGCTTTAATCAGTGCCAGTGGATGAAATCCTTGCTTGTGATAGACATTGGGATAGGTTTTGATCACTTGCCGTTGCAGTGCTACCTCTTCCAGTACTGAAAGTGCCGTTGGGGAAAGGCGGGCATATTCAGAGATATAGCTGCCCATCTTGTCTAATGACTGCGCAATGTTTCCGACGATTTCAACACAAGGCTGATAATTAAGTTGGTATTCTGCCGGTTCAATATCGAGGTGAATCACTGGGTTGCGGTGGCTGTTCCAAAGCTCAGGGTCATACTCTATTGGGCTAAAGCCGATGGTGAGAATTAAATCGGCGTCCCGCAGTAAAACATCGCCAGGTTGGTTATTAAACAAACCGACACGCCCAGCAAAGTGATGATAGTAATTGATGTCTACCGTGCCGGCGGCTTGGTAAGTGCCGACAACGGGTAGCTGCGTATTTTGAAGAAATCGGGCGATAGCAGCAGCGTTTTTACTGCGGCTCGCGTGAAGGCCAAGTAAAACCACACAGCGCTTTGCTTTACTGATTCGACTGACCGCTTCTTCGATTGCTGCGATGTCTGCGCAACCAGGCTGTGTGTAAGGCGAGGGGACAATAATGTCCGTTTGGGTTTGCTCGGATAAAACATCTTGGGGGAGACTCAAAAAGCAAGCCCCAGGACGACCTGACTCTGCGATACGAAATGCGTTCGCCATGATCTCGCTTGCGGCGTCCACATGCTGCACTTCAGCACTGAACTTAGTTATAGAGCGAAAAATACTGACGGTATCCATGCTCTGGTGTGTTTGTTTTTGCTGGTCAGTTCGTTTCACCGCACCACCGATAGCAATCAGCGGATCGCCTTCGGAGTTTGCTGTTGCCACTCCCGTAACTAGATTTCCACAGCCAGGGCCTGACGTAACCATGGTGACGCCTGCTTTGCCGGTTAGTCTTCCCATAACGCCCGCCATAAATGCGCCGTTAGCTTCGTGGCGTACCGGAATCATTTGGATGTTAGTGTCTTCAATCGCATCGAACAGTCGATCGATTTTTGCACCGGGAATACCGAAAATGTACTTAATGCCGAGAGACTCTAGCTGTTGAGCGATCAACTGAGATCCATTTTTATTTGAAGGTTTGGATTGCATTTGTTGTCCTTATTATTTGCCTGACTTTGTTACTTTTCCGCCTTTTCTATGGCGGTATTTATATCTTCCGGAGCCAAATTGGCGTTGAGGAAGTCTGTCGATACCGGGGTATCAATCACTAGCCGCGAGACTTTGCCAATCTGGAGGAACCCTGACGAAATGCTGTAATCCTGAATATGACCACCTCCTTGGCGGTCATCGGTAATAAAGTGTTCGTGATAGCCGGGCACATTGATGCCAGTCGTATATTTAGGACTGCGAAAGCCGGCGACCACGCCTTGCTTATGCGTGAAGCGGAACGTTGGTTGTTCTTTGACCACTTCAAGCATTGGCCGATAAGGGCGTGTTTGTTTAGGTACGGTGCGAGTACGAACTGAATCGAAAACGCCATCAATGCGCACTGCGCAAAATAGGTTATCGCTTGGAACCATCTCGTCTATGATGCTATGGACTTCATGACGTGACATGCGCGATGTCAGTGGCAGCTCGATATCAGGCTTAAAAAAAGTCATGACAGCAAAGGGCGTTTTTTGCGCCAGGTCTGCCGGGTTTGCGGAGCCATCCGACTTGAGTTGAAAAACTTCCTTATCAAACGCAATCAACTCACCATCCAATTCATTGAACGTACCTAAACCAAAATCCCCATGTTTCAGCAGTTCTTCTATGGTTGTTGAGCCTTCGTAAACACCAGCGATCAAAGCACTCATTAACGAAGTCTGATAAATCTCACCATCTCCGGTAACGTGATGGTATTCAGAAAATTCTTTCGCTACTTCAAGCGAACAAGCACATAGAGGGTTATAAAATCCACGCATGAGTAAGACCAGTTATGCAATGAAGAGTATATTTAGATTGACTTCTACACGGTGCTAAATCCAATATAAAAAAGATTTATTTTGATATGGAAAATATATGGAATTTCGCTACCTGAAGTATTTTGTCGCGGTCGCCGAGACTCGTCACTTTACCCGAGCAGCTGAACAGTTAGGGATTGCGCAACCTCCTTTGAGTCAACAAATCAAAAAGCTAGAGCACGAGCTTGGCGTGGACTTATTTAAGCGCTTGTCTAGAGGAGTAGAACTGACCCATGCAGGGCAAGTCTTTTATACGGATGCGGTAAATATTCTTGCTGATGTGGAACGCGCTAAAGCAAAAGCCCGACAGATTGCCCGTGGTGAAAATACGCAGGTTAAAATCGCGTTCGCGACGTCAACATCAACCTGCATTAAGGTATTGGAGAGGATTGGGCGTATTCAAGAGAATGGGGTTCATTTACAGACGGCGGAACTATCAATGCCAGAGCTTGCCACTCAGTTAAAAAGCAAACAACTTGATCTCGCAATCATGCGGCTACCCTGTTACGCCAGTGAGCCTTTTGAGCACAAGGTGTTGTTTAACGACCCGTTTGTCGCGGTGATTCCGGCGGGGCACGAACTGGCAAAATATCCCTGTATCCAGATGAAACAGTTGAGAGGCCATAAAATTTTACTGTTTCCACGAGAGACTGGACCCGCATTGTTTGATGGCATGAGCACACTTTTTGCCGACGCAGGAGTAAGGCTCGAACCACAGTTCGCAGCACCGCAACTTCGTACGACGATTGCCATGGCGCAGGCTGGGTTAGGTATCGCTCTCGTTCCGCGCTCACTGGCTGAACATCTCGATGATTCCGCGACAGTCGCCGAGATTGAGGATATCCCTCTCACTAGTCGTGTTGTTGTTGCTTGGGAGGCGTCTAATCTCAATAAACAAGCGCTAAAAGTAGCCATGCACATCGGTCATGTTGAGGCTTAAAGCTTTGTCATATAACCTGTCGATTGTACCCAACGAACAAAACTTACTGAAGATTGCGACTCTGTTGTCGTATATATTACCTACATCAAGTTGACTTGATAGCTGAACTCTCGTTTTTATCGAGATGATAATGACGAGGACCTTGATTTAATGCATGGTTAAACAGCAAGGATGATGGATGATTAAAGCGCAAATATATGATGTATTTTGTGATGAATTGGCTAAAGGTAACCCTTGTGGCGTTGTCGAACTAAATCACTGGCTGAGTGATTCTGAGTTACTTCAAATCACTCATCAGGTCGCTCAACCTGTCACATCATTTGTGGTTCAGTCTGGCAGTGACTACTACATTCGCTGGTTTAGCCTAGAAGGAGAGATCAACCTATGCGGACACGGAAGTTTGGGCACAGGCGCTGCAATCATTTCCAACTATCATAAGAACGAGGTCATTCTACAAAGTCAGTATGGTCATGTTACCGTTACTGGACTGGATGGAATGTATCGGATAGTGATGCCAAGTTGGCTAGCCAAGCCTCATGCCATCCCCTTGGGTATTTCAGGCTTTTCCAATCACCCCGTAGATGCTTTTACAACGCGTGATCTGGTTGTTGTTCTCGAATCAGAAGATGATGTTGTTCGCTATCAACCTAACTTTGATGAGCTGATTAAAATTGATGAGTTTCATGCTGTCATCGTAACGGCTCAAAGTTCTGATAGTGGCTATGTGCTGCGTTACTTTGCACCTAAAATCGGTATTTCAGAAGATCTTGCCACAGGTTCGGCTCAGTGCTCATTGGCGCCTTATTGGTTTGAAAAGCTAGGCAAAGAAAAATTGACGGCTCGTCAGCTATCTCGTGCTGGTGGTTATTTTGAAGTGGCTCGCGGTTTAGAATCTACGATCGTATTGTCTGCACACGTGAAAAGTCGGACTTGAATGCAAACGCCTCTAGCTCTTACACAAGATCTAGAGGCATCCATTTTTTATTGACTTAAACGTGTCGAGCTAAGATTTTAACCCGGCAGCGGTCATCATGACGCGAAATAACATAGACACTAACCCTAATGCAGCGACGCTAACGACCCAAATTCCAACCATCCAAGCCCATTGGCGGCACCAATTTTTGATTTTCATACTCACTCCTTATCAACTCGTTAATGGTACGCTTCGCCTTCTTTTACTTTTCCGGAGAAGACGTAGTAACTCCAAAAGGTGTAAGCCAGAATGATCGGGATGATGATCACTGCTCCAACGAGCATAAAGCGCTGACTGCTTGCAGGAGCCGCTGCTTCCCATATTGATATGCTAGGAGGAATGATATTTGGCCAGATACTGATGCCAAGCCCAGCGAACCCGAGAATCACGATCACCAATGCCATCACGAAAGGGCTGCGCTCTTTACGCTTTTTAACGGAGTCGGCAATCTTCAAACATACCAGCCCAGTAATGACAGGTACGGGCAGTAAGTAGAACAAATTAGGCAGAGAAAACCATCTTTCCGCAATGGCAGGGTAAGCAAGTGGAGTCCAAGCGCTCACAATGACTAATGCGGAGATCATTGCCAGTAGTGTTTTGTTAGTGAAGCGGTACATCGTGTTTTGCAGTTCACCTTCCGTCTTCATGATGAGCCATGTGCTACCAAGCAGCGCGTACGTTGCGACTAAACCCAAACCACAAAAGATGGGAAAAGGGCTGAGCCAGTCGAGTTGGCTACCTACGAAGACGCGGTTTTCCACCGCAAAGCCTTGAATTACCGCGCCAACAACGATGCCTTGGAAAAACGTGGTTAAAATCGAGCCGACCATAAAAGAGCGATCCCAGAACTTTAAGTGGCTTTCCAATGCTTTAAAGCGAAACTCAAACGCGACGCCACGAAAGATCAAAGCAATCAACATCAACGTTAAAGGGATGGTTAGCGCTTCAATAATCACCGCGTAAGCCATCGGAAAAGCGCCAAATAGAGATGCGCCTCCAAGCACAATCCAAGTTTCGTTGCCGTCCCAAACTGGCGCGACACTGTTGACCATGACGTCTTTTTGTTTTTCATCCTTGATGAAGGGCATCAGTATTCCAATACCCAAATCGAAGCCGTCCATGATGATGTACATCAAAGTGGCAAAAACGATGATCGCGAACCAAATCACGGATAAATCAAAATGCATATTCTCTACCTTCACTTTGTGACAAATTCTAAATGCGACCTGAAACGGTCGTCATGTCGTGCTCATCGTGTTCGATTGCATCGGGGCCTTTCTTGATTTGGTGGATCATGTAGTAATAACCAAAACCAAATACCAAGCTGTATACAACCAGGAAACACAGCAGGCTGATGCTCATTTGTAGGTCTCCGTGTGCAGAAACCGCATCACGCGTTTTTTGTACGCCATAAACGACCCAAGGTTGCCGACCAACCTCTGTCGTAAACCAGCCAGCGAGTATTGCGATAAGACCAGATGGCCCCATAAATAATGAAAACTTGAGGAACCAACGCGAGGTATAAAGCGTGTTCTTTTTTCGTAACCATATGCTGTAGAAGCTCTGTAAAATCATCAGAAGTCCTAGCCCGACCATGATTCGAAATGACCAAAAGACGATAGGTGAGTTCGGTCGTTCCTCTTTCGGGAAGTCTTTCAGCGCCGGGATTGGCTCAGTTAAACTGTGGCGTAGGATCAAACTTCCTAAAACAGGAATTTCTAAGGCATAGTCTGTGCGTTCTTGTTCCATGTTTGGCATGCCGAACAAAATCAATGGGGTTGGTTTGCCATCGCTGTTATCCCAATGTCCTTCGATGGCGGCGATTTTGGCGGGCTGGTATTCCAAGGTGTTTAACCCGTGCATATCGCCAATCACGGCTTGGAGTGGCGCAAGGAACACTAAGATCCCGAGCGACATCGAAAACATGGTTTTTACCGCAGTCGATTGATTGCCTCTCAATAAATGCCAAGCGGCTGACGCGCCTACAAAGAGTGCTGAACTGACGAAAGCCGCGACGCTCATGTGCGCCAAACGATAAGGAAATGAAGGATTGAAAACGATAGCAAACCAGTCGGTTGGCACCACACGTCCGTCGACAATTTCATAGCCTTGTGGCGTTTGCATCCAACTGTTGGAGGCGAGAATCCAGAACGTCGAAATGATCGTTCCTAACGCCACCATCGAGGTTGCAAAAAAGTGCAGCTTTTCGCCGACGCGACGCCACCCAAACAGCATTACGCCAAGAAATCCGGCTTCGAGAAAGAAAGCCGTTAACACTTCATAAGTCAGTAATGGGCCAGTGATAGAACCAGCGAAGTCGGAGAAACCACTCCAGTTGGTGCCGAATTGATAGGCCATGACAAGACCAGATACAACACCCATTCCAAAGTTAACCGCAAAAATTTTCGACCAGAAGTGATAGAGCTTTTGGTAATCGGGATTACGTGTTTTTAGCCATAAGCCTTCCAGCACGGCGAGATAGGTGGCCAAACCTATGGTGATAGCGGGGAAAATAATATGAAAGGATACCGTAAAGGCGAACTGTATCCGTGCAAGCATAAATGCGTCGAGGCCAAACATTAAACTTCCTTTGATCTTTTAAGTTTTATGAGAGAGCTATTTTAAAAGGAGCGGAATGAGGGAAGTAGGTACAGACAGTGACTATAAACCTATAACAGATTAAATATTGAAGTGTTATTATTTTGAATTCGGCTTTATGGAAGGGGATTTGCGTTTGGCGAAGTATCAAGAGTTAGTGGAACAGCTTAAAAGGCAGATAAAATCGGGGATATGGCATCCGGGTGACAAGCTGCCTTCGCTGCGTCGCCAATCTGAACACTCGGGTTTGAGCTTGATGACGGTGTTGCACGCGTATCAAATTCTGGAATCTCAAGGCTGGGTCACGTCACAGCCGCGATCTGGTTATCGAGTCGCGCCCAATATTAAGAGCTCAAATGAACCCCAAGCGCCAGCCGCGGTTTCGTGGACAGAGCAGGTAGACATCAATGAGTTTATCTTTGATGTTCTGCAGGCGAGTAAAAATCCATCCATGATCAATTTTGGCTTTGCCTATCCAGACCCAAGTTTGTACCCACGCTATCACGTGAATCGGGCGATGAGCGCAGCCGCTCGCAATATGCCGATTTCCACCACCTTTGATAACTTACCGCCGGGAAACGAACAATTACGCACCATCATCGCGAAGCGTTATGCTGCGAAAGGCATTGAAATTTCACCCGATGAAATTGTCATTACGGCAGGCGCGCTGGAGGCGTTAACGCTCAGTTTGCAAGCTTGTACAAGACCGGGAGATTGGGTGGTTGTGGAATCGCCTGCATTTTATGGTGCATTGCAATCCTTAGAGCGGTTAGGTTTGAAAGCGCTCTCAGTAAGAACAGACCCAGTCACGGGTATTGACCTAGATTCATTGGAACGAGCGCTGCAAACACACGATGTGAAAGCATGTTGGCTGATGTCGAACTTCCAAAATCCTCTGGGTTTTACGCTCTCCAACGAGAAAAAACAAAAGCTGATTGAGCTGACACAGCGATATAACGTGCCAGTGATTGAAGATGATGTGTACAGCGAACTGCATGCAGGGAATGACTCGGTCTACCCACTAAGAATGTTTGATGACACGGGCAATACCATGTTGTGCTCCTCGTTTTCAAAATCATTAATCGCAGGGCTACGTATTGGTTGGGTTGCGGCGGGAAAGCGGGCGCTAGAGGTACAAAAGTTACAGCTAATGAGTACATTAGCGACGAGCGCACCAGTGCAAATGACATTGGTGCACTATTTAACAAGCCGCAATTACGAATCGCATTTGAAGCAGTTACGGAAAAAGCTGTTTGAACGTAAAAGTAAGATGACGGATCTGCTTAGTGAGCTGTTACCTGAAGAAGTCAAAGTGTTAAGCCAAAGCGGCGGGTACTTTATTTGGTTAGAGCTTCCCAAGCATATCGACGCCTTGCAGATATATCGAGAAGCGCTAAAAGATAATATCAGCATCGCACCGGGAAAGATGTTCAGCCTGACAGAACAATACGATCACTGTATTCGTCTTAACGCTTCTTTTGAGCTTAATGACAAATACGTCCATGCTCTCAATTTGCTTGCCAACATTATTCGCTGTCATTTGGCGAAATAGCGACTTTCTTCAGTTTTTTGGTTTAATGGAGCGCGCCGGATTTCCGACAACTCGATCGCCCGGCACAACGTCTTTGGTTACGACAGAGCCAGCGCCAACGATGGCCTGGTCGCCAATGGTCACGCCTGGCAGTATGATAGCGCCCCCACCAATCCAAACGTTATTGCCGATGTTGACCGGTTTGGCGATCTCATCTCCAGCTAAGCGCCTTTGCGTATCGAGTGAATGAGCGGCTGTGTAAATTTGCACTCTAGGCCCAATCATGACGTTCGCGCCAACCTCAACCTGCCCATTGTCCAGAATAATGGCATCCCAGTTGATGTAGGTGTTTTCTCCGATGGACAAGTGACAACCGTAGGTAAGTTGTAGCGGTGGCTCTATACAGGCGCTGTTTTTTAATTGGACGCCCATTTCCGCCAATAGTTGTCTACGGATATCTGGGTTTGGCTCGTGGTTAAATTGGAAGACAAGCTGCGCAGTTTTGGCGCGCATTAGCTTTAGTTCTTCATCCAGACAATTATAGGTTTCTCCAGAGCGCATCCGAGTCAGTTCTGACATAACAATCATTCCATCAATGTTATTTGCAATAAGGTGCATAATAGGTGAGAGTGATTCGAAGTGAAAATTTGATGCTTAAAAATCAGAAAGTTATCACTGATTTGCCTTGCGTATCCAGTTGGTTGATCGGCTCGTTTAGTTCACAAAGACGTATTCCCTAAATGGCTTAATCGGTTGAAGCCAAAGTGGGAAACCACTCGAAGCGTTTTACGTAGATTACAATATAGTTAATAAGAAGAACTTAATTGAGCCGCTGCGCTATCGATTGATCCAAAAATTTATGACTTATGCGCTCTGGCTTGCTGGCAACGATGAATCAAGAGTGAGCACTTTATGTTCGAACGGGTCATTTCATTTTTAGAAACAACACTGTTTACCTTTAACGAACAACCTATCACGTTGTGGGCGATATTGATGGTGCCGACATGGGTGATTGTCGCTTTATGGTTGTCCAAAATTTTAATCAAAACCGTTACGTCAAGAATGTCCTCATCGGGGAAAGATCCAAACGTGATTCATTTGGTTAAACGGATATTATTTGTCATCGCTCTAGCCATTATTTTTATGACCACACTTTCGATGATCAATGTGCCAATCACCGCGTTCGCCTTTCTGTCTGGTGCCATCGCTATCGGCTTCGGTTTTGGTGCGCAAAACATCATTAACAACTTCATAAGTGGCTGGATTTTGATTGGTGAAAAGCCAATCCGAATTGGGGACTTTTTAGAGGTTGAGGGCGCCAAAGGCACTGTCGAGCAAATAAATACACGCTCAACGAGAATCAGACGAACCGATGGTGTTCATATGCTCATACCCAACAGTCAGTTGATTGAGAACGTGGTGATCAACTGGACGTTATGCGACAGATTAGTTCGTGGCTCTGTCGTCGTCGGTGTCGCGTATGGGAGCGATGTCAAACAGGTTGCTGCCTTAATGGCGGAAGTGACTTCGCAGCAAGCGCAAGTTCTGAGTTCGCCAGCGCCAGATGTGTTTTTTCAAGACTTTGGTGACAATGCTTTGATCTTCGAATCTTATTTTTGGATTAACTCAACGGTTGAGGGCGGTATTCGCTCGGTCGCAAGTGCCATGCGTTTTGAAATCTACGAAGCTTTCGAAAAGCACGGCATTGAAATCGCGTTTCCACAACGAGATGTGCACATTGATGGGCAAATCAAGTTGTCTAGGGAGAGAAACGGATAGGGCGATAAGCGGTATTGGTGTTCTTATCTTGGTGTCGAGTAACCATAGCGAGGCGGTCACAACACGGATTCACCTCGCTAGAAACCAGTTTGAAGGCGTTATTGGTTGTCCCACATGACTTCGCATTCTTCTTTGATTGCTGATTTTAGCAACTCAATCAGTGGAAACGCTCTGCGTCCTAGGCTTACCGCGGGCTCTGCTTGTTCTTCCTCTTCGTCTACATCAGTAGGGAGGTTTTCTTCAGCTGCATTTTTCGCAGATAGAGCAGAAGTTAATCTTGATAGCGCGTCAGGAACATCTTGAGCGGAAATTGATCCCGGCACCGTGCCGCTGTGACCCATCATTTTGAGCATATCTAATGCAATATCACCAAACATTGTGACGTTTGAGTGGCTTCGACAACGAAATGTTATGAGCATTTACCTGATCCTGTTTTATATGTTCGGTTTGAAACTAAATTGTAGCTGAAATCAGACACTAATTAATGTGATGAAGACCGTTGAGCGTTAAGGTTTTTATGAGTAACAACAAAAAACGGGCACGTACGTCTGCATGCCCGTTGAAATACATTACCTGATTGGTTGTTGATGATTTACAAGCTATACGGATCGCCCAGAGCTAATGCGACCCTAGAAGCAGGAGACTTTCCTAACGCACGGCAAATTTGCCAACCCGCTTCATTGATGACGCTAAGGTCAACGCCCGTTTCAATCCCAAGTTGCTCACACAGATAAAGTACATCTTCCGTTGCAACATTACCACTGGCTCCTTTCGCGTAAGGGCAGCCGCCGAGCCCCGCTACTGCGCTATCAATGGTGTTGATGCCCATTAACAAGGCTTGATAGATATTGGCTAATGCTTGCCCATAAGTGTCATGAAAATGTACTGCGAGCGCGTCTTTTGGCAGTAGCGTTAACAACGAATCCAGCATGGCGATAACGCGATTAGGCGTTGCTTTACCGACAGTATCACCGAGCGAAATCTCATAACATCCCATATCAAACAACGTATTGGCGACCTTGGTAGTTTGCTCTGGCTTGATTACTCCCTCATATGGGCACACCATGGTACAAGACAAGTACCCGCGTACAGGAATGTTATGCTGGTTCGCCAACTCGATAACGGGCTCAAATCGAGCGAGACTTTCGGTAATGCTGCAGTTGATGTTCTTCTGGCTGAACGTTTCTGAAGCGGAGCCAAACACCGCAATTCGCTTTACACCGCTTTCCAGCGCACGTTCTAACCCTGCGAGATTTGGTGTGAGAGCGCTATAAACCACGTCAGGCTTTTTTGAGATACCAGCAAACACCTGATCGGAATCGGCCATTTGAGGCACCCACCTTGGAGAGACGAAAGATCCCGCCTCAATATGCTTTAAGCCACTGCTGCTTAGTTGGTTAATCAAACGGATTTTATCAACCAGCGTCACTGACGTTTCATTTTGCAGACCATCACGAGCGCCGACTTCGACGATATTAACCTTCGCTGGTAGCATATTCGCGCTCCTTATCTTCACTGACGTTATCCGATATCAAAGCCAAATTCAGCAGGATGGAACCGTGCTGTACTTGGTCCCCGTGCTGATAAAACAATTCGTCGACTTTTGCTGCTACCGGAGCCGTGATGGTGTATTCCATTTTCATTGCTTCGAGTACCAAAAGCGGATCGCCCGCCGCCACTTCGTCACCTTTAGCCACCATAACTGCTGAAATTATGCCGTTGAGTGGTGCGGTTGGACTTAGTTCATCATCTACATCTTTTGCAGAGTCAAAGTTAGGTTGATGAGCAAACGTGTGTTGCTGACCAAGATAAAATAGTGTTGTCCGTTGTTCATCGCTAAGTGCATTAAAGGTGTAACGCACATTATCAATATCGACGATAAACTGGTTGTCACTTTCAAGCAGGATGACCTGATGCAGCTCCTCGCCGCATCGGACAGTGAAGTGAGATCCTGTATCTTGCGATGATTGTTGCAAACGTGCCTGATGGTTGGCATTGGCATCCGTGAAGTTAAATCGGTAAACGTTGTCAACTGACAGTCTAAAACCTCGTTTGGTTGGCGCGGGTAACGTTGAGCTGTCTGATTTTGAAATGAGATCATTCCAACGAGCAACCGCCGCCAACGTAAGCCAGATTGAATCCGACACGTCTTGCTGCTCATTTATGCCTTGTTGATGTGTGACGAGGAAACCTGTATCGAGCTCAATCTCGGCAAAGGCTGGCTGCGAAATAATACTGTGCAGATAACCAATGTTTGTCGTTACGCCACGTACGTGATATTGAGTTAACGCCTGCTTAATCTGCTTTAGAGCGATATCACGAGTTTGCCCCCAGACGATCAGTTTGCTGATCATTGGATCGTAATATTCGCTGATGCTATCGCCTTGGGTAACACCACTATCAACGCGTACGCACGCTAGGCGCACACTACTGTCTGATACGGGTTCTTTTAAGTAATCAATGCGGCCAGTCGACGGCATAAAGTCATTGTCTGTATCTTCTGCGTAAATTCGCAGCTCAATTGAATGACCGTTGTGGGTGATTTCCGATTGCGAAATAGGTAAATGCTCGCCAGCTGCGACTTTGAATTGCCACTCCACCAAATCAACGCCGGTGATCAATTCAGTGACAGGGTGTTCAACTTGCAGACGGGTATTCATCTCCATGAAGTAGAATTGACCTCGGCTATCGAGTAAGAACTCCACCGTGCCAGCGCCAACATAGTCGATCGCTTGAGCGGCCTGAACCGCAGCTTCACCCATTTGTTTACGCAGTTCATCACTAAGACCGGGAGCTGGTGCTTCTTCGACTACTTTTTGGTGACGACGCTGAATGGAACAATCACGATCAGAAAGATAGACACAGTTGCCATGCTGGTCAGCGAATACCTGAACTTCCACGTGGCGAGGCTGCAATATGCATTTTTCGATTAGAAGCTGCTTATCGCCAAAGCTTGAAAGTGCTTCACGCTGCGCACCGTCGATGGCCAGCGGCATTTCGGCTGCGTTATTGACCACTCGCATGCCTTTACCGCCGCCCCCTTGGGTTGCTTTAAGCATCACTGGGTAACCGATTTTTTCAGCTTCCGCTAATAAGTGCTCTACGCTGTTGTCTGTGCCGTGATAGCCGGGAACCAAGGGCACGTTCGCCTCAGACATGATGGCTTTGGCTTGCGACTTCGAACCCATTGCTTCAATTGCGCTGGTGGAAGGGCCAACAAAAACAATGCCATTTTCGCTGCACGCTTTCGCCAGTTTCGGGTTCTCGGAAAGAAAACCATACCCAGGGTGGATAGCATCGGCTTGCCATTTTTTCGCAGCGCCGATAATCGCATCGATATCGAGATACGATTCACTCGCCGGAGCGGGGCCAATGAATTCAGCGAAATCCGCTTGTTTAACATGTAAGCTGCTGCGATCCGCTTCGGAATAGACGGCAACCGTCTCTATAGCCATGCTTTTTGCGGTTTTAATGATTCGGCAGGCAATTTCACCGCGGTTTGCGATCAGTATTCTTTTAAACATGATTCCTCCAATTGGCGGCGCGCTTTTCAAAAAACGCAGTCAGCCCTTCTTGTCCTTCGCTGGACACGCGGGCGGTTGCTATGGCTTGGCTAGTGTATTCAATTAATGAGTGATCGATAGGTTGGTTATCACAACGTAAACAAAGTGCTTTTGCTGCCTGCATGGCTTGTGGACCGTTGTTAAGCAGGTGATCAATGGTGCGATTGACGGCTTCACGTGGTTGAGCGTCTATCTGATGAAGAATACTCATCGATAGCGCGGTTTCGGCATCAATCAGTTCGGCGGTTAAAAAGTAGCGTCGGCTTTGTCGTTGTCCAATCGCTCGGATTACGTAAGGTCCGATGGTGGCGGGTAACAAACCGAGCTTCACTTCACTCAAACAGAAGCGGCTTTCAGGTGTACCAATAACGATATCGCAGCAGCAGATAAGCCCAAGCGCGCCGCCAAATGCAGCGCCGTGCACCATAGCAATGGTTGGTTTGCTAAAGGTATCCAGCGTATGCAAAAGTTTTGCTAGTTGCTGTGCATCTTGCAGGTTTTCACCCTCGGTTTTGGTTGCCATTGACTGCATCCAGCCCAGATCTGCTCCCGCAGAAAAGTGTTTTCCCTGTGCAATTAACACCAGTGCACGGAGAGAATCGTCCTTTTCGAGCTGTTCTAGTGTCTCAATTAGTGAGGCAATCAATGCGTCATTAAACGCGTTGTGTTTCTCTGGTCGATTGAGGCTCAACCAAGCAACGCCATTGCTGTCTTTTTCAAGCAGTAGTCCGGTCATGTGACTTCCTTTGTCTGACATTTCAGTCTGATATTCCAATACTCGCTAACCATTACTTGTTAAACATCGGTGTTTGCGAGGAGTTAAGGTTTGCCTTGCATCCGACTACATACGGAAGATGCCAAATTTGCTGTCTGATATCGGCGCATTAAGCGCAGCAGACAGAGCAATGCCGACAACATCACGGGTTTTCGCAGGGTCAATAATGCCGTCGTCCCACAGGCGTGCACTGGCGTAGTATGCATGGCTTTGAGTCTGATATTGCTCCGCAATTGGACGTTTGAACGCTTCTTCTTCCTCTACGCTCCAGCTTTCACCTTTGCGAGTTTTGATATCGCGGGTCACTTGCGCCATCACGCCAGCCGCTTGCTCTCCACCCATGACGGAGATGCGCGCGTTTGGCCACATCCACATCATGGTTGGATCATAAGCGCGGCCACACATGCCGTAGTTTCCTGCGCCATACGATCCACCAATCACTACGGTAAACTTCGGCACGTCTGCACACGCAACAGCAGTTACCATTTTCGCACCATGTTTGGCGATGCCTTCGGCTTCGTACTTCTGACCGACCATAAAGCCCGTTATGTTCTGCAAGAAAAGCAGAGGAATTTTGCGTTGTGCGCACAGCTCAATAAAATGCGCGCCTTTTTGTGCTGATTCCGAAAATAGAATGCCGTTGTTAGCGACAATGCCAATCGGCATACCGTGAATATGGGCAAAGCCACAGACCAAGGTTTCACCGAATAACGCTTTAAATTCATCAAATTGTGAGTCATCAACAATTCGGGCAATGACCTCTTTAACATCAAACGGCTTTTTAAGATCGGTTCCGACGATGCCGTACAGCTCTTGGGCAGGAAAACGCGGCTCCTGTGGCGTTTTTTGCTTGAGTTGAACGGGTTTCAAGTGGTTGATTTGTGAAATCGCTTGTCTTGCCAACTCTAACGCGTGGTGATCATTTTCTGCGTAATAGTCCGCCACACCAGAGGTGCGACAATGAACGTCTGCGCCACCAAGATCTTCCGCACTGACTTCTTCACCAGTCGCTGCTTTTACAAGAGGTGGACCTGCCAAGAAAATCGTGCCTTGTTCTTTGACTATGATGGATACGTCACACATGGCAGGAACATAAGCGCCGCCAGCGGTACATAGCCCCATGACCACCGCAATTTGTGGAATGCCTTTGGCCGACATACGGGCTTGGTTGTAGAAAATACGGCCAAAATGGTCTTTATCTGGGAATACCTCATCTTGGCGGGGTAGGTTAGCGCCGCCAGAGTCGACTAAGTAAACACACGGCAGTTGGCATTTTTCTGCAATTTCTTGTGCGCGTAAGTGTTTTTTCACCGTAAGTGGGTAGTAACTGCCGCCTTTTACCGTCACGTCATTGGCGACGATCATGCACTCGGTGCCGTCAATTACGCCAACACCCGCTACTACGCCCGCGCATGGAACGTAATCTGGATACACATCCCAACCCGCGAACTGGCCAATTTCTAAGAAGGATGAACCGGGATCGAGGAGGGCAAGAATGCGCTCACGTACCGGAAGTTTGCCTTTCTTCTGCTGATGCTCACGTGCTTTCTCGCCGCCACCATCTTCGATTTGCGCAGTCACGGTATAGAGTTGATCCACGAGCGACGCCATAGAGCGGTAGTTTTCCTGATACTGCTCTGAATGGGTATTAATATTGGTCGTCAAACAAGCCATAAATAGCCGATCTCCATTCGGTAGACGGGTGACACCACCCGCCTTTATCTATGTTGAATAAGATTTAGGTTGAATAAGGAATTTATTTAGATTCAGAACGCCTAGGTATGTTGATTAGGCGCTTTCGTTAAACAATTCGCGACCAATAAGCATGCGGCGAATTTCTGAAGTGCCCGCACCGATTTCATACAGCTTGGCATCTCGCAACAAACGGCCCGTATCAAACTCGTTGATGTAGCCGTTACCGCCAAGTAGTTGAATCGCATCCAGTGCCATCTTGGTTGCCAGCTCTGCGCTGTAGAGGATCGCGCCAGCAGAATCTTTACGTGTGGTTTCACCGCGATCACAAGCGGCAGCGACGGCGTAAACATACGCTTTAGCGGCATTCATTTGTGTGTACATATCCGCGATTTTTGCTTGAACTAGCTGGAATTCACCGATGGATTTACCGAACTGTTTACGGTCGTGAATGTAAGGCACAACGATATCCATACACGCCTGCATGATGCCAAGTGGGCCGCCTGCAAGCACCACACGTTCGTAGTCGAGGCCGCTCATCAATACTTTCACGCCTTGGTTTTCTTCGCCGAGAATATTTTCCGCAGGGACTTCGCAGTTTTGGAAGACCAGCTCACACGTATTCGAGCCGCGCATACCCAACTTGTCGAGTTTTTGTGCTTGAGTAAATCCAGGGAATCCGCGTTCCACAATAAATGCCGTGATGCCTTTGGAGTGCTGGCTTGGGTCGGTTTTTGCGTAGACAACATAGGTGTGTGCATCAGGGCCGTTTGTGATCCACATTTTGTTGCCGTTTAGCAGGAAAATATCGCCTTTACGTTCCGCTTTAAGCTGCATAGAGACCACATCAGAGCCGGCGCCGGGTTCACTCATTGCAAGGGCGCCGATATGTTCACCGGAGATGAGCTTAGGTAGGTATTTCTCTTTTTGCGCTTGTGTGCCGTTACGGTGGATTTGGTTGACGCAAAGGTTGGAGTGGGCGCCGTAACTTAACGCAACCGAAGCGGATGCTCGGCTGATTTCTTCCATAGCGATAACGTGGGCGAGGTAGCCCATGCCTGCACCACCAAACTCTTCGCTGGTGGTCACACCTAAAAGACCCATGTCACCTAATTTGGACCAAAGATGGTTTGGAAAGTCGTTAGTTTGGTCGATAGATTGCGCTAGCGGCGCAATTTCTCTTGCAGCAAAACTATTGATTTGCTCGCGAAGCAAATCGGTATTTTCGTCATAAACAAAGTTCAGGGAAGAGTAGGTAGATTTCATTGCGTGTCCTTGCCTTTACGTCACCTACATCCCAGAGTTGAGGTGTTAGGTGACTTTTTCGCCTTTCATGGATCTCAGTGTGTTTTGGCATCGCAACTGCGCAGCATTTAACTCCATCATTACCGCTTGAATGTCGTTTGCTTGCTGTTGCAATGCTGCCTTTTTCTCTTCGATCAACCGAATCATATAGTTCAACTGCTCAGTACTTTGATCGGTATCGTAGAGTTCAAATAACTCTTTGATATCTGCAAGAGAAAAGCCCAATCGCTTACCTCGCAAAATCAGTTTTAGTCGAATTCGATCACGACCATTGTAGATTCGAGTGTTGCCTTTACGTTCTGGAGTTAGGAGACCTAAATCTTCGTAGAAGCGAATGCTTCGAGTAGTAATGTCGAACTCTTTCGCGAGCTCGCTGATCTTAAATGTGTTCATTCCTTAACCTTACGACTTTCGTATAACATTTACATGAATATACAATTCGTTAACGTTAAAGTAAACAAACAACATCCACTCTTGAGCCTTGATATCACACGCATTTACTCGAAATCAAAGATTCACTCGAACAAACAATAACGTCAAACTTGACGTTAACGTAAATGTTAGTATAGTTATGACGTAAACGTCAACAGAAGGTTAATGGAATGAAAAATGAAACATGGATTGTTGCCGCTAAGCGAACGCCTATCGGCTCTTTTCAAGGTGCATTAGCTTCAACAGATGTCACGGAACTCGGTGCGAAAGCCATTCAAGGGGCGCTAGCCGAAAGCCAACTCGATGTGCACAAAATAGACGAAGTGTTGATGGGGTGCGTTTTACCCGCCGGTGTGGGGCAAGCGCCTGCAAGACAAGCAAGCCTTAAAGCTGAAATGCCACAATCGATTGGTTGTACGACACTGAACAAAGTTTGTGGATCGGGTATGAAAACCGTGATGCTGGCATATGACCTTATTCAATCTTGTAATGCGCATGCTGTCATCGCTGGTGGCATGGAAAACATGTCGTCTTCTCCTTATCTATTAAAGAAAGCGCGTGATGGTTTCCGTTTAGGTCACGAGCAAGTGCTTGATCACATGTTTTATGACGGTTTGCAGGATGCCTACCAAGGCGAGCTGATGGGTGTCTTTGCAGAACAGACGGCGCAAAAGTATCAGTTCAGCCGTGAAAGTATGGATGCCTGGGCGCAGCAGTCGGTGACTCGTGCGCAGCAAGCAATCGAACAAGGTTTGTTCAAAGAAGAGATCGTGCCCGTTAACGTAAAAAGTCGACGCGGCGAAACCTTGGTTGTAGATGATGAGCAACCGAGCAAACTCGACGTCACTAAAATTCCTACCTTACGCCCTGCGTTTGCCAAAGATGGCGGCGTAACCGCAGCAAACTCTAGTTCCATTTCGGATGGTGCGTCGGCAATGATCTTAGTCGATAGTGAGTTTGGTCGTCAGGAAAACCTTCAGCCTCTAGCCAAAATTGTCGCGTACAGCACGCATGCAAGACAGCCTGATGAGTTCACCATCGCACCAGTCTTCGCGATTGAATCGCTGCTGGAAAAAACGGGCTGGGACAAACCAGACGTGGACCTTTGGGAAATCAATGAAGCTTTTGCTGTCGTGACTCAATACGCGGTGAAAGCACTCGAACTGGACGAGAGCAAAGTGAACCCTCGCGGAGGGGCTTGTGCGCTGGGGCATCCAATAGGCGCAAGTGGCAATCGAATCCTTGTCACTTTGATTCATGCGCTAAAACAAACTGGTGGTAAGCGTGGCGTTGCATCGCTTTGTATTGGCGGCGGCGAAGCTACCGCTATCGCGATTGAAATCTGCTAAATCACTCTCAACAAAGTTTCACTTACATAACAGTAGTCAGTAACAAGCTGAAAAATACAAGGATGTCATCATGACAGAACAAGTAAAGCAGTATATCGGTGGTGAATTTGCCATCTCCGATTCAAAACAATGGCTAGATGTAACCAACCCGGCAACCAACGAAGTGATTGCACAAGTACCTTGTGCCACGGAATCGGAAATGAATGCGGCGATTGCCAGCGCAACAGAAACGTTCAAACGCTGGAAAGAAGTTGCAGCGCCGGAGCGTGCTAGATTGATGTTGCGCTACCAACATCTGTTAAAAGAGCAACACGATGAGTTGGCGATACTGCTTTCAAGTGAGACAGGCAAAACCCTCGCGGATGCAAAGGGTGACATTTGGCGCGGAATTGAAGTGGTAGAGCAAGCTGCAAACATTTGTAGCTCAATGATGGGCGAAACGGTTGAGAACGTCGCGACCAATATTGATGGTTACTCTTACATTCAACCGCTCGGCGTTTGTGCTGGCATTACACCGTTTAACTTCCCTGCGATGATCCCATTGTGGATGTTCCCGATGGCGATCGCTTGTGGCAACACCTTTGTTTTGAAGCCGTCAGAGCAAGTGCCACTAACGGCAATGAAACTGGCGGAGCTGTTTGAACAAGCTGGCGCACCAAAAGGCGTATTGCAAGTTGTTCACGGGACCAAAGAGCAAGTCGACCGCATTCTGACTGATCCAGTCGTTCGTGCGATCTCTTTTGTTGGCTCTGTGCCCGTTGGTGAGTACATCTACAAAACAGGTACAGACAACCTGAAACGCGTGCAGTCATTTGCAGGTGCTAAGAACCACATGGTCATCATGCCGGATGCAAACAAACAGCAAGTCATCAATAACCTAGTTGGTGCGTCAGTTGGTGCTGCAGGCCAACGCTGTATGGCGATTTCGGTTGCCGTATTTGTCGGCGAAACCAAAGAATGGATTCCAGAGATTAAAGAGGCGTTAGCTCAGGTTCAGCCTGGCGCGTGGGATGATGAAACCGCCGGTTATGGTCCACTGATTAGCCCTCAAGCGAAGCAGCGAGTGGTGAATTTGATTAATGAAGGCAAAGCGTCAGGCGCGAATTGTGTTCTGGACGGGACAGAGTGCCAAGTACCTGGCTTCCCGAACGGTAACTGGGTGGGGCCAACACTGTTTACCAACGTGACCACAGACATGTCGATTTATCAGGAAGAAATTTTCGGGCCTGTACTGTTAACTATGGAAGTGGATGACCTAGATGAAGCGATTGAACTGATCAATGCAAACCGCTTTGGTAATGGTACGTCTATTTTCACGGCGAACGGCGCTGCCGCGAGAAAGTATCAACACAATATCGAAGTAGGTAACGTAGGCATCAACGTGCCGATTCCGGTGCCATTGCCATTTTTCTCATTTACTGGGTGGAAAGGCAGCTTCTACGGCGACCTGCATGCTTACGGTAAACAAGCGGTTCGCTTCTACACCGAGACGAAAACTGTCACCGCGCGTTGGTTTGAAGATGACATTCCAAGCGGTCCAAACATGACCATTCAACTTAGCTAATTACTGGATTAGCGACACCTCTAGCCAAGCGCCACCGTTTAAGTGGGCTTGGCTCGGATACAAATGCAACGAATTAGACCTTAGGACTTCAAGATGGATTTTGAATTAAACGAAGATCAACTCGCGTTTGCCGAAGTAGCAAAGCAGTTTGCAGACCAAATGTTAGCGCCTCATGCGGCCGAGTGGGATGAAAACCATCATTTCCCTAAAGACGTACTGCGTCAAGCAGGTGAACTTGGTTTTCTGAGCATCTATACGCCGCCAGAGCATGGTGGCTTAGGGTTATCTCGTTTGGATGCGGCGATCATTTTCGAGCAGTTGGCTATGGGTTGTACCGCGACTACTGCGTTTATGACCATTCACAACATGGCGACGTGGATGATCACCAGCTTTGCCAAAGCAGAAGTGGCGCAGCAATTTAGCGCGGATCTAATTTCGGGTGAAAAGCTCGCTTCCTACTGTTTAACCGAACCTAATGCCGGCTCTGACGCCGCTTCTCTAACGACTAGCGCAGTGCGTGATGGCGATGAGTTTGTCCTCAATGGAGCAAAAGTGTTTATCTCGGGTGCGGGTGATACAGATGTTCTCGTCGTGATGGCGCGTTCGTGTGGTGAAGGAGCGGGTGGCGTTTCTGCATTCGTTGTTCCTGCTGATTGCGAAGGCATTAGCTACGGTAAAAAAGAAGCCAAAATGGGCTGGAACTGCCAGCCAACTCGCATGATTACCTTCGAAAATGTCCGCATTCCGGCTGACTATCTGTTGGGTGAAGAGGGAGAAGGCTTTAAGTTCGCCATGCTTGGCCTTGATGGTGGTCGAATCAATATCGCTACTTGTTCCGTCGGTACTGCGCAACAAGCACTGAACGAAGCCAAGCAATACATGAACGAACGCAAACAGTTCGGCCGTTCACTGGCGCAATTTCAAGCGTTGCAGTTCAAGCTTGCTGATATGGCGACTGAGCTGGTCGCTGCGCGTCAAATGGTGCGACTCGCAGCCGCTAAACTCGATGCCCAGCACGCAGAAAAAAGTGCGTACTGTGCCATGGCAAAACGCTTTGCTACTGATGTGGGCTTTAAAGTCTGCGATCAGGCGCTGCAAATTCACGGTGGCTATGGCTACATCAAAGAATATCCAGTCGAGCGCCATTTCCGAGACGTTCGTGTTCACCAAATTCTTGAAGGTACCAACGAAATCATGCGTCTGATCGTCGCAAGACGATTACTAACGGAAGGCGTTGAGCTGCTTTAGTCAGCGAGACACAGCCTTACCTAAAGAAATTAAAAAGGACTGAAAGATTATGACGGCACAAATCAAATTAGAGCGCGAAGCGCATATTGCCAAGCTCACGATTAGTAATCCGCCAGCGAACACTTGGACGCTTGAGTCTTTGAATCAGCTAAAAGAGTTGGCAATTGAACTTAGTAATGATCGCTCTATTTATGCGTTGGTTTTAACAGGCGAAGGCGAGAAATTCTTTTCTGCTGGAGCAGATCTTAATAACTTTGCATCGGGTGATAAATCACAAGCAGCAAACATGGCGTTCGCATTTGGTGAAGCGTTTGAAGCGCTTTCTGCATTCGATGGGGTTTCTATCGCAGCGATTAATGGTTACGCGATGGGCGGCGGTCTGGAAGTGGCGATGGCGTGTGACATTCGTATCGCAGAAGAACAAGTACAAATGGCACTTCCTGAAGCATCGGTAGGTTTGTTGCCGTGTGCGGGTGGGACGCAAAACCTGACCGCGTTGGTAGGTGAAGGTTGGGCGAAGCGTATGATCCTGTGTGGCGAGCGTGTGACGGCCGAGCGAGCGGAAAAAATTGGGTTAGTCGAAGAGGTGGTGGCGAAAGGTCAAGCACTCGAAGCGGCTATGGAGCTAGCACAGCGTGTTGCAGGTCAATCACCGAAATCTGTGTCTGCGTGCAAAACGCTAATTCAAGGTCGACGCAGCCAAACTCATGCAGCTGGATTGGTTTTGGAGCGTGAACTGTTTTTACAGCTGTTCAATACACAAGATCAGACTGAGGGTGTGAATGCGTTTTTGCAAAAGCGCAAGCCACAATGGACAAACAGCTAGCGGAGGCCAAATGACAGGTACAGTAAATGTTTCAAAACTTGAGTGCGCTGATGGCTCTGTTATTGGTGTGCTAGAGCTTGATAACCCAGCAGCTCTCAACGCGTTGAGTTACGTGATGATTGAGAAGTTGTACAAACAGCTTAATGAATGGCAAACGAACGACAGCGTCATCGCGGTATTCTTGCATGCTCAAGGTGAAAAAGCGTTTTGTGCTGGTGGTGATATTCAAGCGATCTACCGTGCACTTGAAAACAAAGAGCAAGACTTTGATTCTGCGTTTTCAGCGATGGAAACCTTCTTTGACCTCGAATATCGCTGTGACCATCTTATTCATACTTATCCAAAACCGATCATCGCGTGGGGACATGGTTATTTGATGGGCGGGGGAGTTGGCCTGTTTATGGGTGCCAGCCATCGCGTAGCAGAAACCACCACACGCTTTGCAATGCCAGAGATTAAAATTGGCCTTTACCCAGATGTAGGCGCGAAGTACTTCCTGAACCAGTTGCCAAAACATTTGGCACTGTTCTTAAGTTTGACGGCTTGTCAAATTAACGCAACAGATATGAAAGCGTTGGGGTTAAGCCAATGGATTGCACAGCCAGAAAACAAGCAAGTGCTGCTGGATCTGCTTGCATCGGTAAGTTGGCAAGATGAAGCGAACATCAACGAAAAAATCGCCACTACGCTGCGTTCGGTACACGTGGACGAGCCAACCGAAGGGATGTTGATGCCCTATGCGGAATTGATTGAGCAGTTATGTTCGGGTGACTTAGCGTCAATTGTTGATGCAATCAGCCGTGCTAACGTTGATAACAAGTGGTTCGTCAATGCGCAGAAGTCACTGAACTATGGCAGTCCGTTGTCGCTCAGTATCACTTATCAGCAGTTAACGCAGTATCAAAACCTCTCTTTGAAAGCGTGTTTTGATATGGAATTTAACCTAACACTACGTTGTGGCTTAGAAGGTGATTTTAGAGAAGGGGTTCGTGCGCTGATTATTGATAAAACCAATCAACCGACTTGGCAACATCGCACGGTTTCTGACGTAACGCCACAAGTTTTGGAGCGCTTCTTCTCGCCAATTGACTCAGCAGAATACCCACTGACCGCATCGTCGGTAGCTATAGCGGCACTTTAGTACAAGGAAGAAATACGATATGGACAAAATTGCATTTATTGGCCTTGGTAACATGGGTGCGCCTATGGCTAAGAATCTACTCAAAGCGGGCTTGAATGTCGAAGTATTTGATTTGAACCCAAGCGCAGTTGAGGAGTTGACCGCATTGGGCGCTTCAAGTGCCGATTCCGTTCAGCAGGCAGTACAAGGTGTGGAGGTGGTTGTCACTATGCTGCCAGCGAGCCAACACGTTCAAAGCGTTTATCTTGGTCAAGATGGCATCTTAGATAGCGTCGAATCAGGCACCTTGCTGATTGATTCATCCACCATCGATCCGGCGACTGCTCGTTTGGTTGGCGAAAAAGCATCGCAACTTGGTATCAGTTTTGTTGATGCACCAGTATCTGGTGGCGTTGCGGGCGCAGCAGCAGGTACGTTAACTTTCATTGTTGGCGGCTCACAAGAGAACTTTGTTCAAGCCAAAGCGGTGCTTAGCCACATGGGTAAAAACATCTTCCATGCTGGTGATGCTGGAGCTGGTCAGGTGGCGAAGATCTGCAATAACATGATGTTGGGCATTTTGATGAGCGGCACCTGTGAAGCACTCAATTTAGGGATGGAAAACGGACTCGATCCCAAAGTGCTTTCCGACATCATGTTGCAAAGTTCAGGACGTAACTGGGCGCTAGAGCTTTATAACCCTTGTCCAGGTGTGATGGAAAGTACGCCTGCAAGCAATGGTTATCAAGGCGGCTTTATGAGCCAGTTAATGGCTAAAGATCTGGGTCTTGCGATGGAAGCGGCGGTTGCCAGTCAAACATCAACGCCAATGGGCAGCTTGGCTCGTAATCTGTTTAATTTTCACAACGGTCAGGGCAACGGGCAAAAAGATTTTTCAAGCTTGTTTGAGTTCTACCAAAAGCAAAATCAGGCCTAAGGAGCGCTTATGGAGTTAGCAAATAAGGTCATTGCGATCACGGGGGCAGGGCAGGGGCTGGGTAAACAAATGGCACTGTCACTGGCGGAAAATGGCGTTCATCTTGCGCTTATCGACCTCAATTCAGAGCAACTGGCTGAAACGAAAGCGGAATGTGAATCTCTCGGAGTTACCGCTCGTTTTTATGTGACGAACGTGACTGACGAACAGCAGGTGTGCAGTGCTTTTGAGCAAATTGAGGCAGATTTCAAGCAGCTCAATGGCGTTATCAATAACGCAGGTATTATGCGTGATGGCATGTTCATTAAAGTCAAAGATGGTCAGGTTAACACGATGTCGCTGGAACAATTTCAGTCTGTTCTAGATGTGAATGTAACAGGCACTTTCCTGTGTGGCCGTGAAGCGAGCAAGGTAATGCTGAACACCGATAGCAAAGGGGTTCTGATCAACATATCCAGCGTTGCGCGTGCCGGGAATATTGGTCAAACCAACTATTCAGCATCTAAAGCGGCGGTAGCCACCATGGCAACGGTGTGGGCGAAAGAGTTAGGGCGTTTCGGAATTCGCTCAGTGGCGATTGCTCCGGGTGTCATCAAAACTGCCATGACAGACCAAATAAAACCTGAAGCGATGGAACGTTTAATCGGAATGATTCCGGTTGGACGTTTAGGTTTGGCGGATGAAATTTCATCGACCATAAAATACGTGTTAACCAACGAATTCGTGACCGGACGAGTGTTCGAAGTCGATGGCGGAATGCGAATGTAACCCCCTCTGCAACATAAAAAAGGGGAGCGAGTTTGATTGTCCGCTTCCTTCCACTTTCTCCTTTCTTTTATTGCTTCTATCTGAAAAATGTATTGGATGCATGGTCGACTGCTATCTCATCGAACGGTATAAAAATTTATTCTATTTCTAATGTGAATGGCTAGTTCTATATTGCTTGTCATGTAAATGTATTAACTCACAACTAAGACGATCTTTTGTCTCACTAACGAGATCATTATTCTTGGTGTGTAAAAAATACCCTCATTGGTTATATTGCGACCGAAAACTATTTCGGCATCTAAAGATGGTGATTTATTATTCAGCGCAAAATACATGGGAATATGAGGCTGACTGAATAACCTTCAGTTGTCTTAATAATAAATAATCAGAATTCTCAATTACACTGAAGTAACTACCCATTAGGGAAGAGCAATAATGTCACTATTTCATTCGCTTAGGACGATGCCGCTATTATTAGGGTGTCTGTGTTTTTCTGTTCTGGCCTCCACAGAAAAGGTGGAACAGGAAGGTAAGTTTTTACAGTCGTTAGAAGGCATCGAAAATCAAATTTACGCATTACCTCAGAGTTCTTTAGCTTTGATTGAAGCGTTAGAAGAAGAGTCTTTACTACAAAACCAACCAACAGCGCTGTTGGTGCGTTACTGGCTTGCCAAGGCCACGGTTTTAGAGCTGCTAGGGCGCGTAGAAGAGAGTCAGAGTGTCGTTCAAAAAGGATTGGAGCTTGTGCGTCCACAGAGCCATGAGTATCTCCTGTTTAAGTTGATTCAGATGCGAACTATGGTTGGAAAGAGCGATATCGATACCGCGCTTTCTGCGTTGGATAGCTTGTTGGAAACATCGCGTGAGAATGGTGATAAGCAACTTGAATCAGAAATCCTGCTGCTAAAAGGACGCTATTACGATGAGCAAGGTGAGTTTAAAAAATCCTATGCTGCACTTATGTCGTCCATGGATGCGGCTGAATCTTCAGGTGTTCACGGGCTGGTCGAACGTGCAGCACTAGAGCTAGGTGACGTACTTGTCAAAATTCAGGGTTACGACCGATCTGAGGCGCTTTTGGAACAAGCATATCGCTATTTTAGGGATAGGCGTATGTCGTTCAATGAGTTGTTGAGCGTTTTGACGATAGCGAAACTTCATAAAGCACAGTTCCAATACGAAGAGGCGATAGCGTCATATCAGCGAGCGTTAAAGCTGGCTCAAATTATCGGTGATGGACGCTTTAGATTTCGAGTTAACCTTGAACTTGCAGCTTTATATCGTGAGACGAATCAAGAAAAGAAGATGGTTAACCACTTGAAGCTGGCGGAGAATTTACAGTACAGAGAAACGTCTAGCGCGTATTTGGCAACATTTAAGTTGTTACAAGCCGAATATATGTTAGAGCAGCAGCAATTTGAAATACTTTTAGCGATGATCGCACCAATGCTGCCGGAGATTATAGAGAGTCGATACGTCAAGCAACAGCAAATGGAGCTACTAAAAGTCGCCGCTATGGCCTATGCGGGAAGCAATGACTTTAAACTAGCATTCGAAACTTACGGTAACTATCACGATAAATTTATCCAATTTAGCAATCAAAGAGAAGTTGAAAATCTTGAGCGCCAGCAGACGTTATTTGAGTTGGAACGACTTGAATATGAGAACGAAGATCTCAACTGGAACAATGTGTTGCAGCGTATGGAGCTAGAAAATAACCGTCGTACTTTTTACTTATTGGGTGAAGCGCTACTTGCGCTCATCGGTGTTCTATTTTTGATGGCGGTAGTATTTCTCGTCGTCAATCGCTCGCGTTTGAGAATGCGTCGCCTCGCAAAGACAGACACATTGACAGGGTTGTTCAATCGCCGTTTTTTAGAGGACTGGTTCACTAAGCCAGTAGAAGTGAGGCGTGAGCGAAAAGAGAAACCGGTACCTCAATCTAAGCAAGAAAAGATACAACACTTTGTTTTTGAGCAAGTCGAGCAAGTTAAGTGCGGTTATCTAGCTTTAAACAAATGGGTAGATAGCAAACTCGATAAACAGAAAATGGTGCCAAATAAACCACAATCGGGGCCAGTAACTTTAGCGTTAATCGATGTGGATTATTTCAAGCAGGTAAATGATACCTATGGGCATGTGTTTGGAGATACCGTACTAACGGGCGTTGCCAAAGTGTTGGAGGAAACTGTACGTGAGAACGACATTGTTGCTCGCTTTGGTGGTGAAGAGTTTGTTGTTGTTATGCCCAATACAGACCATAAAAACGCCCTTATTACTGCAGAACGTTTACGTAGCGCTTTATCCCTACATGGCTTTGTTACGGAACAGAAAGAAGAAGTGAGAGTGACCTGTAGTTTTGGAGTCGTTACCACTGAAGATAATGAGATGAGTTTTAAATCACTTTGCGATCAGGCCGATAAATTGCTTTATCAAGCGAAAGCGAACGGACGCAACTGCGTGAAAGGTCGCTCGCTAGCGTAACAGAAATCAAAAGTTCAGGCTCATCGCACGATGAATCTGAACTTATCCCTCCCATTTACTTTGATAGCCAAGTGACTTTGAGATCCTTGTTTCGAATATAAAACGCTGAATCTAACATCTTAAAGTCACTTGGCGATATTACTTAAAAATGGCTTAAGGATATCGAATCGCATATTCATGGCGTTCAATATAACCTCTCTTTTTGCCTTCTTCACCTTCAAAGTGCGAATGCCACTTGTGTCTACAAAACTATAACAAACTAGTGTGTCTATTCTTTGTACAAATAAACCGTGTACAGGTGAAATGATTAGTGGTCGATATAAATTTTTTGTGGCACAGATTTTTGTTGTTCAAAAATCAACTCGTTCATCATCGTTTTAAAAATAGATAAATGGTTAAGCATTTGATTTTGTTTTGCTTATTTGTTTGTTCTTAAACTAAAATCTAGTTATCCCGACAAGTTCTTGCTGAGCAATTTTTCGTACACCCTCAACTTTTCATCCTTTTTTACTAACATTTTTCTTTAAAAATAATTTGAGTTCGAATTAATTTTCAGGCATTTTATATTTAACTAACCGTTCAATTAAAAATAACAGGGACGCAAAATGCCAAAGGTGGGGATGCCTGAAATCAGAAAACCGCAGCTTGTGAAAGCGACAATGTCAGTGATTGATAGAGTCGGTTTACACGCGGCGAGTATTTCGTTAATCAGCAAAGAAGCCGGTGTATCAACGGGGATTATCAACCACTATTTCGGTGGTAAGCACGGATTGCTGGAGGAAACGATGCGCGAAATATTGCGTCAGCTTTCGTCCACTATCACACAGAAGTTACGTGAGCTGCCAAGTGATGCTCATCACCAAAGAATTAACGCCATCATTGACGGTAACTTTGTCGGCTATCAGGCAGAAAACCAAGTTGCTAAGACTTGGCTGGCGTTTTGGTCGTACTCAATGCATGACGAGCAGCTCAAGCGTTTACAGCGTGTCAACGAACGACGTCTATTGTCCCACCTAAGAAAAGAACTCAAAGCATTATTAAATGCAGAGCAGGCTGAATTGGTTGCTCATGGTATTGCATCACTTATTGATGGAATTTGGCTGCGCGGAACGCTCAACCCGCAAGGCATTGATGCAGAAAGAGCGAGAATCATCATCAACGATTATCTCGAAAAACAACTTACGTTTTATTCTGAAAAAATATAAAAGTTACAGGTCTTCAAAATGGAAATGAAAGCACACTATATCAATGGTGCGATGTACGACGGGTGTTCAGATGAACACTTCACCACTTACAATCCGGCGAATGGTGAGCCATTGGCCAACATTAAACAAGCGAACCAAGACGATCTTCAAGCAGCGATTGAATCGGCAAAAAAAGGTTTTGCTGCATGGTCGGCGATGACTGCGATTGAGCGCAGCCGTATTTTACACAAAGCCGTTGCCATTTTACGTGAGCGTAATGACGAGCTGGCTGCATTGGAAGTGGCAGATACTGGTAAGCCCATTCAAGAAGCTATCGCGGTTGATGTCACAACAGGTGCCGATGTTCTTGAGTACTACGCGGGTCTTGCTCCAAGTCTACAAGGTGAACAGCAGCCACTCAGCGACGATCAGTTTTTCTATACACGTCGTGAGCCATTGGGCATTTGCGCGGGTATTGGCGCTTGGAATTATCCAATTCAAATTGCGATGTGGAAATCGGCGCCAGCACTGGCTGCGGGCAACGCAATGATCTTCAAGCCATCAGAAGAAACACCATTAACGGCGCTTAAGCTCGCCGAAATTTATTCAGAAGCGGGCATGCCAGATGGCGTATTTAATGTCGTGCAAGGGGATTACCGAGTAGGACAGATGCTAACAGCGCATCCTGACATCGCAAAAGTGTCATTCACGGGTGAGTCAGGCACCGGTAAAGTCGTCATGAGTGACAGCGCTAAGACACTAAAACAAGTAACGATGGAGCTTGGTGGTAAGTCTCCACTGATTATTTTTGATGATGCGAAGTTAAACGATGCCGTTTCTGCGGCCATGGTGGCGAACTTCTACACCCAAGGTGAGGTTTGTACGCACGGTACACGTGTATTTGTCCATGAAGGTATTTATGACGACTTTATCACACAGCTTAAAGCCCGAACCGAGCTGTTAGTCGTCGGCGATCCGCTTGATGAGAACACGCAAATTGGCGCGCTAATCTCTAAAGATCATGAATCGAAAGTTCTAGGAGCGATTGAAGCCGCGAAAGCGAGTGGCGCGACGTTACTGACTGGCGGCTACAAAGCAACAGACAATGGCCTAGCCAATGGTAACTTTGTTGCTCCAACCGTATTTGTCGATTGCGATGATGACATGAGCCACGTTCAACAAGAAATCTTTGGCCCGGTAATGTCAGTTCTGAAATTCCGCGATGAGTCGGAAGTGATTGCGCGTGCAAATGGCACTGATTATGGCTTAGCGGCAGGTGTATTTACTCAAAACCTATCTCGTGCGCACCGTGTGATCCATCAAATTCAAGCGGGTATTTGTTGGGTGAACACATGGGGTGACTCACCTGCGGAAATGCCAGTTGGCGGCTACAAGCAATCAGGTGTTGGCCGTGAAAACGGAGTCGAAACCCTTAAACATTACACACAAACGAAGAGTGTTCTGGTTCAGCTAAGCGACTTCGAAAGCCCTTACAAATGATACTACTCATAGTAGATAACTGACCACTTTAGCTTGTTAAAATGCTCGATAACTACGTTGTCAATTTTGATTGTAGGTTAACTACTTATCAAAATTTCCGCCTTGTTCTCAAGCATTTTTCCTACGCTAATTTCGTTCACTTATCTACGGTGATGAGTATTAACTCCTAGGAGAATAAAAATGCAACAACACTACGATTACATCATCGTCGGTGCGGGTTCGGCCGGCTGTGTGTTAGCGGATCGCTTAAGTGAAAGTGGTCAAAATTCGGTCCTATTACTCGAAGCGGGTGGGTCGGATAAAAGTATTTTTATCCAAATGCCAACGGCGCTTTCTTACCCGATGAACACTGAAAAATACGCTTGGCAGTTTGAGACGGTTGAAGAGCAAGGGTTGGATGGTCGCCAACTTCATTGTCCTCGCGGAAAAGTTCTGGGCGGTAGCTCATCTATCAACGGCATGGTTTACGTTCGCGGACACGCTTGTGACTTTGACCAGTGGGAAGAGGAAGGCGCGAAAGGCTGGAATTATCAGTCGTGTTTGCCTTATTTCCGTAAAGCAGAGTCTTGGATTGGTGGTGCTGATGAATATCGGGGCGATCACGGTCCAGTCGGCACATGTAACGGCAACGATATGAAGCTCAATCCACTGTACCAAGCTTTTATTGATGCAGGCAAAGAAGCGGGCTACCCAGAAACAAAAGATTACAACGGTTATCAACAAGAGGGCTTTGGCCCAATGCATATGACCGTCGACAAAGGCGTACGCGCTTCGACCTCTAATGCATACTTAAGCCGCGCTAAAAAACGCAAAAACTTCACCCTAATGAAGAGGGTGACGGTTCATCGAGTTTTATTAGAAGAAACTGGTGCAGAAGGTAAGAAAGCGGTAGGCGTTGAATTTGAAAAGTCAGGTTCAATTCAGCAATGTTTTGCGAACAATGAAGTGATTTCGAGTGCGGGTTCGGTTGGCTCCGTTCAGCTGTTGCAGCTTTCAGGCATTGGCCCTAAGGCAGTATTAGAAAAAGCGGGCATTGAGGTGAAACACTCGTTGGAAGGGGTAGGTAAAAACCTGCAAGATCACTTAGAAGTGTATTTCCAATATCACTGTAAGCAACCTATTACGCTCAACAGCAAATTAGGTTTGGTGAGCAAGGGCTTGATTGGCACTGAGTGGATATTAACTCGCAAAGGCCTTGGTGCGACTAACCACTTTGAATCGTGTGCGTTTATCCGCTCTCGTGAAGGACTAAAGTGGCCAAATATTCAATATCACTTCTTGCCAGCGGCAATGCGCTATGACGGGCAAGCTGCTTTTGATGGTCATGGTTTCCAAGTGCACGTTGGACCTAACAAGCCAGAAAGTCGCGGGTCGGTTGAAGTTGTCTCTGCGAATCCGAATGATAAGCCGAAGATTGAGTTTAACTACATTTCCACTGAACAAGATAAGCAGGATTGGCGTGATTGTATTCGCCTTACTCGCGAGATCCTCAATCAGCCAGCCATGGATGAGTTTCGTGGGGATGAGATCCAACCCGGTCTGAACATCACAACGGATGAACAGATTGATGAATGGGTGAAGCAAAACGTCGAGAGTGCTTACCATCCATCTTGTACCTGCAAAATGGGCGCAGATAACGACCCATTAGCCGTCTTAAATGAGCGATGCCAAGTACGCGGTATTCAAGGCTTGCGTGTGGTGGACTCTTCTATTTTCCCAACCATTCCGAACGGTAATTTAAATGCGCCAACGATTATGGTGGCAGAACGCGCCGCGGATATGATTTTGGATAACGCCCTAGAAACGTCGAACAACGTACCAGTTTGGATTGCACCGGACTGGCAAGAGATGCAACGAATGCATCCGCCAAAAAGAGATCTCGATTCGATCTCATAAAATGAAAAAGTCAGTAATCATTACAAGGAATTCAACATGTCTAAGATGACAAAAATCTTCTCAACAATTGCACTAAGTACTTTAGCAACAGGCGCTTACGCCAACCAATGTGAAACGGTTCGTTTCGCAGATGTAGGTTGGACTGACATCACTGCGACCACTGCCGTTACATCAGAGTTACTTAAAGGGTTGGGGTACAAAACGAAGACCGATCTTCTGTCTGTGCCTGTAACTTACTCCTCTATGGCTAATGGCGATATCGACATTTTCCTAGGTAACTGGATGCCAACGATGGAAGGTGATATCGCGAAATACCGTGATGCAGGTACTGTTGAAACCGTACGCGCGAACCTCGTTGGCGCAAAGTACACGCTAGCTGTTCCAAAATACGTTTATGACGCAGGCGTAACCAACTTCGCTGACCTAGTAAAACATGCCGACAAATTTAAAGACCGCATTTACGGCATTGAACCAGGAAACGATGGCAACCGCTTAATTCAGTCAATGATTGATAGCAACGCATTCGGCCTAAAAGATTTCAGCCTAGTTGAGTCCAGTGAAGCTGGCATGGTGTCTCAAGTATCACGTGCCGCACGCCGCAATCAATGGATTGTGTACCTAGGTTGGGCGCCGCACCCAATGAATAGTAACGTTGAAATGGAATATCTAGCGGGTGGTGATGACTTCTTCGGTCCTAACTACGGCGGCGCGAACGTCTACACAAACGTACGTAAAAATTACCTCGCTGAGTGTCCAAATGTAGGTCAGCTAGTGAAAAATCTAGAGTTTAACCTAGAAATGGAAAATGAACTGATGGAAGCGATTCTTAACCAGAAACAGAAGCCATCAAAAGCAGCGCAAGCATGGTTGAATGCAAACCAAGAGCAAATTGAAGCGTGGCTAGAGGGCGTGAAAACGGTGGATGGCCAAGATGCGCTAACAGCTATTACAAACTACTTAAAAACAAACGCTTAATAAGCAGTATTTGACTCGTTTTTTTAAAAGAAAGTGGGCAGAGTTTTGCCCGCTTCATTAACACAAAGGTTTTATTTTGAATTTTATTACGGACAACAAACTACCGTTGGGCCAATGGATGGAAACTGGCGTCGATTGGTTAACCATCAATGCATCGGGTTTTTTCGATGCAATCTCTATTACACTTGAAACGATCATTCTTTTCGTGGTGGACATTTTTAAATGGATGCCACCTGCAGCGCCAATCATTATGACGGCGGCAATTGCTTGGTTCTTACATCGCAGCATTCCTCTTGTCGTATTTATCGTGTTGGCCTTACTCGCAATTCTCAACCTTGGTTACTGGCAAGAAATGCTGGAAACCTTTGTCCTTGTGTTTGCAGCGACAACGATTTCCGTATTAATTGGCGTGCCGTTGGGCATTATGGCGGCGCACCGTCCTTGGTTATACACCTTGTTGCGGCCAATACTCGATTTGATGCAGACCGTACCGACATTCGTTTACCTAATTCCAACCTTGGTTCTGTTTGGCTTAGGTATTGTCCCTGGTCTAATCTCGACCATCATTTTCGCTATCGCTGCGCCAATTCGATTGACGTACCTCGGCATTATTAAAGTTCCGGAGGAGCTACTTGAAGCGGGTAAAGCATTTGGTGCCAGCCGCATGAAGCTACTGTTTAAGGTGGAGTTACCTGCGGCATTGCCAAGTATTATGGCTGGCGTTACGCAGTGCATTATGTTGTCTCTGTCTATGGTAGTCATTGCGGCGCTTGTTGGTGCTGATGGACTTGGTAAACCAGTCGTACGCGCACTGAATACGGTAAACATCTCGCAAGGTTTTGAAGCGGGTTTAGCGATTGTACTCGTTGCCATCATTCTTGATCGCTTGTGTAAAGCACCAAACCAGAAGGAGGCATAATCATGGACGCTATTACTATTAAAAATCTTGATGTCGTTTTTGGTCAGCAACAAGCACAGGCGCTAGCACTACTAGATCAAGGGAAGTCTCGACAAGAAATCATTGATGAAACTGGCCAAGTGGTTGGGGTTGATAATGTTTCGCTGAACGTGAAACAGGGTGAGATCTGTGTCTTGATGGGGCTTTCGGGCTCGGGTAAATCAAGTTTGCTGCGAACGGTTAACGGATTGAACGATATTTCTCGTGGCTCTCTGAAAATCAAAGATGGCGACGATATGGTTGAGCTCTCTAACTGTGACGAACAGAAGCTGCGCCACCTTCGTACGCACCGCGTGTCCATGGTGTTTCAGAAGTTTGCATTGATGCCATGGTTAACGGTGTTAGACAATGTAGCGTTTGGCCTAGAGATGCAAGGCATTGGTAAAGCTGAGCGCCGTAAAAAAGCGCGTGAACAGCTCGAAATGGTCGGTTTGTCTGAGTGGGAAACGAAATTCCCGCACGAGCTCTCTGGTGGTATGCAGCAGCGTGTTGGCCTAGCGCGAGCGTTCGCGATGGACACAGATATCTTGTTAATGGATGAGCCGTTTTCAGCGCTTGACCCATTGATTCGTGCTCAGCTTCAAGATGAATTGATTCTGCTGCAAGAAAAGCTAAACAAAACCATTCTTTTTGTGAGTCACGACTTGGATGAGGCGCTTAAAATCGGCAACAACATCGCCATTATGGAATCAGGAAAGCTGATTCAACATGGCAAGCCAGAACAGATCATTCTTGCTCCAGAAAACGATTATGTGGCGGACTTTGTTGCTCACACTAATCCATTAAATGTGCTGAAGGGACGTTCCTTAATGCGTGACGATTTGGTTCGCGAAGATACGCGTGTTCTGATTTGCCCTGATAAAGATATTTGGGTGATACAAGAGAGCAAGGGGTTAAGTTTAGCGGATAAAGGTAAATCGTTGATTCAATGGAAGAGCGATTCTTCGAACCTTGATGAAGTTAATGAAAACTCTCTGGTTCAGGTTAGCCCAGAAATCAGTATGCGAGAAGCGATTGAACTTAAACAGCGCAGCAATCAGCCTCTGCTTATGGTTGAAGATAATAAGCTGGTTGGTGTGTTAAGCGACAATGAGCTTTACGATGCATTGCTTGGTAATTTTAAGTCAGAGCAAGTTGCGTAACGTTGACGCAGAACCAAGTAAAAAAGAGCCGCACATTAATGCGGCTCTTTTTAGTTTAAACAATGAGTTAAGTCGCTAAGCTAAGACAATGGTCGACTATAGAGTCGTAATTACCTCATCCATTGCAAGGCGTGCTTTTGGAAGACCATGATTGTAATCTTCCCCATCTTTATGGTAGCCAATCGCCAGCGCAACTTCACAAATATGGCCCTCGAGCTCTTCTTTAAACTCTTCTCCAATCAGAGCCGGATCGACACCTTCCATCGGTGTTGAATCAATGCCTAGTCGTGCCAATGTGTGTAGTAGGTTGCCTAGTGCCAAATAGACTTGTGCTTTTGTCCAGTTTCCGTTGAAGCCATTTTCGTCCGTATTTGCATCGGCAAAAGCGTAAGCACCCATAAAGTTGTTGTACATCTCCGCTGGCAAGTGGCCAGATGTTACTTCTGCATCCACACGTTTCGCAAATTTCTCTTTAGTAAATTTAGGATCGTAAGCAAACAGAATCGTATGTGATGCGGCTTTCGCGTGTGGTTGGTTAAACTGGTGCATATTTGCAAACGTATTGTGGAAACGTTGCTTCGCTTCATCACTTTCAATAACGATGAATTTCCATGGTTGTGAGTTGATAGAAGACGCCGACAAACGCAGTGCTTCTTTGATTATCGCCATGTCTTCTTGAGAAACGCGCTTGGTTTCATCATATTTTTTTGCAGTGTAACGGTTATTTAGATCGGTAATGATTTGATGGGACACGTTTATATCCTCTTTATGTGATGACAGATGAGGATGCACTAGCATCGACAACCATGCGTACCTCGAATATGGGTTCATGATAATGGATATTTTTTCATTGATAAGAGGGTGTTTATTTAAATCACTTTTTACTTTTTGTTGAAAATCGATGTGAGTTGATCGATTTGAAACTTAAAAGTCCTTATTTGGAAGCTTTTATTTGATATTAAATTAAACTCATATTGAGGCGTAGGGGAAAGCAACATGAACGTGATTGAAGTTTTTAATGATAGCTATGAACGTTGTACTTCAGATCAGGAGTTTTTCGACTTGTTCTACAAAAATTTATGGTCGAAAAGCGCCAACTTTAGACAGAAGTTTGACGGTATAGACATGCACCAACAAGTGAGAATGCTTAGAGGGTCTATCGTGTTTTTTATGATGGCAGATACCTCGACCGAAGCGCACAAAATGGTGGAAAAGTATGGGAAAAAGCATGCAAGTGCCGAAATTGGTATAGAGCCGCAGGATTTTGATGTTTGGCTTGAGAGTTTGTTAGAAACGGTTCGACAGTGTGATTCTGGGTACGATGCCGATGTTGAAACCGCTTGGCGAACATGCTTTAAAACGGGCTTAGAAGTAATGAAACAAGAATGTGATAAAGAAGATGGGCACATCCTTAAAGCGAGTACCAAATAAGGAAGTAACGTGAGCGGTCGTTACTTCCTAGGGGCAAAATCTTACTTATCTTGTGTCTCTTTATTCTTTTTCACCGCTTCGGCGATATCACTGACAGCTTCGACAAGATTGATCGGCATTGGAAAAATAATAGTGGATGTTTTGTCTGTAGTGATTTCAGTGAGTGTCTGCATGTAACGTAATTGCAGTGCATTCGGTGCTTCGTTGAGCATTTGCGCTGCTTCTTTTAATTTATTTGAAGCCTCTAACTCACCAGTAGCGTGAATGATCTTCGCCCTACGGTTACGTTCTGCTTCTGCCTGACGGGCTAGGGCTCTGACCATGCTGTCATTTAAATCAACATGTTTGACTTCAACCGTAGCAATCTTGATTCCCCAGTCATCAGTCTGTTGATCGAGAATGGATTGTAAATCCTTATTGAGGCGTTCTCGCTCTGATAGCAATTCATCGAGTTCATGCTGACCCAATACCGAGCGCAGCGTGGTTTGTGCTAACTGGCTGGTGGCATCGTTGTAGCTTTCAATATTGTTAATCGCCATTTGAGGATCGACTACGCGAAAATAAACGACCGCGTTGACGCGCACAGAAACGTTATCTTTTGTAATTAAATCTTGTGTCGGCACATCCAAAACGACAGTACGTAAATCAACCCTCACCATTTGCTGAATAAATGGGATAAGGATGATCAAACCAGGTCCTTTGACTTCTTGAAATCGACCAAGAAAGAACACAACCCCACGTTCGTATTCTCTCAAAACCTTGAACATTTGGGTCGCTAGTGCGAACAGCAGCACCACGATCACCGCAACGGTATAGAGCATCATAAAGCGCCTCCTATTTATTTTGGCGGTCATCAGGCATCACAGTTAAGGTCAGCCCTTTAACATTAACAATGGTGACGTGATCACCTTGTTTGAATTGTTGATGGTCTTTGGCTTTAGCTCGCCATAACGCACCGTTGAGTTGAACGCGTCCTTCGCCATCGATAAAGTCATCGCTTACCACGGCGACCTTCCCAGGGTATGTCTCTAAACCCGTCGTTACACGCCGGCGACGAATTTTGAGCAGCAGGCCGACAGTCAGCACGATTAGAGCTACGGAAAATATGGCAATACCAAAAATCAAAGGAAGGGCGATCTGGAACCCTGGTAACTCACTGTCCATGAGAAATATCGAACCGAGTACAAAGGCGACAACGCCGCCTAAACCCAAAATACCAAAGCTCGGACTGAATGCTTCCGCTATCATTAGTGCAATACCGAGTAACAGCAGACCAAGACCTGCGTAGTTGACGGGCATCATTTGTAGTGCGTACATGGCAAGAAGCAGACAAATCCCACCTAGCACACCGGGTAAGCCAATTCCTGGGTTGTAAAATTCAAGAAGTAAACCGTAGATGCCGATGAGCATTAGAATGTAGGCAACGTTTGGATTGGTGATAACGGCTAACATTTCTGCTCGCCAATCTGGCGTTCTTTCAACCCATGTTGGATTTTCAAGTGACAATGTCACAGTGCGATTGTTTACTTTAACTGTTTGCCCATCTATGGCTTTGACTAAGTCCTCTGGCGAATTGGCGATGTAATCGATCACGTTTAATTCTAATGCTTCTGTTGCATCCAAGCTCGCCGCTTCGCTTACTGCTTTCTCTGCCCATTTTGCATTTCGTCCATGAAGTTTTGCTAAGCCTTTAATGTAGGCTTTGGCGTCGTTAATTACCTTTTTCTCCATTGCGGTTTTCGCGGGAACTTTCTCTGAACCTTCGTTGGTTCCTTCTGACGTTTCTTCCGCGTTTTGATCTTTGCCATCATTCGATGAAGGAGGTTGAGGCGTACCACCTAACGCGACGGGCGTTGCAGCTCCGAGGTTTGTCGCTTCAGCCATGGCGGCTACGTGACTAGCGAGCAAGATGTATGTTCCTGCACTGGCAGCTCTAGAACCAGATGGGCCGACCCAAGTTGCAATGGGAGTCGAGGAGGTGGTAATCGCGTGAATAATATCTCTCATTGCACTGTCTAAGCCGCCTGGTGTGTCCATCTCTAAGATCACTAAACTGACACCGTTTAGTTGAGCTTCTTCTATTTCACGAGATAAATAGTCGCTAGTAGCAGGCCCTATAGCGCCTTTGACAGGAACAATCCAAACGGTATTCGCCAGTGCTTGACTGGCCATCAAGAGTAAAGGTAAGAACCATATCCATAGTCGTTTCATGCAGTCCTCCTTGTGTGGTCACAGGGACTTTTTGAAATCCTAATTCAAGTATATCCAAATAACTTAGAGATGCTTGAGTATAGGTTCTAATGAATAAGTTGCTGAGGCTAATTAGGAGACTACTTTTTTATATATAAACGCTGTGTGAGATAGTAAACTAAAGCAAATTATTGGTAATTGTGATGTTTATGTTTATTGTTCAGCGTTTGATTAAGTTGGCCGTTATCTGTGCCGTATTCTTTACTATTTTCGATCTGATCTCGTATGGAGAGGTGACTTGGTTTCAACGGTTTTTGGCTTTTCTACACTAAACTCAGATTTCAATACGTTAGCTACTCATAAGGCGATCGATTTCTTCCTATTCGCCTTATTACTCCCTCTTCAACCAAAGCCTTAAACAAAGCAATACTTAACTCGTTTTTTCAACTTCCTGTCGGTGGAAAAAACGCCAAAATGCAACTAAATTCATATCAATGACAAGTTTAAGGTATGTAGTTGATGAGGCAATTCAGCGCAATCGCACTAGCTGTTGTAACACTCATTTTGAGCCAAACAACAACCGCAAGAAACGCGAAGATGTTAGGTGATATCTCCCTAGTTCAGCCCATACAGGGTGATCCTAATGTGGATATTAAGCTAGCGAGAATTGGCTGGCATCTCTTCCGCGATCCTCAATTATCGTCAAATGGTAATGTCAGCTGTGCGACATGCCACAATCTGCAAACCAATGGCGCTGAAAATACACCTGTCTCGACGGGGGTGAAAGGTGATGGAATTAGAAATTCTATAACAGTGTTTAATGCAGCGTTAAATTATCGTTTTTTATGGGATGGTACGGAAAACACCTTGATGGCTCAGATTGATGGTCCAATCCATAATCCAATGGAAATGGACTCAAACTGGCAAACAATAGAGCAATATGTAAAAGAGAGTGAACATTATCAAGCGCTATTTAATCGTGACGGTGAATTGCCGATTAACGTTCATAATATCAAGTCCGCTATTGTGGAGTTTGTTGAAGGGCTGCAGACGCCTGGCGCACCATTCGATGCTTACTTATTGGGTTACACGCATGTACTGAGTGAACAGCAAATCAGAGGTTGGAAAACATTTCAGACTTCAGGTTGTGTGCAGTGTCATCAGGGCAAAAATATCGGCGGAGCGATGATCCAAAGGTTCGCCTATTTCAAGGATAAGCCTGTAGTAGAGGATCTGGGCCGGCAACTCGTTACGATAGAGGATGAAGAGCGATTCTATTTTAGAGTAGCCAGTTTACGCAATGTCGCGCTAACGAGTCCTTATTTTCATAATGGGCAAGTCGATAAGTTATCCGACGCGATACAAATCATGGCTAAAACCCAACTCGGTATAACGATGAACGATGAGAATGTCGCGGACATTGAAGCATTCTTGCAGTCGTTGACAGCACCTAGACCCATAATTTTAGAGGTGTTGGAAAATGAATAAATTCAAACTGATCAACTTTTGCTTTTTTATTGGGATACTGACGTGCTGCACACTGGCGTATATGTCGTATATGAATTCAAAAAACGCTCAAGAATTTCATGCAGAGCTAATGAACATCGGACATGAGTTGATTGAAGAGCGTGATGTTATCGTGAACCGATATGCCGTTGAAGATAGAAAAAACTATGAGTTAACAACATCTTTAGTAGAGATAGAAATCGCAGCACAGGCACTGTTGGAATCATCAAAGGCATCAGTTTGGTTTCCCGTGACACCCAATCGTATAAAAGTTAGGGATACGCTTGAACAGTTTAAGGCGCGAGTGTTTCAAACAACGTTGAAGCTTGATATGTTAATTGGTGTTCAGGTAGAAAATCGGTATGCATTACTCATGTTGTTCAATTTATATCAGCAAGATGTTTCTATCGAGAGCGGTCAATCATTGGGTGGCAGTCGTTATTTTGAATTTCTCAACCAGTTGCTTCTAACACAAACGGAAGTTGAGAGTGAAAAGGAAGCGAACTTCCTTAAGCGGCTTCAAACGAGTGATAAAAGAATTGAATTGCTGACGAATGAACTGCTTGATCACACTTATATTGAGTTTGTCGAAAGCTCAGAGCATCGGTTACTCAATATTGCTCAAAGTGAGGCGCGTTTTACGTGGTTGTTTGTATTTATCGCGGTGATGTTTCTAGTTAGCGCGTTTGTTTATCAGTCACATCACCGAATGCATAACTTAAAACAGTTGAATCTTGAAATTGAAGAGGCGAGAAACAAAGCCGAGCGAGCGGCAAAAGCGAAATCAAATTTTCTCGCTGCAATGAGTCACGAACTAAGAACGCCGATGAATGGCGTACTAGGGCTTTCTCAAATGATTGCAGAAGAGACCAAAGAGCCGACGACGAAAGAGCACATTAGGGTTATTCTTGATTCTGGCCAGCATCTGATGACGATCCTCAACGATATTTTGGATTTTTCTAAAGTTGAAGAAAACAAACTGGAATTTGAGCAAGCTAAGTTTAAGCTCGATCAAGTGCTTTCTCCGGTGTGTAGCGCAATAAAACCACTTGTTGATGAAAAAAATATCGAGCTAATCTTGGAAAACGAGGTTTCTGAATATACTGAATTTACTGGGGATTGTGCGCGTTTACGACAGATCTTATTTAATCTCGCCGGTAACGCGGTGAAGTTTACCAATGAAGGGCATGTGCTGGTTAGAACCGAGTTAGATGAATCGAATCAGTTGTTGGTCATGCGCGTGAGCGACACCGGTATTGGTATTGCGCCAGACAAGCACGAGCATATTTTTAACTCGTTTGAGCAAGCAGACTCATCAACGACTCGAAGGTTCGGCGGAACAGGGCTTGGGTTAGCCATCGTCAAAAAACTAACCGATTTGATGGGTGGCCATATTACTCTGAAGAGTATAGAAGGCGTTGGAAGTCAATTTATCGTTGAGTTGCCGATTCCTTGGGTAGAATCTGCTCCGAAAAAGCAGCAAGAAGCGCCGAAACCTCGCGCAAAATCACACCATTTAAAGATACTACTTGCTGATGATAACCGTGTGAATGCCATTGTGGCAAAAGGGTTTTGCGAAAAGCTCGGGCATGAAGTGGATGTAGCAGAAAATGGGTTAATCGCGGTTAAAAAGGCGAAAGAGAACGAGTACGACCTGATCTTGATGGACAACCATATGCCCGAGATGAATGGTGTTGAGGCGACACGTGTTATCCGACAAGAGTTAGGTATCAAGACGTTACTCTTTGCGTACACGGCAGACGTATTTCGTGAAGCCCACGATAGCTTTATTGAAGCAGGAGCAGACCATGTGCTGACAAAACCGCTACAGCATGAGAGCTTTTCAGACGCTCTCAAACAGTTTGCCGCTAGACTCGAACCGAAACAGAATCCGCCACTAACGAATGACAGCAATGTGCTTCAGTTGCAACGTAAGCCAATCGAGAACTTAAGGTTAACAGAGGAAGAACTCTCCCGCTCAGGCATGTTTACTTCTTTACGAGATGAGCCAGAAGCGCTCGACGAGCTGCTAAAAAGCATTATTGTCGATTTTGAGACATCTGTTGATGAGCTTATTGAATACTTTATGGCTGAAGACTTTGCTTCATTAGAGCTGACGTTGCACAAAACGAAAGGGATGGCACTGAACCTAAGTTTACCTATTTTGGCGAGCCAAACGGAGGCCCTGGAAACTCAACTTAAAGCCAACCAAAGTCCCGAGATTGAGCAGTTGCAGATGCTGATCAATCGGTTACAGGTCAACATCCATCAGTCTCATAGACTTTTGGATGATATCCAGAAGAACAATGCCGATCCTCAACAGATTTTATAGTCCCTGTGAGTGCGATGCTTTCCTTAACTCATTTTGTTGTGGTTTACTGTGGCAAGGACGGATAGTGTTGATTCGTCGTCGGAAAATCAGGGAGTTAGAATGAGTAAGCATTCCGCTTTAATCAAATGGCATCGTAAAGCTGGCGAAGAGTTTAGTGATAATAAGTATAGTAGGGCACACATTTGGCAATTTGATGGAGGGTTGCAAGTCCCAGCATCTCCATCTCCCCACGTAGTACCATTACCACTATCCGTAGAAGAAAACGTTGATCCAGAAGAAGCGTTTGTCGCGGCACTTTCTAGTTGTCATATGCTCGTTTTCCTGTCTATTGCAGCAAAGCGACGTTATGTTGTGGACAGTTACTTAGATGAAGCGGTAGGGGAGCTTGAAAAAGGCGAAAACGGAAAAGAGTGGGTATCAAAGGTGACGTTAAACCCTAAGATAACATTTTCAGGTGAAAACCAACCGACACTATCTCAGTTAGAAAAACTGCACCACATGGCCCATGAGAATTGCTTTATCGCCAACTCCGTTAAAACAGAAGTGACAACGCTTATTGCGAATTAAGTGAAGCTCTTTATCAAAAGCGCGGCCTATTGCGGAGTTATATTAAGCCAGCAGTCATCCTGCTGGCTCGTTCATCTAGACGACACCTTGCTCAATCATTGCATCAGCGACTTTTCTAAAGCCTGCAATGTTGGCGCCTAAAACTAAATTTCCAGGTTGGCCAAACTCTTTACTGGTTTCGTTTGCATTGATGAAAATATTTTTCATGATGGTTTGCAACTGACTATCCACTTGTTCAAACGTCCAGTTTTGCATGCTGGCGTTTTGCGCCATTTCAAGTTGACTGGTTGCAACACCGCCTGCATTGGCTGCTTTGGCAGGCCCATAAGCTATGTCTGAGTCCACGATAATATTGGCAGCATCACGGGTGGTTGGCATGTTCGCCCCTTCACTAATCAAAATACATCCGTTTTCGATAAGAGCCAGTGCGTCGTCTGACGTTAATTCATTTTGAGTCGCACAAGGGAAGGCAGCATCAGCCTGATATCGCCAAACAGCATGTCCTTCATTAGGATAGTCGCCCTCTGGTGTGTATTCTGCTTCAGGGTAAGTTTCTAAATATTCTTCTAAGCTTGCTCTTTTCACTTCTTTCAGTTGTTTGAGGAGCTTAAGATCAATACCGTGCTCATGATAGATCGTACCTCGAGAGTCGCTGCATGTAACCGGCGTTGCTCCCATATGGTACAGTTTTTCAATGGCGTAGATAGCCACGTTGCCAGCACCAGAAACGAGGCAAGTTTTCCCTTTCAATGAATCGTTGCGGTCGTTGAGCATGCATTCTGCAAAATAGACGGCGCCATATCCTGTCGCTTCTTTTCTGGCGAGTGAGCCACCCCAAAGAAGACTCTTGCCTGTAAGCACACCTTCGTAGCGCCCCGTCAATCGTTTGTATTGACCAAACATATAGCCAATTTCGCGCGCCCCGACGCCGATATCGCCTGCGGGAACATCGGTGGCAGGACCGATATGACGGTACAACTCGTTCATAAATGATTGGCAAAATCGCATGATCTCGCCGTCGGATTTTCCTTTAGGATCGAAGTTTGAACCGCCTTTGCCGCCACCGATAGGAAGGCCAGTCAGTGCGTTTTTAAAGATTTGCTCAAAGCCGAGGAATTTTATGATGCTCGCATTGACTGAGTGATGGAATCTCAATCCTCCTTTGTACGGCCCCAAAGCAGAGTTGAATTCAACTCGATAACCTTTGTTTACTTGTACATTTCCAGCATCATCAACCCAAGGAACTCGAAACATGATTTGACGTTCTGGCTCGACGATCCTCTGGATAATCGCTTGTTCCTTATATTTATTATTGCCTTCTATTACCGGCGCGAGAGAAGTTAATACTTCTTCTACCGCTTGGTAAAATTCTTTTTGCGCAGGGCTACTGTGTTGCAACGCAACAATAGTATCGTGTATGTATGACATAGATTTCTTCCTTGATGTGAATAAGCAATCAGTTTATATGAATGTATTTCCATTAAATAGTGATTTTGACCAAGATTCAATGGTTGTAGTGGTCTTTCCTGCGGATGAGAATGTGCAGCTTCTAACCCAGGCTGTGTTGGTTGAGATAGGTAGGGCGAGCTAAGTAAGCGGGTGGTTGAGTGATCAGTTTCACATATAACAAGCAGAAATCACTTTAGTCGATGTTGTTGTGCAGTTACGCAAATTGTTTATGTTAACGTCATGTTAAAGTTTTTGTGTGTGATAACTTGTGAAAAGACAACTATATGGATGAGCTTAAGGTTCTGAACTCGTTTATTCAGCAGAATGGCCTACCAGCGTTTGGCCACCTTGATGGAATTCCAACATCGTTACAGCTAGATAAATTTACTTACCTCGATGAGATGGATAAGCCAGTGTCTAAGTGGCGCCGTTACCGCGATTATAAGCAGTTTCAGTTCGTCAATTTGGTCACACCTGATTACGTCATTGGAGTAGCGATTGCGGATATACGGTATTTAGCATCCGGCTTTTGCTACCTGTTTGATATTAAAAAGAATAAGTTGATTGAGCAACAATGGTTGAAACCTTTTAATATAGGTTATCAAACTCAGCCTTCCAGTTGGTGCAGTCTTGCCCATCTTGCTAACAAAAGAGTTCAGTTTTCTATTAAGGATGGTATTTGGCACGTCCACTTTGTGACAGAGTCAGTCAATGCGGATCTCTATTTACGTCCAGAAAATATGAGTTTGCCATTAATGTTGTGTACGCCAACAGGTTATGCGGGTTGGACATATACTCAGAAGCACAATGCGTTAGCAGTAGACGGTAACTTGTTCATATTAGGAAAAGAGCAAGATCTATCAGAGGTGGCTGCTGGTTACGATTTTTCCGCTGGGTACATGCGACGAGAAACAAGTTGGCGCTGGGCAAGTATCAATTGCTTTGAGGATGACAGGCGTCTGGGGTTGAACTTGGCAGCTGGCGTTAATGAAACTGGCTATTGCGAAAATGTATTGTGGATTAATGGTCAGCGTCACTTTTTGCAACCTGTGCAGTTTCAGTTTTCACGAAGTGATGAAGGGCAAAAGTGGCATATTACGTCTGAAGATAAACGAGTTAACTTACAGTTCACGCCTTTGAATCGACGCTCAGAGAAGAAAAATTTTTGGCTTCTCAAAAGTAACTTTCGTCAGTACATCGGTTATTTCTCTGGCTATATTATCGATGGAAATGGCATCAAACATCAGTTAGAAGAAGTTATGGGTCTTACTGAAGATCACTATGCAAAATGGTAGAAACACAATGGATTGGACGCAGTTGATGGACCGCCCAGAATTACTTCTGATGATTCTGGCTCCAGTTTTCTTTTTCTGCATGCTTGCCGAATATTGGTTCGGACAAAGAAGGGGACGCTTGCCTGAAAGCGCGACGTATTACTTCCCTGAAGTAGCGTGTAATTTTGTTCTTGCGGGCTTACACCAAGCGACAGACATACTCACGGGTTTACTGATTGCTCAGTTGTATTTGTGGTGGTTTGATTGGCGTTTGTTTGATATCGAAATGAGCGTCTCAGCTTTTCTTTTACTTGTTGTCCTGCAAGATTTTTTCTATTACTGGTTTCATCGGGCTAGCCATCGTATTCGTTGGATGTGGGCCGCGCACGTTGTTCATCACAGTTCGGAAAGAATGAACTTCAGTACCGCCTTTCGTCAAAGTTTAATGTATCCGCTAGCGGGGATGTGGATTTTTTGGTTGCCCTTGGTGATTATTGGTTTTGAGCCAAAATGGGTTGTCTTCGTTGTGTTGTTTAATCTGGGCTTACAGTTTTTTGTTCACACCCAATCAATTCGTTCGCTCGGGCCACTAGAGTGGGTATTTAACACGCCGTCTCATCATCGCGTTCATCATGGTGTGAACAGTCAGTACATCGACAAAAATTATGCGGGTGTATTAATTATTTGGGATCGAATGTTCGGAACGTTTGAACCAGAGGTGGAAACGGTTCGGTATGGGGTTTCTAAACCTGTAAACAGCTTTAATCCCATCCGCGTGACGTTTGCAGAATGGAAAGACATGTTTTATGACGTAACTCGACCAAACTTATCATGGAAACAACGCTGCCGCCGTTTGTTCGCTCCGCCATCGGATTTTTATGAGTAAATTGAGATAAAGAGATTGGAGCGGGCAGCGGGAATCGAACCCGCATCATCAGCTTGGAAGGCTGAGGTAATAGCCATTATACGATGCCCGCGCATCGATAGGACTCAGTTAATATGCCACACTGGACGAAAAAGAAAAGTCTTTTCTCATCAAATGTTTGTCAGTTGCCTAAAAAAGTAGCGGACTGATGTTAAAGTGTTCATTGTCTCTGGTTTTTTGTGGCACTCGCGATTCCGCTACTAAGCCTAGGGGCTTCCAATTAGGTCGTAAACACCGAATTCTTAGGTGTTTAGATGTTGATGATATTCAAGATTTTCTGTGTAAAGGTTAATCTCGTTTATTGAACAGTCACGTTTCATGGTCAAGACTAGATATTGAAATGATTACTTTTTACTGTTGATGCGTATGTATAACACAGGGTAATTCTGCTGAAACAGTCAGCTTAACCAAAGGAGATTTAACATGATGAGAGGTTTGATATTAGGGCTGGTGGTGATGCTGGTATCTGCTTGTACTACCGTTACAACCGATGTAGATAAACAAGCCGACTTTTCAGCTTACAGAACGTTTGACTTCGGTGCTCAGGCGGAAGCTCCTACCAGTATTGATGGTCGACGTATTGAGCAAGGGCTTGCTGAACAGCTTGAGAGTAAGGGTTTAAATAAGGTAAATAGTGGCGGTGACCTTTACGTACATCATGATATCGTAGAAGAATCCGAGCTTGTTTCTTCAGGATCGTCGGTGAGCTTTGGCTATGGCTGGAATAGCTTTGGTGTGATCACTTCAAGCCCGGAAAGATATAAAGAACGTAAGTATGGGAAGTTGGTAGTTGAACTGGTTGATGCAAAGGCTAATCAAGTCGTTTGGAAAGGCGTTTCAAGTCGTAAACTGTCTGAGTCAATGAGCTCTGAGAAAAGAGAATCTCTCATCCAAGAAGAAATCGCGAAGATGTTTGAAAGCTACCCTTACGGTGAAAAATAATTAGTATTCTTAACGATTAAGAATACTAATTGCCAATAGTTACGCACAGGGTTAAAAGAACTTATTATTTTAGTTTTGGTTACCTTTGTGCGTACGATTCTGATTGCTTTACTCGGACTACTTTTCTGCTTGTTGGCTCCGAGCATGAGCCTGGCGCACTCACACCCAAATTTTCTTTCCTTTCATAACCAGAATATCGCTGTTGACGCTAAGTCGAAGCACTTTTCAGAACATCCTGTCTCTCCAATACAACAAGACTATCCGAGTTTAAACAGCCGGAATATATTGAGGGTTAGCCATGCTAAGGAAATGAGCTCGAACGACGATGTAGAACCCGAATGGTTTGAAATGCTTGATGTAGCATGGTGGGCGCATCGTTCGGCAATTTACTCGATGAAGCGGCTAAAACGCATCGGTAATGAGGCTTTAGGTTGTTGTATTGAAAGTATTTTTACTCACTCTAAATACAGAATCGGCGTGAGAAAAGAGTCGAATTTCATATACCGCTTTATACATGCTCGCTAACACATTCCATGTTTTTGCAACTTTTGGTTAATTATGCTTAGGAGCGGTTTATGTTTGATTCGATCATTCAGGTCTTGAGTGCTTTTTGGCATCAAGATTTCACGGCGTTAATGGCGCCAGGCAGTGCAGGTTTGGTTTATTTTGTTGTTGCTGTGAGTATCTTTTTGGAAAGTGGTTTTATTCCTGCTGCACCTTTCCCATGCGACAGTGTCGTCGTATTATCCGGTACGCTGGCGGCGGTTGGCGTCCTTGACCCAATTATGATCATGTTGGTGATAGCTGTTAGTGCGGGGTTGGGAAGTTGGGCGGCTTATTTACAAGGCAAGTGGCTAAATCGCTTACCTAAGGTTCAAGGCTGGGTGAGTGCGGTTCCTCAAAAGCGTTTGGAACAAGTCGACGTATTACTCAGTAAACATGGATTGGTTGCGCTTTTGTGCGCGCGGTTTATTCCGGTTGTTCGTTCCCTATTGCCATTAATGATGGGGTTGCGAGTGAAACGTATTAGTAAATTCCATTACTTTGCGTGGCTGAGTGCGATTTTATGGACGCTGATATTATGCGGTTTTGGTTCATTACTTCCTTTGCTACCAGAAAATATGAGCAAAGCAATCACAATGCTATTAATGGCGGCACCAATAATTACTCTTGTGATTGGAGTGCTTAGTTTCTTGTTTGTTAAAGCACGTCGAGCGTCCTGTAAACCCAAGGATGTGTCAGAGTTTTCCCAATAAGTTTACTTTGATTTGCACTTTTAAGCTTGTATGCAGATTAGACCTCTAATCGACAGGTTTTTGTCAGTAAAAAGAAAGGCGCATACATTGCGCCTTTCTTTTTGAGTGTCGTTAGGGTTTCGAATTTAATAGCCAATGCTATATAGGTATTCGCCAACTTCTTTGCACTGAGACTTGTAGATGTTCTCTACTTCAGACTCATTCTTATCTGCTGCTTTAAATTCAAGTTCGGCAGACGATAGCTGGTCAAAGCTGTAGTCTCTCTCAGACATTAAGTAGTGTCTGAACATCGCTCTGTGTTCCGGAACTGCAATACGTGCGTTAGAAACGTTGGCACACTCTAACAGAGTGTCGTTACTCATTTCTTCTGGCTTAGTTTCTGTGTTTGCTAAGGTTGAGCCCGCTGCAAATAGTAATGCTAGTGCGATGGTTGTAGCGATTCTTGTCATTATATGGACCTCAAATTGGTTCTAGTAACAATGAGCATATTGGTTCTTATCGTTACATTTTCGTGTTCTCTGTATGTCATAAAAAGTTAAACAACAGAGAAGGCGTTGCGACCATGAGTAAAGACGTACATTAAGTTCGCTTCCTTTCTTCCTGAGAGGCGATAAAGAGAGCGTTGACTCATGAGTCCGCCATAACTGTCTAGAGGTAAGCGAGATGCTTGTTTTGCCAACTCCAGTAGTGGTGGAGAAGAGAAAGCAATAAGTAAAAAATAATCAGGAGTAAAATCTGATGATAAAACGCCATCAGTAGCTGATGTTCGGCGACAGGAGACAAGCCCGAACAACTCGCGCTTTATATGTAGGTAGTAACTTTCTGAACCCCAAGAGCTCAGAGAAGCTGAGGCATGAAAATCAGTGTGTGCTAGCTCAAAATCGTCCTGTTGAGAGAGTTTAAGTAGGCGCTCGGAAGTGTAATGTTTGGTGTGGTGCCACTCATGCGCATATGAAGCTGTGATGAGCCCTGAGAGCAGGGAAAAAGAAAGCATCAATAATATACGGTGTAGATAACGCAAGAAGTAACCCTAAACATATAAAGCCACAGTTACCCACCATGATTAAGGAATCTTAGTGGAACTATGATAACGATGAAAGCCAGTGTCTGATGAACTCAGCGTATACTAACGAGATGGAAGGGGGATGAACAGAGTTTTCTGATCGCACTTAGGTATATCAGCGAATAACACAATAGTTTTCGCTTTCGAGTAAGCGAAAATGGAAAGAGAGTCGTTGCACAAGGACGATTAAGCTAACAGGATTATTACTGGGGAAGAAATAGAATCTTCTTTTTTCTTCCCCATATGTGTCGCATCGATATTATGCGCTTGCGTAAATAACGCTGCCGCCTTTTATAGTGTCAATGATCTCGCGAGACAACTTCTCTGGCAAAGCAGGGCAACCCCAACTGCGTCCGAGGTATCCATTCTTCTTGATAAAGGAAGGGTTTGCGTAATCGGCACCGTGCACGACAATGTAACGCTCGCGAGCTTTGTCGTTTAATCCAGAGCTTAGCCCATCTAATCGAAGTGAATAGCCATTTGAGCCGTAGTAAGTGGTATCAGTCAAAAAAGTGCCCAATGATGTTTTTCGCGAGTTTACGACATTTGAAAACTGTGTCGCTGTTTTCTTTCCGCTGTTCACGCCGTGAGAAACATACGTATTGTAGATTAGCTTCTTTTTATCTAAATCAACCACATAAAAACGCTTTTCAGTTGATGGTTTACTATAGTCGATGATCGTTAGTACCGACTTCTTTCTATCGGGTGTCTTCTGATAAGCGATGTAAGCGTCACTGAACAACTTAAAGTCTACTATGCCATCTAGCTTGGCTTGTTTAAACACATGTTCAACTTGCTTTGGTCGTAAATGATCCCTGGGTTCGTTATCTGATTGTTTTGCAAAAGCAAAAGGTGATACAGACAACAGCGCACATGTAAATAATAAAATTAACTTTTTCATCTTGGCTAAATAAAACTCTATGGTGTTACAAATTTACCGATTGCTTCATGCATTCGTTAAAACAACATGCACATCAATATAATTCTATTCCCAATGTTTCTTATTGCACGCTTAGGTGCTTGATATTGGGTTGACGATAAGTTTTCGAGTTAAAAACTAACTAATTGAAACTTATAAAAAATATGAAGTTTAACGATGATTTCTATAAACTTCGGCGTAAATAATATCTGATATATGTAATTAATAAAACTGTGTTTAAGGATATTTGTGAAGTTGCTAATTTATAAAAACGGCGTTTTATTTTTCGTACTTTAGAAACTCTTTTTATTTCAATGTGTTTTCTTTTTCTACGCTTTATCCAATACCTCAAAAGTTTGTGATTTAACTCGTAACAAATCGTAACGCCGAATCGTTATGTGTATAAATGCATTTATAATGTATGAATAAACAACAGGGTGGTAAGAAAAGGCAGTAAAACAACGGTGAATCGGTTGTTTTTAATTCACGATTGACAAAGCTAAGTCTAAGTCGTACAAAAATTGAACTTGTGAATGTATCGTTTAAGTGAGAGTGATGAGCTCGACAAAAGTGAAGTGATGCGTGCTATTGTTTATTCTCTAATTTATTCGATTACATAAGGAAGGGTACATAGTAAAAATTGAAAAAATAATTCTATCGTGTGGATTGAAATATATAAATAATAAAACTTAGAAATTAAAAGATAAGAACGCCAGATATTAATTCATTAAATTTTTGAACATGAAAGTAAACTCTATCTATTATGTTTGGTTTGGTTTGGTTTGGTTTGGTTTGGTTTGGTGTGAAAGCGCTCGTCTCATTAAGAAAAGCGCTCAAATTTATTTAAGGACGGTTATGACAGCATTTAATAAAGTGTTTATTGTCACTCCCAATGTTAATGATTTTGCAATGTTGCAAGAGTCGCCATTGGAAATGTCTCTTCAAGTAACGGCAAGCAAACCTATCCAACTCTATGGAGAGCTTGTTAAAGCCAGTTGGAAAAGTATTGATATTGAATGGTTAGACGTTAAGGGTGAAAAGCCATTACCCAGGCCTGATATTGCAGCATGGGGATCTTTTACTCTTGCTGTATCCGCTTCTATTGCGGATAAGCTCGATGTGTTGAGCGAGAATGTCGAATTTTTACCATTAAATCTACAAGGAAAGCCTTGGCGAGCATTAAACATTGTCACTCAAATTGATGCCATTGATACCTCTGCTACCGAGTATAATCTTCGTCATGGTAAGCTAAGTCGTGCTAGACCGTTTAAGAAACTCGTTTTGAATAGAGAAGCCGTTAATGAATCTGACTTGTTCAGAGTAAAAGGTGCTGGGCTCAGAACGTTTTGCACGGACAAAAAAGGTGGCTTGTACGATAGCGTCAAAGCGCTGAATTTGACCGGTTTGGATTTCAAGGAAGTGCTGGTTTAAAAACGAATAAATAGTGATTTACTCAACTAAAGTCATAGATATAGGTATGGGGGAACAAAAGCTGAGCATCTATCAATGAAGCTCATATACAGCTAAATACAGCCGCCACAGTTGTGACTGCTGTACGTCTCCCCTTAACTTATGTTCTTGAAACCCTAATTGAGCTGACCATGGACGCATCAAATCGACTGTCGTCATTTGCCGATTGCCACCACAAGCTCAATTGTTCTTTAGTCATTGGTTTGCCAAATAAATAGCCTTGCATATAGTCGCAGCGGTATGCCGATAGCCATTCATGCATCATATTGTGTTCAATACCTTCTGCTGTAACCGTTTTATTTTGGGCATGGCATAGCTCAATAATAGGTTTGATCACATGGCCGTTGTTGGTCTTCATCAATGTAACGAGGAACTCTCGATCAAATTTGATTTTTTGAACCGGATACTGAACGAGCTGAGTTAACGATGTGTAACCAGAACCAAAGTCATCAATTGCAAGACGGTAGCCACGTTTTGATAGCTCATCAAGTAGAGCCGTGCCTTGTTGTTCTGCGGCAAAGGTTTCGGTTATTTCTATCTCAATACATTCTGGTTTAACACTGTGCAGTGTCGCTTGTTCATGGATGTAGTTTGCCATTTCTATCGAGTTTAGCTCTGCTGACGAAAGATTGACCGAAAGAACAATATCCTTACCGAAAATATTCCTTAATTGATGGTATTCCGCCGTTGCATTGGCGAAAACCCAGCGGTCAATTTTATCAAATAATCCGGCTTGCTCTGCAATTGGAATAAACTCCTTTGGAGGGATAGGGCCGATACCTTCGGCTTCCCAGCGCAACAAGACTTCTAACCCCTCAATTTCGTTGCTTCGATTGTTCATATAGGGTTGAAAAACAAGGTGAAATTCTTCCTCTACATTGCTTTTTCGGAGCGCACGTTCAAGTTGACTTCGTCTTTGAGACTCAATATTGAGAGCGGCTGAATAATAGGCGTATTGATTTTTCCCTGCCCGTTTTGCTTGATACATAGCCGCATCGGCACTGGAGAGTAACTTCGCGATGTCAGTACCGTCTTGAGGATATTGTGCAATACCTACGCTTGCCGTAACGGGAAATGAATTACTCCAAGATGAACTGAGATTACTAATCGGTTTTAGTAACTCTGATGCAAGCAAATCAGGCAAGCGTTTTACCTCTTGATTTGAGCTCAGCAAAATTGCAAATTCGTCACCAGATAACCTGGCGGCAAAGCAGGGGCTGTTGTAATCGTGCGAGAACTTTTGACAAGCATTCTTGATGTGTGATGAGAACACTTTTAATAAGTTATCTCCCAATTCATGCCCGTATTTATCATTCACGTATTTAAAGTTATCAAGATCGACGTAAACAACCCACAGAAACTGCGAAGGGGAGATAAGTTCACGAGTGGCAAGCTCATGAAAACGATGGCGATTGGCGAGTTGCGTCAGGTGATCCGTTTCAGCTAGGCGTTTTGTCTTTTTATAGATGACATTAAGTTCCTCATACATATCAAAAAAGCGTGCAGAGAGGCGTCCTATTTCATCGTTTGTTTCTAGCTTTTCAATATTGTCACGTTGATTAGATTCAAGTTCGTTCAGCTGCTTATCAAGGCGAGAAACAGGGCGCAACACATAGCGGTACAACACCAAAATGATTAATGTGATAGTGAAAAACGCCGCTACGCCAAAGGAGAAAGCAAGTTCTAGCCACACTTTATCGACTTTATTCCACATTAAATATTCGGCAGGAGAAAGCACGGCATAAAAGTGCGGCAGCAGCTCAATGGTTTGAGCGAGAGGAATATCAAGATAAATGGGTTTGTCGGCGAAAGTAATCACGCTGTGCGTGTCAAACTCGATGTCATGCTTAATCTCGTTAAAGGCTTCAAGTGATACGGAAACTACCACAAAAAACACATTTTTCGAGTCAAAGCTCAAAGGGTGAGTCCCCGTTCTTTTGTCGACGACCTCATATTGAAGAAGAATGCTTTGTCCACTGGAGTTATAAATAAAGCCAGTGTGACTGAAAGCCTCTCTCTCATTGAAACTTCGTGATATGTACTCTAATACCTTTGGGTCGACCACGCCCGATGATTCGTAATATTTGTTTTCTGTGTAGTAGAGAAGGTTTTGTTTGCCGTCGAGGATCGCCATGCTCGCATCGCCTTTGTAACCATGGCTTAATACTTCAGCGGTCTCGTCTAATCGATTAAACAAGACTCGCTCACGATAGGGGTTGTTATGATTAACCAAATAGTCTTGTAATACATCACTTTTACTGAGCGTATAGGCATAGCTATTAAGAAAAATATTCGCTTGTCGAAACTGCCCGGCGAGCTTTTCCATCTGCAACTGAATATAGCTGTCTTCCCGCTTGATGAGCGTCACTTTTTGAATGCTATAAATAATATAGCTAGATACTAACGCGCTTAATAAGATCACTGGCGCGACAAGCAAAATGACTCTATTGCTTAACTTCATTATGGTTCTTAGTTTCCGTTTGTGTCCCTACAAACGTCGCGTACCAGGTAAGGTACTGAACGGATGATGTGTTTTGGCAAATTGTAACCAGATTGTAAGGTGAGCGTTCTCCAAAATCAGGCAGCTATCTAAGAATTGTGATGACGTGAAAGGTTTCGAGCTTATTAACTAGAGGTTTTCTCAGTAGTTGGACGTCTCTTTTCCTTCCTCCCTGTATAAAACCTAACCGTAATGACAGGGAAATACCATCATCGAAACGTTTCGATGGTAAAGTGTGACTCAAGTGCACTTTTCCTATTCAATGACAATTGAATTACAGATCATTCTCACACCTTATCGATCTCACACTGGTCAAATTGCGATGACGAATTATTATTTCATCGAAACGTTTCGATGAGTTTTCTGTTAATAACGAAAACACTTTAAGACAGGCGCTCATGGTTGTATGAACGTGTAACCGAAAGGTCGATGAGATGAAAAAAAGTACCCTAATTAACTCAGATATTTCTTACTTGGTGGCGACGCTAGGCCACACCGACGAGATCACGATATGTGATGCTGGTCTACCAATCCCAGAGCATGTTCAGCGAATCGATTTGGCGCTAACGCATGGGGTACCAAGTTTTCTTGATACTGTTCGCGTAATTCTATCTGAGTCCCAAATCGAAGGGGTCATCATTGCGGAAGAGTTCTCTGATGCAAGCCCAGTTTTGCATGAAGCGTTGCTCAACGAACTGAGCAAAGAGAGTGAAGAGACGGGCAAATCTATTGAGGTGAGCTACGTGTCACATGAAGCGTTTAAAGCACGCACGGCCCAAAGTCGCGCTATCGTAAGAACGGGCGAATGCTCGCCATATGCGAACGTTATTTTCCAAGCGGGCGTGGTTTTTTAAGCCAGAGATATTGAGGACAGATTATGACTCAAGCCATTCTACAACTAAGCGAAATTGAGAAGGCATTTCCGGGCGTAAAAGCACTCGACAAAGCAAGCCTGAATGTTTATCCAGGCCGTGTTATGGCGCTGATGGGTGAAAATGGAGCAGGCAAGTCAACGTTAATGAAGGTGTTGACAGGCATTTACCACATGGATGCGGGGAGCATTCAATATCAAGGTCAGCCGGCGGCCTTTAAAGGTCCACGCGATTCACAGGAAGCTGGTATTAGCATTATTCACCAAGAGCTGAACCTGATTCCTGAACTGACGATTGCCGAAAATATTTACTTGGGACGAGAGTTCACTGGATCCTTAGGGCGTATCCAGTGGAGCAAAATGTATGACGAAGCTGACAAGCTTTTAAAACGCCTCAATGTAAAGCATTCATCAAAAACATTGCTTGGCGATTTAAGCCTTGGTGAACAACAAATGGTGGAAATTGCAAAGGCACTTTCGTTTGAGTCGAAAGTCATCATTATGGATGAGCCAACGGACGCATTGACCGATACCGAAACGGAATCACTGTTTAAAGTGATTAATGAGCTCCGCGAGCAAGGATGCGGCATCGTATACATTTCGCATCGTCTTAAAGAAATCTTTGAAATCTGTGACGACATTACCGTGCTTCGTGATGGTAAGTTTATCGGTGAGTGCAAGGTGTCCGACACTGATGAAGATGGCCTAATTGAAATGATGGTTGGCCGAAAATTAGAAGAGCAATATCCACGTATTGATGTCCAACATGGCGAAACTTGTCTTGAAGTCATTGGTTTGACTGGGTCTGGCGTTCAGGATGTGAGCTTTACTCTCAAGCGTGGTGAGATTCTTGGAATTTCTGGCTTGATGGGCGCAGGCCGCACTGAACTCATGAAAGTCATTTACGGCGCATTACCTAGTGAGCATGGTGTTATCAATCTTGATAACAAAACTATTAACCCGGTTAGCCCGCAAGATGGTTTGGCAAATGGTATCGCTTACATCTCTGAAGATCGCAAAGGCGATGGTTTGGTTTTAGGTCTTTCGGTTAAGGAGAACATGTCACTTTGTTCGCTAAACCAGCTGACCAAAGGCTTCCAGATTCAACACAGCGACGAAGTGATTGCTGTGGAAGATTTTATTAAGTTATTCAACATTAAAACCCCAACGCGAGATCAAATCATCGGCAACTTATCTGGTGGTAACCAGCAAAAAGTTGCGATAGCGAAAGGGTTAATGACGAAGCCTAAAGTTCTGATTCTGGATGAGCCGACACGTGGTGTTGATGTCGGAGCAAAAAAAGAGATTTATCAGCTCATCAACAAGTTTAAGGCCGAAGGCATGAGCATCATCTTGGTTTCTTCCGAGATGCCTGAAGTGCTCGGCATGAGCGACCGTATTTTAGTGATGCATGAAGGTCGTATCACTGGCGAATTTGATGCGAAAGACGCCGATCAAGAAAAATTACTCGCCTGTGCCGTAGGCAAAGAGATCAATGAGGAAGCAGCATGAGTACGAATACCATGAGCAAACCAACCGAAACTGGCAACAAGAAGTTGTTCACAAAAGAGTGGCTGATTGAGCAAAAATCACTGATAGCTTTGATCTTTCTGATCGTTGTTGTGTCATTTTTGAACCCGAACTTTTTTACGGTCGACAACATTCTCAACATTCTTCGTCAAACCTCCGTGAATGCCATTATCGCAGTGGGTATGACATTAGTTATTTTAACAGCAGGCATCGACTTAAGTGTTGGTTCGGTATTGGCATTGTGTGGTGCCTTTGCGGCAAGCATGATTGCGCTTGAGGTTCCGATGCTGGTGGCGGTTCCAACTGCTTTAGTCGCAGGTGCAGCGTTAGGTGCGATCAGCGGTATCATTATTGCGAAGGGTAAGGTGCAGGCATTTATCGCTACGCTGGTTACCATGACGTTACTACGTGGTGTGACCATGGTGTACACCGAAGGTCGACCAATCTCGACAGGCTTTACTGACACCGCGGATGCGTTCGCATGGTTTGGTACTGGCTATGCGCTAGGCATTCCAGTTCCTGTTTGGTTAATGGTGGTTGTGTTCGCTGCGGCTTGGTATTTACTTAACCACACGCGCTTTGGTCGCTATGTTTACGCACTAGGCGGCAATGAGTCTGCGACTCGCCTATCAGGTATCAATGTAGACCGAGTGAAGATTGGTGTCTACGCCATCTGCGGTATGTTAGCAGCGCTTGCAGGTATTATTGTAACGTCTCGTCTTTCTTCGGCGCAGCCAACAGCAGGTATGGGCTACGAGCTAGACGCTATCGCAGCGGTTGTTCTTGGCGGTACCAGCTTGATGGGCGGTAAAGGCCGTATCATGGGTACCTTGATTGGTGCGCTGATCATCGGTTTCTTGAACAATGCACTTAACCTACTTGATGTTTCTTCTTACTACCAAATGATTGCAAAAGCAGTGGTTATCTTGCTTGCGGTATTGGTAGACAACAAAAACAAGTAATTCATAACAATCTGTATATATAACAGTGAATACAAACCGAGTCAGGGGACGTGTACTGGCTCACCCTACACAAAGGACTAGAACGATGAAAAAACTTGCAACTCTTATCTCTGCTGCACTTCTTTCTTCAACCGTATCGGTAGCGGCGCAAGCTCAAGATACCATGGCGATTGTGGTTTCGACGCTAAACAACCCGTTCTTCGTAACGATGAAAGACGGTGCGGAAGCAAAAGCGAAAGAATTGGGGTACGACTTAATTGTACTGGACTCGCAAAATGACCCGAGTAAAGAACTGTCGAACATCGAGGATTTAAGTATTCGCGGCGTAAAAGCAATTCTTATCAACCCAACGGATTCTGATGCAGTGTCTAATGCAATTCGTATGGCGAACCGTTCTAAGATCCCTGTGTTGACATTAGACCGTGGTGCAAGCCGTGGTGAAGTTGTGAGTCACATCGCGTCGGACAACGTAATTGGTGGTGAAATGGCAGGCCACTACATCATGGAAAAAGTCGGCGAAAAAGCAAAAGTCATTCAACTTGAAGGTATTGCGGGCACATCGGCAGCGCGTGAGCGCGGTGAAGGCTTTATGAATGCCGTGAAGGGCAGCGATATGGATCTTCTTGCTAGCCAACCAGCTGACTTTGACCGCACAAAAGGTCTAAACGTAATGGAAAACCTGCTAGCGGCTAACCCGGATGTACAAGCGGTATTTGCACAGAATGATGAAATGGCGCTAGGTGCACTTCGCGCAGTTCAAGCTTCTGGCAAAGATGTCGTTATCGTTGGTTTTGATGGTACGGAAGACGGCATTGCAGCAGTTAACCGTGGCAAACTAGCGGCAACTATTGCTCAGCAACCAGACCTTATCGGTGCTTTAGGTGTTGAAACGGCTGACAAAGTTTTGAAAGGTGAAGAAGTAGAAGAGTACATCCCAGTACCACTAAAAGTAGTCACTAAGTAAGTTTCAAGTTCCAATAAATCATCCTAATTTTTGCTCTCTCCTCCGTTTATATCTGTCGTTTAGGAGGTGAGGGCAAACTTACCCAAAATACTGCAAAGTGTGGGGTATAGATGCCTTTGGTTTTTTATCGAGACTCCTTCGTCAGGAAGAGAAGTTAAAGTCATCTAATGTATTTTCCTAAACAGTTTTTAAAAAGGGTTCATTCAGAACCGAGGATAACCGTATGAATAAGTTAGTGGTGTTAGGTAGTGTAAACGCTGACCATGTTCTTCAAGTGCCTTCTTTCCCTCGCCCAGGCGAGACGCTGCATGGTCGCAACTATCAAGTTATCCCAGGTGGCAAAGGTGCCAACCAAGCCGTCGCGGCGGCGCGATTAAATGCAGACATCGGTTTTATCGCTTGTGTGGGCGACGACTCATTCGGCATTAACATTCGCGAAAACTTCAAAATGGACGGCATCGATATCACTGGTGTGAAGATGCAGCCAAATTGCCCGACAGGTATCGCGATGATTCAAGTGTCGGACAGTGGTGAGAACAGCATTTGCATTTCAGCTGAAGCGAACGCCAAACTGACAGCAGAAGCGATTGAGCCAGATTTAGAGCGCATTCGCCAAGCAGATTACTTGCTAATGCAATTGGAAACGCCGATGTGCGGCATTGAGAAAGCTGCGCGTGTAGCGAAAGATGCCAAAACCAATGTCATTTTGAATCCTGCGCCAGCTCGCGAACTGTCAGATGAATTACTGTCTTGCATTGACGTGGTTACACCAAATGAAACGGAAGCTGAAGTTCTGACAGGTATTACTGTAACAGACAACGAAAGCGCGCAAGAAGCGGCGAATGTGCTACATGGTAAAGGTATAGAAATTGTCATGATCACACTCGGTGCAAAAGGCGTTTGGTTAAGCCAAAACGGTCGAGGCGAAATCATCTCGGGTTTCCGCGTTGAAGCGACGGATACTACCGCTGCGGGCGATACATTTAATGGGGCATTCGTCACTGGTCTCCTAGAAGATTTACCTTTAGAATCAGCGATTAAGTTTGCACATGCGGCGGCTGCAATTTCTGTGACCCGCTTTGGCGCGCAAACGTCGATTCCAACCCGCGAAGAGGTGGACGCGTTTCTCGCTGAACAATAAGGCGCACAACGCCTCATTAAAATAGGAGTAGTAACATGGCGACGATGAAAGACATCGCAAAACTGGCAGGGGTTTCCACTTCAACAGTGAGCCATGTTATTAACAAGACGCGTTTTGTGAGCGAAGAGATCTCTGAACGCGTTAACAATGCCGCAAAAGAGCTTAACTACTACGCGCCCTCTGCGTTGGCGCGTAGCCTCAAAGTCAATCGTACCAAAACCATTGGTATGCTCGTGACAACCTCAACCAACCCATTCTTTGGCGAAGTCGTAAAAGGCGTAGAGCGCAGCTGCTACCAAAAAGGCTACAGCCTCATTTTATGTAACACCGAGGGTGATAACGAACGTATGCGTCAATCCATTAATACGCTATTGCAAAAGCGTGTCGATGGTTTGATTTTGATGTGTTCGTCGCTAGAAGGAGAGCGTATCGATGTATTTGAGCGTTACCCAGATATCCCAGTAGTGGTAATGGACTGGGGGCCGATGCTATTTACAAGCGATAAAATCCAAGACAACTCACTTCGTGGCGGTTACTTAGCGGCGAAATACTTAATTGATTGCGGCCATACCGAAATTGGGTGCATCACTGGCCCTTTGATTAAACACCAAGCGCAAATGCGATACGAAGGTTATAAGCGAGCAATGAACGAAGCGGGCTTGGAATTTAATGCCAATTGGATCATTGAATCGGACTTCGAGTGTGAGGGTGGGTATCAAGCGTTCAAAAAAATGGCTCAGCGTGGCGCATTACCTAGCTCGATTTTCGTCTCTAACGATATGATGGCGATGGGGGTGATTAACGCCGCAAATGAGCTCGATATTAAAGTGCCGGACGACCTGTCCATTATTGGTTACGATGACATCCATATCGCGAAATTTATGTCGCCATCGCTAACTACCATTCATCAGCCTAAGTACCGTTTGGGGCAGGCTGCCGTTGAGACTCTTGTCCTAAAGTTGGATGAAAAGTCAACAGAGGCACAGGTCGTACAATTAGAACCGGCTCTAGTGGAACGAAAAAGCGTCAAGAGGTTAAAGTCAAACGTCACTGAATGACGTGTGATGTTGAGCTAAAAAATTAAAAAAGTCGTTTCTCTTTATACGATAAAGCCTTACTATCGTCCTTGATTATAAATAAAACTATTAATTGTTGTCTGGCGGATTAGTTAAATGTTATCAAAAGGTTACGCTAAGTTATCTGTAAAACACCCTTGGTTTCACCGAGTTAATGTTATTACAGTTGTATTGATTTTTTTTGTGAGCTGCTATCAGCTACTGGTTAATGAAGCATTTGAGTACGCAATTGGCTTTATTATTACACTTTTGGCGTCAGCTTTATTTGCATCAGCTTCTGCATTCAAAAAACGCTATCTAGGCTTGGATTCATAGGCAGGTCTATTTCCAACATCGTTCAATAGCATCATTTATTGCTTTCAAGTAAACATTGGACTGAATTATGATCGAGTGCATCAAGAGGAGGACAAATGTCCTCCTTTTTGTTGGGGATCACGCTCTAATATAAGCGTATTCCAAACAAAATAATAAAGGACATGTTATGGACCTCTTTGCCTTACTCGATATTAATAATACTCTCGTTAACATTCCGATTGGCGACGGCTACGCAATGAGCTGGATCGAAGCTTTCGGTACCGTTTTTGGACTGCTTTGCATTTGGTTTGCCAGCCAAGAAAAAACCATCAACTACTTATTCGGTTTGCTGAATGTCACGCTTTTTGCCGTTATCTTTTTTCAAATTCAGTTATACGGATTATTGCTTCTTCAATTGTTTTTCTTCTGTGCGAACATTTACGGCTGGTATGCGTGGACTCGTCCAAACGCACAAGGTGAAACGCTGGAGGTTCGCTGGTTAAATAAACAGAAACTTATTACTACTGCCTCTATTAGCGTTGCATGTATCGCATTATTAACGATCTATATCGACCCATTTTTCTTTGCGCTAGCAAACATTGCTGTTGATAGCTTGAATCTCTTTGGTGCTGGCTTGGCTGAACCGGTGCTTGAACCTGACGCGTTCCCGTTCTGGGATGCAACCATGACAGTACTTTCTGTTGTTGCACAAATTCTGATGACACGTAAATACGTCGAAAACTGGATTCTATGGGTTGTGATTAATATGATCAGTGTGGGTATCTACGCGACGCAAGGTGTTTACGCAATGTCTGTTCAGTACGCGATTCTTATGTTCATCGCTGCCAATGGCACGCGTGAGTGGGCTCGTAGCGCTAAGCGCAATGGCGATAAAACCTTAGCGCACGCTGCTGCGTAAGGAACGAAAAATGGCCAAACAACCTCATATCGGAGTGGATGAAACACAAATCGCTCCCCTCGTTATTGTATGCGGCGAGCCAGATCGAGCGAATCGTATCGCGGCATTATTTGATGATGCAGAAATGGTGTCGGAAAACCGCGAGTACCGTGTGTTTACCGGCAACTACAAAGGCAAGCCTGTTTCAGTATGTAGTACAGGTATAGGTGCGCCATCGATGATCATCGCAGTGGAAGAGCTAAAACAGTGCGGTGTGACTCATGTGGTACGCGTTGGATCTGCGGGGGCAATGCAATCAGGCATTCATCTTGGCGAGTTGATCATTGCCGAAGGCGCGGTAAGAGATGAGGGCGGCTCTAAAGCGTATGTCGATTCGTCTTATCCAGCCTACGCAAGCTTTTCACTGTTAAAGGAAGTTGAGCGTTACTTGTCGATGCAAAAAGTGCATTATCATTTTGGTGTGGTGCGTTCTCACGACAGTTTCTATACCGATGACGAAGATGCAATATGCCAACATTGGAACAAGAAAGGCATCTTAGGTGCCGATATGGAAACCTCTGCGCTGTTTACGGTCGGTCGACTACGAGGCCTTCATGTGGCTTCGATATTAAACAACGTGGTGCTGTATCAACAAGATGTGAAAGAAGGGGTTGGTCAGTACGTTGATGAGGCCAAAGTAATGATGCAAGGTGAGAAGAGCGCCGCGATTACGGCATTAGAAGCCTTGGTTGCTCAGCGTTAGCCAGTCTCTATCTCAGTAAGTCACATAAACAGAATAGATGTAAAGCGACAGGTCACTGTCGCTTTTTTATTTGGAGTTACGGGGTACAATCCATCTTAAATAGTTGTCCGTAACTTGTTCTGAGAGAGCAGAAAATGAAAATCAGCCCTTATCCGACTGGTCGCTTCAAAACATACCTTGAAGAAAAGAGTGCCACCTTTCGCGATTTGATTTATCAATGCCAAATAAATTCGCGTTACTTTGATGCTGGGGAAGCAATTCTCCGCCAAGGTGAGCAACTTCAGTACTTGTATGTTGTGCCAGTAGGTCGAGTCTCGATGAACATATTGGCCGCAAATGGACGACGTTTTCAATTAGGGGAAGCTAACTGCGACTATCATATTTATGGTGAAATGGAGTTCTTCACTCAGACTCCTTGTCAATGGAATGTGATAGCAGATGAACATATGCAGGTTGATGTTATCTGTATCCAAAAACTAACCGAAGCACTGCAAAATCATCCCCAAATGATGGTGTTCTTCGCTTCAGCATTGGCTGAGGATTATCAAGACTCCATGGATATCTACACTAATCGTTTGTTGCATCCCATTACTTACAACATTGCCTATGATCTTCTCGTCCGTAATCAGACGGATAAGCTGCTTGGTGGTTTTGATAAAGTGAACCAAGAGGCTGAGCGGTTTGGTACCTCAGGCCGAGTCTATCGACGTGCAGTTAAGGACTTGATTGAAAAGGGATTGATTACAAAAACGGACAACGGTTTGGAGATTATTGATGAGCTGGCACTCAAAGCGTTTATTGAAGCGCATGAATGATACGCCCAGGTATTGGAACTGATGGGTTTTATAAGTCTTTGATATATCTAAGTCTTGAGTAAACGTAACTAATGTAAAGTACCTTAAATTTTGTTGAATGCATTAAAGAGTAGCGTTATATTGCGAACGCGTATGATAATAGATCTCATTAAGGCTTAACAAAATGAAAAAATTCGTCGGTGCGGCTATGCTGTCGTTATTTACTGTTTCTCCTTCTTTCGCTGCTAAAGTTGTGATTGACCACTACATGGGTCAAACAGAGCTAGAACAATCCCCAGAGCGTGTGGTTGTGATTGGCTTTGGCCCGCTAGATGCGCTGGACAACTTTGGTATCGATCCTGTTGCAGTATCTAACTCGTCTAATCTTCCTAGTTACCTTTCAAAATACAGCAAAGATAACTACACCTCTGCGGGTAGTTTGTTTGAACCTGATTTTGAAACCATCTACATGCAAAAACCGGATTTGATTTTGGTTGGTCCGCGAGCGTCTGCGAAATATGAAGAGCTGAGTGAAATTGCCCCTACAGTTGTTTTCGCGGCGAAAGAAAACCAAGGCTATTGGGAAGGCACGCAAGCGCAATGGCGCAATATTGGTAAGATCTTCAATATCGAAGAAAAAGTAGAGCAGAAAATTGAAGCGTTAGATACTCAATTCAAAGCAATCCGCGACTACAACCAATCGAACAAAAATGATGCATTAACGATTTTAAGCATGGGTGACAACATCAGCGCGTTTGGTGCCCAGTCGCGATTTGGCGTCATTTATAACGACTTTGGCTTCTTGGAAACGGTTGAGCACGTGAAAACGGGCACTCACGGAGATGTCATTTCTTATGAGTTTATTCGTGAAGCTAACCCGAAAAATATTCTCGTGGTTGACCGAAATTCTCTGACAGGTACGCCGGATAACGATATTCGTAAATCCATGGATAACGACTTAGTCAAAGCGACTGCGGCATATAAAAATCATAAAATCACCTATTTAAATGTGGACGCTTGGTACTTGTCGATGTCTGGTGTGACAGCAACAGAAAAAATGGTCAGTGAGATAAAGCAAACCGTTGAACTGTAATCCAAGATAGCAGAGGTTAACTTTGAAGAAGTTATTGCTAACCCTTGTGGTTTTAAGCACGGTTTCGTTATTTGTTGGGGTGGCAAACATGACACCCCAACAACTCTTTTCAGGTGATGAGAAAGCATTAGAACTTTTCTTTACCAGCCGTATACCACGTTTATTTGCCATATTGCTTGCTGGTGCTGGCTTGAGTATTGCGGGTCTTGTCATGCAGCAAATCAGCCAGAACCGATTTGCGGCACCTTCTACAACTGGTACGATCGAATGTGCCATGCTGGGCTATGTACTGAGCGTGGTTTTCTTTGGTAATGATAATCACCTTTGGCTCGTGTTCGGCATCTCGGTATTTGGGACGCTGGCGTTTGTTTTCTTTATTCAACGCATTCAATTTAAGAGCGTGGTTTTTGTGCCACTTGTCGGGATTATTTTCGGCAATGTCATCCAATCCATGACTACGTTTATCGCTTACAAATATGATGCACTTCAAAGTCTGAATGCTTGGACAGTCGCAAACTTCGCCAACATCTTGCGTGGTGATTTTGAACTGCTGTACATCGCGGTACCAATGGTTATCCTCAGCTATCTTTTTGCCGCAAGGATCTCTGCCGTAGGTATCGGAAAAGATTTCGCGATTAACTTGGGTTTGAATTATCAGCAGGTTGTGACGATTGGCGTGCTATTGGTGTCCATCATGTCAGCAAGTGTCGTGATGATTGTTGGCCAGTTGCCATTCTTAGGGCTGATTGTACCGAATCTCGTGAGTCACTTTTATGGCGATAACCTCAAAAAGAACATTCCGCTTACGGCCATGTATGGGGCCATTTTAGTGTTGTGTTGCGATTTGGTGAGTCGTTTAATTATTTTCCCTCATGAAATGCCAATCTCTATCGTGATTAGCATATTGGGTGGCGTGGTATTCATCGCAATGTTGTTGCGAGGTAAGCAACATGCGTGATTCAACGAAAATCCTGCTGCTAGGTGGCATTGCGATTCTTTTCGCGTGTCTGTTTATTGGTATTGGGCTAACGGCTGACAACTACCAATATTTTTTGTCTCGTAGAGTTCCTAAAGTATTGGCGATAGTGCTAGCGGGTGTGGCCATTGCTCAGTCTTCACTTGTATTTCAAACCATTACGCACAACCGAATTTTAACGCCAAGTATCATGGGTTTTGATGCGCTGTATGTGTTAACCCAAATTTTGATCGTGTTGATTTTTGGTGGGTTGAGTACCTTAGTTCTTAACTTGTACGTAAATTTCGCGATTGCAGTAATTGTAATGGTGTCGTTTTCGCTACTGCTGTTTGGGTTTTACTTTTCAAAAGGCAGCAAGAACTTGATTACGTTGCTATTGGTCGGCTTGATCTTTGGTCAGCTATTTTCCAATGCGGCGTCATTCTTTTCTTTGCTGATGGACCCAAACACATATGCAATTGTTCAGTCGAAACTGTACGCCAGTTTCAATAATGTCAAAGTGAACTTGGTTTACTTTAGTGCTCCGGCTTTGATGTTTGCATGTTGGTTGTTGTTTAGGATGCATCGCACTTTAGATGTGTTTTGGCTCGACCAAGACAATGCGAAAAGTTTGGGTGTTGATGTACCTAAAGTGACGAGAAATGTGTTTATTATCTCGGCGGTTTTGATTGCTATTTCTACGGCTTTGGTAGGGCCAATCATGTTCTTTGGTTTACTAGTGGCCAACTTAAGCCGAGAAATGTTCCGAAGTTACCAACATAAAACGCTATTGGTCGGATGTTCGTTTTTATCCATCAGTTCACTACTTGCTGGGCAATGGATAATCGAAAACGTGTTCAGTTTTGAGACGACGTTGAGTGTCGTAATTAACTTTATCGGCGGTGCGTATTTCTTATACCTGCTGCTGAAAAACAAAGTTGTATAAATATGATAGTAATAGACAAATTAACGAAGGCTTTCGGTTCAAACAAAGTCGTAGACGAGGCCAATACTCAGTTTGAAAAGGGCAAGGTAACATCGATTATCGGTCCAAATGGCGCGGGAAAGAGCACGCTGTTATCTATGGCCTCGCGCTTAACGGAGCGAGATGGCGGTAGTGTTATCATTGATTGCAAGGAAATCGCGGAATGGGACACAAAAGAGCTAGCGAAAAAACTGGCAGTACTTCGCCAAGCTAACTCGATTACAATGCGGTTTACCGTAAAAGAGTTAGTCTCTTTTGGTCGTTTCCCATACTCTAAAGGAAATCTGACTAAAGAAGATCATGAGGTCATAGAACAAGCGATCGACTACTTAGATTTGCAAGATATTCAAGACAAATACTTGGATGAATTAAGTGGTGGTCAGCGACAGCTTGCATTTATTGCTATGGTGATTGCACAAGATACAGATTATGTCTTTCTTGATGAACCTCTTAATAACTTAGATATCAAACACTCTCTTCAGATCATGAAAGTTGTGCAGCAGTTAGCCCATGACATGAATAAAGCCATGGTGGTCGTGATTCATGATATTAATTTCGCGGCGTGTTACTCAGATGTCATATTGGCGCTTAAGAAAGGCAAGGTTGTGGCGAGTGGTGCGGTTGAAGAGGTTATTCAAGCGTCTACGCTAGAGGACATCTACGAAACGCCATTTAACATCATAGAGTTAAACGGTAAGCGCATGTGTACCTATCATTAAGCGAGCTAGTTCGTTTTTAACGAGATCAATAGATAGGCGGGCTTACTTGGTGAGCTCGTCTATGATTGGGCATCGGCTCTCTGCATCTCCAGGACAAGAAGAAACCCAACCTTCAAGTTGCGTTTTGATCTCCATGAGGTGTGCAATTTTTTCTTCAACCTCTCTCAGTTTGTCCATGGTTCTTGCTTTTACTTCGCTACTTTTGCGGTTGGGGTTATGAGCAAGTTGTACGAACTCTTTGCATTCTTGCAACGAAAAGCCTGCGCTTTTTGCGCGTGATACCAAGTTAAGCTCTTGAATATGATTATCTGAATATTCGCGATAGCCAGAGTCGCTACGCGCTGGTGGAGATATGATCCCTTTGTCTTCATATAATCGAATCGACTTAGATGAAAGCCCTGTGAGCTTCGCGACAGCACCAATATTCATGTTTAACCTCCATAACGTTTAAGGCGAGTATATACCGATGTTGTGGATAAGACACTCCTAAATAACAGTCAGTTACCTAGAGTCCCCTTACTCTTTAATCACTTCATGTGGTGGCACACCAAATGCCTTTTTGAAGGCATAAGTGAAGTTAGAAGGGTGGTGGTATCCGGCTTCATAGGCGGCTTCTGTTATCGTCACTAGGCCACGTTCCAAATGTTGCCTAGCAATCTCAAGACGTCGAAAACGAATGTAGCCGTTTATGGTCATATTAAGTGATTGTTTAAATCGGCGCTGCAGGTTTGAAACACTCATTGAGAATTGGCTCGCCAACTTTTCCAAGCGTAGTTCTTGATCAAGGTGAGTTTCAATATAGCTGACAATATCCTCAATCCGACCATCAATGTGTCGTTCAATACTGCTGTTTTTAGCACTGAAATTCTTAGGAATTTGCTTGGTGGCTTGATGTAATATTTGATAGATCAAGCTTTCGACTTCTAGCTTCTCTTGGAACTCTTGCGGTGTTTCTCTATTTGTTAACGTTTCAGCCAGTTCGCATAGCGTCTGGTTAAGCTCCAACTGTTGAAACGCCTGATGAGAGTTAAAAAAGGCTCGATGGCTACAATTTTGCTCAAGGCGGGCCTCTAGCCATTGGGGCTTAACCAATATGTTGATCTTATTAATGAGGTTATCTTTGAGCAGTGAACGACGAAAATTTGCAGGTTTGAGTAAGTTCACCACTACACCCTTAGGGCCGTCGCTCGCGTCTAAATCAAATTGCAAATCGTCGTAGCCAAACGAGAGTCTACCTTCTAAAAGAATAGTGACCAGCAGTGAGGCGTGTGCAGTAGAAACAATATTCGAATCAATAAGTTCTAGACAACGCCCGCCATGAACAAAAATTTGATCATTGTACTGATATGATAGGAACTTACCTTCGGCCAGTTGAGTTTGACAAGGTTGGCCTTGCGTGACAATCCATTGTTTCTCTGTCGCCTCTAGTCTTTGGGTTAAAGCTATCTTGGCAATTTTTGTTCGTTTTGTTGTGACTTCCTGCATTTGACACTTCCTCATAACACTTGTGCGATTTCGCATAACCAAATCGCCTTTGTATTTATAAAACTCATGCTTATTATACCTGAGAATTATTATCATTAATATTTAGGAATTAAGTTATGGAAAGCCCTGCTTGTTCACCTATCAAGCTTTCAAGCCTTTGCCTTGCAGTGGGAATGGCGCTATCAACCCCTGTTTTAGCTCAAGATACTGAGTCACATTTTGAAGAGGTCGTTGTATGGGGAACGAAAGTTTCCAGCAACACTGAGTCGATGTTTGCGGACGACATGTCACTGAAGCAAGCGGATCACATGTCTGATTTACTGCGCGATATTCCCGGTGTGGATGTTGGTGGCACACACTCTGTGAATCAACGTATTACGATTCGTGGTTTGAGCGAAACCGATTTGGACATTCGTCTTGACGGTGCTTCTCAGCATGCGAGCATGTTCCATCATATTGGTAACTTGACGTTGAACCCTGACATTCTCAAATCTGCGGACATTAAGGTAGGTAATAACTCTGTGACTCAAAACGGGTTAGGCGGTTCGGTCTACTTTGAAACGAAAGACGCTCGTGACTTACTTCGTTACGATGAAAAGTTTGGTGCGCGTGTTTATGGCGGCTATGCATCCAACGACAACCAACAAGGTTCGTTGACACTGTACGGACTTTTGTCCGAAAACATTGATGCGATGGTCTATGGCCATTACGTTACGCGTGATGATTTTGAAGATGGTGATGGCAATAAAACCTATGGTGCTGCAGGTGATGTTTACAACATTCTGGCTAAGCTGGGGTATGAACTAAATGACATCCATCGTTTTGAGCTCTCTTATGACATGTACCGAGACAGTGGAGATTACAGTCCGCGTCCTGATATGTCTGGTAGTGCAAATAATAGCCTGTCGAGCAAGTTACTTATCCCTACGGATTATGACCGCGATACCGTTACTTTGAGTTACGAGTTGCGAGGCGAACAACACCAAGGAAACGTCACTCTTTATAATACCGAGACAGAAATTAAACGTGACGAAACGGTGATGGCCCCTCGTTGGCCCTCGAACCGTTTATCAAAGAACACCGCCAAAAACCAAAACTTTGGTTTGAATGGCAAATTCCAGTCAGATGTTATGTTAGGTGAGTTTGATAATCGAGTCACTTATGGCTTCGACTACATGGATAAAACTTCTTCGAGTTACTACGGTAGTCGTAAGTTTATGGACGAATCGGCGATTTCAACCGCACTGTTTGTAGAAGATCAGTTCTTCTTCTCTGATGCCTTCTTTATTACCGCAGGTATGCGCTTTGATGATTACAAACGCAAAGCTGAGACAGGAACCAGTAATTATGATGATGTGACTTGGGCTCTAGCAGCAGAGTGGGCGGTGACTCAAGATTGGACGTTGTTTGCGAGTGCACGTTCTCTATTTAAAGGTCCAGAGCTAATGGAAACCTTTATTGCTTACCAAGACGTTGCATTTTTAGAGGATGGGTTAAAGCCAGAAACGGGATTGAACACGCAGGGTGGTGTTCGTTTTGATAAAACCTTTGATAAGCATTTCTTTGGGGCGAATATTACGGTATTCCAAACGGAAATTGATGATTACATTGCAGATCAGTACCAAAACGCGACTCAAACTTACCTGATTTACAACTTAGGTGATGTTGAGATTAAAGGCTTTGAGGCAAGTGCTTCTTATGGTTACGACAAGTTTAACAGCAAACTTTCTTACTCTAAGTCGGACACCAAAAACAAGAATACTGGTGGTCCTGTTGCTGGGGGCAATGGGCGTAGCATTGATATGGGTGATAGCATTGCTCTAACTTTGGATTACCAGTCAGACGCTTTAGAAACGATCTTCGGGTGGAACTCAATGTTTGTTCTAGAGGAAGACAACGTCTTTGATGGTCAGCCAAAGAAAGCAAGTTATGATGTGCATAATCTATACGCTCAATGGGTGCCGTCTGATATTGATGGACTGTCGGTGACCTTTGGTATTGATAATGTATTTGACGAGTTGTACAGCTCTCATGCGTCTCGTTCGGGTACTGCACGTGGCTTCACGCTTGATGACTACGAGCCGGGTCGCAACTTCAAGCTCTCTGCAGCTTATCAATTCTAACAAGGTTCTTCATAGGACGTTTCAAAGTAACGAGTAAGTTCATGATTAAAGAAAGCACCCGAATAGATAGCGAACACGCTGACAAATACTTAGTGACGCTTTGTCGGCATTTTGGACGAAAAGTTCCTGCTACTTGGAATGAAAATAGCGGTTTGGTGACATTTCCGACGGGAAAAGCGGAGTTTAACCTTTGTGCATCTAGCTTAACTATAACCTGTGAGGCGGATTCAGAAGAGAAACTGAATACGGTTAAGGCGATCATTTCATCGCATGTGGACATGTTTTCTCGTCGAGAAACATTAGCACTTAGCTGGGTTCGTTAGCGCTCGTTTAAGGATGCTGTGATAGAAAGGGAATGTTAAAAGCAAAAGCCCGCAATCTTATGATTTGCGGGCTTTTATTGTTTGAATGCTATTGCGCTTTCTCAGGCTCTAGGCTTTTTTTTTCCTGCTGCATTTTTGCTAGGAAGTAGATGTTAACGCAAGCTATAAAACCGTTAGTTAGTACTACAGGCCAAGAATCAATCATTAGTCCGTAAGCAGTAAATAGCGCACAACCAATAAAGTTAAGGATACGAAGCTTAACAATATCTTTCATAGTTAGCGAAATAGCGACCATGATTGAAGCTGCATAACCTAAAATCTCAACCATATTCATGTCCATTTTTTGACCCTCTTAAAATCTGCCGAATTTTGTCGGTACCAATTCTTCTCATCTTGAGATTAATGAGGAAGCTCCATGCCTCGAATGGTCTTTTTTTGTTGTATGGACGCACTATATCAATGGAAAAACCGTGATAAAAGCCTCAAATCAAGGTTAAGAGAAGGTTAGCGATTACGCAAACGTTTAGGACTGGAATTACTGATAATTTTACTTATTGTGTTGATTGATAATAACGATGACATTAATAGCTCAAACACCATTGAAAGTAAGGGAATATTTACATATGATTGAAAATGATAATTATTTTCAAGTGCTGTGTTTATGTATTTTATTATTAGCTTGCTCGTGTTTTTTTTGCTGTATATCAGAACAAAACCGAACTCGTGGTGTGCGGGGATTCATATCGTAAGCCACATTTTTATCGTTGCATTTTGTCCTGCAATTTATGTTGTTCAATATTTAATCGTTACGTTTTTTTCGTCACCGATATTGATTAAGCTGTCATCACGCTCCGGTGTATACAACATTCTCATTGCTTTTCTTCCATTATTGATCGCAACCGGCAGTCTGGCGTTTAGCTGAATGATTTCATCTCTCTTCTTTTCTTAAAACAACTACACTTAATTAGAATAAGGTATCAATTTCATATAATTATTCGATATCTACGTGTTAGCACATGTGTCACATTTCTGTGACTACGAGTAAGTTTTACTTATGTTGCTCGGTAGTAGGGTATTTATCGATTGTTTAATGATTCAATACTTAGTTTAATCGCATAAAGGTGTGCAGTATGCCGCACTAAATTAATAATAAATTATCTAAAAAGGTTAATGGGAAACGTAAGCCATTAGCGGAGGTCAGATGAGTACGCACACGGTACCGCAGAGCGCGATTGTAAATGCTGTCAAAGGTGAAGTTTTGGTTTTGGGCCTGGATGGAAACGTTAAGGTCATAAAAGCGGGGGATGAGTTAAGACCTGGCGAGATTATTATCACAGAAAATAATGCTTCTCTCGACGTACAGATAAATAATGAGCTTTATCTGGTCGATGCAAATTGTGTTGCTTGTCTTCCTGTGCCTTCTTCTGAATCACTAGAACCAGTATTGGTACAATCTCCAGTTAATGGCTTGGTGACTTTTGACCCAACGGCTATTGGAAGTGCTGACTTCGACGCCAACGATATTGCCGCTATCCAGCAAGCTATTTTAGACGGAGCTGACCCTACCGCTATCTTAGAAGCAACAGCTGCTGGCGCAGGTGCTGAAGGCTCGGCTAATGCTGGCTACGTGACGGTTGAATATAATAACCCGGAAGTACTCGCGTCTACTTTTTTTGAAACGTCTGCGACTCGCAGCGGAGAAGATGATCGCGACGAAGATGACGGTTTGAATGTCACGATCTTTGCTGATGGTGGGCAGTCACTGCAATCTAGCGTAACAGAAGGCTCAATTTCTCTATCTAGCTACCCGCAAACCATTTCTTCTAGTGTGCTGGTTGAAGCAGGGGATCTCGCACTTGATACTGCTTCATTTGTACCTGAAACGTCCTCATTAGAGTCTTTGTTAACCGAGTTAAATAGTGACATTACCTCTGGTGGTCAGCCAGTAGCGTTCGTTTACGACGAAGCGCAAAATGCCATTATCGGCACTCAAGGTGGTAACGAAGTGCTTCGTATCGAGATCGAAGCGACATCTTTAGGCCGTGATTTAGAGTTAGAGGTCGTTACCACGATTAGCCAGGGTATTGACCATGTGGCGTCCATCGCTGATGGCCAAGTATCTATCGTCGGTGATCAAATCAATATCGCTTTTGATATTACTGGCGCAGATATTGGTGGGAACAGCATTCAAGCGCCTATTGATTTTACGACAACCGTTATTGATGGCGATGATCCTGCGCCGCAAAACGTTACTTTTGAAAACGTTGAATCTTCTTCTACACCAATCACTGGCACCTTTGTTGATATTGGTAGTGATCAATTGGCAACGGTCACGTTTAATCAAGAAGGACTTAGTCAGTTCGATGGCCTATTGAGTGATAATCAGGCGACAGAAGCGGTACTCTCTGAAGACGGCAGTACTATCACCTTGTCCATTGCTGGCTCGAATGAAACCGTCTTAACCATCAGTCTGAATACTGATGGTACCTACCAATTTGAGCAATTTAAGCCGTTAGAACAAACAAACGGTGAAGATACGATTGAGCTCTCTTTGCCAACCACAATCGTCGACTTTGACCAAGATACAGCAAGCAACACCTTTACGATGACCATCCTTGATGGCGATAATCCAGTGATTGAGAACGTGACGGGATTGTCTTTAGACGAGGCGGGTGTTGACCAAGGTTCACAGGAAGGCGCGGTAGTAACAAGTGGTACTGGGGCGATCACGACAGCGGTCGGTAGTGACATCATTGATCACTATGAGTTGGAACCTACAGAGTTCAATGTTGGTGGAGAACTCCAATCTCAAGGGCAGGTTGTTCAACTAGAACTAGCGTCCGAGAGTAACGGCGTACGTACTTACGAAGGCTTCATTGAGCTGGATGGTGTGCGTATTACCGTATTTGATGTGGCGATTGATGCACCTGCATTGGGCGAATACCAATTCAACTTGTATGAACAACTTGACCATACGGGTGCTAACGATGACTCGCTCACTTTCTCACTGCCAGTTTACGCGGTAGATGCGGATGGTGACCGCTCCTCTATTACCGAAGGTTCGAACACACCAGAAGCTGCGCAAATTGTCATTCAAGTTCAAGATGACGTTCCTTCGATTGATGGCGTTGATGCGCTAGCCGTCGATGAAGACGATTTATCAAGCATTGGCTCCGATCAAAGCGACTCTGTGTTCGCGCAAGGTAGCTTCACGACGACTCAGGGCTCAGACCGTGTTGTAAGTTATCAATTAGAGAGCGGCACTGATCCACTCAATGGGTTGGAATCGCAGGGGCGATCTATCTCTCTGACGGAAACAACCAATTCAGATGGCAGCTTTACCTATTCTGCAACGGCAGAAGGGGACGCTATTTTCACCTTACAAGTTAACCCTGACGGTACTTATTCGTTTACCCTTGAAGGTCCAATCGATCATGCTGTGGGTAGCGATAGCTTAACTCTAGACTTCACTATTGTCGCAACGGACTTTGACGGTGACACCAGCTCACTTGTTCTACCGGTTACCATTACTGATGATGTGCCAACTATTAATGACGTTGTCGCTCTTAACGTCGATGAAGATGACTTAAGTTCGGTAGGCTCAGACCAATCACAGCCAACATTGGTTGAAGGTCAGTTCACGACGACTCAAGGTTCTGATGGCGTCGTACAGTATCAGTTGGATGTAAACGCTGATTCTTTAAATGGCCTGCAATCTCAAGGTCAAACCGTTTCCATTGCCGAAACGCAAAATGCAGATGGCAGTTACACCTACAGCGCAACGGCAAATGGCAGTGCAGTTTTCACATTAATTTTGAATACCGACGGCTCGTACAGTTTTGAGCTGCAAGGTCCAATTGACCATGCGGCAAATAGCGACAGCTTAACCCTTGATTTTAGCGTTATTGCTACAGACTTTGATGGTGACACAAGTCAAATCGTATTGCCTGTTACCATCGTGGATGATAAGCCAACTATTACCGATGTTGATGCGATTACTGTTGATGAAGATGATTTAGGCACGATTGGTTCGGACCAGACTGACCCGATTTCTATTGATGGTAACTTCACCACCACACAAGGCTCTGACCGAGTGGTGAGCTATCAGCTTGACGCGTCTGCAACACCAGTAGCTGGCCTTACATCACAAGGCGTGGCAGTTACGCTGACTGAAACCGCAAACGCTGATGGCAGCTTTACTTACGAGGCGACAGCGGGTAGTGAAGCGGTCTTTACGCTGACGGTGAATACTGATGGTAGCTATAACTTCACGCTTGAAGGTCCAATCGACCACGCGGTAGATAGCGATGAGCTGACACTCAACTTCCCAATCATCGCAACAGACTTTGATGGCGACACCACAAATGCCACTATCCCAGTGACAATCGTGGACGATAAGCCTGTTATTACCGACGTCGACACCATTACGGTTGATGAAGATGATCTAGCTTTAATTGGCTCAGACCAAAGCAATCCAATTTCTATTGATGGCAACTTTACTACCACACAAGGCTCTGACCGAGTGGTGAGCTACCAACTCGATGCTTCAGCAACACCAGTGGACGGTTTAACATCGCAAGGCGCGGCTGTCACACTGACAGAAACCGCAAATGGTGATGGTAGTTTTACCTACGAAGCAACAGCGGGCTCTGAAGCGGTCTTTACGCTGACTGTAAATACTGATGGTTCTTACAACTTCACGCTTGAAGGGCCAATTGATCACGCGGTTGATAGTGACGAGCTGACACTGAATTTCCCAATTATCGCAACCGACTTCGATGGCGACACCGTTACTGAAACCATTCCAGTCACGATTGTTGATGATGTACCGACCATCACAGCGGTGGATGCTTTGAGTGTCGATGAAGATGACCTTAGCGGCGTGGGCTCAGACCAAACTGACGCTGTGTTCGTTGAAGGCGCGTTTACTACCACACAAGGCTCTGACCGAGTGGTGAGCTATCAACTTGATTCAACCGCTGATCCTGTTGCGGGGCTAACGTCTCAAGGTGAGGCGATTACCTTGGTGGAAACCGCGAATGGTGACGGCAGCTTTACCTATGTGGCGACCGCAGATGGCAATCCTGTTTTCACGTTAAACGTAGCAACAGATGGTACGTACGACTTTACGCTGCAAGGCCCGATTGACCATGCCGCCAACAGCGATAGCCTGACGATTGATTTCCCAATTGTTGCCACCGATTTTGATGGTGATACGACCACGGCAACCATTCCCGTTACGATCGCAGATGATGCGCCAATCATCGATAATGTTGTGCCTCTGGCTGTAGACGAAGATGATTTATCAGGTATTGGCTCAGACCAAAGTGACGCTGTGTTTGTTGAAGGCGCGTTCACCACTACCCAGGGTTCAGACCGAGTGGTGAGCTACCAACTTGATTCAACGGCTGATCCTGTCGCAGGTTTAACTTCTCACGGTGAGCCTGTTACCTTGGTAGAGACTGCGAATGCTGATGGTAGCTTCACTTACGTGGCTACCGCGGATGGCGATCCTGTCTTCACCATGAATGTGAATGCTGACGGTACATACAACTTCCGTCTGGAAGGCCCGGTTGATCACGCGCTAAACAGCGATGAATTAGTTCTGAACTTCCCAATCATTGCAGCCGACTTTGATGGCGATACGACAACCGCGACCATTCCAGTCACGATTACTGATGACGTTCCAACTATCAATAACGTTGTCCCACTCACGGTGGATGAAGATGATCTCGCTACAATTGGCTCAGACCAAAACGATGATGCGTTTATGTCGGGTTCTTTCACCACAACTGAAGGCTCGGACAGTGTTGTTAAATACCAGCTTGATGTAACAGCAGATCCAGTAGCAGGGTTGACCTCTCATGGTGAGCCTGTCGTGCTTGCTGAAACTGCTAACGGCGACGGCAGTTTTACTTACACAGCCACAGCAGATGGCAATGCCGTATTTGAATTGGTGGTGAAGCCAGATGGTAGCTACACCTTTACTCTGCAAGGCCCACTAGACCATGCGGTGAACAGCGACAGTCTGCAAATCGACTTCCCGATTATCGCAACAGATTTTGATGGCGATACCTCGACAGAAACACTGCCTGTCACCATCGTTGACGATAAACCAACCATCACCGACGTAGACGCAATCCGTGTGGATGAAGATGACTTAGCGACGATTGGCTCTGACGGCTCAGATCCAATTTCAATCGATGGTAACTTCACTACAACGCAAGGCTCTGATGGGGTAGTAAGCTACCAATTAGATACTGCTGCAACGCCAGTTGATGGCCTAACATCGCAAGGTGTGGCAGTGATGCTGACTGAAACCGCAAACGGCGACGGTAGCTACACTTATGAAGCGACAGCAGGAACTGAAGCCGTATTTACGCTAACAGTAAACACGGATGGCTCATACAACTTCACGCTTCAAGGGCCAATCGACCATGCGGTAGACAGTGATGAGCTGACGCTGAACTTCCCAATCATCGCAACGGATTTTGATGGTGATACCACCACAGAAACGATCCCAGTCACCATCGTGGATGATAAACCGACCATTACCGATGTTGATGCGATTACCGTTGATGAGGATGATTTAGGTACGATTGGCTCAGACCAAACTGACCCGATTTCAATCGATGGCAACTTCACCACCACACAAGGCTCGGACCGAGTGGTGAGCTATCAGCTCGATGCTTCTGCAACACCAGTAGTTGGACTCACATCACAAGGGGTGGCAGTCACGCTGACTGAAACCGCAAATGGCGATGGCAGCTTTACTTACGAGGCGACAGCGGGTAGTGAAGCGGTCTTTACGCTGACGGTGAATACTGATGGTAGCTATAACTTCACGCTTGAAGGTCCAATCGACCACGCGGTAGATAGCGATGAGCTGACACTCAACTTCCCAATCATCGCAACAGACTTTGATGGCGACACCACAAATGCCACTATCCCAGTGACAATCGTGGACGATAAGCCTGTTATTACCGACGTCGACACCATTACGGTTGATGAAGATGATCTAGCTTTAATTGGCTCAGACCAAAGCAATCCAATTTCTATTGATGGCAACTTTACTACCACACAAGGCTCTGACCGAGTGGTGAGCTACCAACTCGATGCTTCAGCAACACCAGTGGACGGTTTAACATCGCAAGGCGCTGCTGTCACACTGACAGAAACCGCAAATGGTGATGGTAGTTTCACTTATGAAGCGACTGCGGGTGGAAACCCAGTATTTACTCTGACAGTAGATACTGATGGCTCTTACAACTTCACACTTGAAGGGCCAATTGATCACGCTGTTGATAGTGATGAGCTGACACTGAACTTCCCAATTATCGCAACCGACTTTGATGGCGACACCGTTACTGAAACCATTCCAGTCACGATTGTTGATGATGTACCGACCATTACAGCGGTGGATGCGTTGAGTGTCGATGAAGACGATCTTAGCGGTGTGGGCTCAGACCCAGGCGGCGATCTGTTCGTTGAAGGCGCGTTTACGACCACACAAGGCTCTGACCGAGTGGTGAGCTACCAACTGGATTCAACAGCAGATCCTGTTGCGGGGCTGACATCTCAAGGTGAGGCGATTACCTTGGTGGAAACCGCGAATGGTGACGGCAGTTTTACCTATGTGGCCACCGCTGACGGCAATCCTGTCTTCACGTTGAATGTCGCAACAGATGGTACGTACGACTTTACGCTGCAAGGCCCGATTGACCATGCCGCTAACAGCGATAGCCTGACGATTGATTTCCCAATTATTGCCACCGACTTTGATGGTGATACGACTTCGGCGACCATTCCAGTCACGATCACGGATGATGCGCCAATCATCGATAATGTTGTGCCTCTGGCTGTTGATGAAGATGATTTATCAGGCATTGGCTCAGACCAAACTGACGCTGTGTTTGTTGAAGGCGTGTTCACTACTACTCAAGGCTCAGACCGAGTGGTGAGCTACCAACTTGATTCAACTTCTGATCCTGTTTCGGGATTAACCTCCCAAGGTGAGCCTGTTACTTTGGTAGAGACTGCGAATGTCGATGGCAGCTTTACTTACGTGGCTACCGCGGATGGCAATCCTGTCTTCACCATGAACGTGAATGCTGATGGCACATACAACTTCCGTCTGGAAGGGCCGGTCGATCACGCGTTAAACAGCGATGAATTAGTACTGAACTTCCCAATCATTGCAACAGATTTTGATGGCGATACGACGACCGCGACCATTCCCGTCACGATTACTGATGACGTTCCAACCATTGACAACGTTGTTCCACTAACAGTAGACGAAGATGATCTCGCCTCAATTGGCTCAGACCAAAACGATGATGCGTTTATGTCGGGGTCTTTCAGCACAACTGAAGGCTCAGACAGCGTTGTTAAATACCAGCTTGATGCAACGGCAGATCCAGTAGCAGGGTTGACCTCTCATGGTGAGCCTGTCGTGCTTGCAGAGACAGCAAATGGTGATGGCAGCTTTACTTACACTGCCACAGCAAATGGCAATGACGTATTTGAATTGGTGGTGAAGCCAGACGGCAGCTACACCTTTACTTTGCAGGGTCCACTAGACCATGCGGTGAATAGCGACAGCCTGCAAATCGACTTCCCGATTATCGCAACAGACTTTGATGGCGATACGTCGAAAGAAACACTGCCTGTTACCATCGTTGACGATAAACCAACCATCACTGACGTAGACGCGATCCGTGTGGATGAAGATGACTTAGCGACGATTGGCTCTGACGGCGCAGATCCAATTTCAATCGATGGCAACTTCACTACAACGCAAGGCTCTGATGGGGTAGTAAGCTACCAATTGGATGCGGCTGCAACGCCAGTTGATGGCCTAACATCACAAGGTGTGGCAGTGACCCTGACTGAAACTGCAAACGGTGATGGTAGCTACACTTATGAAGCGACAGCAGGAACTGAAGCAGTATTTACGCTGACCGTTAATACGGATGGTTCATACAACTTTACGCTGCAAGGTCCAATCGACCATGCGACGGGTAGTGATGAGCTGACACTGAACTTCCCAATCATCGCGACGGATTTTGATGGTGATACCACCACAGAAACGATCCCAGTCACCATAGTGGATGATAAGCCGACCATTACCGATGTCGATGCGATTACCGTTGACGAAGATGATTTAGGCACGATTGGTTCGGATCAGACTGGCCCGATTTCAATCGATGGCAACTTCACCACCACACAAGGCTCTGACCGAGTAGTGAGCTATCAGCTTGATGCTTCAGCAACACCAGTGGCTGGACTCACATCACAAGGCGTGGCAGTCACACTGACTGAAACCGCAAACGCTGATGGCAGCTTTACTTACCAGGCGACAGCGGGTACTGAAGCGGTCTTTACGCTGACGGTGAATACTGATGGTAGTTACAACTTCACGCTTGAAGGTCCAATTGACCACGCAGTAGATAGTGATGAGTTGACACTGAACTTCCCAGTCATCGCGACAGACTTTGATGGCGATACCTCTGCTGAGACAATTCCTGTCAAGATCGTTGATGACAAGCCGACACTTGGCGGAATCGAAGCAACAAGTGTGCAAACGGTTGATGAGGATGATATCCCAACAGTCGGATCTGATGGTACACAGTCGAACAGCATTGCCGGTAACTTCATCGCGACTGATGGTTCTGATGGCATTGTCGAGTACAGCGTTTCTGACCTAACGACGCCAGTACAAGGCCTGACCTCTGGTGGTCAATCTCTGGTTATGGTTGAAGTATCAAACGCAGGTGGCGTTTCAGTTTACGAAGCTCGTATTGATGGCACGACGACGCCAGTATTCCGTGTAACCCTCGATGCTTCTGATGATAGCTACACGTTCGATTTGCTTGCTCCTCTCGATCATCCAAATGCTGATGGCCAAAATGAACTGGTCATCAATTTACCGATAAACGCGACTGACTTTGATGGAGACGTGTCGAACAACATCACCTTACCAATTACGGTTGTGGATGATGTTCCGACCATTGACGGTTTACTAGCAGGCAGCGAACAAACCGTTGATGAAGATGACCTACCAGCAGGTACGGATGCTGCAAGTGCAGAAGATACTGTTATTTCAGGTACTTTTGATATCACCGAAGGTGCTGACCAAGTTGCTTCTATTCAGCTGAGTGACCTGACCACGCCTGTTGCCTCTCTGACTTCAGATGGTGAAGCTATCACCTTAGTTCTGTCTTCTAGCGCAAACGGCGTGAACGTATACCAAGGTGTCGCTGGCAATCCTACTGAAGTGGTGTTCGAACTGACGTTGGATGCAACGAACAACACCTACGAGTTCGATTTACAGAAGCCACTTGATCATCCAGATGGTAATCAGCAAAACGAGATTGTTATTAACCTCCCTGTGACGGCGACAGATAATGATGGTGATACTTCACCAGCCTTCACATTGCCAATTACCGTTGTGGACGATGTTCCAGTTGTTACCAATATTGAAAGTCTACGTGTCGACGAAGATGACTTACCTCTTGGTTCTGATGGCACTAAAGAGCCGTTAACGGTATCAGGTGAATTCGAAGTCACTAGCGCAGATGGTATTGATGCTTTCGAATTGGATCTGAGCTCAAATCCTATCCCGAATCTGAAATCGGGTGGAGAAGAGGTAACACTTTCTCAAGACGTTGGTGCTTCAACTGCTGACGCGCTTGTTTACGTGGGACAAACTCCGGGTGGAGTGACTGTCTTCACGTTGACACTTCATCAAGATGGTAAATACGACTTTGAGTTATCTGGTCAGTTAGATCACGCGGTTAACTCTGATGAGATTTTGTTGAATCTACCTGTGAAGATCACGGATGGCGACAACGATATCATCACTGCGACCTTGCCAGTGACCATCGTAGATGACAAGCCAACCATTGATGCTATTAGCTCTAGTAGTACCTTGTCTGTGGATGAGGATGATATTCCAAGCCAAGGTTCAGACGACACGCCAGAATCCAATATCATTGGTGGCAATTTTGAGGTTACCGATGGTGCTGACTCTATCGTTAGCTTTCAGTTGGATAGTTTAACATCACCTGTATCTGGACTTACCTCAGGTGGTCAGCCGCTTGAATTGGTTGAATTTTCAAATTCAAATGGTGTGATTGAGTACCGAGCTTATGTACAAGGTACGACGGACACCGTCTTTAAACTGACGCTAAATGGTTCAGCAGACAGTTATGAATTTGAACTGTTGGGTGCACTTGATCATCCTGCGGGTAACGATGAAAACTCGTTAGTCATCAACTTCCCAGTCAACGCGACTGATTTTGACGGCGATGTGTCCAATAACATCACCTTGCCGATCACAGTGGTGGACGATGTTCCAGCGATTGTGAAAGTGACAGACACTAGCCAACAAACAGTCGATGAAGATGATCTTGCCGGTGGCTCTGATACGACAAGTAATGATTCTACGGTATTGAACGGCGGATTTGAGGTCGTTGCTGGTGCAGACAAGATTGTCAGCTACCAAGTTTCTGACCTCGATGCCGTCGTGTCAGGCTTAACGTCGAATGGCAGCAGCATCGAGTTGAATCTAGTAAGCACGAATGGTGGAGTAACCAGTTACGAAGCGGTTATTACTGGCACATCAACTAAGATCTTCACGCTGTCTCTTGATGCGAATAATGACAGCTACCAATTTGAGCTGTTGGGACCAATCGACCATGACGCTGTTCAAGGTGAAAACAACCTTGTCATTGATATTCCAATTACAGTAACAGACTTTGATGGTGACACGTCATCATCACTGAATCTTCCAATTACCGTAGTTGATGACATTCCCGAAATTAAATCAGCAGATGCTTTGGCTGTTGATGAGGATGACCTTGCCAACGGTTCTCAGGCAACCAACAAAGACAGCCTAGAAGCAACGGGCAATTTCGATACGGTGGAAGGGGCAGATACCGTTGTCTCTTATCAGCTGGATCTTACTTCTAACCCGATACCAGGAGTAACTTCAGGTGGTTTTGCGGTGACGTTAGTTCAAACCGCGGTAAGCAACAACAACTTTACTTATCAAGGTCAAACACCTGATGGTAACTCAGTGTTCACACTAGTTTTGAACGCTGACGGCTCTTACAAGTTTACGCTTGAGGGTGCGCTAGATCACTCAACTCAAGGCGAAGATACACTCATACTTGATCTCCCAGTCTTTGCGACCGATGTCGATGGTGATACGGCAGGTATTAACTTACCAGTGACGATTACCGATGATGTTCCAACCTTGCACGATGCGTCTATTTCACGTGTTGAGGGACAAGGCAGCCGCACGGTTCGTTTATTCCGAGACCCTGTAGAGGGGGATGATGACCTTGGTGCTGACGGCGCACAAGTGACTTCATTCTCGGCTGATGATTCAGGCATTTACTTCAAGCAAAACGGTGTTGATTCCGATTCTGTTGATTTAAACGGCAGCAACCAAGTTGTGTTCGTTCACAAGGTTCTTGACGGAGTAGATACTGAAATCGGTCGTTTGGTTGTTCGAACCGATGGCAGTGTGTCATTCCGTCCGAATGACGATCTTGACCATACCGAAACCGACTCGATTGATTTCACCATCAACGTTGTTGCAACCGATGGTGATGGCGATATCGCTGATGCCGATGTGGATATCTCGATAAGAGACCGCAATGCGCAAATTGACACGTCTACCGTTACTGCGTTCGAGGACCAAGGGCGTGATGGTATCGTTGTGGGCGTTGACTCTGCAAATACTCAGGACAACTTGTCGACGCTGGATGTTAACCCTGCGAAAGTCGACTTGGTTATCAATTTACATGATATCGACCGTAACGAGAGCTTAGGTGACATCACTATTCGAGATGCTGATACTCACAACGGTACGTTCTACTACCGAGACGGCAGTGGCAACTACATTGAATTAACATCTGTGGGCAATACGGTTGTTCTCGACGCATCAAATGTTGAGCAGTCATTCAATGGTGAGCTTGTCTCGTTAGATAACTTGTACTTCGTACCAGATCGTCATACATCAACCGATGCTTCTGGTATCGATCCTCGTATCCGTGTGGAAATTCTTAACAATGGTACGCCAGATCATACGATTAATGGTCGTTTAGACATTGAAGTTGCTGCCGTTGCAGATATTGCAACGTGGACGGCAAGCAGCGAATTTAACTACTCGGTTGATGAAGATGGAAACAATGTCGCACTTAACATCACGGCTGAAACCCAAGACACTAGTAACCCTGAAGGCATTGTGTACGAGCTTGTCTTTAAACAAGGAGAAGGTAACGCAGAGTTAGTCTATTCAGATGGTAGTGCGATACCAAAATCCGGTGGTGTTTATCTGGTGGATGCAAGCCGAATTGATGAAGTTCAAGTTGATCCGATAGATAACTTCTCGGGCGAAATCAGAATTGATGTCACCGCTATTACGACGGAAAACAACAATCCACTGCTTGGGAAAGATACCGCTCGCTCAGAAACCGAAACCATCATTATTGATGTAAACCCAGTTGCGGATAAAGGTAGTTTTACTGTAAATCGAATTAATGTGTTTGAGGATAATGCTCGAACTCAAAATACGGTAGACCCTGTCACTGATCACGACCCACTCCAATTAAGTGAAGTGATCACCATGAAACCATCAGCGGACTTAGATGGTTCTGAAGCGTTATTTGTGCGCATTTCTAACTTCTCAATTGATGGGGTTACTTTGGTGTGGCTGGACTCAGCAAACCCAAGTCAGATAGTAGAAGTGACCGATTCAGGCGGCAATGTACTTTATTACGAAGTGCCAGAGTCTGAATTAGCGAACGTCGAAGTTCTTCCTCCGTTGCACAGCAATGATGACTTTACTTTCAATGTCGAAGGCATTGTGAAAGACACAGCATCATTGTCTACCGGTACGACAGAAGATGTGTTGTCACTGGGCAGTAAGACCGTCATCGTTGGTGTAAAAGGTGTTGCTGACATACCAGACACGGTATTAATTGACGCGGGGAACGTTTGGAACCGATTCGTAGACGGAGATGTGGCCGGGATAGAGACGACTATCGAAGAGAATGGTGTTGTAAACCTTAACTTCTCGGTTGTATCTGGTGAAGTTGCCGATAGACCACAGGATGATTCAGAAGCCATTACTGTTATCCTGTCCAACATCCCCGACGGTGTTCGTGTCGTAGATTCAGACGGCTCAAGCGTTGACCTCACCTTTGTTGGCTATGATGGTAACGGTCAACCGATTTACGAAGCAAACATCACTGGGCTGAATTTTAATTCCGGTATTCAAATTATTCCGGAAGCCTCTTCAACTGAAAATATTGCGATTACAGGGACGATCATTGTTACCGAGAATGATGGTCATAGTCGTGTGATTGAAAGAGAGGTAAGGATCAAGGTCGAACCCGTTATTGATGCTCAAGATAACTACGTTGTTCGATCGGAGGGAGATGAAGATACGCGCTTTAACATCGATTGGAAACCGACGCTCGTACAAAGCCCTGATACCGATGAATTCTTTAGTGATGTAACCATCTCTGGATTTCCTCCAGGCAGCACGGTCTATGTAGATGGTGTGGCACAAGCGCTTGTTTCTGGAACACTAACGCTTTCACCGCAAGCTGGTGAATCAGAGCAAGATTTTTCCGCTAGAATCTCTCAAAGTGGCTATGTTCAAGTCCAGTTGGAGCAGGATTCAAGTACTGACTTTGACTTGACCACAACCGTCACTGTGAAAGAGATTGACCATGAATATGTTGACGCTTCGAATCCCGGTGAAGGTATCGCTGAGAAAACCATCAATGGTACGGTGAATGTCCAAGTTAATCCAATCGTTGAGCCAGAGGATAAGACGGGGGCAATAGACGACCAAACCCGTCTGCTTGTCACTGAAAGTGGTGGTGGTGCTACCGATATCGTGAAGTCAGACGATCAAGGTAACATTGACTTTACGATCAACACTTCTATGGGGGGCGAATCTGGTGCTCATATCATTAAATATCAAGAGTTTGATGCGTCTTCAGATGAAGTGGTGACTCAACTTGTTGTTCAATTTCACAATGTGGACCCTGAGATCCTCAACCAATTGGTTATCGTCGGTGCACTAAATGAAGGTGGAGGTCGTTGGACAGTAACTAATGAAGACAACTTCTCAATTAAAGCGCCGTCTGGACTTGATTTAACACCAAACGATGACAGTGACGATGGCGATAACGGTGGTCTCTCTCAAATTGGCTTAACCATTTACGCAGAAGTGAATGATTTGGGCGAAGATTTGGGCAACGAAAAAGATGCGACGGTCATGCGCCAAACGGATGTGACACTTGAATTTCCTACCGTTCTCACACCGCAAATGAGTGTAGCGGCAGAGATTCAGGTGGCTGATGATGTCCAAATTCAAGCGTTGGAAGACAATTCTATTAACCTTGGTGCTCAGTTAACGTCGAAAGTTGATGCGATTAATGCAGATGGCGTGGAGGATGTCTTGACTATTATCGTCGATCCTTCAGCTCCTGGTATTCCTCCTGGCTTGGTGATCACGGGGACGGATATCGACTTTGTCAATGGTAAATACGTGTTCCAAGCCCATATCGATGCGAGTGGAAATATTACTGGCCTTGATGGTTTGACGATGCACTTGGCAGAAGATTACGCAGGTGATTTCGAATTACCAATTCGGTTCGTCACTAAAGACACTGAGTCCGGTGATGAAAAAGAAAATAATGTTCAGTTTCCAGTTCAGGTTTTACCGGTTGCAGACGTTCCGAGTTCAGCCGGGGATCAGCCGTTGGATAGCGATGTCACACCAAATGTAAGAGTAGATATCGTCGGTACTTTCGGCTTGGATGCAAACAAACAACCTGTGACTGATCTAAATAACGACGTTCCCACGGCGGATGGTGTTGGTTACGAAGATGGCTTAATCCAACTTAACTTGAGTGTTGATTTTGCCGATCAATTTAACAACACTCAAGGTGGTCGAGAAACACTAACGAACATCAAGTTAGAGCTTGATGACACAACATTAGGTGAGTTTGTTGATGCCAATGGTAACAGCTTAGGAACCAGTATTGAGTTTAATGAAGCTGAGATTTTAGCTGGTGCGCTTGACAATGTTCTGTTTAAGCCAAAAGAAAATTACCCCGTAGGTGGTGGCCAAAATACCGTCAAGATTAATATCGAGGGAGAAATTACTGATGAAGCTGTGTTTGATCAGTCTATCTTGAATAACTCTGGCGATAATATAGATGTGAGAACCTTCACTGACGATGTCACATTTGAAGTTACGCCAGTCGTTGATGATATTACCATTACAGGTGCCGATCCGACGCAGCCAATCACGGTGATTGGTGACGAAGATACTTTAATTTCGCTGAATCAATCGGGCTCTGGTGTTTCGATCAGCCTGAACGATAATGACGGTTCTGAGAGTTTCGTTTCACTCAAGTTAACGGGGCTTCCTGATGACTTTATCGTTAAATCCAATTCCTCTGATTATGTTGTTAAGAACAACGGTGGGGGCGAATGGAGTATTCAACTAAAAGATCTCACTCAGACGTCCATTGACCTGAGTGACATCCAAATTAAACCGCCAAAACACTTTAGTGGCGAGGCTGAGATAGGTATTACGGTCTTCATTCAAGAGGAGTTGCTACAAGTTCCAACGGAACGAAACAACAACTTTACGCTTATTGTCAATCCTATTGGTGATGATGTTGATGTGAATCCCGATACTTCGGCTGCAGGTAATGAGGGCGAAGACATTGTTATTAATGTAAATGCGTTAGTGGTTGATAACAAAGTGTCCATCGGAGATGGTGCAAACTACCAGGAAAATGATCCAGAGACGCTGAGAGTTGAGGTCTCCAATGTCCCTGATGGGGCGAGTGTTTCATTACCTGATGGGACAGTGTTTACTGACCAAGGCGGCGGCATTTTTGTCTTAGAAATCAATGCTCAAGACTTGGATCAAGTGTTGTTTAATTCTGGGGATCGCAACGATAACTCATGGGATGGTTCGCTGCATTTCAAAGTGCAAGCCGTTGATACTGGGCTCGATGGCAGTCAAAGCTTGGGCTCCGCAGAGGAGTTTGATGTCACTGTTGATGTTGAAGCAGTGAACGACCGCCCAGAGTTCGTGAATACAGTGGATGTTGAAACGCAAGAGGATACTCCGTTACTGCTTGATGGCTTTAACATTACAGACGTTGATGCGGTGTTAGATGACCCGAACGCTGAATACGTGCTCAATGTTACTGTAGACAGCGGTATCTTGGAGCTCAACCCAACGCTTATCACTACTTACAACCTAACCGTGAGCGGTGATGGTACGGACTCCGTTGAACTGAAAGGCACAGTGGCCGATCTAAACAATGCCATTGCAGACGGTCTGATTGAGTTTAATCCAGACCTGAACTTCTTTGGTGACGTTCAGGTGGATGTGACAGTCGATGACCAAGGTAATGAAGGTATCGTAATTGGTGGGGTAGATGACACCCTAAATACCAACAGCAGCAGCTTCAATATTGAAGTGACAGCGGTGAATGATACCCCAGAAACTACGCCAGTGACGCTACCGGATATTGAAGAAGATAGTGGTGTGTTCTCCATCTCTGAAGCGGATCTTATTGCGAATGCGACAGACGTAGAGAACGATAACCTCACGGTCAGCAATGTTCAGTTAACGGATCCGAATTCGGGTAGCATTACTTTCAACAGTGGTACGGGAGAGTGGGAATTTACCCCAGCACCAGATTACAACGGTCCAGTTGAAATCACGTACACCATTACAGATGATGGCACGACAAATGGTGCATCCGATCCTAAATCGGTTAACGGCAGCGCATCGTTCAACGTAACGGAAGTCAATGATGCTCCAACGACGTCTGAAGTGACACTTTCTGATATCGCAGAAGACAGTACGGCGGTTGATATTACCCAAGCTGATTTGTTGGCGAATGCGTCTGATATTGAAAACGACACCTTGATGGTGAGCAATGTCCAGTTGGTTGATCCAAGCAGCGGCACATTGGATTTCGACAACGTAACAGGTACATGGTCATTTACTCCTGCGCCTGGCTACAACGGCAAGGTCGATCTGACCTACGACATTACCGACAACGGTACAACGAACGGTGTTTCAGATCCTCAAACGGTGTCAGGAACGGCGACCTTCGAAGTCACTGAGGTGAACGATGCACCGGTAACATCAGAGGTAACGTTGAGTAGTACCGAAGAAGATGGTGGTTCGGTAACTATTACGGCTACTGAGTTGCTGAGCAACGCAAGTGATCCTGAGTCAGACAACTTGACCGTCGATAATGTTGTGTTAGTGGATCCAGCTTCCGGCACGCTGACTCAAGTGAGTGCGACAGAGTGGACGTTTGAACCCGCAGCAGATTTCTTTGGTGACGTTAATTTCACTTATGAAATCACAGATGACGGAACCACTAACGGCGCTCCAGACCCAATTACAATCGCGGGCACAGCAGTGTTGAATGTTGAAGCGACCAATGACGCACCTGAAATCACTGCAACGTCGGTAACGGATACGATCAATGAAGCTGATGGCCAGAAAGTAACGGGTATTAGTGTGAGTGACGTCGACTTTGCGGGCGCACAAGCAAATGAAAGCATGACCGTGACTCTTACAGTTACCGAGGGCGACCTTCGTGTCGAGCCGCCAGCAGGTAGTGGTGTGACTGTTGGGGCGGGGATGGCTGGTGAAATCACCCTAATGGGCACACCAGATAATATTAACTCCGTTCTTGGAGCAACAGACGCTTCTGAGGGTGTATTTGTGGATGCAGGAGATGTCAACGCAGCTTCAATCACTTTATCGGTGAAAGTCGAAGACAACGGCGTGTACTTCGAAAATGCGGGTACCGCATTGGAAGCGAATCAAGATTTCACTATCAATGTGACACCTGTAGCTGATGCACCTACATTGAGTATCAATCCTCAGTTTAATTACATTCGTCAAATTGCGGCTAGCCAAACCGCGAGCAGTCAAGGTTTAGCGATTGTCGGAATCATGGCGGCGCTTACTGATATTGACGAGGTGCTGTCTTTGGAGCTAACGGGCGTACCAGCTAGTGCTGAGGTAACAAGTGGCGTTTCTCCATCAGGCATTAGCTTCGATGGTACCACTTGGACAGTACCAAGCGATGAAATTGATACGCTAGAAATTGTCGCAACAGATACTAACAGTGGTATTGATGTCGGTTCTTACGATATTTCGCTTACGGCCATATCAACGGAATCTAATGGCGATGAAGCGCAGTCTTCACCTGTCCAAATTAGTTTGGATGTGAGTAGTGATAGCGACGATATTGACCAGTCAACCGCAGTGGACGACAGCTATTTAGTCGGTGGAGACACAGGTATCAACTTGATTGGTGGCGACGGTGACGACGTTATTCTGGGTGGCGATGGCGATGACGTGCTTATCGGTGGCTTAGGTTCAGATATCTTAACGGGTGGAGACGGCAGTGATATCTTCAAGTGGACGGTAGATTCCGTTGATGAAGGGGCAGTGGATACCATTACTGACTTCACTGTTAACGAAGACAGTATCGATTTACGTGAAGTTATCTCTGATCTCAATAACTCAATGATCGACATGGATGATCTGCTTAGTCACATTTCGGCAGACTACGATGCATCGACGGAAAGTGTTTCTCTGAACATTACGACGGATGCAAATGTTCAACAGACTATTGTCGTGGAAAACTTAGGTACTTCAATCGACTTCAACGGTCTCAGCTCCAACGAGATTGTAGAGTCATTGCTCAACAACGGTGTTATTGATAACGGATAAACCTGTATACAACATAAAAATGGGCGGCTCTGATAAGCCGCCCATTTTTTTTCGGGAAAGCTTGATTTTAAACAGGAGATATTTGAATCGAAATAGAAAGAAAGAGCGAAGCAAAGGGGTTATCTTGTTACGACGTTATACTGATAGTTGGAAATTAAAATAGCGATAATTTGACGTTAAATCGCCTAAACGTGGGTGTCTAGCAAGCTGCCAATGATTTCATTGTTTTTCTCTATGACAGACGCGCCAACTCGGTTATAACCAGCGGCTTGTGCTAGGTTGATGAGAGATTCAACTTTTTGAGAGGGAAGGCTAGGTGTTGAGGCTGTTATTGCGACATCCGCAACCGCAGCTAAATCGATGTTGTGATCAGAAAGCTCTTCTTTTACCTTACTTACATTATTGCTAATGCCATGTGCAGCTTTCTCGGCCATTTGTTGTGACATCTGAACGATGTGGTGTCCAGATTGAATTCCCGATACAGGCATATCACTACTCCCAACATTATGATAGTGAGAGCATAGGTGGAGTTTATAAAACGTTCAAGTGTTTTATATCAATGACTTGATTAGGCAAACAGTTTGGCAAGCATTTCTCTTTCTTCACCAGATAGAACCGGTTTTTGCGCTTTATTTAGTTTCACGCTGATCTCACCTTGTAATGACTTTAACTGACTTGCCGTTAAATCACTGAGCTTTTGCTTAAGTTCATTAAATTGTTGTGCGTTCATCTCAATACCTTCGTCGTGATTCGGTTTATCCGTCGTTGCCCGAAATTCTTCATCCTTTGGATACAACATATTTATTCAACCAAAATAGATTAGAATTTGATCGATTGCTTTTTGTCCGAATATTGTCAAGGTGTGTTAAGTGATACGTCAGATTTTTCCTAAGAAGGTACATAATTACCCACTTTGGGGTAGATGGAAACGTAAAAAGAAAAAGGGAAGCGATATAGCGCTTCCCTCTTACATATGGTTTGAATGTTACTAACTTACCCTGACGGCAAACTTACTAGCAAGTGAATGAAGCTCTGGGAGCATGCGATAGATAAGATGAAGTTGCTGCAATACCATGCGGGCAGAGCTGTCGTCTTCATCGCGCCATTCGTTTAAGCGTTGCTCGAGTCCAGCATCATCAATGTTAGATAGGTCACACTCCTCACAATGCTGGTGAAGCTGTTTATGAAGTACATCCAGATGCTGATGAATACAACGGTGAGCATCTAAAACGAGTTTATGAATTGACTCATCTTCGATGCGAGTTCTGTGCGCGCCTAATGCAGAAATATAGTTCAACATTGCGTGATTTAACGTTAGGAAGCGAAAACTTTCATCAACAGCTGCGCGATATTTGCCAGGCTCCGCCAGCATCGTACTAATCGCAGAAGAGAGTGAGGCATCATTATTGTGGGCCTGGCGGCGAGCGATACGGTAACTCAAATTGTCTTTCTTGCCGATTCTATACTGACCAATGATCTGATCGAGATACTGCTTGTTCGCCTCTATCGCATCCGACATAACTTTGTGAAGCCTTCTCGACTGCCAGTCGGGCAAAATAACTAATACAGCTCCTACTGCAAGCACACACCCGATGAGGGTATCTGCTAGTCGAGGAAGGACAACTGCGTAACCTTCACCTAGTTGATTAAATAAGAAGAGGACGAGCAGTGTAATAAAACCAGTCGCGTACCCATAGTTGTTCATCCGGAAGGCGAAAAACATCACACCAGAGATAACGATAAATACTAACTGGCTTTCTTGAGAAGGGAAAAAAGTCAGCAATGGTACACCAATCAACAAACCAGCTAATGTACCTATTACTCGCGCCGTCAATTTTTGGCGAGTGGCACTGTAGTTCGGTTGGCATACGAATAAAGTGGTTAAGAGTATCCAGTAACCTCGGTCGATGTTGAATATTTGAATGATTCCATAGCCAATCGTTAAGGCAATTGACATACGTAATGCATGCCGAAACAGCATCGAATCTTTGTGTAAATTTGCTGATATACGCTGCCACATCGCTTTTAGCGTGTGTGGGTTGGTATCGGCGAGGGTATCTTCTTCGAGGCCTTCAACATCTGGGTTGTTAATGTTATTAAGTTGTTTTTCTACCGTCGCTAAGTTATTGAATAAATATGTTAACTGCATCAGCAGACGTTTCCAGTGCCCTTGCTTTTGTTCTTCTAGATAAGCAAGAGAGTTTTGTACTTCAGCTAATGCCAGAATAGATTGATCGGTATGGGAGTATTCATTTCCTAGCTGAATGGCTAGTGCAATATCACGACACGCTTGGGCTTGAGACTCCAAAAGATATTTAAAACGAAACAGCACATCAGAACGTTCAAATTCGGTCGCTAAATCCTGATAGCGATAATGGCTAGAACTGACGCGTTCGTGAATGTCTTGAGCGATGAAATAAATATTTAAAAATCGGTCACTAGGCCCATCAATGTGACCCCGTTTCGATCGGTTAAGTAATGTGGTTTTACAAGCGTTTAGTGCCGTAACCGTGGCAGCATTGCATTTTGCAGCTTCAATCCGCAGCGGTTGTGGCGTCAAGTTGGTCACAGGGTGAAAAAGCTTGGCTTTCGCATCAAGATAATTCGCCATTTGGAAGAACACATTGGCTAGGCTTTGTTGCACCGGTTGAAGGGGCCAAAATATCTGCCAAATCATGGACATGAAGTAATACCAGGCGGCACCAGTTAAAAGCAGTAGTGGCTGAAACCAAATGTTGGTGCTTTCATGTGCGCCAAGCATAGTATAAATAGCGATCAGCAACGAACCAAAAGCAATACTCGCGTACTTAGGACCTATCGCCCCAAGAATGATGAAGCCGAAGGTTGAGATAAATAATCCCAACGCAAAAGCCCAAGGGGTATCGAACAAGATTTCAATTGAAAAAGCAGCAAGCGCAAAACAGAGAAAGGTGAGAATCAGAGCCTTGATGCGTCCAGTGAAACTGTCATCACTTTCAGCCAAAGCAGCAGCAATAACGCCTAATATTAATGGCGTTATCAGCGTGTTTTGCTCGAAGTACCAAGTTGGGATAACCACACCCAGTAAGGTAATGAGGATAAGAACGCTGTAATTTATCGTCTTGTTTGCCCAATATAGCCGAAATTTAGAAGTTGCTTGCACAATGCGCCTTATGTTTCCGATGAAGAACAGGGGGAATACTACCAGACCCACTATAGCGCGTTTATGATTTACTTTAAGAAAAATTCGTGGTTGCTGATAAAATCAGCAGGGATGTCATCGACTTATATTAAAACTGCCAGGTCATGTATTGAGGATTGTAAAGCCAGCTTCAAATAACCTCAGCTTTAGGTTATTAAATCGACAGTAATGTGAATTTTATTAAAGAATAGAAGAAGAAGCTTACTTAGGTGCTCGCCGTTGCTACAATTTAGCGCCTTAAAATGATATAAATCGACAACTTCTAAACTAAAAGGCGCACGTTTCATGCAGCTTACTGCCACTAGCAAAGCACAGTTTTTTATTCAAAATGAGTACCATCACGTCGAAATAAAAGAGAACAGTGTTTTATTAAGCTCGATAGGCAGTGAAGAACATATTCCTTTTACGATCTGGAATGGCAAAGTTAGCGTAAAGCGTGGGTTATTATGGAGCTCTTTACAGTTTTTTGCTCATGAACACGAAGGCAAACAACAAAGCTGGCTAGTCCAAGGTTTACCGTGGCCACAATGCCGAAAGTTCGCGCTTGAGGCCGTTCGTCAATATCAAGAGTGGCACAACACTCAGTGCCGAAAACTGGCTGAGTATCTACCTAAGTGGGAAGAAGAGCTTTACAAACTAAAGCACTTGCCTGCTTACTTATCGCATTCTCAAGTGGTCTCCTGGGTTGAAAGTCTTAACCAAGAGTTAAGCGAGATGAAAACCACCCTAGAAGAAGCCAAAATGCGAATGCCGAATCGTATGTCGCAAATAGAGCCTTGGCTCATTGATACCTCTGAGGCGCTTGGTGAGCGTAATCGCGATTGGCTAGAAGCAGAACGTCCAAATTGGGAAGTGCTGTTTAATCAAATTGAATCCTCTCCTTTGAATTTATCCCAGCAATATGCGGTATTACTCAACGACGACCACAACTTAGTTCTTGCTGGTGCCGGCTCGGGCAAAACCAGCGTTTTAACCGCACGAGTTGCCTATTTGTTGCAAAGCCATCAGGCTCAAGCAGAAGAGCTTCTCATGTTAGCGTTCGGTCGTGATGCGGCGACTGAAATGAAAGAACGCTTAGTAGATAAAGTGGGCATGGCGGCAGACGGTGTGCGCGTCAACACATTCCATCAGTTGGGTTTGTATATTCTTAAACAAGTCGAACAGCAACCTGTCGAAATTAGTCCTTTAGCGTTGGACGAAAATCAACGAACAGCATGGTGTGTAGACTGGTTGAAAAAACATTGGATGACACCCACCAACTTTAAACGTTGGCAAAAACATTTAGACAAATGGCCGATTGCGTACCTAAAAGGGGATGATGAGTTAGGAAGCCATTCAGAAAATCCAAAACTGATCGCTTGGCTAGATTCGCAGCTGTCTCATTTAGCGGCGGTGGGCTTGACCAAAAAGCAAGTACAAGAAAAGCTCGTAAACCACCAAGACTATACGCGTTTAAATAGTGAACTCGCCTTATGCTGGCCATGTTTTACAGCGTGGCAGAAAATGCTTAAAGAAAGCAACCAAGTGGATTTCCCAACCATGATCAGTCGTGCGACAGATTATGTGAATAAAGGGAAGTTTGTCTCGCCATGGCGCTTTATTATGGTCGATGAGTATCAAGATATCTCTCCAGATCGTCTGGCATTGATTGAAGCACTGTGTGAATCCACTCAGAAACAAGCAGGTGCCACGTTATTTGCTGTTGGCGACGATTGGCAAGCGATCTATCAGTTTGCAGGAGCGGATGTCGATCTTATCACTGGTTTTAAAGAACGCTTTGCTCACTCAACCGTCCATCACTTAGATACAACTTATCGTTTCAACAATCAGATTGGTGATGTAGCGAATACATTCGTGCAGCAAAACCCATCGCAGTTGCCGAAAACATTAAACAGCCACAAACAACGCAAGCAGAAGAGCGTACATACCGCGCCGAGCAATCAAGTGGAAAAGATCTTGGACCACTTGAATCAACAAGCCAAGCAAACCAAGTCAGTTTTATTGCTAGGACGTAACCATTATCATAAGCCCGATTTGTTCGACGATTGGTTGCGACGTTTCCCTAATCTCGATATTCGCTTTATGACTTGCCATGCGAGTAAAGGACGCGAAGCTGACTTTGTGATTATTCTTTCTGTGGATGAGGGGCAATTCCCCGCTAAGAAGAAGCAAATTCACATTGATGGTGCGTTGACGGAGTCCAAAGACAAATTCCCTTACGCAGAAGAGCGCAGGCTATTTTACGTGGCGATTACACGTGCGAAAGAGAAGGTTTGGATTACGCATACTGGTGCGGGATCTGCATTCGTTCAAGAGCTCGTTAATGGTGACTATCCCATCGTGACTTCTCGTTAAATGCAACGTTTAGAATGTTAAAAACAGTAAAGGCGATACTTGGTATCGCCTTTGCTTTATTTGGTTAGCATCAAAGCTTACATGCGCTCAGCAAGATAGGCTTCGTAATCCGGCACTTCGATGTCTACTTCTTGCTCAAGAAGAGGGGAGTTAAACAGGAACTTAGCGGTGGCTCGGTTCGTTGCTACAGGAATATTCCAAACACTAGCAATACGAAGAAGCGCTTTAACGTCTGGGTCGTGAGGTACGGCATTCAGTGGATCCCAAAAGAAAACGAGAACGTCGATTTTGCCTTCTGAAATAAGAGCGCCTAGTTGTTGATCACCGCCCATCGGACCACTGATCATGCTCTTGATCGCAAGTCCAGTTTCTTTACTTAGCATGTGTCCTGTCGTGCCAGTTGCGTAAAGGAAGTGACTCTGTAGCTTTTCTTTGTTTTCTTTTACCCAGCGAAGTAGCTCAGGTTTGCAGTTGTCGTGAGCAACCAAAGCCACATGTTTATGGGTTGGCATGGTACGAATGGTTTTTTGCATCAAGATGTTTCCGTTTGTATGATTTTAAAATTGTTGTGACTCAATAGAACACGTTTTTGGTCTTTCAATCAACAGCCTTAACACGGAATGTCGGCCTATATTCTGACGGAGATAACGATTCTTCGATCGTGTCGTCATGAAGCGTCTTCGGAGTCAGTGGTTTGATGGTTGGTGAGGCATGTTTGTCATACGTTTTACCTCTTAAGTAATGCGTTGCTTGCATCATGGAAAGCCGACCTTGCTGCACCATTTTATCTGTTGGTGCGAAGAGCACTTTGTTACGTAACAGGCCTCGATATACACCATGACTTAAGTACACAGAAACTAGACCGATCTCCTCAGCTTTGCCGGCACTGCGCAGCTCACTGATGGCCGCTTCAATCGCCACTGCACTGCCAACAATGTAATCTATATTTCCCATATCGATCACACGTTGAACTAGGTTACGTTGTAACTCCTTGTCGTTGTCTGCCCAAAATGAGTCAACAATGTTGATATCACTTCCTTGTATCGCTTCATAGAATCCGGCAGTAACGGGTTTCGTACCACCACGAGTTCGCGGCCCCAAAAGTAAGGCAATGTTGGTTTTTCCTGACCCCTTTGGATGGCGAGCTGCCAAATATTGACCCGCTTCGTATCCCATCCAATGCCAGTCAACACCGACAGTCCCTTTTAGCAACTCACTTTGTTCTTCATCCAAGTCGAGTTGGTTCACAGTAGCAAAAACGGGAGTATTCCCTACCCAATTTTTAAGTGAATGCTCGTAAGCCTGTGGGTCCACGGTCCCAAGGATAACTGCATCTGCTCCCCATTGGTTACACAGTGCGAGTTGTTGTTCTTGACGGGTTTTGTTTGGGTAGCCGCCCGCTTCAAGAACTCGTAGCTCGACACCTTCTCTTTTCGCTTCGGACACCATTCCATAGTTTACTGACAACCAGTATGAATCCTTTAGGTGAGGGTATATTGCACATATTTTCTCTGCGGCAACCGCTGGCAAAGAAGCAACGAGGGTTAAAGTAGCTGCAGAATGTTTGAAAAATGTGCGAAATGCGTGTTGATTTTTAACCATGAAATGAAGTTCGTTGGCATAGATTAAGTAAACACTGCAAAATATAACGTAATATGTCGCTGAACACGAACATTAAGGTCATGAAAATATGCTGCTAGCAACTGCAAGCATCGGTCGTAAACTTTTGTTGTCTTTCATTGCGATGGCAATACTGGTCATGTTATCGGCACTTATTGGTGTGTCTGGATTTTCTTTGGTTGCCAAAACCGAAAGAAATGTCGTGGATTCTGCGATTCCCGCCATGATTGAGGCGAGGCAAGTCTCTGAGTTGAGTACTCGTATTATTTCGTCTGTACAAATGTTGTCGAACGCAAGAAACGAGCAGGAAAGAAAGGAGTCAGGGCGAGTGCTGTTCGAACAGCTCGAGTCTTTACTCACTCACATCAAGGAACTCGGGAGTGAGTCGTTCGATTCTCAATTGTTAGAAGCTTTAGAGAATAACGTCCAGAACGTTATCGACAATTTGGCAGAACTCGGTGTTTCGGTTGAAAAAAAGCTGTGGCTTGCAAAAGAGATAGATACTCGTGTTGAAGAAATGCGTCTGCTCAGTGAAGAGCTAGAACAACTAACTCGTACGCAAGTTCAGAATACAAGCACCATTGCTGTTGCTAACGTCACGCATATTTATGACTTATTAGAATCGAATAAAAAATCGCAAGTTTATCAGGCGCTAGATGCACTGGTGGAGGTCGATCTTGATCTGACTGAGCGATTGCATGAACTGCACTTGTTGGCCTTTAAAATGTTGAATCAGATTGAAGAGGCTCGGACATTAACGAATATTGAGCGAATTCAACAGGTTCAAAGTGATTTCGATAGCAACCTCAAAATCATGCAACGCCGTGTACTCGCTGTGGAAGATCCTACGCGCTCTAAGCAAATGAGCCAACTGCTCATAGAGCTTGGTAAGCGTCAGGTCGTATTTTCTATACTGATGCAGCAATACGAGAATAACGAACAGTCACAACAGCTGATGCAAAAGACATTAGAGTTGTTCTCAGAGCTTAATGGCACGGTCAACAAATTGGTTGATGATTCAAACAAAACCACTACCGTCGCTGTAGACCAATTGACCAGCACATTGAAATTCGCTCAGTGGTCTCTAACCGTTATTTCAATTGTTGGTTTGATTGTATTGGTGCTGATTTTATGGCGTGTGGTGTACCTTTCTGTTGTGAAGCGGTTAGCGGAATATTCCGCTGCGTTGCTGTCTGTGGCACAGGGTAACTTAGCGGTTGAGTTGGAAGTGAAAGGCAAAGATGAGTTGGCGCATATGGGGCAGGCCATCATCACGGCTCGTAATACCGCGCAAGCACTAAAAGTGGTAGCAGAGGGTGAAGCTCAAGCCAAGCGAGAGCTTGAGGAGCATAAAGAGCATTTAGAAGAGCTCGTTGAGCAGCGCACTTCGCAGTTAAAACAAGCAAACCGCCGTTTGAATGAAGAGGTTTTGAATCACGCTAAAGCTCGCAAGCAAGCAGAGCAAGCGAGCCGAGCAAAATCGGCTTTCTTGGCGACGATGAGCCATGAGATAAGAACGCCAATGAACGGAGTGTTGGGGACAGCACGCTTGCTGATTGACTCAGGCCTCAACCCAATTCAAAAACGCTATGCGGAAATCATTAATCGTAGTGGTAAAACGTTGCTCGCGATCCTTAATGATGTACTGGATTACTCCAAGATTGAAGCGGGGCATTTAGAAATTCGTCACATGGGCTTCGATTTACACCAAATGGTGGAGGACACTTTCCAGTTAATGAACAGTCGAGCACAAGAGAAGAAGCTGCTGTTCTCCTACCATATTGAAAGTGATGTTAGTCGCTACTGGAAAGGGGATGTCACCAGAATCAGTCAGGTGCTGAACAATCTTGTTGGTAACGCGATTAAGTTCACTGACGAAGGAGAAATTGATATCTACGTTAGCCTGAACCCTGAGGACGAGTCGCAAGTCCTGTTTGAAGTATCAGACACTGGAATAGGAATTGCCAAAAAATACCAGAGAACGTTGTTTGATGCCTTCACGCAAGCTGAAGGTGGGATGAGCCAAACTGGAGGTACGGGGCTTGGACTTGCCATCAGTAAGCGAATCATTGAAGCGATGGGCGGTGTTTTAGAAGTCGATTCCGAAGAGGGAAATGGTAGCCGATTCTGGTTCTCTATTCCGTTAGAGGAAAGCGAACCTGTTGAAACAGGAACCGTGGCAACCGCACGTTGCAAAGTGAAAGCAAAGGTCTTCCTGGTAGAAGATAATGAAGTCAACCGAGTGGTCGCGGAAGGTTTTCTAGAAAGCATGGGGCATCAAGTCGTGATGGCGGAAAACGGCTCACAAGCAGAGCAACTGATCAGCACACAGGATTTTGATATCGCTTTAGTCGACATCAACCTCCCTGATTGTGATGGAACTGAGTTGATCCAACGCTTAAAGCGGATTGAGTGTGATAAGCCGGCCAATAAAGCGCTTGCCGTCACGCCAATGATTGCAGTGTCTGCGCACGTTTTTGCGGAAGAAGTTGAGCGCTATCTAGCCGCTGGTTTTGACGGATACTTGCCTAAGCCATTGGCAAAAGAGGCACTCGCGGCATTGATTCAGGATGCGCTAGACGGAAAGCCGTTGTTGTTGCCACAAAATGCCGACTGTACCCCGTTTGATCAAATTTCGCCTCAAGAACAAGAGCTACAATCAAAGGTCGTTCAAGCGCCCCAAAAAAAGGAACCCGATGTGGTTATCATTAATCCGAGCGTGATTGAGTCCGATATGAAAATCTTGGGCAGAGATAAGATGTTGCACATTATTAATCTGTTTAGATCCACCAGCACTGATGTATTAAGCAAACTGCAAGCGTCTGCTGAGGACAATGATAGTAAAGAAGTAAAGAACCTTGCCCATAAATTAAAGGGCAGCGCGGGAAGTTTAGGACTAACTGCATTAATGAACGCTTGCCAAGCAATTGAAGCCGCGCCTCAACCTCTAGATACCTATAATGCGACTAAAGATGATTTAGTTTCTCAAGTGTCTGCATCAATTCAAGCTCTGGATGAGTTAATGGCGAAGTAATCCATCGAGCATTGAAAATAAAAAAACCTCCGGCTTTCCGGAGGTTTTTTCTATTCGGTCATGTCATCTTCCCACTCGAATCGAGTGTCTAGGGCATAAGGGTCATCATCAAAAGGATGTTCCACTTTGCCACGTAAGTATTCGAGTTGATGCTCAAGCATATTGACCGTTTCGTAGTCTCCCTCAGAACAAGCAACGTAAATCTGTTGTTCAAGAGCGGCAATGTTATCTCGGATACCCATGAGAACCCCCTTAAATCATCATCGATTCTCAAAACGATTATAGTCAAGTAATCCAAATTCGATCGGTTGTTTTGTACGGTACCAATTGTGTAAACGATCGCTAAATGACCAGAATTTTTCTGAGCTTCTACGAATCGCAAAATTATCCAATAACTTAACGTAATCGGACTCGTTTTGGATGGCACTAAATTGATCGACAAAATCTTTTACTTGGTTTTCGTTGATCGAGAAAAATGCCGCAGGGTAGCTTCCCACAACGCCGCGTACAATGGTCATATCATCGTTAGCAAAGTCACGGTTACTTTCTTCATCAAACAAGCTAGAGATGTTTGTGTGTGCATTGTTGTGAAGTAAGGTGAACAGTTCATCTTCCCCTGATTGACTTCTCACCATAAGCATAGTGATTTGCGGAACGGTTTTTAGGCCTTCACCACGAACGTGGTCAATACGTTTTAGTTGCTTTTCACTACTCGCAGAAAGAGCCGTGTCTTGAATTTCGTAGCGAGGCAGAAGCACATCTGAAACATGTTCGCTCAACAACTCCACCAACTCCGTTTTTGGATCGTCACTCTTATACTGAACGCTGGTTGGTTGGTTAAACGGCTTCACATTTCGTTGTAAAAAGTCACTCAACTGCGGGCTTTGATCTTTATACCAGCTAGATTGAAGTTCATGGCGCATATCGGCGGGTAACAACGAGATAAAGTTACTTTCGCCTTCTAGACGCAAGAAGTCCATAAACATTCGTGTCATGAGCTGATGGCCGAAGTTACCGTAAACGTCAAACCCAGCAACAAGCAAATAGTGGATACGCTCTAGTAGCGCGTAGTCAAGAATCCACACTGTTTTAGGCTGCTCACCAACTAACCCTTGAACAACAGAAGCACTATCAAAATGGCGGAATATCGTTAATGCCGCATTATGGTTGGCGCCATTACCATCCCAAATTACATCGGTGGATAGGTTTTCACCTTCTTTAAACCAGTTATTAGTGAACTCAGATTTAGCCTCTAGGTAGCGAGCTTGCTGGCGCGCGTACTTGACCCAGTTGGTAACAGGTAGCGTGTTACTCTCTTGTTCTGCCGGTAGTTTTAGATTATCAGCCTGAGATCGGTAAAACTCATTTACTTCTGGGATGTCTGCTTTATCTGGATCAAGGAAAAACACCCAAAAGCGATCATTGATAACATTCAATGCCAGTTGGCCACGACAAACTGGGCCTTTGATGTATGCCATTATTGTATTTTGCGCATTATCTAGCATGAACTTAAAGCGCGATTTCACTGGAAGGTCGATGAATGATGTCATCGGGTTTGCAGCAACTTCTGGTTCATAACTCGGTAGCTGGCTAACCGTGTAATCAGCATCAATAAACCAAGTTTTCCAGTTCTCTATGCGTTGCTTGTTTAACGCGAATGGCATGTGAGTTTTATCTACTATGGTCCCTTGCTCTGGAATAATTCGATAAAACACGCGTTCAACCCCTGGATCATCGTACGGGCGACGCGTTGAAATACGTTTGACGGGCTGTCCTGGTGGTGTAGCAGAGCGGACGAGCGTGAAGAATCGGGGATCTTCATCGAGTTCCGAAAAGTAGAGATGAGATAAAAATAAATGCTCATATATATACCTAGCCATCAGCTGATTTTTCAAATCAGAGTGGTTAAGTAATGTTTCGTACTTATCTATTTGCGCTTGCTCATTCTCACTAACAGGTTGGTGAACGTTCATTATTGCGCCGTTTTCCAACCAAGTCATGAGTGTGTGGTATTCACTGTTTGATAGATTTGGCATACCAAAAGGCATGCCCCAGGTTGGGTTATCCTTTTCGTATTGCTCGTATTCTTCAATCGTTGGACAGGTTTGCTCTCGGTCTATCGAAAAGTCAAAGCCTTCTAACTGGACTTGGTCAGGCAATGGGTGGCGCTCTTTTTGCTGTAGCAAACGTGCGATAAGTCCTGCATCAATGTTGGCTGCCATGCTTTGATCACGTTCGTTGAGAACCGGATGAAAACCCGCATCGCGCCACTCTTGGGTTGTTTCTGCATCTTCGAATAAGCGTGTTGGTGCTGCGGCTGTGAGTCTTGTTCCTTCATATACCAGTGCTTTACTCGCACCACGGTCAATGCCCTCAACAGAAGAGAGCTTAAGTTGGCATGGTGCATCGTAGCACGCGTGGCAGACGACACAGCGGTTATCCATAATGGGTTTAACTTCGCTTTGGAAGAAGTTTGCTTGAGGGGTTTCCACGTCAACTGTGCGTTCACGCACGAGCTGTGGACCAAACAGTTGGTCATAGTTAAGACCAGCATAGGTTGCGCAGCCGGCAAACAAAGTAGCAATGCAAAGTGTAAAAATTAAGCGCAAATTCATTGAGTTATTTTACGTGATTAGAATTTGCATTAATTAAAGCAAAATAAGCGGTCAATTACCAAAAGTTGGGTCAATTAGCGTTAATTTTTCTGTTGATTGTCTGAGCGCTTGAAAATGTAACCCTGGCGGTGGACTGTCTGAATTCTGTCTGTTGGAACGCCTTCGTGAACTAGACGCTTTCTCATTCTGCTCATGTGCATATCGAGTGCTCGATCATGTTCAGTAAATTCACGTTTTAGTACTGTTTCGTAAAGAAAATGCTTACTAAGCACTTGATCTTGATGGTGAGTGAGAGTTTGCAGCAGCTTAAATTGAATGCTTGTTAACTGAACAGATTTCTTGTTTGGCAAGTAATTGAGTACCACAGAGTGAGTGCGCTTATCTAGTAATAGCTCCTCATCATTATGGTGAACGCCGTTGTGTTGGCATTGGGAAGTTTTTCCATTTGAAACCTTGGAGTCAAGCACACGGGTACCTTAATTATTAATAGTAGTAAAACGTATTATCATTAATATTTATATAAAAGCAATCAGGTACTTTATGAGCACTGTGATATGCGTAGACAATCTTAATACTTGAGATTACCAGTAGTGATGAATGATGCGATGGCGCTCTGAACTAAAGTGCTATTGGAGTGCGTATTAGCTACAAATAACGGTGTAATGTTAGGCAAAGATAGAAAGAATTCTCATTTAGTAAATTCGCTTATCCGCCATTTGTGAACTATACATTCTGTTGCAGGAAGCACTTTTCTAATACACACAGAGGTTTATATGACAGCGAAATATGGCGTTAAACGCCGATTAGCGATTCTTGCCGCCGCTTTAATCGGTGCGACAAGTAGCAGTATCGCAGCAGAGAAACCAAATATTCTCGTCATTTGGGGTGATGATATTGGCCAGTCCAATCTCAGTGCTTACACGTTTGGCTTGATGGGGTACAAAACACCAAATATAGACAGTATCGCCAAAGAAGGCATGATGTTCACTGACTATTACGGTGAGCAATCTTGTACAGCGGGCCGTTCTACTTTCATTACGGGCCAAACCGTTCTTAGAACAGGTTTGAGTAAAGTGGGGCTTCCAGGTGCTGATCTTGGCTTGAAGGAAGAGGACGCAACCATTGCCGAAATGCTGAAGCCGATGGGCTATATGACAGGGCAATTTGGTAAAAACCACTTAGGTGATAAAGATGAGCACCTTCCTACTAATCACGGCTTCGATGAATTTTTTGGCAACCTTTATCACTTGAACGCCGAGGAGGAGCCAGAAAACGTCGATTATCCTAAAGATCCTGAGTTTCGTAAAAAGTTCGGTCCGCGCGGCGTTATCCGTTCGTACGCTGATGGCAAAATTGAGGATACAGGACCTCTAACCCGCAAGCGCATGGAAACCGTGGATGAAGAGACGTTAGATGCGGCACTCGACTTTATGGATCGTGCAGTCAAGGCTGAAAAACCTTTCTTTGTCTGGTGGAACGCAACTCGTATGCACTTCCGTACTCATGTGAAAGAAGAGAACTCTGGAAAAACAGGCATCAGCGAGTATGCAGATGGTATGGTCGAGCATGATAATCATGTAGGTCAGCTGCTGAAAAAAGTGGATGATTTGGGTATTAAAGACAACACAATCGTCTTTTACTCCACCGATAATGGCCCACACATGAACTCGTGGCCAGATGCAGGCACAACGCCATTCCGTGGAGAGAAAAATACCAACTGGGAAGGTGCGTACCGAGTTCCTGCGATGGTACGTTGGCCGGGTAAAATTAAAGCTGGCTCTGTTTCGAATGATATCATGCATCACATGGACTGGATGCCAACGTTCGTTGCTGCCGCGGGTGATGACAATATCAAAGAGAAATTGCTCAAAGGTTATAGTGCGAATGGTAAGAAATTCAAAGTTCACCTAGACGGCTATAACTTCCTACCATATTTGACTGGTAAAGAGGATAAGGCCCCACGTGAAGAAATTTTTTACTTCTCAGATGATGGAGACTTAACTGCACTTCGTTATAACAAATGGAAGCTGGTCTTTATGGAGCAACGAGCAAAAGGTACGTTGCGTATTTGGGCTGAACCATTCACCACACTTCGTGTTCCTAAGATCTTCAACTTGCGTATGGATCCTTACGAAGTGGCTGATATCACTTCTAACACTTACTACGATTGGATGCTAGACCGTGCTTACATGCTTGTTCCTGCGCAAGCTTACGTAGGCAGATTCCTTGAAACGTTTAAAGAGTTCCCACCAAGGCAAAAAGCAGCAAGCTTCTCGCTCGATCAAGTGATGGAGAAACTAAAAGAGAACCCAAATAAGTAAGAAAAGCTAAGTGAAGTTCCACATCTAGAAAGAGGCTCATTAAAATGAGCCTCTTTTTTATCTGTAAAATTCTATCTATTCAGGTTTGTAGAAAGCTTGATGACGAAAACGCCTAACGCTTCAATTGACAAGAGTTATAAACAAATTGGTTCGTAGTGGGCTGCCGTTAAGTTGGCTTTGATTTTTTCACGTAGAGCGATGTGGGCTGGGTTGTTTACCTCTCGCTTATGGTAAACGAACTTGTAAGGGATAGAGCGTATCGAAATGGGGCAGGGCAAAATTTGAAGTTTGAGCGCTTTGCTCCACTTGTTTGCAAAAGATTGAGACACGATCCCTAAACTGTCTCTTTGGGCGACATACAGCGCCATGCCCGCTAGCGAAGATGTGATCAAGTCGACTTTTCTTTCTTGAATTGTTTCCTTTGCTAGTTGCTCGAACCCCGACATGTTGTTCCATTTTCCTGAAAATAAACAGTGAGTTTCCTCATAAAATTGCTCTTTTGTGAGCGTGCCGTGTACACGGGGATGGTTCTCACGACAGATAACCACGGCTTCTTCCTCATAGGCATCTTCAATAATAAACGCTGCATCTTTCGTGATCACCGTATCGATTACTAGATCGACTTTTTGTTGTCTTAACAGCTCAAATAATAGGAATTTTTCGGGTGGTGATTCATAAAAAATAGTGTTCTTTATCGGGTCCATAATGTGCAACAAAATTTCCGAACAACACACTTCAAAATGATTTCTATCAGATATCGCATTGTCAATAATACTAACCGCTTGCTGGAATTGCGGCAGTAATTGATAAGCGGTGGAGGTTAGTGCGATACCTCGTCCTTTTTTAACGAATAATTGCTTATCTACGACTTGCTCTAAACGCTTTATTGCAGCGCTCACAGCAGGTTGTGTAAGCCCTAATTGTTCCGCGGCTTTTGTATAAGATTGAAACTCAGCAACAACAAGAAAAGTTTGGATCAAATTCAAGTCCATAACGTCACTCATAAATTTAATTTATAGGTTAACTAATTTTGACTGCATTTATCGCCTGAAATTAGTGCTTTATCTTATATCAACAATGGTATTGAAAAGCGAATACCATTTTTACGCACTAGCGAACTCTTGGAGATAATATGAAAAATGCGACCAAAACGAGCAGTAAAAAACTCGTACTTAACGCATGTACGTTAGCTTTGGGCGCTGCATCTGCAGTTGCACATGCAGCGGACAAACCCAACATTCTTGTCATCTTTGGTGATGATGTTGGTTACTGGAACCTTAGTACCTATAACCAAGGCATGATGGCGTACAACACGCCAAACATCGATAGCATTGCTAAAGAAGGTGCGAAGTTCACTAACTTCTACGCACAGCAAAGCTCGACAGCAGGCCGTTCTGCATTCATCACTGGTCAAATGCCAAAACGTACAGGTCTATCAAAAGTGGGCTTACCAGGCGCTCCGGAAGGTATCTCGGAAAAAGATCCGACGATTGCAACCGTGCTTAAACAAATGGGTTACGCAACCGGACAATTTGGTAAGAACCATTTAGGTGACCGAGACGAGCATCTTCCTACCAACCACGGTTTTGATGAATTCTTCGGCAACCTATACCACTTGAACGCAGAAGAAGAGCCAGAGAACGTGGATTACCCTAAAGATCCGGAGTTCAAGAAGAAATTTGGCCCTCGTGGCGTTATCCATTCTTACGCTGACGGCAAAATCGAAGATACCGGTCCACTAACGCGTAAGCGTATGGAAAATGTTGATGGTGAGTTTCTTGATGCCGCAGAGAGCTTCATAGAAAAGCAAGTAAAAGCGGACAAGCCGTTCTTTACTTGGTTTAACACCACTCGCATGCACAACTTTACACATGTTCCTGAAGAGTACCAAGGTAAAACAGGTGCCGGTTTCTACGCGGATGGTGTTAAGCAGCACGATGACCAAATCGGTCAGCTACTTAACAAGATCAAAGAGTTAGGTGTGGATGACAATACAATCATTGTTTACACCACTGACAACGGCCCTATGGTTGATTTGTGGCCGGATGCAGGGATGACACCGTTCCGCTCAGAGAAAAACACTGGCTGGGAAGGGAGTTTCCGTGTGCCAATGTTGATTAAATGGCCTGGAAAAATTGAGGCAGGTAAAACATTCAACGGCATGATGTCATTAGAGGACTTTTTCCCGACACTAGTTGCTGCGGCAGGTGATACCAAAGTTAAAGACGAACTGCTAAAAGGCAAAAAAGTTGGCGATATGGACTACAAAGTTCACCTAGACGGTTACAACCAACTGCCATATTTAACGGGTAAGTCAGACAAATCCGCACGAAATGAGTTCGTTTACTGGAGCGACGACGGCGATCTTGTGGCATTGCGCCAAGGAAAGTACAAGTTCCACTTTATGATTCAAGAGAATGAAACGGGTATGGATGTATGGCGTAAGCCGTTCACTAAACTTCGTGTGCCACTGATCTTTGACTTGAGCATTGATCCATTTGAACGAGGCGATCAAGGCATGGGTTATTCTCGTTGGATGTACGAGCGTTCATTCTTAATGATGCCAGCAATGGATACAGTGAAAGAGGTGATGGGTACATTCAAAGAATTCCCGCCTCGTATGGAAGCAGGTTCGTTCGTACCTAAGTCTTCTAAGTAAATTAAGATTATATAGCGCTTTTTGGAGCGCTATATACCCAAATAGCTTCACTTTTGCTGTACAGCGCTCACGAGGTTATTTGGGTATATGTAATAGTGAGAAACGTATGAGTAAGATTTCCCCTCGCCATTCTACTACTATGCCTATTGTTCCTCTTAAAACGGCGTCTAAAGCGCCTGTTCTGGGCGCGTATGACCGTCGATTCCATGTGATGGCAAAGCCAGGCGGAGCAAAGTGCAACATCGATTGTCAGTACTGCTTTTATCTGCATAAAGAAAATCTACTGCACCAAGAAAAGCAGCCAAAAATGGACGACGCAACACTGGAAGCGTTCGTGAAAAGCTATATCGAAAGTCAGGATGGCGAAGAAATTGTATTCTCATGGCAGGGCGGGGAGCCGACGCTGCTTGGGTTGGACTATTTCCGCAATGTCGTAGCTTTGCAAAAGAAATATCAGCCGAAAGGCGTTCGCATTGAAAACGACCTTCAGACCAACGGCATTTTGCTAAACGATGAGTGGTGTGCGTTTTTAAAAGAACACAACTTCCTAGTTGGCTTGTCGATTGATGGGCCACGAGAGCTGCACGACAAATATCGCAAAACCCGCAGCGGTAAGCCAACGTTTGATCTCGTGATGAAAGCGGTAGATAAGCTCAAAGCGCATGGCGTGAAATTCAACGCGTTGGTCACGGTGAATCGTCACAATGCGAAATACCCGCTCGAAGTATATCGATTTTTAACCCAAGAATTGGGTGTGACTTATATTCAGTTTGCGCCGGTGGTAGAAGCCAACAACTTCCAAACAACCGCGCCGCAGTTTTGGAACGAACAGATGATCCCAACCAAAGGCAGTGATCTGGCTAAACCGGGGCATCCAATGTCGATTGTAACGGATTGGTCAGTCGATCCTGAAGACTGGGGACGCTTTTTAATGGCGACCTTTGAAGAGTGGGTGAATAACGATCTTGGCCGTGTGCTGGTTAATCTGTTTGAAACCGCGGTGGCGCAAGTAATGGGGAAACCGTCTCAGCTTTGCGTGACGGCGGAGTTTTGTGGCAAAGGGTTGGCGATTGAGCACAATGGCGACGTGTTCAGTTGCGACCACTATGTGTATCCAGAATACAAACTCGCCAACATTCATGAACACTCACTGAATGAAATGGCCTTCTCTACAAGACAATATACTTTTGGCATGGCAAAACGCGATTCATTGCCGACGTATTGTAAGCAATGCCCTTACTTGCCTTATTGTTGGGGTGAGTGCCCAAAAAACCGTTTGATCAAAACGCCGAATGGTGAGAGTGGTCTAAACTATTTGTGTTCGGGAATCAAAATGTTCTTTGATTATGCGTTACCGATGTTGGTTGGTCTTGCACAACTTCTCCAATCTCAAGAACCGCAAAGATAACATAGTGAATATAACCTTAAGTTATTTCATTTGTTCTTATACTTAACTATCGAAAAGACGGCTTAAACCATTGAAAAGGTATCCTATGAACCACGCACAACAAGCGATAAAAGAACTCATCGAACAAACAGAAAAAAGCGTCATTGGACAAAGCCACGTGGTTCGAGCTTTAGTCATCGGGTTATTAACAAATGGGCATATTCTGCTAGAAGGTTTACCGGGAACGGCAAAAACACGTTCCGTAAAATCTTTGGCGAACTTGTTAAACACCAGTTTTGGTCGAATCCAGTTTACGCCGGATCTTTTACCATCTGACGTGACGGGTACTGAGGTTTATCAAGAGCTGGATGGTAAGCCGCAACTCCATTTTCAGCCAGGGCCAATTTTTAACAGCATTGTACTTGCTGATGAGGTCAACCGTGCACCAGCCAAAGTACAAGCGGCACTGCTTGAAGCCATGGCCGAAGGCACAATCACGGTAGGCGATAAAACTCACGTATTGCCAGACTTATTTATGGTGCTTGCAACGCAAAACCCTGTAGAGCAAGAGGGCACGTACCCACTGCCAGAAGCGCAAATGGATCGCTTTATCATGAAGGTTACCGTCGATTATCCAGAAGATGACGCAGAACGTGACATCATTCGTTTGGTGCGCAGTGAAGAATTGGGTGCGGAAACCAGCAGCGAAATTATTACGCCAAAACACATCGAGCCAGACGTGGTGCTAGAAGCGCGTCGTCAGTTACCAAACATCGTGGTATCAGACCTAGTGGAAAACTACATCGTTGCGTTAGTGATGGCGACTCGTAAGCCAGAGCGTTATGCCGATTCAAACTTAGCAAAATGGATTGAGATTGGCTCTAGTCCTCGTGCTTCCATCGCACTCGACAAATGCGCTCGTGCGTATGCGTGGATGCAAGGACGTGACCACGTTACTCCTGACGATGTGCGTGCCATGGTTCCGTCTGTATTGGGCCACCGTTTTTCTTTGACCTACGATGCGCTAGCAGACGGAGTCGATCACCAACGAGTCGTACAAGAGCTGCTAGATTGTGTAGAAATTGGGTAAGTGGGAGGCATTATGGCTAAGCCAACTCTTGCGCCAAAATCACAGGGGATGGATCCCCGTTTGTACTGCGATTACGCTCGTTTAGTACGTCTGCAAGCACAAGCAGAATCATTCAGTTTACTTCCTCACCTAAAGGCGGGTAGCGTACTCTCTGGCCGACACAATTCGTTGTTTCGCGGTCGTGGATTGAACTTCGAAGAGCTGCGCCATTACCAATTGGGTGACGATATTCGTAACCTTGATTGGAAAGTTACGATGCGTACAGGTAAGCCGCACGTGCGCAGCTATACAGAAGAAAAAGATCGCAACGTAATCGTGTGTGTCGACCAGAGAAGCACAATGTTTTTTGCTTCGACGCAAGTAATGAAATCAGTTGTCGCGGCAGAGATCGCAGCGATGTGTGGGTGGCGAGTATTAAAAGATGGCGACCGAGTCGGTTTTGTCATCGCATCCCCGCAGGCGTTGTTTCACAGCAAGGCACAGCGTTCGCAAAACGATCTTCTGGCGCAACTTAAACGTCTCGCTAAAGCCAATCAATCGCTCAATGTGGACTCCTGCAATTCCGAAAAAGTAACGTTCAGTCAATGGATTGAGCTTATTAAACGCATGAAGCTCAAGCAATCCACTTTGATTTTTATCAGCGACTGGAGCGACTGCGAGGAGCACCACCTTGATCACCTTAAACAGCTACAACAGCACAACGATGTTCTTGCAGTGATGGTCAGTGACCCATTAGAACAAGCGCTACCAGACGATTTGGCAAAATCGAAATGGGTGGTTGGTGATGGGCAGTATCAACTCAATTTAGACAGCAAAGCAAAGGTAGAAGCTGCGAGCGCAAAGCTTGAGGCTCGAACTAGCTTACAGCGTCAATCACTCTCTCAACTTATGGCGATGAAACACCTTCCGCACATCGAACTCGATACGACAGGTGAGCACATTAAACAATTCCAAAAACTGGTAGGAGGGCGTTAAATGAGTGATCTTCCTACGCCTCCAAGTACCTACATACTCAGAGAGCTGCATGATGTGGCTGTACCACCCAGCGTGAGTTGGTACCCGCAAACTATTGGCTGGAAAATTTTAGCGGCGGTTGCGTTCATTACATTGGTATATTTCGCATATCGCTTGGCTCGGCAATGGTGGCATAATCGTTACCGAAAAGAAGCTCTAATGGCGATTTCGCAAATCAAATCGAGCGACAAAGACATGCCTAAAGCATTGTTCTCGGTGCTTAAAGTAGTGCTGATTCATATTGATAGCCGCAACGCGAAATTGTTTGATACCGCCTTTCTGCGCAAGCTCGATGCGCTGTATCCGCAAACCGAAGATTCTCAAGCAAACTCGCTTGTGGTCTTTAACGATGAGCTTTCAAAGCGCTGGCTACAAAGTATTGTCGACCCAAGCGTTACGCTAACCAACGAAGATCGTGTAACGCTAATTGCTCGTGCGAAAAACTGGGTGAGTGAACACCGTGGTGATGCTCAAAAAAGCGCGGCAAAGAAATCACCACGATTGAAACGCAAATCACATCAGGGAGGTCAACATGAATGATCTTCTTGCATCGATAACTGGTTTGTCTGGTTTTGAATTTGCTCACCCAATGTGGTTTCTGGTTTTGCCCTTGCCGTTGGTGGTGTACTACTTGGTGCCTGCATATCGCACTAAGCAAATGGCGATCAAAGTGCCGTTTTTTAGTCAGCTGGTGGAAGCGATTGGTGAGACGCCATCAGAAGGTGCAAGCCAGTTGACCCCGAGTTGGTGGCAACGAGCAACGTTAATTCTCTCATGGCTTTTGGTGGTGTGTGCGATGGCAAAACCCACCGTGTTAGGCGAGCCTCAAGTTCGCGAGAGTTTAGGTCGCGATGTGATGGTGGTGGTGGATCTTTCGGGCTCCATGGCCGAGCCAGATTTCACCTCACGTACAGGCGAAAAAATTTCTCGTCTTGATGCGGCAAAAGAAGTGCTGTCGGAGTTTGTTCAGTCTCGTAAAGGTGACCGATTAGGCTTGGTGCTTTTTGGTGATGCTGCTTTCGTGCAAACGCCATTTACCGCAGACCAAAAAGTGTGGCTCGAACTGCTTAACCAAACCGATGTGGCAATGGCAGGGCAGAGTACCCATCTTGGTGATGCGATTGGCTTAGCGATTAAAGTTTTTGAGCAAAGCGATAAGTCGCGTGGTGCTTTAGAACAAGACCAAAACCGTGAAAAAGTCGCGATTGTATTAACCGATGGTAACGACACGGGCAGTTTTGTTGAACCGATTGATGCGGCGAAAGTTGCGAAAGCCAAAGGCGTGAGAGTGCACGTGATTGCGATGGGCGATCCGGAAACGATAGGTGAAACCGCGTTGGATATGGACACGATTCATCGCATTGCGAAAGAATCCGGCGGTGAAGCGTTTGAAGCACTCAACCGTGATGAACTATCGGCTGCCTACGACGAAATTGGCAAACTGGAACCTCAACTTTACGAAAGCACCACATACCGCCCAAAACAAAGTCTTCATCATTACTTGATGGCGTTAGTGGTCATCATGCATTTGCTCGCGTTCAGCGTCGCAACACTTAAAAGAAGGGCTGTTACACGATCATCATTAGGAGAGAGCGATGTTTGATTCTCTTAGTTGGACGCAATTCTTTACGCAGTTTCATTTTATTCGACCACTGTGGTTACTGGCTTTGGTCCCCATGTTTTTCTTGGTGTGGTTACGCTGGCGAGAAGAAAGCAAGCCAAGCTGGAAGGATATTCTGCCCGAACATTTACGCAATGCTTTGACGATAGGTGAGCGAGGTTGGCGTAAGCAACTGCCGCTTAAGCTCTTGATGCTGATTGTGTTCATCGCCATTGTGATTTGTGCAGGCCCAACGTGGCAACGTGAATCTTCCCCCTTTGGCGAAGATAAAGCCTCTATGCTTGTGGTGCTTGATAACAGTGACTCGATGCTGCAAAAAGATCTCCCACCAAGCCGCCTTGAGCGTTCCAAACAGAAAATACGCGATTTGCTAGCCGCGCGAAAAGGCGGAAAAACGGGTTTAGTCGTGTTCGCGGGCAGTGCTCATGTCGCGATGCCTATAACTCAAGACAGCAAAGTATTTGACCCGTTTTTGGCGGCCATTACGCCAGAAATTATGCCCGTGCAAGGTAAGCTTGCCGAAAAAGCATTGCCGTTAATTGACCAACAATTGCAAGGTCAACCAGGCTCCACTGTTCTGTTGGTGAGTGATGGCGTTAATCCAGCCACGATTGAGCAATACCAAGCGTATTTCTCGGGCAAACCTTATCAACTGTTAATTCTTGCGGCAGGGAATGCTGACATTGTGAGTAACAACCCAATGGATTTGGATTCTCTACAAAAACTGGCTAGTCAGACTAACGGTCGATTGGTGGAAGTGACCGTCGATAATAGTGATATCGAGCAACTGAATCGATACGTAGAGCGCAATATGCAGCTTAATGGCGAATCTTCAATGCCTTGGAAAGACATGGGGTATCAACTTCTGTTCCCAATCGCGCTGATCATGATGCTGTGGTTTAGAAAAGGGTGGTTAGTGCAGTGGTGCGTGATTGTAATGGTGAGCGGCACGTTATTGATGCCAACAAGTGCATTGGCCGAGAACATTTCAGTTAAAGCCGAGCAGCCACAAGTTGTGCAAAAAGTGACGGCTTTCGACAAGGTGACGCAATGGTGGTGGGATTTGTGGCTAACGCCAGATCAACAAGGACAGCGTTTGTTCAACCAACAAGCCTATTTAGAAGCCGCGAAACACTTTGTCGATCCATTACGCAAAGGGACGGCGTACTACTACGCTAGCGAGTTTGAACTCGCCCACAGTGCGTTTTTGGAAATGCAAAACGACCCGTCCGAAGAGGTTCGAGATTACGGTCTTTATAATGCGGCGAGTGCATTGGCGCGTCAGCGTGAATATTTGGCTGCACGTGACTTGTTAAAATCCCTAGCCAACAAGCCAACATTAAGCGAGAGGCTAAGACCGGATGTTGAGCATAACTTGAAAGTGATTGGTGGTATTGTAGAGGACATCAACCGGATGAGTGAGAGTCAGGCAGGAACGGAGCAAGAAGCATCAACCGAGCTAGGCGATAACCCTCAAACCGCAGAAGGGGCGGATGAAAAAACGTCAGCGGAGTTGATGATTAAAGAGACGTTAAGTGCAGACGACATCTTAGGTAGCCAAGAATTAGCCGACAAATGGTTAAAGCGAGTCGAAGCGGATCCTAAATACTTCTTAAATGCGAAGTTTCAGATTCAATTGCGTTCAATAGAAACCGGAGAATCAACTTCTACTGCGAACGAAAATACAGAGGAGGCGGTGCAATGATGAAAAGCCACCGTTTTACGCCCTTTGCTTTACCCTTGTGGTTAGTTATCTGTTTCGGTTTCCTCCTGAGCAGTAGTGTGTTGGCTCAAGATATTCGTGACGTTCAACGAGAGCATGGTGTTGAGTTACAAGCGTGGGTTGGTAAACAACCAACGGCTGGAGAGAAGCGTAAAACACCAAGTTTTAGCGTCAATGAGCAAGTTATTTTAACCATCGAAGTGGCAACGCCGCGTTGGTTTACGGGTGGTACGAGAATTGGCAATATTGAAATACCCAATGTTATCGCCAAACAGCGTAATCAACTAGCAACCAACTTTACTGAGCAAAAAGAGGGACAAACTTGGTCGCGTCAACGCTGGGAAGTGACTTTGTATCCACAAGCATCTGGTGATTTTGTGATTCCACCTGTCGCTGTGGGCGTTCAGGTGTCGGCGCCGGATGGCGAGAAGGTGTCAGGCACACTTTATACGCAGCCGATTAAGTTCAAAACTGTCTTGCCATCGGGATTGTTGAGCGGTGATACGCCTTGGTTTTCTGCAACGCACGTAGACGTAAAACAAGAGTGGGAAACCTCCACTGAGTCACTCAAAGTTGGGGATGCAATCACGCGTAAAATCACCATTTTGGCTCATGATTCGCTATCTGTGTTGCTACCAGACTTGTTGAAAGGAGAATCAACAACCCGTTACCAAGCGTATCCTCAACCGCACCGTCTTACAGATACGCAAACACGTGGTGACTACCAGTCAACACGCACAGAAGAGAGTGTGTACGTGATTCAACAAGGTGGTGAATTAACCCTGCCAGATTATGAGTTCCGTTGGTGGAACAGTAAGACTCAACAAGTGGAAACGGTGGTGTTAGAGGGCAAAACATTTGCTGCGAAGCACACGTTGAAATCCTTCATCAAAACGTACTTTGCATGGATTGTATCCACGCTTGTATTTCTGGGTTTTGTGATTATTTCATTGGTAGCCATTAAACGTTACTACCGCAACAGACCGACACCAGCATGGCTGACGTTCCACCGTTTGTTAAAGGCTAAACGTTGGTCTGAAGCAAGGACCATATTGTACAAACAATTGCGTTTAAATACGGCCGAGCTAGAAATGACCAAAGCCGATACGAGTGAATCGTGGCAAAAAAGTGCGTCGCGAATGCAAAATGGTGAAAATAGCGCTCATTTACTGAAGTCGATGTGGCGCAAAGTCCAGACCAAACAAAAACGCTTTAAATTCCGTATTCCGCGAGCGTTACCAGAACTGGACAAAGTCATTGGAAGAGATGGCAATGAATAAAACGGGGCGCTAATATAGCGCCTCGTTTTTATTAGAGAATAGAGTTCAAATGAGCCAAGAGTTTATGCGCCGCGCATTGGAAGTGTCCAAAAATGCGCTTCCTGAATGTCAACCCAACCCGCCGGTTGGCTGCGTGTTAGTGAAAGACAATCAAATCGTTTCTGAAGGTCATACTCAAGCGATTGGTGGCAATCACGCGGAAGTGGAAGCGCTGAATGCGTATCAAGGCTCGTTAGAATCGGTGACGGCATACGTTACGCTGGAACCGTGTTCGTTTGTTGGTCGCACGCCAGCTTGCGCGGTGACATTAGTCAAATCCGGCATAAGCAAAGTCGTCGTAGCCATATTGGACCCCGACCCGCGCAACAGTGGTCGAGGTATCGAGATTCTAAAACAAGCAGGTATAGAGGTAGAAACGGGTTTGTGCGGCGAGGAAGTCAGCGAGTTTCTTACCCCTTACCTAGGCAAAGCCTAAGTCAAGCTTTACGTTGCACTATGGTGCCAGTTTATGTGGTGAATGAAGTGCGTCAAAATTGAGTTAAAACTCATTAAAACAAGCGATACCGCCCATTTATTGCACTTGGCTACGTGAAGGATCATGCTGTTAGATTAAAATAGAGAAAGTGACTTTTGAAAAATTTAATAGCATGAAACCGACCGACCTTAATCTTATTCCCATTTTCACTGCCATCTATGAAGAGCGTAACTTGTCTCGGGCGGCGGCGCGTTTAAACATCACCCAGCCTGCGGTGAGTAAAGCGCTAGCAAGGCTACGTGATATCTACGATGACCCATTGTTTCATCGTTGCGTTAAAGGTGTCGAGCCTACCTCGTTTGCGATGGATATTTATCCTGCTCTTCTAGCTTCAGTACAAAATTTCACTTCGACATTATCGGCCTCTAGTGAGTTTGACCCTAAAGTGTCGAATAGAGTGTTTTCTATTGCCTGTGTGTCCGTTGCAAGCTTTGAGTTGCTACCTCAAGTCATGAAACAAATCCGTGTGTCGGCGCCAAATGTTGCATTAGAAGTACATCCGCTTTTTACGGAAGATTTTGAAAGTGATCTGCGGTTACAACGATACGATTTGATCATTGATATCACACCAAGAGCAAGAACGGTGTTAAAACTGGAAACTGTACTTACGGAGCGTTTGGTGGTGGTATGTAGCGAAGCGCATCCACGCCTGAATGACGAGATTACGGCTGAACAATTTTTTGAAGAAGAACACGTAGTGGTTTCGCAGTGGCAGAGTCGTAAGAGCTTGTTAAACGCCGATGACATTGTCGACTTGGATAAGAGAAAGATTAAGTATCGAGCCTCAGGCGTACTAGAAATGCTCCCAATTATTTGTGGTAGTGAATACATTGGTTTAATGCCAGAGTCGATGATCAACTTGTTCAATAACACCTATCATGTTAAATCTTTATCAATGCCATTTGATGAACAAATGTATGAGCTTTGTACAATCTGGCATCCTAGTCGCACAAACGACAGCGCCCATCAGTGGTTACGTTCACAGATTAAGCAAGCAGGAAAAGTCATCAACCAATAGGAAGTGCAATGAAAAAGACAATACGTGCCATCCTTAACGGAAAAAAAGCTGGGAATCCAGAGTTAAGAGATGCAATCATGAAAATGAGAGAAAAAGGCATCGACGTACAGGTGCGTGTGACGTGGGAATCTCAAGACATGCCGCGGCTAGTTAAAGAAGCGGTTGATGAAGGCATTGAACGTATTGTTGTCGCTGGTGGCGATGGGACCGTCAATGAGGCGGCTTCTGCGATTATTCAAATTGACAAAGAAAAACGCCCTGAGTTAGCCATTATTCCCCTTGGTACCGCCAATGACTTTGCTACCGCTATTCAAGTACCTAATTCCATTAAGGCGTCTTTATCTCTTGCTGTTGAGGGGCAGTCCGCTTTGGTCGATTGCGTCAAAGCGAACGATCGCTGCTTTATTAACGTGGCAACAGCAGGGTTTGGTGCAGAAGTTACAGCAGAAACGCCTGTTGAACTCAAAAACTTTCTTGGCGGCGGAGCTTACACGTTAACTGGTGTTATAAAAGCACTTGGCTTTAAACCATATGACGGAACAATAAAGATTGAAGGTGGCGCGTATCAGGGAGAAATGTTGCTCGGTGCGTTTTGTAATGGGCGCCTTGCTGGAGGTGGGCAAGAGTTAGCTCCAAAAGCGATGATTAATGATGGGATGATGGATCTAACATTGGTGCGCCCATTTTTACCTCATGAGCTGCCTAAAGTAATCGACGAGATCAATAACCCGAGTGAGAAAGGAGAGTTTGTGAAGTACACTAAAGCAAGCTGGTTGGAGATAGATTTTCCGAATCCATTGCCTCTTAATTTAGATGGAGAACCTTATCATTCGAGAACCATTAGATTTGATGTTCAGCCTAAGAGTATACGATTAGTCGTACCGCAAGATTGCCCTTGCTTGACTAGCTAAACGAGCGTTTTCCATGATTATTGCGTAACACAGCCACTAAAATGTGGCTGTGTTATTTGTGTTGAGGTATTAGTCAACTTCTTAACGTTTTTGAATGGTCTCAACGTCTATTTGCGTAGTTGTCCAATCTGAATCAACCTCTCCTCGAATCATTACGGTATCTTTTGGTGTCACTTCTTGACCCATCCAATCTTCGTTGTCGATCTCTACTTCGATCTCACCAGTGTTGTCTTTGAACAAGTAAGTCTCGTTACCAAATGATTGAACAATATGCCCGGTTAGCACTACAGCGCTGTCGTCGGTTGCGTTGCGCGCCTCTTTCACCGTATTGATTGCACTGACTTCTGGACCATTAAACGCGGCGAAAACCGAGCTTGAAAGTAGGGCAAGCATGGATGTTAACAATACTCTTTTCATTATCATCTCCTTATATTAGAAGTAATAAGTTGTGCCTACGTTAAAGGATGCAGTGTTCGCGTATCGGTCTAGTTGATATTTTGCGTTTACACCTATGGTGAGCTGCGGGAAAATTCTGTATTCCGCACCCACTGAGAACATTGCGCCTAGCTCGTTGTTTTTCTCCGCGCTATGGAAAAGCGTGTTGGTCATTTCCACATCGTCGTTCGTGACAAGTTCGTATTCTTGATGTTTAGAAACCTTGGCGTTGTATTCCGTGTACGTTAGACCCGCTTTGAATTTTGTTGTCCATTTATCATTTAATGCATAGTTAAACACAGGAGCCAACGACACTTGCTTGGCTTTGATTGACGCATCCCAATCCATTTCATGATGGTAATCTTTGCCATCGATTGACTTGATACCTAGGTTTTTTGAACGACTATCATCAAGGTCAAACTGGCTGTAACCCAGTTCCAATGCCCAGTTGTCATTAAATGCGTAACCGACAAAGCCTGAGAAAATACCGTCTTCAAGCTCAGGGTTGAGTGTTACGTTGTCAGTTGAAAAGTGAGGTTCCAAATCATGGTCAGTGGTGCCTAGTCCATATTCCAGACCTACATAAGGAGCCGCAGATACCGAAACTGAGCAGGTAACAAGTAACGCAAGAAGTGTTTTGTTCATTTTATTTTGCCTCTTCAAATCAACTTAGTGAGTAGAAGCGCATTTTGTGTGAAGAAGCGTGAAGCGATCGTGAAGAAACGAAAAAATGTTTAGAAAAAAGAGCAAGGGGCGATAACCGAGGGGCGGTTTGAGTGAACAAACACCAAGCTCTTTATATAGAGTAAGTTAAGTTGCTGCGACGTAACACACCGCAAACGGGACATTAAGGCGAGTAAACTCTTTGATCCAACGCCATTGGTTATCCTGGAGTTTATCGCCTGGCCCTTTTACTTCAATCCATTCGAACTCGTTTCCTTTAAAAGCAATCAGATCAGGCATCCCATTGCGGTAAAGCTTTAGGTCACTCAATTGTATTTTAAATAGCGCCATCAACATGTTAGTTGGGATTGTATCGAGTGCCATTTCGAGTAGCTCTTTACTTATTAAGCTCCAATGCACAAATGGATTGCTGATACCAAACTTCTCATCGTATCTAGTTAACAACGTATAAGTATTGCCCGTTTCCAACATATCAAACGTCGCATCTATCAAAGCTTGGCGTTTGGTAACAAAATCAGAATGGTACAAATCCAGAGGACGATGTTGATAGGCATTGATGAATGCGCCTTCGATGGGAGCGAAAATCGCATCCCAAAAAGTGAGACCAAGTAATGCATTAAGCAGTGCATTTTCGGCGTAAAATACAGTCCAGCCTAAGGACTCAAAATACGCTTTGCTGGCGAGTTCGACTCTCTGTTGAGATAAATCCAGTTCAAGGCGGTATTCCGTACAGGTTGGCTTCGTCACTCTTGGCACTTTCTCGCCTTGTTTTCGTTTTAACCGTTGCTCAAGTTTTTGTGCAACTTCGAGCTCAGACACATCGATCGGTGAGTTAAGCATATCTGTGACAATGTCACCAAATAAATCATCATGGTTTAATTTGTCATAGATACGTGCGCGTCGTTCTCGGCTCGGTGTGAGTTGAGTTTGGCCAAATAGAGACAGGGCGGTCTCTAGATCATCAAGCCGTTCGTAATCACGTGCTATGTCATTCAACATGTGCTCGCGTTTACGATCTACGTAACGGTGTTTAACGGGCTGAGGCATTGCCTCAATTAATAAGTCGAGATTGGCTTTGTCTTTTCGGTCAAATTGCCAGTACAGGTTGGCCAACTGGCTCAGTTCAATTAAACGGTCTATTTGCTCACGTGAATCAAAGAAACGGCGCACTTTACTCAATTGATATTGCTCGAACTGATGCAAACCTAAGTCATCAAGCACAAACTGACTTAAGTCTTGATGGGTGTTGGCAAAAAACAGAGTGAGCAACACGTCGATCATATGAGCTGAATTGAGTTTGACGATCGTAAACTCAAGCTTCTCTATACGATCAAATTCCGCATTACTCAAACGTTCGACAAGGGCGTCTTTCTTGAGTGATTTCGGCAGTTCGGGATAAAGCGCAGAGATTTCTGGTTTGGTCAGTAAATTGGCCGCTAACTCTTGATGAGAAAGGGGTGGGGAAAGGGCTACAAACTCATGTTGACTCAATTCCGCCAGCGCTTCATTGATAGAAGGTATTTCTTGATAACTCAGTTTATCACTTCGAAACCAACATCCCTTTCGGCTGTATAAACGTACCAAAAGGCACTGGGCGTGTTTGCTCAAAGAATCAAACGAGCAAAGCCATGCGTGTTCTTCCTTGGTCAGTAAATCGCTGTACCAAGTTACTGCGTGATGAGTCAGCTTAAAGAAGTTCTCTAGATAGTAGTCTGGTGCAAGTTCGATAGGGCTTTCCATAAACGACCGATAACAAAAAAGGCTTAACCCATAGGTTAAGCCTTTTTGCTATCAAATCAATTCGCAATTATGCGTTTTTTAGCTGTGCTACTTTCGCATCAGACAATGGCTTAGTGATGAACGCAAGTACGATACATACTGCCATCATTGCCGAAGAAATTGTGTAAGCCAAGGTGTAGCCGTCGCCATTTGTCATCGAGAAACCAACAACCGCTGCGCCGATTGCACCACCGATACCCCATGCTGTGTAAAGCACGCCGTAGTTAGTGCCGTAGTTTTTCAGACCGTAGAACTCAGCCGTTAGAGTAGGAAATACCGCTAGAAGTGTGCCGTAACCTACCGCTGCGATTGCTGTACCGATGATCAGTGTAAACTCAGAGTCGAACGTCGCGAACAGCACCATGTTTACGCCTTGTAGAACGAACGCGAGTAGAAGCGTACGAACACCGCCGATTTTATCTGCAAGCATACCCGCGGCAACACGACCGCCAGAGTTGAATACAGCAAGAATAGACGCTAGGTAAACCGCGTTTGGCAAGTTTGCTTGAACGCTTGCGATTGTCGTGATGTTACCAATGATCATTAGACCAACAGAAGCTGCAAACGCGTACATGATCCATAGAGAGTAGAACTGTGGCGTTTTCAACATTGCTTTCCAAGTTAAGTCATCTGACTTTTTCACCGCTTTAGGTGCTTGGCCTTCTTTTACTTTAGGCTCCGCAGGTGTGTAGTCTGCTGGTGGGTTGTTGATGGTTGCTGCAAGAGGAACCGCAATCGCTAGGATACCAACACCAAGAACCATAAAGCTAGTTTGAATGCCCATGCTGTCTATTAGCGCAGAAGTTACTGGCGCAAGGTAAATAGCCGCTAGACCAAAACCTGCCGCAATAATGCCGTTAACCATACCTTTCTTCGAAGCGTGGAACCACTTCATCGCAGAAGGTGATAGGCATGCGTAACCAAAACCGATACCTGCACCTGTGATCACACCGAAGGTAATGTTCAGCATGAGTGGAGTGTCAACAAAGCCAGACGCGATCATGCCCAGACCTGTAAGAACAGTACCTAGGATAAGGATCATTCGAGGGCCCATGCGGTCTTGAAGAATACCTGCAATAAGAAGACAGATAGAGAAAGTGATGGTTGCAGTTGCGTAAGGTGCAGAAGCTTCTGCAGCACTCCAGCCTGATTCAGTTACCAGTGCCTTGTTGAATACACTCCAAGCATACAGGATGCCAAGACAAAGGTTGATACAGAACCCTGCTAACAGGATGCGCATAGCTTTATCAATCTTGCTCATTTTTATTCTCAGTTTTTCCTCTTATTGGCAATGCCGCAAAGAAGGTTGGTTTAAAGATGTTTTTTCTCAAAATTAGTTTGCGTTTTTCAACGTTTAACGCAATGAGCGCGGATTATAACCAATAAATATGTGATTGGAATCTCTTTTTACGGTTACTGATAAAATAATTTGCAACATTAAAAGTGGATGTGAATTCATGGTTTTGTATGTAGTAAGAACGTTGTAAAAAAGTGATATTTTTTGTTCGCTAATAACGAATGATGAGTCAAGACAGAGAGGTTTTACGCTGTTGAGTGCACAGTTCACATTTCAAATAAAAAATTTCAAAATGTTTCCATGTTAACCATCTGTAACAAAAATGGCGAATTTATCATCTAACTGTCGTAAGTATCAGATGCAAAGGGTTTCTTAATTTTTAATTGTTAACCTTTTGTAATAATTGAAGCTGATTAGCTTTTATGTTCATTAAATGAGCAAAAAAGTAACTTGTAATTGCTGATTTTAGGCGCAGAATATAGTGAAAAATGAGTTTTCATTTATGAAGGGATGCTTTTTAGATTTGTTGTGAGGTGACTTATGAAACTGTTCCTATTACTCATGGCTTCGGTATCCGCTGGTATCGCATCAGCAGACCACATCCATTCATTTATGTTGGGCTTATCTATTGCTTCTTTAGCGGTAGGTAGCTGTTATTTCTTCGCATTTCGCAGCTCGCGCTTTCCACAGCTTGCTTTATTCCTACTCATTTGCGGTATGCTTTCTAAGTTGACGATAACCGTAGTCGGTGTGATGTGGGGAATGTCCGCGGAATTAATCACGTCTCCAATCGTATTCGCACTTTCATATTTATTCTTTTCGCTTGCCGTTACCTACTTATGGTTTAGCTACAGAGAGAGCATCACTAAGATTCCTGACCGATTTAAGTCAGCGTAAATCAACACATTAGAATAAAAAAAACGCCAGCACATTTGCTGGCGTTTTTAATTAAACGTAATTTTGTTCGGATATTGCTTTTAGTTTGATCGTGGCAATACCGTTAGGCACTCATTGGAACAAGCACCATAGTACCAATAATCACCGTGATAAGGCCTGCTAGAACTGGAACGGATGTGCGTTTTACAACCTCAAACGGGCTGATGTTTGCCATACCTGATGTCGCAACGATTACGCCAGATACTGGTGAGATAGTACGGCCTAGGTTTGATGCTTGAAGCATCGGGATAATTAGGAAAGCAGGGTTTAATCCCATTTTCGCAGCCAAAGATGGTGCTAACTCCACGAACGCATAAAAAGGCGCGTTACCCGAACCCGTTGCAATTGCTGCTGCAACTGTCAATGCAGTTAGAATAAGCATTAAAGCAACGCCGCCTGCACCAGCATTATCTGCTAGATGAAGTAGGTTATCGATAGCTCCGATAGACATCAGACCTTGTGCAAAAACCCCTGCGGCAACCAAAAGCATCACAACGCCTTTGAACGCGTCAGCCATGCCTGCGTAACAAGAATCTAAATCTTCTAGTGATTTCTTACCATCGAACTTATTTACAACATAATGGATCAGAGCTCCAAGGAAAATCGAACCAACCACAATAGTGTAGATGTCTAGACTAAGTCCTGGAATGGTACGACCGTTGAATAGGAAAACGCCGATGATAGGTAGAAAAGGAAGAGCTGCATAAAACGCTGGTGCGTCAGCTTTGATCTCTGATACATCAATTTTTTCCATTGGTGTATTTTCTTTCTTATCTAAGTATTTGTTCCAGAAGAACGCTGCCGCTGCCATGACGATGATTGCGCAAATAGAAACAGGCAACACAGTTTGTACCGCAAACACATCAAGCTCTAAACCAGACTTTTCTGCTGCGATAACAACATCACCAGAAGTAGGAGAAAGGATGATTGCCGCTGGAGAGGCACACACTGCAACGGCTGCTGGACGAGAAATGCCCATCGCGACCATCATTGGGAATAATGTCGCCATTAATAGTACGCCAAGGCCTGTTGCAGAACTTACCGCAAGAGACATTAAACACGCCACAATGTAAGCCGCTACCAAAAGGACGTAAGGAGACTTGATGACAGAAAGCGGTTTAGAGAACTGTTTCACTACCACGTTGTTCGCGCCGATATGAGTCATGTATGACGCAAAACCACAAAGCAGCATGATTTGCATACCAAGACCGCCACCGCGGTATTGAAGCATGTATTTCACGTATTCAAGCGCATCTGTCACCATGTTACCAGTTGAGGTGATTTTTGACGGCAGCACGTCGTGCCCCAAAACGCCAGTCATAAGAAGTAAAGCAATACCAGCGGTCAGTAACACGCCCGCAGCTTTATAGCCTTTGACAATAAAGTAACCCACCGCAATGGTAACCACTAAGCCAATTAAGAGCTCTAACATAGGGATCTCCGAATGTTATGTAAAAAAGAAAGAAACTGTTTCAGTTTATGACAAGGAATTTACAGAATTCTTAGCTGTGGCACGAGACAAATATGAGGCTTGCATGATCTGAGACAAATAATAATTTAATAAATAATTTCGTTAGATTGTATTGTTGGAATTTGGTTTTCTAAGTGTTATGTGCTGGTTTGAAGCTATTTATAGGAAGGAAAATATGACTAGGAAAGTGAATGAATAATGAGTGAATTGATTCACAATAGGAAAAAGACTTTACTCAATAAGCAATTATTGGAAAACACTCTTCACAACAAAAAAGCTTCGCCGAAGCGAAGCTAAGTAATCGTAAGAATGAGGATAAACTATGCGTATCGACGAACCATAAGGTTCCAACTACGTTGCTGCCGTTCGAACTCTGCTTTAATTTGCTGGTACTTCATTTTCGTTACAGAACATTCGTATTTTTTTACCACACTGGCAGTTTTGGCACCGAGTACTTCTTTGCGCATCTCGTAGTATTCCTGCATGTGATGAACTAGAGTATCAAACTCGTGCTGTAGTTGATCGAGGATCGTTTGCGTGTTCGGTTTCGATTCTAGCTTTTCTCTTGCTTTCTTCAAAAGTTGACTCGCACGGGCTTTTTCAATTCTAAATGTAGGCGTTGTGCGCAACTTAGATGTGAGTCCTAGCCAAGAACATGACTTTATCAACCACTTCGTTGGGTCGTAATGCCACCAATACACGCCATTGCGATAGTCATTCTCGAAAATATGATGGAAATTATGGTAACCCTCTCCAAATGTGAAAAAGGCGAGTACACCATTATCGCGAGCAGTGTTTTTGTCTGTGAAAGTTTGCTTACCCCAAATATGTGCGAGGGAGTTAATGAAAAAAGTCGTATGGTGACTCATAAAGAGTCGAGCCGCACCAACGACCAATAACATCCCCCAGATATCACCGTAGATCAGTCCGAGCATGACTGGGAAACCAATATTAGTCAGTAGGGCAAGTGGAACATAATACTTATGCTGCCACATGACGATTTTGTCGCGCTTTAGGTCACGGCAGTTTGTATATTCGTTTTCCTTTGACTTATTGTAATCACGTAACATCCACCCAATGTGAGAATACCAAAAACCCCGCTTGGCTGAGTACGGATCTTTATCGTTATTGTCGACATGTTTGTGATGCACACGATGATCAGAAGACCAATGTAATGCACTATTTTGCAAAGAAAATGCTCCTCCAATCGCAAAAATGGCGCGCAAAATAGGATGAGCTTCGTATGTTTTGTGGCTCCAGAGACGATGATAGCCTGCTGTAATAGAAAGGTTAGTAAAACTAAATGCAATCACTCCCCAAATTAGATGTTCCCAACCCAGCCCAAAATGATATGCATACCAAGGCATTACAATAAAAGTCAGAACAAAACTGGCAGAAAATATTAATGTATTCAACCAGATAACAGGTGGTTTGTTTTGAGTCACAGGTGTATCCCTAACTTTGAGCTAACAACTGTTCGCCAGAATATCAGCGTACACATGTAAGTCAAATTAAAGTTAGACAAATGTGACTATTCCTTTGGGTGTAGATTAAGGAACTTGATGGGATATTTTGCTTTTAATTGAATAATGAGTAGTATTAAAAAATGAGCTCTGGCTTAAGGTGTATAAAATCTGCCAAGAAACAAGTGTTATAAAGGTGGAATATACCGAGACTCTATAAAGAAGCAAAAATGTAAGAAAATAGGAATACGTAATGGATTTACGATTAGCGGAATATAAGGACTACGAGCGCATTGCGCATCTTCATGCGGATAGCTGGAAGCGTCATTACCGTGGCATTCTTAGTGATAACTATCTTGAGAAAGAAGCGATTGACGACAAACTACTGATTTGGCAAACCCGTTTGACCAACCCACCATTCAATCAGCACATTGTCTTGGCGGAGGAGGGAGGTTTGCTACTTGGCTTTGTTTGTGTGTTCGGCAACCATGATTTCGAGCGTGGAACCTTTATTGACGCATTGCATGTTGATGACAGTTACCGTGGTCGTGGGATTGGTAAGCAGCTATTACTTGCTGTCGCCGAATGGCAACAGCAGTACTTTAAAGACACAGGTCTTTATTTAGAAGTTGTGTCGCAAAACATTTCTGCGATTGAATTCTATCGCCACATTGGTGGACAAGAGGATCAAGAGCGAACTTGGCGCGCACCTGATGGCAAAGAGGTGTTAGAAAAAGTATTCCGTTGGAAGAACGCCCAGTCATTAGTTAGTGGGATTGAGGAAAACGTGATTTACTCCTAACCTAGCGTTCTAAAACATTAGATAAGAGCAGTCTCATCACTGCTCTTTTTTGTTTATGCACCCTAAGGTTATGTTTTATTACAAGCTTTCTAGAAGTTAACCCCCATGGCTTTTAGTTCGAGCTCACATTGCTGAGCATTTTCAAACTGAATAGCAGCCATGCCAACTGCTCGGGCACCTTCAACATTGTAAGGCATGTCATCAAGAAATACTGTCTCTTCGGGGTTAAGCTGATACTTTGAAAGTAGAGTTTGGTAGATCTCCGCTTGTGGTTTTAGTAATTGAACTTCAGAAGAGATGATTGCTCCATCAAACAGTGGCCAAAACTCATAGGTAGTACGAAGATATTCCACAATTTCGTTGATGTTGTCTGTGAGCGCATATACGCCATATCCGGCACTTTTTACTCGTTTTAACAGCTCTATACTGCCGTAAAGTAGTATTTGAGTGTGTTTTACATAATAAAAGAAGCGGTCCATTTCTTCCGTCGTTACTTGGTGTTCACGTTGATAACGCTGTTTTGCTTCCCTTTCGGAGATCGTCCCTTTATTTAAATCTTTCCAGATTTGTGATGAAAATAGCATCTGAGCCATTTTCTCTGACTCTACGGAACCACCAAATGTTAAGCGAACGATTTCTACTGGAGACCAGCGTACCAATACATTACCTACATCAAAAATGACATTTTTTATCTGGAAAGAATTCATGACACACCCCAAGCCAATTGTTTGTCACCGCGGTATATGCGGTGAGTGTTGTTTTTAAATCGTTGGAAAGCCGTGCCAAAGGCGCGACTTAAGTTTCTAGAACAAAATGAGATTAACATCCAATTGGATACAGAGCGATTATCGCAAAATTACACTAAACTATATGCAACTTTGTTTATTTGGTTGTAAATCAAGTGCAGCTGTCTTAAAAGATTGAAACTAAAGATAAGTATTGCGAGCTGTTTACGTCATTTCGCGCTGCTTATAAATGATGATTAATATATAATTAGTTAATAATAAAATGATAAAAGTGAATCAAAATCACATTGTTGTGCGTCAGGCGGAGTAAGCAAAACAGATTATATGGACTCGATACGTAAGGTTTATCAATATGCAGAACCAAACCTAACTCTCGTTGGCTGGATGGGGTTTCTTGGCTTTCCGCTGTACTACTTTGTCTGGGAGTTTGCCTTTCCACAGGCTTATGAAAATTTACCTCTTAGATTGTTTTGCTCGTTATTGTTTTTCGGCATCATTTTTAGAAACCGCTTATCATCGACTTGGAGAGATTATGTTCCTATTTACTACCAAGTGACGATAACGCTGTGCTTACCGTTTTTCTTTTTTTATATGTTACTGATGAATGACTGGTCCAATGTATGGGTTATGTCGTTTATGTCTGCAATTTTCTTACACATTTTACTGGTTCATGTTACTAGGGTCATGTTTGCTCAAACCTTTGCTGGGATAGGTTTAGCAACATTCTTCGCTTGGGTTGCAAAAGGGTTCCATCTTGACTTGACCATGGATTGGACTCATGTGCCAATCTTTCTGTTTATTTATGTCTTCGGTAATTTGTTCTATTTTCGTAACCAAGTTGAACATGAAGCGAAAGTCTCGCTGGCAAAATCATTCGGGGCAGGGATTGCACATGAAATGCGTAACCCGTTGAGTGGGCTTTGCACTTCAATAGATGTTATCCAGTCGATCTTGCCCAACATGAAAGAGGCAGGAAAAGAGCAGTACGTCATGAGTGTAGAGGATGTCACCTTATTACGTGAAGTGAGTCAGGATGCAATGAACATTATCCAATCGGGTAATGAAACCATCGATTTATTGCTAACTTCGATTGATGAAAATCGAGTTTCTCGTTCTAGCTTCAAAAAATATTCAGTTCACTCGGTCGTTGAACAGGCAATTGAAAGCTTCAGTTATAAACGTGCCACTGATCGATTTGCCATATCGCTGGATGCGAGAAGTGAGTTTGAGTTTCTAGGTAGTGATACGTTACTTAAATACGTTATGTATAACCTCTTCAAGAATGCCTTCCATCACCGTAAATCTGAAGATTTTCACATACATGTATCCATGATAAGTTCAGAACGCTTTAATCAAATTGTTGTAACCGATAATGGTGCTGGCATTGCTCCTGATGTTCTACGCAATATCTTTCAAGACTTTTACACCACTGGCAAATCAGGAAGTTATGGTTTGGGTCTACCGTTTTGTAAAAAAGTCATGCGTTCATTTGGGGGGAACATTGAGTGTCAATCTCAGTTAGGGGAGTGGTCTCAATTTACATTAACTTTCCCACTAACGACATCTGATACCGTTACTGAAATAAAAAACGATCTGACTAAACTCAAAACCATTCTAACGGTGACTAGCCAAGATATCTTGGTGTCTAAAGTAACAGATATTAGCCGTTTTATGGGCTTTGATTCAACGATTTTAGATGCCAACCAAGTACTCAAAAAGAAAGAGTACGAGTTCGAATTCGATCTGATTTTTATCGATCTTGAGAGCTTAGATCCAAGAGCAAACCAGTTGGATAGATTAGAATCTCTCTTGTCTTTCACTGAAGCACGCATCGTTTATCTTTTTGAGCATCATCCGACTCAGAGAGCACGTAAGGCTGCATATGAACCTATTTGGATCGAAACGCAAGCCTGGTTATTGAATACTAAACCAACTATTGAGCGTCTCTTATATGATTCAAGCTATGTATCGACACCAACGGCCTCGGTGACGTTAGATAGTTCAAATAAGCGCACAATTATGGTCGTGGATGATAATGAATCTTTGCGTAAATTCACGGCAATGTTACTTGAAAAGCAAGGCTTTGAAGTGATTCAGAAAGAAGACGGGCAGCAGGCTCTGGATACACTAGAGCAAGAAGATGTTGATCTCATTCTGATGGATATCGAAATGCCAATTATGGATGGTGTAGAAGCGTCTAGGCGAATTCGAAGCTCGGATAAAAACTATGCGTCGGTACCTATTATTGCACATACAGGGGATAGTTCACCTGTCACGTTGGACAAAATTGGGTCTTCGGGTATGTCTGACTTCATCGTAAAACCGGCGGATAAAAATCGCTTGTTCGATAAAATCGCAAACTGGATCTAATCATTCGCGACTTGTTTTCTTGAGGCGAGTTGCTCACAACGAATAACACGAATAAAGAGCTCAGCAAAACTGTTGAGCTCTTTAGTTTTATCTACACATTAACTTACACAAACTCTAAGTCAGGGTGTGCGAATGCTTGTTGGCAGACAGTGAGTACATGATCAACTTCAGCAGCTGTCATGTCGGCATTGACTGAAAAACGGATGATGTTTTTGTTCCTTCCAGTTGCAGGGCGGCAAAACACTGCGCCGTAAACATTTCGCTCTTCGAGAAAATCGCGGACTCGCTCAGTGTTTCTCTCGTTGCCGCATTCTAATGAGATAATTTGTGATTCACTGCGAATAGTAAATCCAATGCGTTTTAAACCAACGGCTAAAGACTTGGCTCTTTCAAACAGAATATCTCGCTTATCATCTGATTTTCTTATGACGTCTAGTGTTTTCTCTAGCCGAATGATCTCTTGCGGTAATACGGTAGAACTAAATATTGCAGGGTACGCCACAAATGGAAGCGTCTTCGCCAGTTTTTCTGGGCCTAAAATCGCGCCAGCACGATAAGCAAATGTCTTGGCAAGACTAACGGTAATAAAATCTACCTTATGAGTTAAGCCAAGACCCTGCAGTATCCCCGCACCTTGTGGACCGTGTGTACCTAAAGAGTGTGATTCATCTACAACCAGGCCGCAGTCAAACTCCTGTGCTATTTCGTAGATATCACGTAGAGGAGCGATGGTCCCGATAGTGCTGTAAACCGAATCCACGACAATGATCCCTGAACCGTGACGTGAAATCTGTTTTCTTAGGTGGCTGGTGTTGTTATGCATGAACGGATGAATTTGTGCTCCGGCAATACGTGCGCCTTCCCACAAAGACATATGTGCAAAGAAATCAATGTACACAGGTATGTTCGGTGCACAAATAGTCTGCAATAAACCGACATTCGCAGCCCAACCAGATTGAGAAAGTAGACAACTAGGCATACCAACGAAACTGGCTAGTTGCGTTTCAAATACAGGTTTCGATTCATCGTCTTGTAAGAAAATCGCGGACATCACGACGTTGTCATCGTGCTGGGAAATCGCATCACGATGCGCACTTTGAATCTCCTTGTTATGAGACAGTGCAAGGTAATCATTGCTTTGCAGGACAACGGCATTACACGGTGGGCGTTTACCAAGAACAAGGTGTTTTTTGTTCTCATTCGGTTCGATTAGATCTTGAATATAAAAATCTAGGCGTTCCTCGATAAAGGAGGGAAGTGGTTTGCTTTGTATAGTTTCACTCATAATAAATCTCTTCTTCATATGGAAAAACGCCAGCGCTGACACTTATTCATATTGCGGATTTTGGGGAGAGTGTCACTAACCAGGTTGCATAAGTTTGCAGACCCTTGCAAACTCGACATTTGAGGGTTGGATGGTGGCTGTAACTCTATAGGGGCCCGGGGTCTAAACTAGTTTGTGCTTAAAGTTTATACGGCGATTTTGCGGTGTTTTTTCGTGCTTCATATCTGGATTTTGGATGAGGAATATAAAGTTTGAAAAGTGAAAAAAATGGGCGCATTAGATAACAAAAAAGGCGCGAAAATCGCGCCTTGAAACATGAGTAGATAAGAGACAAAATTATCGCTTATTACGTAAATAGCGCTTACGACGCTCTTCTTTACGCTTCGCTTTTTCTTCTTCTTTACGGGCGGTCTCAATCTCGACTTCAATCAGCTCTTGAGTGATCATTTCTGGGCGCTCTAATGTAATTTGGCCCAAAGTGCCTTGGCGAAGTTCGTGCAATAAGATCTCTGATACTTTGTGCAAGTCAACACGTCCACCTGCACGTAGTGCTCCGCGGCGACGACCAATTTCTTCCATGATCTCGATATCTGATTCTGGAAGTTCTTCAATTTGATAACGCTCTTTAAGCTTGTCTGCATAATGAGCTGCTAGGTATTCAATGGTATAGAATGCGACTTCGTCATATTCCATCGCTGTATCTTTTACCGCGCCAGTAGCCGCAAGGCGGAAGCCACTGTGTGGATTTTCCACTTTTGGCCATAAAATCCCTGGAGTATCAGATAATACGATGCCATTTTGCAGGTTGATACGTTGTTGACGACGTGTAACCGCGGGTTGGTTACCTGTTACAGCGATTGTTCGACCTGCGAGGGTGTTAATGATCGTCGACTTTCCAACGTTTGGGATGCCCATGATCATGGTGCGAATGTTTTTACCAATTTCTTCTCGGTGTGGGGCAAGTTTGCGACAAAGCTCCATGATTCGATGCACTTCTTGTGGTTCAGAAGTCGTGATCGCCATTGCTTTTACATGTTGCTCTTGCTCCAAGTGCTCAATCCACAGTTGAGTTAACTCTGGATCGGCCAAATCACGTTTGTTCAAAACTTTAACGACAGGTTTGTCACCACGGATTTGAGAAATCAAAGGGTTTTCACTACTGAAAGGAATACGAGCATCCAGTACTTCGATGATCACATCCACTTGAGGGATTGCTTCTTCGATCTCTTTACGTGCTTTGTGCATGTGGCCAGGAAACCACTGGATTGAGTTATTAACCATTTGAATTTAATACCTTAATTTTTCTAATGCTCCAGCGGTTGTAAAAGTAGCAATGTGAATCTTGAGTAATACAATACTAGAACGCATTTTCTAAAACTGTGTTTACTTCAAGCTGCTCGAAACCGCGGAGTTGAGCTTTCTTTCATGTTAATGCGTCAGTTTATCATGGAATGATGATGAATCATTCAAGATGAAAGTAAAAAGCTATGGCGTGCAAACCTAAACGCACACATCTCTTATATATACCGACTCGCAGTGAATATCCGTCTGGGTGAGAGACCGAACGCAAACGCTGTGTAGTCAAAGGTGGATTGTGTTGTCAGATTGTTCTGACGAATTTTGGTTTTCTGCTTTTATATCAAAGTGTTATTTTTATTTCGCTGTTGAGCGAAGTTTGACTTTTATCTGACAAAAACTAGTCTGAGCTTCCATTCAGAGGAAGCAGTCATGCTCAGTATTCTTAGAAGTATTACGGTATCGTCCGTCGCCTTAATTTTTTTAGCGAGTTCTTTTTGCTCAACTGCCAAACAGAGTCCTAAACCGAAGGTCATCGTTGGTGTTATTGCGCAAGACGAAGCTAAAGACTCGTTTGACGGTAGCGTTGGTCCTTCGTACGGAATTAGTCTTGAGTATTTGTCTAACATTACTAAAGCTTTGGATTATGAGTTAGAACTTCGGACTTACAAGCATATTCCGTCTTTACTTGCGGATGTCGAAAGCAAGAAGATTGATGGTGCGGTTGGATTTAGTAAAACAGCAGCAAGAGAAAAGCGTTTCTTGTTTTCGATGCCTTTCTTTTCGAGCACTATCGCTGTTTGGTATCGGAATGCCACTTACCGAGATAGTGATGCGCGTGATCTTAAATGGGTGTGTGTTGAGGGCAGTGTGTATTGTGACAACCTCACTGAACGCGGTATCGATAAGATACATTACGTTAAAACACGTTTAGAGGCGTTTAATGAAGTTAAGCGAGGTAAAGCGAACGCGCTGATTTACACTTATGTTGGTATTACCCAATATTTGGATTTGAATGACATTGTAAAAGGGGTTGTCGATATTCCCAGTTGGTTGAAAAACGAAGAGGTGAGTTTTATCGCTTCGTTGGACAAACAGAGTCTGATCGATGACATCAACAAAATCCTTCAGTGGGAGCAAAATGGAAAAAACATTCGCTCCGTCGCCTCGAAAAATCCTTACCATATCAGTGATAAGTTATTGGTAGATTACCGACGTAATCATCAAAACAAACTAGTGATAACTTACAGCAGCAGTGACGAAGCTTATCCGTTTCTCTACCGAGATTCGCAAACGGGTGAGTTAGACGGTTTCTTTCCAGACTTCATCGACTTATTGCAGTCTCGTACTGGCTTGAGCTTTAAGTATGTGAAACCGACGTCGAGCCTTTCCAATGGATTAACGGCATTTGATGCCGATATAGTCCCCATCTCTTATGTGGGTGAGCTACCTAAGTCAGATTGGTTGTTCACTAAACCATTCATGCACAGTAATTACGTGGCTATCCAAGCGGAGCAGAGCAAGCGCGATAAATCTGCACTGAAAGAAGCGGGTATTCTGCTCACTTTGAAAAAGCAAGGGTTAGTTCATTTGGGCACTTGGCAGCAAGGCCAAGTTGATCATTATGATGATTTGAAAAAGCTGCTTACCGATTTGAAATCGGGCGTTTTGGATGTGGCTTATATTCCTGACGACATCGTTCACAACATGATTGCACAAGATCAAGTCGATGGCTTGGTGATCAATGCGGAGGACGTTTTGACATTCTCTAATGCATTTGCGGTTGCAAACCACAATACACAACTTCAACACATGTTGAACAGCATCATCGAAACCATTGATTCTAACGAGATCGAAAAACTGCTACGTTCTCACCGAAGCTTCAAACTGACTTATGGCTATGACGCGGAGCAGATCGCTACATTTGTTGTTGCTGGTTCATTCATATTCTGTCTCATGTTAATTGCGGCGTATTTCATCTTATCTCACATGCGACTTAAAGTGAGGTTAGCCGAATTTAATGCTGACAATGAGGAAGCGGAAAAGCAATGGCTGATGGACATAATCAAAGAGATCAATAGCTTGGTTTTTATCCATAGTGAAAATAACCATATGGAGATGAGCAATTGTGCCAACTACAACAGTAAACAGTGCCAACAATGTAAGTTGAAAAGTGATTCTGCGCACGCTCCTCTGGTGAATAATTTTGATGAACTGACCACTGTTATTGCTGGAAAGCGTATTTCAGAAGAGGTTGCCTCGTCGGGCTGTGAACTTGATATTAAACATGTATATCGAGAACGCAAAGTCATCGCTTCTCCTAGCGGTAAGAACAAGTTTGTACTGACTGTTATTCAAGATATTACCCAGCAAAAAGAACGTGAGCAGGCGTTAATCGATGCGCAAAAAGAAGCGCAAACCGCGGTACGTGCGCGCGAAAACTTTTTGGCAACCATGAGTCACGAATTAAGAACGCCATTGTCGGCAGCGCACGGCATCCTCGACTTGCTAAATCACCAAGTGACGACAGATTCAAATCGCGAGTTAATTGCCCAAGCCATACGCTCGCTCAATCATTTGAATACGCTAGTAGACGAAGTACTGGATTATTCAAAGTTAGAGGCAGGGCACTTAACCGTCGCTCCAGCTAAGACCGACTTGCTTAAAACCTTGTGCGATGTGTTTCGAAGCTTTGAACCACGAGCGCTCGCGAAAGGTTTGGATTACAAAGTGACAATCAAACCATTTTCGAATGCTTTCATTGAAATCGACGCGCTGCGATTGGTGCAAATTACCACCAATCTGCTCTCCAATGCGGTGAAATTCACTGCCGAAGGAGAGGTTGGAATCAGTGTCATTCTTCATGAAAAGCAGCTTATTTTGAAAGTGGCGGATTCAGGTATCGGCATGACGGATGACCAACTCGAAGGCATTCTCAATCCTTTTGTTCAAGCGGATGACACTATTACGCGTAAATATGGCGGTACTGGATTGGGGCTGAGTATTGTTGACCGATTGATCGACTGCATGGGCGGCGTGCTCTGCATCGATTCACAATTTGGCTTGGGCACGACGATTACCGTCAAACTGCCAATTGAGCATTGCGACTCTGAGCCAGACGTTTGTTTGAACTGGACGTATAGCGAGAGCTTACCACTTAATATTCGCCAGTGGTGTGACGCGTGGAAAATGCGTCCAGCGACGTTAAAAACAATGGTGGCGAACCTTCACCCTATACACGACAGCGATGCCAGTTTTAATGGCCTAATGCTGCGTGACGAACAAAGGGTACTTGGCAGTCTTACGCTAAGAGAGCTTCAATATCCAGATACATTGTTCAATTTGCTCAGCCAAACGCAGCAAGAAACCAAGCTTAGTGACGCAAATCAAGAAGTGGTTTCTTGGGTTCTCGGCACGGTACTGGTCGCAGAAGATAATCCCATTAACCAAAGTGTGATAGCAATGCAGCTTCATGAACTTGGAATCGAACCTGTCATTGTGAATAACGGCCGCGAAGCATGGGAATACATCAACCAAGATGAAAACGTTGTGTTGCTGCTGACCGATTTTCATATGCCAGAAATGGATGGCTATGAGCTTGTTAGGCACGTGAAAAACTCTGAATTTAAAGCAATTCCAATCATCGGTGTGACAGCAGAAGATGCTCGTCTTGCCATTGAGCGCACACAGGATATCGGCATTGATGATGTGCTCTACAAGCCCTATGACCTTAATCAATTAAAAACCGTTTTGATTCCATTTATTGGCGAAAAAGAGAGGGGTAGGCTGCCCGGCTGGATTAAACGGTTCAAAGCACAGGACGCAAAAGAGATTGCGCGCGTGTTTAGTCAATCAATGTCTACAGATATAAAAAACTTAAACGCCGCATCGACTGAGCGAGACAAAAAACGGGTCATTCATGGCATCAAAGGAGCGGTTGGGGCGATAGGGGTAAGCATGCTGACTGAGCTTTGCATTGAGGCAGAACGAGTTACTGCTGCGGAGTTTGACAGGCGAACAGCGGAGCTAATTTTACGAATCGAGCAGGAGATCGAAAACATAAACTATTGGGTAGAGACAAATGAATACACAATTTAATGTGATGGTGATTGATGACCATCCGCTACAAACCACAATACTTACGCAAATATTGGATCGCTATTGCGCGCAAGTCATCCCTTTTAACTGTGTGGATGCCGCTATTCAGAGTGTGCAGGAACAATATTTTGACGTGATTTTTTGTGATATCCAAATGCCCGGAAAAGACGGCATCGATATGATGGAAATGCTCGATAAAGTCCAGTACCAGGGGCAAGTTGTACTGGTCAGTGCAATGGAATTGACCATTATTTCTGCGGTAAGAGCCATGTGCGAGGGATTTAGCTTTGAAGTATTAGGGAAGCTGCCCAAGCCATACGATGAAAATGAAGTCGTTGATTTGTTGGGTAAAATAAGAGATGAAAAAGCGAAACAAGTCAGCTTTGCTCAACCGATTGAAGTGGAAGATCAAGAATTCCTGTTTGCTCTGGCTGAAGGGCGCGTGAAAAATTATTACCAGCCTTTAGTCGATGTGCAAAGTGGGGAAGTGCTTGGGTATGAAGCGCTCGCGCGTTGGAATCATCCTATTTATGGTGTGTTACCCCCTCATTATTTTTTGCCAATTGTAGAGCGTTGCCGCCTTTCAGGAGAGTTGTTTCAAGCTGTATTGAGTAATGTTATCTATGACATGAAACACCGCGGATTGACGCAAAACGTATCCATCAATGTAGACCATGAAAATTTAGAAGATACGGCGTTCTCTCATTACTTTTTACAGCAATGTTTAGAGAGCGAGATTGACCCATCACAAATCACCATTGAAATTACAGAGCGAGATACATTTCAGACTAGCGCGTCCCTGTACAAGAATTTACTCAAGTTGAGGATGAACGGTGTCACTGTCTCAATAGATGATTTTGGCACGGGTTCATCAACGTTTGAAAAACTGGCTCAACTGCCATTCAACGAGTTAAAAATCGATCGTTCGTTTGTACAAGGTGTCGAATGCGACATCAAAAAACGCAACATCGTTGTTGCTATTTGCGCGTTAGCGAAAAGTTTGAATATACGACTGGTCGCGGAAGGTATTGAAGACGAAGTCACATTGCAAGCGATACGTGAGTATGGCATTGATCTTTGCCAAGGCTTCTACATTGATAAACCCATGCCACTAGAAGCCATAACCATACTAAATGAAAGATATGAATAAATTGAATTACTTGATCTTTGACGATCATCCTCTCGTTTGTGTTGCAATCAAGTCGTTGTTGGAAGAGTTAGGTAAAACAAATGGGGTATTTACTGCAACATCAGCGAAGATGGCATTACAAATATTGAAAAAGGAAGAAATTCAACTGTTGATCTTAGATGTGAACTTGGCAGATTGCGATGGGTTTGATTTCTACAAACGTATCAAATCCCATGGTTATGAAGGCAAAGTCATTTTCTTCTCCGCTGAAACTAGCCAAATGTACAGCCAAATGGCTTTTCGTTCTGGCGCTGATGGCTATGTGTGTAAATCGGAAAATCACGACATTCTTAAAGACGCGATAGAAGCGGTAGAGAAGGGGTATACCTTCTTCAAATTTAAGCAAGTTGTTAATAGCGTTCGAGAAATGCCACAACTTTCAAGCAGAGAAAGCGCAGTAATGAAGTATTTATTACAAGGAAAGTCCAATCGAGAAATCGCTTCAGTGCTATCAATAAGTGACAAAACAGTCAGCACATACAAACGTCGTCTATTGGATAAATTTAACGTAAAGAACATTGTTGAGCTAACAAGAGTGGCGGGGGCGTAAGACCGCATCATGACACTTAAAAGTATCGCGTTGTCTCTTTTCATCGCAACATTACTATTCGTCACTTCTGTCACAATGATTGGTGCGGTGTTAATTTCTTATGAAGTAAAGCAGTTCAACACTTACGCGAATAATTTAGCCAAAATAAAACAAAAAGTAATTCTCATGGGGCTATTGACGGAAGCGCAGCTCGAGCAATACAAAGGCATGAGCGTGAGTGAAGTAGAAGCGCAAACAGAGCTGAGCTTTCAAGATGCGATTTACTCCCTGTCACGTTATGAAAAACTTAATTACGTTGAAGCTGTTGCACGGAAATCGCTTCATCAGGCTGAAGCGTATTTATCAAATGCGTTCAATCGACAAAATGCCGTTATGTATTTTCGTTCTTATACTGGAAACAAACTCATCTTAGAGAGACCGATTGAAGCGCTAGAGGGAGTGAAAGCCACATTTGATGTTGATTGGTGTAAAAGTAACTATTCTTGTGTGTTAGCCGCGTGGAAAGAGCAACTAACGGACCGGGTATTGTTTTCCCTACCATTTAAAACGACATACTCCGATGACATGGCGATAAGCATCATGAGTCCGGTTTACTTTCAAGGTGAGTTAGTGGGAGAGTTCTCGGAACAATTATACCTCTCGCCGCTTTATAATGATGGGAAAGCGGTGGATGTTCAAATAGCGAATGGGAACAAACAAATGGTGATTTATTTCGCTGGCTACCCCTTTCCATCATTCGCGTACACCCAATCATATGTCGCAGACAACAACAATCTTATCGTTTACATGTACCCATTCAGCAAAATTGTATTGGATTACGTGTTCTTGTTTATCATCTTCTTTTTCGTAACCTTAGCGTATTACAACAAAGCTTATGAATCTAAAGAGAGCCAACTTCGCCTCGCGAAAGCACTGACGAACGTGACGAAAGATGATTTAACGGGATTGTTTAACCGCAGAGTTTTTCAAGATAGCGAGTTCAAACGTCGTTTGGAAACCGCGCCATATTCCGTCATTGCAATAGATGGCGATAGGATCAAGCGAATCAATGACCATTACGGTCACCATGTAGGGGACGAAGTTATTGGAATTATTGCTGATGCTATGTCTAAAGTGTTTCGAAATAGTGATTATCTAGTTCGAACTGGTGGTGATGAGTTTGTTGCGATTCTGCCGGGTTGCAGTATCAGTCAATCTTCAATATTGGCGAAGAAGCTTCGTAGTGTCGTTAAAGATAACCGACTAAAGACCTTGGATATCGAGGTTAGTGTGAGTACTGGTATCGCGGCGAATGAATTACACGAAACGCTTCAGGACGTTATTGTACGTGCAGATGAAGATCTCTATGAGATGAAAAAACACAGACAAAAGTCCCATTAAGCAGGTCTGGTATTGACTCAATGTTAAGTTACGGAACATAACCATGACATAACTGTTTGATTAATTTGACCAAACAGAATGAGTGGTCTTTTATATTAGAGCAGTCAACAAATAGTGATTGCTCTATTTATTCTCGACCTTACATCTGGTGTCGCACGTGAACAAAGATCTCGACTTAAACTTACTTAAAATACTTGTCTTACTGGATAAGCACCGTCAGCTCAAGCCCGTTGCGAAAGCGATGGGGAAGAGTGAAGCGTCAATTAGCAAATACCTTGCCCGATTGCGACTCCAGCTAAACGATGAATTGTTTATTCGGCATCCTCATCACATGGAACCGACGGACTATTTAAAACGTCAATTACCTAAAATTTCCGATGCACTCGAGAAGCTTGAAACTTGTCTAATTAGAGATGAGTTTGAACCGGAAAATTACGAAAAAGACATCACCATTTGTTTACCGCAAACCGCTCAATACTCATTTGGGCATTTACTTGCAATGGATTTAATGGTGCTGTTTCCCAAGGCGCACATTTCGATAGCAACGATTACAGAGTATACGATAGAAGAGATAATCCTAGGCAAAGTGGATGCGCAGTTACATTACTTCAACGAGGATGTTCCGAAATCTGTTTATCAGAAGTTCATCGGCTATGCGCCTGCTGTGGTAGTTGTCCCTGAAGAGCTGGGAATTACCACCCTGGAAGAAGCGGCCAAACTTCCCTTTATCATGTTAGAGATTATCGGTTGGAAAGAGAAAGAGCAGCTCGTTAAGCGTGCAATGGAAAGCCACGGTATGGTCATCAACCGTATTGCGGCTCTAGACAACGTAAGCAGCGTATTGAAGCTAATTAAGCAAAAAAGCGCCGCAACCGTGTTACTTGAATATCAGGCGCCAATTGATGGATATAAATTTATAAGAGTGCCAGAGCATTTTTACCCAGATGGCTGGCCAAAAGTGGTTGTACAGGTGAAGCAAAGCTTAAGACATGATGCAATGCACCAGTTGTTAATCGGTGCTATTGCAAAATACATGAGCGCTTAGCGGCAAAACTCAATGTTTTCTGACTGAGGGATAGTATGCAGAAGTTCAATCAACGTGTCCGCATGGTACTTTTTCAGAATACGCGTTTTGTAGGTGCTGATTGTTTTAGCGCTGAGTGAAAGTTGTTCAGAAATCTTCTTATTTGAGTAGCCTTGTACAAGATAATGGAACACCATGGCTTCGCGATTTGAAAGTGTTACGTTACCCGACGATGGTGTGTGAGTCGACTTAAACATTGAGTAACCGCGTGAAACACTCACAATTGCGTCAATAATGGTCTCTCTTGTTTCATGTTTGCTTAAGAAGCCGTTTGCGCCCATTTCGTACGCGGCTTTAGAAAGACTCGAGTAGTCACGTGAAGAAACAAATAACAGTCGGCCACGATATCCCGTCGCTAAAATGTTTTTGGCTAAACGCATACCATCGCGGTCGCCAAGCACTACGTCTAAAATAATCAAATCAATCTTTTGGCCTCGAACAAGATCCATCACTTCCGCACTGTCAGTGGTTTGAATCACTTCAGCTGCGTTGATTACAGATTCAACTAGAGAAGCAAGTGCTTCGCTATACAATGGTTGAGCGTCGATAATAAGAACATTATTCAAAGTGAACCTCACCTAATACATCAACTAGTGTGCTGTCAGGCGACAGCGCAATTGGATGAATAGGATTGTAGGAAAAACCTTGCTAAGAGGAAGGAAAATGACTCTTTCCAAAAGTGAAAATCAGTGTCTTGATTATGGGAATAGCGATGTCAGGTATTGAAATACCTAGTGATAGGATGATTGCTTAAAACTTACGCTGACAGAAAACTAACAAACTGAAAGTGTTCTTTCAGTGTTCTATGCCTTCAGATTTTCTTGCGATGCCTCTAGCGCTTCGATTTAAACCCGTGTGTTCACAAGCGCAGTTTTATACCATGCCACTTGAAGAGAGCTTGTTATACACCAGGCATGAGCACAGTAGCCAACTTTGTACTGATATCTGTTAGATAGGTTTGGCTATTGACGCTGAACATCACTTCAAATTATTTCTAAACTTTTCATTGACTCTGCCGCTAAAAGTGGAGGTGTTAATTCGCACTTTGGCCACTCATAATGTCGTGTTCAAAAATGAGACAATTTTACATGGTTTGGTATGGAAATGTGCGTTAGCCGTCCTTTTGATGGTTTACAAATTTTGTTGTAACGACTAAAAAGGACTTTTGGATTTTTAGCCAGAGAACGGCTTCTCATGGCGTTTGCATCAAACTTTTCTGATGCGTATTTTTGGTTGGATAATTGGCTTTATGAGTAACGTAACCAGCACCATTTTGACAGAAAGTGGTACCAATGAGCTTGAAATCATCGAGTTTCATTTAGAAAAAACATTGCCAGATGGCAGCACAAAAACTTGTTATTACGGCATTAACGTTGCGAAAGTACGAGAAGTGATTCGCGTGCCAGAAACAACCGATTATCCAAACGCACAACCTCATATGATTGGTGTGTTCTCATCCAGAGATGTACTGACGCCTTTAGTGGATTTAGCTGGTTGGTTAGGTGTGCCAACACGACAAGATCTGGAGCGCAAGTTTGTAATCGTTACGGATTTCAACAAAATGACCAATGGCTTCTTAATTGACAGCATTTCGCGTATTCATCGCATCTCTTGGAATGATGTGGAATCACCAAGTCAGTTTTTGGAAGCGGGCGAACAAGATTGTGTAGTAGCCGTTGTCCGTAAAGAAGGCAACCTGATCATGATTCTCGACTTTGAAAAAATCATCGCAGACATCAACCCAGAATTGAGTATGGAAAAATACGATGTGAAAGGGGACAAGTCGGTGGATCTCAACCAGAGAATGGTCGGTAAGCGTAATGCTAAAACGATCATGGTGGTGGATGACTCAGCATTTATTCGCTCTTTGATCCAAGATACATTAGCTTCTTCAGGTTACAATGTGATCACATGTAAAGACGGTGGTGAGGCGCATGAGAAGTTGATGAGCTTGATCGAGGTCGCGAAAGAAGAAAACTTGCCAGTTAAAGAGCTATTAGATGCGGTGGTTACGGATGTAGAAATGCCTCGAATGGATGGTATGCACTTAGTGAAGAGACTACGCGATACCGAAGCGTTTCATGAAATGCCGATCATTATGTTCTCGTCATTGATGAGTGAGGATAACCGAGCGAAAGCACTATCTCTTGGCGCAAATGATACGATTACCAAGCCAGAGATTGGCCGCATGGTGAATATGATGGATAAATACGTGTTTAACTTTGCGTAAAAAACCGATCAGATGAAACAAATAAGGCTGCCGATTGGCAGCCTTATTTTTATTGAGGGCAGGGAAGAATATCTAAGGTGTAACTCTCGTTTGGAGTCTGCGGTGGCCCATATAAAATTCCACATTGTGTAAGGCTAGCTCTTTTTTCGTCGGCTGCAGCAATGACCATTTCGCGAGTTGTTGAACCAGCCGGGTGATGAAATGTTTTCCAATCCGAGTCTTCTTCGTTCAGTCCTTGCACGAGTAACTTCATCGATTCGCTATCAGAATCAGGATATCCATATAAAAAAACACAGCGCTTTGAACCACCAATATTACAGCCGTCAAATGGTAAATCTGCCATTAAAGCACTGTCTACGAAGTTTGAAACGTAAGGCTTGCTTTCCAATCCCGCAATCGCCATTTTCCCATAACCGACGCCTAATGCTGACGCAATAGCGCCTTTCATTCCTTCCAAACGAGCTTCACGTGCATCACTTTGAAGGTTTAAAAAGCGTGGCGCGGCAGTGACAGCAAGAATACCGAGCACGACAATAACTACGACTAACTCTATTAGAGTAAATCCCGTTTGTTTTTTCATATTATTTTCACAGCAAGTTAAAGGTAGAAAAACACTGACCGTACACTTGTTTATTGTGTAAATAAGTACGGTAATGATAAATCGTTCAGTAGTATAAGGAGGTGAGTTGTAAAGTGCTATACCGACGCCGCACTAATTGACTGAATCCATTAAATGCAATGGAGAATTCACGGGTTTAATTCGGCTAGATTTTAAGAGGTCATTAATTCCGCTGAAGAAATGCTGCGTGAACAGGCGAGCATGAATCCTCTTCGATGTAAGCAAACATGTACATCAGCGTAATGAAATACAAAATGCAAATGAGGGCGAACCGCACAAATGGATTGTCTTTTTATTCACTTTGATGAATGCTACGCGGAATTCATATCGCAGTGTGCCTGAGGTATTCATCATGCGAATGTGCTTTGGTTTTGTGTTTATTTTTCAAATATAAGAATAATCTAAATGGAATTCGATTCGATAAACTTCCTTGCAATAGGTTTGATATTTCTTGGCTCTTATGTCCAGACCGCAATCGGTTTTGGCTTGGCTATTGTTGCCGCACCTTTACTGATTCTTTGGGCGCCAGAATATGTTCCTGCGCCAATCTGTTTAGTCGCGTTATTTATTTCGTTGATGAATGCGATGAAGCACCGCAGTAGTGTTGAGATCGGCGGCTTAAAGATGGCGTTGATTGGGCGAGTGCCGGGATCAATTGCTGGTGGCTTGCTACTCTTTTTTGTATCTACACAAACTCTCACGCTTTGGATTGGTTTGTTGGTGCTGTTTGCAGTCGTGGTGAGTGTTTTACCGTTTCGGGTTGAGCCTACGCCTTCGCGTATGACATGTGCTGGTTTCTTTTCTGGGTTGTTTGGTACCAGTTCTGCGATTGGAGGCCCTCCGATGGCGTTATTGTTGCAGCATCAAGAAGCGAATCAGTTACGCGGTAATTTATCGGCTTTTTTTGTTTTCAGTTCGATTATTTCACTAATAGTACAAATCCCAGTGGGCTTCTTCACATTGCATCATTTGGTCATTACTATTCCTCTATTACCTGCTGCGGCGCTTGGTTACTGGCTAGCAATGAAAACTACCCAGTCGTTACCAAAAGAAAAGATTCGGTTTGGGGCACTTATGTTGTGTTTTGTAAGTGGCTTTACCGCCGTCGTACAAGCGTTGAGCCAATAATGCCATCTGCATCATAAAGTCACTGCGGGATTGCATTCCTTTTTATGTATGGCGGACTTGTTTACTTACGCCAAATTGGTCGTTTAGATGGGCGATAGTTTTATGAATAACACTCGTTATGGCACTTTTATGGCAGCATTCTCCTTTGTGATCTGGGGATTGCTACCAATTTATTATCGTTATTTACCGAATGCTTCTATGGATGAGTTGCTAGCATGGCGAATCATTGGGTCTGTACCTGTCGGGTTTCTAATTGTACTTGGGATAACCCGTCGAGGGCTGAATTGGAAAGAAATCTGGCTTGATAAAAAATCCTTGTGGTACACGTTTGTGGCGAGCAGTTTGATGTGTATTTCTTGGAGTGTGTTCACTTGGGCTTTGACCCATCATCGGGTCATCGATGCCAGCTTAGGCTTCTTTATTGGACCATTAGTATCTGTTGCGCTGGGCGTATTTATTCTTGGGGATAGGCTCTCAAAAGGCAAACTTATTGCAATAGTGTTGGCAACAATTGGTGTTATGTATCAAGTGATTCACTATGGTCAGCTACCCGTTATCGCACTAACGATGGGGTTGTTCTTTGCTTTGTATGGGCTGTACAAGAAGAAGATAAATTATGACTGGAGTACAACCTTGTTTGTTGAGGCGTTGTTACTGACTCCAGTTGCACTCGCATATTTGCTCTATAAACAATGGGCAACTGGTGAACTGGCTTCGGGCACAGATACCACAACATTGCTTTTGTATTTTGGCAGTGCACCTATCACACTTTTACCACTCGTATTTTATTCTATCGCAATACGTATAACTAATTTATCAACCGTCGGTCTAATGCAATACATCGAACCAAGCTTGCAGTTTGTGTTGGCAGTTATGTTTTTTGGCGAGTTGTTTGACGAAGTGAAAGCGGTGACCTTTGCATTTATTTGGGCAGGGCTGTTGTTCACAATTTTTGAAAGTATTATCAAAGGGCATCGGCGCAAAAAGCTGGTCAAACACCCCTTATAGTGGTTTCAATATTCTCACATATTAGCTTCTTTATTCTTATGCCCTCCATTCGAGGGCATTTTTAATGTCATGAAGCATTGGCTTTCGTTTTTTTCCGAGTAGAAATCATAACTTGAGATTATTTGACGCATTATCATAATGATACCGCTATAGTTATAGCCAAGTGACACGCTTATATAAGTGAAAACCAGATCAAGAAGGACGACATATGATCACAGCTCTGTATGCCAACATTCTCGCAATACTCATTATTTGGTTGGCTGTTCAAGTAATTAAGCAACGTCGCTTAAATCAAATTGCTTATGCAGATGGTGGGGTAGAGGCTCTACAAATTGCTCGCAGTGCCCAGAGTAATGCGACAGAATATATCCCCATCACCCTGATTTTAATGGCACTTTTAGAATTCAATAGTGCTTACCCAACATGGATACATCTCACCGGTATTATTTTTGTAATTGGTCGAGTTATTCATGCTAAAGGCATATTGAAAAAAGACTTGAAAAAGCGCATTAGAGGGATGCAGGTGACATTTCTGGTGATACTTTCATTGGTTGTGTTAAATATGATTTACCTGCCATACGATAAGTTATGGTAAGTCTGCGACGTTACATTCCACCACCATGGGTACTCGTTCTGATTGGATTAGTACTGAATATTGGCGCGATCATCGTTACTAGCTTAGTCCTTGATAAGTTGGGTAAACAGCACTCGCAGCTCGCAGAGCAAACAGCAGAAAACTTGTATTCCATCCAACTCGCATGGAACAGTGTGGAAACCCTAGAAAGGAAAAGAGAAGCTTTACTGCTGCATGTGCACATAAGTCAGAGCGTAGCGATACCTTTAGAGCTAGAAGAGGTATTAGCAGGGCATTTATCTTCTTGGGTTCACAACGAGTCGGATGAAATACAAATTGATCAACTTCCGCAACTAATGTCAAAGATAAATCAGGCACAAGCTTCGTATAGAGACCGCATCGATAATTACTACATTGAGAATGTAGGGCTCAATGAGGTAATGGCAAAGCAGGATGAAAAGATCGCTTGGTACAAGAATATCGGACTCTTCTTGCAAGTATTCGGACTTGCGTTAATCCTTGCACGCGACTTAGCTAGGAAGCAATAAAAGCAAGAGCTAAAGATCAGGTTTATTGCGAAATGCCAATGGTAGTTTGCAAATTGCAATTTATTCTGTGAGCAAACAGTAGCTATTGGTTAAGTTTTAATGAAAGTGATTAAATAACAACCTGTTTTTATGCGCTTAAAAGTTGGCACGCCTCATGCTTTAGTATGAGTGACCCTTTCTAAGCCGAGGGTCACCTAGCCAACTGACGTTGTTAGTGAACCATCTTGTTCACAAATATATACAGCCAATCACGACTCCTTGTGGTTGGCTTTTTTTTATGCAGTCTAGAACTGTGCTTTAATCCAGATCATGCGATGGTCGGAAGATACATCCTTACCATCACCATACTTACCGATACGTGCATCGTTAAATAGTTTACGGCCTTCTTCATAAGACGCTGACCAGTACACACCAGAGTCTATTACATTCAAATTTGCTGAAGGCAAGGCATAGTCTACCCCTAAGCCAAACGTTGAAGTGATGCGATTCGGATATGGGTGAGTTGAACTGCGGTCAACAGCGTGTTCAGCTGCACCAAAGCTTGTTGGGTAAAGCTCACCATTCATCACGGTTTGGTTAACCAATGGATCGTTGTGTAGCTCTTGCATTACAGAGCTAATACCGTCACCAGCAACTGGATCAAGGTTTTGATCACCCATCATTACGAATTTAGCGCCGTTCGTTAAGCCACCTGTTTTACCCGCATCGTCGTAAAAATAGTCTTTGCCTTGAATGTAATGATGCCAAAACTCCACTTCTGCTGCGTTTTGCGCTTTGTTTTTACCGGTGTCGAATACTGGTGGAGTAGGATGAGACATCAACAAGTGTACAACTTCCTCGCCATTGCGAGTTGGAATGATGATTGGCGCGTCGACGTGATTTTTCGAAGATAGACGCACTTGATCCCACTCTTCCGCTGAGTACCATTCATCACCACACTTCATGCCGTCTGGAATCTTTTGCGAACCGTCACAGATAGTAATGGTTGGAATTGTCGCACCTTCCATATCTTTCCATTTAAATGCTTGGAATGTACGTGTGTTTGCCGTGTCAATTTTATACTTAGACATAAGGGCAAATGCATATTGACCATGGTACATGCCAAAGCCCCATGCATCACCTGGCATTTGACCTGCGGTTCCGTTGTTGTCGAGATCAAACTCACTCAACAACCCTGTATTAGTTGAGTAAGATTCAGCATAAGGGTATTCAATAGGCTCAAGGTTTGCTTCACCGCCCGCGCCATCGATACTTTGCGCGACAGACAAGTAGTTCTTCTGGAATCCTTCAATGGCTGCTTTGTTTTCACCTGTTCCGTCGTTGTTGTATTCCGCCATCATAAGAACATCAGGACGATTCTTTTGAATGATTGCTGCAACGTTACGAATTTGAATGACTTTTTCCGCAGTGGTTTTGTCTTCGGCTGCGATTGAACCGTCTAAATAAGAGGTGACCAACGCAGTTTGCTGCGTTGGTTCAATTTGCATTTCATCTACCAAAGTTTCGAAGGTAGCGCGGTCAAAAGAGAGGTTGTAAGTCGCTATTTTTACTTCTTTAGGCTGAACATTGACGTATTCAGTATCGTCATTACATCCAGATAGTAGAGCGGCGCCAACAAGGATAGCGATAGAGGTTTTGATTGCTTTCATGGGTACGTCATACCTTATAATTAATTCGGCTGAATATTAAAGTCATCAGTCATTGTTTTAAGCGATATTAGTCACACAAACGTTTTCATATTTACATGTTCAATTAGTTTTTGTGTGATTTGTGCAATAAATGCAACACTTTCAACACCAGAAGGTTATATGTAAATTGTTAAAAAACGGTGTCGTTATTGATGCGAAATAGAGAGTCCGCCACCGTTAAAAAGAAAAGCGTAGAATTTAAGCGTACATGAGATGTTTGAGTTGTATGCTTATCGCCGTGTTTTATTTTTTATGTTTAAATTTCTGTATATAATGAGCAGTCAATCAGAAGTGAGGACGACCTCACCGCTCTATCTTTTCTCGGGGACGACCCCATCTCGTTGGGAAATGTGACATGGCTTGGGGAATTCTCTTCATTGCGGGCTTGTGTGAAATCGCATGGGCTGTCGGTCTTAAATATTCACAAGGGTTTACCAAATTCGGTGCTTCGGCATTCACTATTGTCTTTATGTTATTGAGCTTTTGGTTGCTTGGCATTGCGTTAAGAACCTTGCCTTTAGGCATTGCTTATGGCGTATGGGTAGGGATTGGCGCAATAGGCACGGCAGTCGTGAGTATTTATCTGTTCAATGAGCCAGCAACACTTATCAAAGCCTTAAGCTTGCTAATGATTGTCGCTGGTATCGCAGGGTTAAAAATATCAGCTTAACGTTAGGCTAAACACAAAACAGCCAGAGTCACTCTGGCTGTTTTTCTAAATGTCGTGTTGACGGTTATGGGTAGGTATATCAAGCGTTGCGCTTAACAAAAGGTAATCGCAAGTGATGACCAAACGCATTAATTAATGCGCCTGTAACAATCAGACCGCCACCGACGTACGTCCAAATGATCGGAACCTCGCCAAAGAAAATGATGCCTAACAACACAGAAAATACGATCTGGATATACGAATAAGCGGAGGCTTTACCCGCTTGTTGAGTTTGCATCGCTTTGGTTAACCCCAATTGTCCAATTTGGGTAAAGACACCAACTAGAACCAACATGAAAGTCAGATATAGATCGGGCATTACAAAATCGTCGCCAATCAGTAAGAGTGAAGCGGGGAGAGCAACCAACGGGAAATAGAAAATGATCACTGAGCTGTCTTCTGTCTGACTCAGTTTTCTGACAATGACGTAGGCAATTGAGCTACCAAATGCGCCTAAGATAGCAATCATGACGCTAAACATTGGTAAAGCGCTATCTGAGCCTTGCCCAGTTTCTGGGCTTACCATGATATAGATGCCGAGTAAGCACAACGCAATACAAAGGAAAGTTGACGGCTGGATGCGCTCTTTCAAGAAAAATACGGCGAGTAGTGCAGTAAATACCGGATGAATATATTGGAATATCGTCGCTTCTGCCAAAGGTAAGGTGGTCACTGAATAATATACACACATCAGAGCCATCGTGCCCACAGCACCGCGTGCAAGTAGTAATGGCTTATTATTGCCCCATACAGAAATTCGTTTTCGCTTTACATCGAAATAACTAATGATAAGTGAAACGAGCGCTCTTGCTGCAACGATTTCAAAAACGGGGATACCGTAGTTGCCGACGTGCTTTACTGTAGCCGACATCAGAGCAAAGCCGAACGCGGAAAGCACCATAAAGCGCACACCGATGGGAATCATAGAGTTGAATGAATTGGACATTTTACTGCTTATTTGTTGCGACAGATCTCACTTTAGCATACTTAGTTAGCGATTAAATCCTCTCAACTCAAACACTTCTGTCGACAAGATGAATAAACAGTAGAATACGTAGCAATTAATCTGCCTCTCTTCAGCGTAACAATAAAAACTCGATATTTAAGGAGCTTACATGATCCCGATAAAAGCAACGCATGTTTCAGGCGTTGTCATTTCAAAAATTGATGGCATAGAAAAAATGCTGTTACTCAAACGCGTAAAAGGTGGCTATTGGTGCCATGTTGCAGGTGGTATCGAAGCGGGTGAAGCCGGGTGGCAAACCATTTTAAGAGAGTTAAAAGAAGAGACACGAATTGACCAAGTTGAGTTACATACAGCAGACTTTCTAGAGCAGTTCTACGAAGCAAAAAATAACCGTATCATGGTTATCCCATGTTTTGTGCTACTTTGTCCGCCTAACCAATCAGTTGTTCTTAACGAAGAGCATACAGAGTATCGCTGGTGTACGCTTGAAGAAGCTAAGCAGCTGGCTCCGTTTGCCAATCAGCATCACCTCTATGAACATGTATGGAAACATTATGTAGATGTGGCATCACTAACGCCATTTACGCTGATCGATCAAAAGGGCTAAATGAACGGCAACGGCTTTGATTAGTTTTTATAGAGAGGTTTGTTCTCATAAAATGAAGCGTTAGGATTTGCGCTGAGCGTTCACAATAAAAAGGAATAACATCTATGGATGAAGTCACATGCCAAGAGACGTATCAAGGAAATCACTTACAGAAGCGTTTTTCCGTCTCGCAAAGGGTCTCAATTGAGCCCCTCAACACGAAACACGCGTCCGCTTTACTAGAGGTTGTGAACACTCACCGAGAGAGCCTTGAGGGTTATCTACCTTGGACGGATTCTGTCACGAATCATAGAGAGGCCGTTAACTACATTTCCCAGCGAGTGAACAGTAACGCGCTGGATTCCCACTGGTGTGCAATTTATTTTGATGAGCAGCTTACGGGTGTTATTGGCATTAAAGGTGTGGATTCACATACGCGTGTTACTGAAATTGGCTACTGGCTTGCCAACAATGGGCGAGGCCATCGTGTGATTGATCAAGTGCTCGCAGTATTGATCCCTTTTTTGAAGCAGAAAGGGCACGCACAATTCATTCAGTTCCATTGTATGGAAGATAACATCGCTAGCATCAATATTGCTGAGCGTGCAGGCGCCACATTAAAAGAATACGTTGATCATGAGTTCGATATGCTTGACCGCTCTCAACGACTAGGCATTTATGAACTACGTTTGATGTAGTATCCACCCCAGAAATATTTTAATCAGAGTTCGAACTCTAACTTCACGAGCGCTACAATAGTAACATTGTTGCGCTCGTGTTAACTTGGGGCGTCATTGGCAGAAACTAGGCTAGGAGAAGCATCATGAACGCAATCACAGAGGTTGAAGTAGATAACTTGTTACAGCAAAGCCTCGAACGCTTAAAAGCGGCATATGCAGCCGAGCCTTATCCTAGTTTGGATGAACGTAAACAGCGCCTCGTTTTGTTAAAAAAATCGCTGCTTGAGAACAAACAAGCGCTGGTTGAAGCGTTAAGTGACGATTTTGGCTATCGCTCAGAATTTGATACCGCCATGACCGACGTTTTGCCAACGGTCTCGCATATTAATTATACCCTCAAACGACTAAAAAAATGGTGTAAACCCAGCAAGCGCGAATCCGGCTTATTGCTCGCACCTTCTAAAGTCACCGTTCAGTATCAACCGTTAGGTGTCGTCGGGATCATTTCACCGTGGAACTTTCCTGTGATTTTGAGCCTTGCGCCTTTAGTGACAGCATTGGCTGCTGGCAACCGCGTGATGATGAAGCTCAGCGAATTTACGCCAAAAACCAATAAAGTCATCGTCGATATTTGCCGTGGGTTGTCTGAGTATGTCGAAGTTTTTGAGGGTGAAGCAGACGTCGCACAAGCATTCAGCCAACTGCCATTCGATCACCTTTTGTTCACGGGTTCTACGAGTGTTGGCCGCGCAGTAGCAAAAGCGGCAGCGGAAAACCTTACCCCGGTGACGTTAGAGTTGGGTGGAAAGTCCCCGGTGATCATTGCAAAAGATGCAGACATGAAGAAAGCCGTTGATGCTATCTTGTTTGGTAAATGCATTAATGCAGGCCAGATTTGTGTCGCGCCTGACTACGCGTTTGTACCGCAAGAACGTGTCGAAGAGTTCATTTCGCTATTCTTAAAACGTTTTGAAAAGCTCTATTTAAAATCCAACAAGAATCAAAAGCTGACCCATATTGTCAACCAACGACAATATGATCGTTTGACTGCGCTACTTGAGGATGCAAAAGCGCAAGGTGCAAACATTCATACTGTTGAAGCGTCGCCCCAAGAGGAACGACTTCTGTATCCTCATTTGGTCACGGACGTGTCGCCGAAAATGCGAATCATGCAAGAGGAGATCTTCGGGCCATTTCTACCAGTCAAGCCCTACAATGCGGTTGATGAAGCGATTGATTACATTAATCAGCGCCAAAGACCACTTGCGCTGTATGTTATGTCGGACGACAAATCGACCATCAAATATATTGTACGCAACACCCACAGTGGTGGCGTCGGCGTTAATGATACGGTTTTACATGTTGGCGCTGAAGATGCGCCTTTTGGTGGCGTTGGTGAATCGGGTATTGGGCATTATCACGGAGAGGAAGGATTCAGAACTTTTAGTCATGCGAAAACCATTCTTCACACACCGAAATGGTTGCCAAGAACGAGCGTATTAATGCGCCGTAGGGCTATGGCGATAAAAGCGATCCAAAAGATCTTTGTTCGATAATAATTATGATTTGATTGATAAAAAACCGCCCGAATAGGCGGTTTTTTGTTTCTATATGCTCTGAAACGCTGGGCACCAAAGTCCGAGAAACTTCCATCGCGTGCTACCAACAAAACAAAGAAAGGCTCTTGTTGAAAGAGCCTTGTTCAGGAAGTGTCGAGAGATCTTGGCAAGTTTAATGCAGAACTTCACTGCTGAATCTTAGATATCTACAGTCGTTCATCAGTTCTTTAAACGCCTTTCGGTCCAGCTTAATCAGAGTTTCATGATCGCCAGCTTCAAGGTAGACATGTTCCAAGTTTGCTAGTCTTTCATCGCAAACTGTCGACATGTGGTAAGGGCTACCAATCGGTGGAATAGCGCCGTGTTCACAATCGGTGAAGAGTCGGTAAACCATACGCTCTTTCACCAAGTGGAAGGTGGCATTAAATTCGTCGTTTAATCGCGACAAACTGATTTTGTTGTTGGCAGGTAAGACCGCCATCATATGACGCCCTTCATGATCCTCTAGAATCACACCTTTTGCGATATTCATTAAAGGCACACCTGCTGCAACACCACTTTGTAGCGAGCTATGACTGTGGCTGTGATTCACGGTTTGAAAGTGAATGTTATGCTCAGTCAAATATTCATCTAATCGGGTTGCAATCGTCATATAGCCTCCACGTGTATGAGACCCATAAAAAGTATAGGTTAGTCGGGCGACAATCGCGCATTTTACTCGGCGACACTGACGCTCTTTACGCTCCTGTTCTACGCTTATTGCAAGCCAGCGAGAAAGCATGGTTAACAATAATAAATAGGGGGCAACATGAGCAAGCCAATCATCGCTGATAACAAGCCGATCAAAGTAGAGTTGAAAGCTGGGCAAGAATATTACTTCTGCCGATGTGGGCGTTCTAAAAATCAACCTTACTGCGATGGGTCTCATTCGGGAACCGGCTTAAAGCCAATGAGCTTTAGTGCGGAAAAAGACGAAGATGCCTATCTCTGCCAATGTAAGCATACCGCCAATGCTCCTTTTTGTGATGGTACACACAAGCGATTTACCGCAGAGCAAGTCGGTAAAGAGGGACCGGAACAAAAGCGAGAGAAAAGAGACAAACCAACGGCGTCTGCTACTCAAGAAGAACCAACCCTCGAGTTTATCCACCAATTAGCGAGAGAAGGACTCTCTAAACTCGGTCATCATGGTCCGATGGCTGCAATGGGGGTTCCTAGGCATTTGCTACCACATTGGGATGCTATACAAATCATGGTGGCGCAAATGGCGACACAACCGTTGTTGGAAGACGTTCCTGTGTCTACCGAGTTGATTGTGGGACCAAACGCGCGTAAGCCGCTCAGACTCGCCATTCCTTTGTTGGTGTCGGACATGAGTTTTGGCGCACTTTCTGAAGAGGCGAAAATTGCACTAGCAAAAGGTGCAGAGTTGGCAGGGACTGGGATTTGCTCTGGTGAGGGTGGCATGTTACCGGAAGAGCAAGCCGCCAATTCACGGTATTTCTATGAGCTTGCTAGTGCTCAATTTGGCTACGACGAATCTAAGCTTCTTAATGTTCAGGCGTTTCACTTCAAAGGCGGGCAAGGAGCAAAAACGGGCACGGGTGGTCATCTGCCTGCAAATAAAAATGTAGGTAAGATCTCTCAGGTGAGAGGCATCCCCGAGGGACAACCAGCGATATCACCACCAACGTTCAAAGATCTTCACACTACTCACGATTTCAGAAAGTTTGCTGACAGAGTTCGTGGCATCACAGGCGGTATTCCAATTGGATTTAAACTCAGTGCCAACCATATTGAGCAAGACATTCAGTTTGCGCTTGATGCTGGGGCTGATTATATCATCTTAGATGGTCGCGGTGGTGGCACGGGTGCGGCGCCAACTATGTTCCGTGATCATATTAGTGTTCCCACCATCCCTGCATTAGCTCGTGCACGTAAGTACTTAGATGAAAAAGGCGTAAGTGACCGCGTCACATTAATCATCACCGGTGGGTTGCGAGTTCCTACGGATTTTGTCAAAGCGTTGGCACTTGGAGCAGACGGAGTAGCGATAGCAAACAGTGCGATGCAATCGATCGGTTGTGTCGCGGCTCGCATCTGCAACACCAATAATTGCCCGGCAGGCATTGCGACACAAAATGCCGATTTGAGGCAGCGTCTCGACGTTGAAAAGTCATCCCAGCAACTGAAAAATTTCTTCGAATCTTCGGTCGAGCTCATGAAAGTCATGGCGAGGGCGTGTGGTCATCACGCTCTGAATGAATTTAGTCATCATGATTTAGCGACCTGGGATCACAACATGGCGAGGCTGTCTGGGATTAAGTATTCAGGTATGGACTTAAACTGATCTCTATCCATATTTTCTGCATATAGGTACATGTTTGATAACAATTATTTATTCGCTGAAATGTTTGAAATTTTGACTTGGCGTTAACTAAAAAAACAGTGTATGAACTACGCTGTTTGAGGTGGATATTCGATTTATTGAATAACAAAGAGTGGTTACCACAACCACGACACGAAGGAGCATTATATGAGCAAAGCAAACGGCGGTTCGGTAGGTAAATGTCCAGTTATGCATGGTGGGCAAACATCTACAGATAAGTCGGTGATGGATTGGTGGCCGAATGCCTTGAACTTAGACATCCTGCATCAACACGACTCCAAAACCAACCCATTTGGTCAGGACTTTAATTACAAAGAAGAACTGAAAAAGCTAGATGTCGAAGCACTTAAAAAAGATTTAAAAGATTTAATGACTGATAGCCAAGACTGGTGGCCTGCCGACTGGGGACACTACGGTGGTTTAATGATCCGAATGGCATGGCATGCAGCGGGCAGTTATCGTATTGCGGATGGCCGTGGCGGTGCTGCTACAGGCAACCAACGCTTTGCTCCTCTCAACTCTTGGCCAGATAACGCCAACCTGGATAAGGCTCGACGCCTTTTATGGCCAATCAAGAAAAAATATGGCAACAAACTAAGTTGGGCAGACCTGATTGTCCTTGCCGGTAACATGGCGTACGAATCCATGGGCTTTAAGACCTTTGGCTTTGCGTTTGGACGAGAGGACATCTGGCACCCAGAAAAAGACACTTACTGGGGCTCTGAGCAAGAATGGTTAGCCACAAGTGACGCTGATAACAGCCGCTACTCTGGTGAGCGAGATTTAGAAAACCCGCTTGCTGCGGTAATGATGGGTCTTATCTATGTGAACCCTGAAGGGGTAGACGGTAACCCAGATCCTCTCAAAACAGCGCATGACATGCGAGTGACCTTTGCGCGAATGGCTATGAACGATGAAGAAACCGTCGCGCTCACAGCTGGTGGTCACACGGTGGGTAAGTGTCATGGTAATGGTGATGCCGCAAACCTTGGCCCAGAGCCCGAAGCAGCAGACGTTCATGAGCAAGGTCTTGGCTGGATTAATCACAAAACACGTGGCATTGGCCGTGACACGGTAACGAGTGGTATTGAAGGTGCTTGGACAACACACCCTACACAATGGGATTACGGATACTTCCACCTACTATTTAAGTATGACTGGGAACTGAAAAAGAGCCCAGCAGGTGCATGGCAATGGGAGCCAATCGACATTGAAGAAGAAGACAAGCCTGTCGATGTTGAAGACGGTTCTAAGCGCTACAATCCAATCATGACCGACGCCGATATGGCGCTCAAAATGGACCCTGAATATCGCAAGATTGCAGAAAAGTTCCAAAATGACCCAGCGTACTTTGATGACGTTTTTGCTCGTGCCTGGTTTAAGTTGACACACCGCGATCTAGGACCAAAATCATGTTATTTCGGACCTGATGTGCCAAGCGAAGATCTTATTTGGCAAGACCCAACGCCTGCAGGTAAGACAGACTACGATGTCGATTTAGTGAAAACAAAAATCGAAGCAAGTGGCCTATCCATTAGTGAGTTAGTCAGTACGGCGTGGGATAGCGCGCGTACTTACCGTGGCTCTGACCGCCGAGGCGGCGCAAATGGCGCGAGAATTCGCTTGGCTCCGCAAAAAGATTGGCAAGGGAACGAACCTGAACGTCTAAGCCGTGTTCTTGCTGTGCTAGAAAAAATAGCAGCAGAAGAGGGCTGTAGTGTTGCAGACGCTATCGTGCTTGCTGGAAACGTAGGTATTGAACTGGCTGCGCGTGCCGCAGGTCATGATGTTTCCGTGCCATTCGCGCCAGGCCGAGGTGATGCCACCCAAGAGATGACGGATGTGGAATCGTTCGAAGTACTTGAGCCTGTTGCTGACGGTTTCCGAAATTGGTTGAAGAAAGACTACGCGGTTAAGCCAGAAGAGCTTTTATTAGATCGTGCTCAGCTTATAGGGCTAACGGCGCCAGAAATGACGGTACTTATCGGTGGTATGCGCGTTCTAGGCAGTAACTACGGCGGTGGAAAAGAGGGCGTATTTACTGACCGAGTAGGCACTTTGTCGAATGATTTCTTCGTGAACCTTACTGACATGGCATATACGTGGAAACCAGTGAGTGCTAATCAATATGAAATCCGTGATCGTAAAACCGACGCTGTGAAGTGGACGGCTACTCGAGTGGATCTTGTCTTTGGTTCAAACTCGATCCTGCGTTCGTATGCGGAAGTGTATGCGCAAGATGATAATCAGGAAAAATTCATCCATGACTTCATCGCCGCATGGACGAAAGTCATGAACGCGGATCGTTTTGACTTGCAATAAGTGAAACGATGCCCGTCGGTAGATGGGTTGATGAATAAGTAAGAGAGGCGGGCGAAAAGCTCGCCTTTTTCTTTACCTATCTTTTTACTTTGATTGTTACTTTGATTGAAAGTTAAGCTCATTTGAACCATAATAAGTGGACCATATGAACCATAGGAGCTTGATATGGCAACTGCAGCATTAAAAAGCTTCAAACCGAAACAACCTCATAAAGCCAATTTCTGGTTTATGTTGGGTATTGAAGACGCTGAAACAGGTCGCACTGATGCGGTTCACAAAGGCTTTGAGCCAAAGGTGTATCGCAATATTGTTGAGCGTGTGAAGCTTTCTCAGAGTGAGTTTCAAAACGTCACATTGATACCTGTTAGCACGATCAAGCGTCGTCTAAAAAACGATGAACGCTTCAATACGCAAGAAAGTGATGCAATCTATCGATTAGCGATGTTATTGAAACTCGCGACAGAACTGTTTGACGACGAAGAGCGCGCGTTAAAATGGATGAGAGAGAATGTGTATGGCTTAGGTGGAAAACGTCCACTTGATATGGTCTCGACCACGGTGGATTTTGAAATCGTAAAAGATTTGATCGGCCGTTTAGAGCACGGGGTATTCTCGTAATATGAAGCTCTATCGTCTCACACAAAAGAAATTTGCTGACACGCCATTCAGCCCCGTTGGCGCAAAGTTATTTGGAGGGCGATGGAACTCAAAAGGAACCGAAGCCCTCTACTTCTCTGAATCGGAATCCCTTTGCTCGTTGGAAGTATTTGTTCACGTAAACAACGATCCTGCTATCACCAAACTTTACGATTTATATCGTATTGAAATGCCAGAATACCTCATCGCCACCTTAGATGAAGAAGATCTCCCTGTGACGTGGCGAGCAATACCGGCGAGCGAGTCTACGCAGTACATTGGTGACCAGTTTCTCAATGATCCTCATCCAGAGTTTGCCGCGCTGCAAGTGCCTTCAACGATTTCACCTCGTGATAAAAACTACGTGGTGAATCCAAATCATCCCAAAATGAAAGAGATCATCAAGAAAGCCGAAAAGCTCGATTTCGCGTTTGATCCGCGCATTTTCAAATAGACGCCTAGCTTTGTCTTGCTTTAAAGCATTCAGCGCTTACCTGAGATAAACGCTGAAGCATAAAAGTTTATTTCCTTGGTTATTGTCGGTCGTAAGTGAACTGTTGCGCTTCATTTGTAGTGTTGAGGTAATGCCCAAGCACCAACTCAGCACCTTTGTAAGATAAATGGCTGTCATCCGTATACATCGCATTGTTTGCTCCAACTCTCATTCGACATACGCCATTTCTGCAAATGGCATCGGTCAAGTCGACAAACTCAACGTGCTCAAATTGCTCAAAGTAGTTCACTAACTTCGCCACGTTTTGAGGGTGATGTTGTTTGGGAGAAAAGTCGCAGGCAGACTCTTCTGTCTCGCCAAACAAACGCGCTTTCCAAAGGCATTCTCCTACCGCAAACGGTGCAGAAGGGGTTGGACCGAAAACGACCACTTCCTTTCCTTTCAGTTCATTCAATAATTTGGTTAATGATGCTTCATAATCGGCTTGTGAAAGCTCTTTATTGAAATTAGAAGAGATAACAACGCGACGAATGGAAGGGGTACTTAGAATTGTATCGACAGCCTCATTGAAGAACTGTCGGCAAGAAATTGAGCCAGCAGCTTCTAGGATGTCGACATAACCGACCGCACAGGAATCTTGAGTAAGTTGCACCACGCCAGTTGGTGTTACTTCGGATAGACGCTTCACGTAAACCATGCTGTGACTATTGCCTAACACAGCGATGGCGGGCTGCGGCGCAGACGAGCACACATCGTTAACGTTGGTGTTGCCGTTGCAATCTAAACCATAACCGTTGTTAACGCGCATGGCCTCGAAAAATGCGCTTCTTTCTGGAAAACCACCGTTTTGATGACCGATAACGCCGAGCGTTAGCAAGGGCAACGTCAACAACACAATAACCGCGGACACAGTGCGCATGCTCATGGCTTTTCGGCTACGGAACGGCTTTTCAATAAAGCGCCAAGTGAAGTAAGAAAGTACAAAAAGAGTGACAACGTAAAGTGGGATATTGATGTCTTGTGTTGTGTCCAACACGTAGCGGTAAAAGACAAATAATGGAATGTGCCACAAGTATAAGCTGTAGCTGATTAAGCCGACGAACACGACCCACTTTAGACTCAGTAATCTACCGCAGACATTGTCTTTAGAGGCAAACAAAATCACCAACGCGCTACCGATGACCGGCACCAGCAGCGTAATGCCCGCGCCATCTTGCGATTTTTCAAACAAAAGCGCGGAAGCCAATATCAAAACGATGCCAATGGTTGCTAGAGTATCGTTAGATTGAACTTGGACTTTTCTCATCACTAATGCGAGTAATGAACCGGTTGCCAGCTCCCAAGCGCGAGAGAAGATCATGTAAAAAGCGAAATCAGGATCGTTGCTCGCGTAGACAATAGTCATCAAACTCAGCACAAATACCGTGATAAAAAAAGTCAGGTAAAACGCGTTTTTGCCACGAGCGAGTAGCATGAGTAGCAAAGGAATGACAATGTAGTATTGTTCTTCAACGCCCAAGCTCCATGTGTGGAACAGCGGGTTGGCTTGATCTTCTAAACCGAAGTAATTGTGGCCTTTCAAATACAGAAGAATGTTGGATGAGGAAAGAATGGAAGATACTGCAAACTGACCAACGTCTTTGTGTGCTTGCGGCAAAAATAGCCACCAAGACATCAAATAGCTGACGGCGATCACCACCAGTAAGAGGGGGAGTATGCGACGAATGCGTCGCTCATAAAAATCACCAAGGCTGAACTTCTGGTTTTCTAAGTCGTTAATCACGATGGTGGTGATCAAATAGCCGCTGATCACAAAAAACACGTCGACGCCAATAAAGCCACCAGCGAATTGCTCAACTCCTGCATGAAACAAAATCACCAACGTGACAGCAATCGCCCTTAATCCGTCTACTTCTGCTCTGTAAGTCATATCGTGTTGCTCCAACATTCCGTTTAATGAAGTAGAGCAAAATATGAACCAGAAATAATGTTTATTTAAATCAGTGTCTTAAAGTGATTGTCAAAATGAAAATGCTAGGTGGGTTAACGAATTCCCAAATTGAATTTCAATATGGAAACCCCATAAAGAATGATCTTAAGAAGCGCTAAATCAAAGAACGTAAAGCGCGAGGCACTTAGACTTCATTGAAAATGATTACGCTAAAGAAACGATGACAGAGAATACGATTCAGGAAAAAATTGCCAGCTTTACTTGTATCGAAGAGGCTTTGAATTACTTCGACATCGAGTTTGATAGCCGGTTTATCGAAAACAATCGAACCGAGTTGGTTAAGAGGTTTCACGGCTACTTAATCCTCACTAAACCGGATGATTGGTTTTCAGGTCGTCGTGCTTTAAAGAATGCTTACTGTAAAGTACAACGCAGTTTGCTCAGTAAAAAGACGCGCTCTGCGTGTCGAGGTTGTACATCTTGTCAAAGACGTTAATTCTGATGGCTTGCCTAAAAAGAACCCTGCATCTTGGCGTTACAGGGGGAAGAGCAAGGTTCTTTTGGTTTCGCTATTGGTTTGTCGCGAGTTGCGAATCAGCTTTACGTAGATGAATTAACCCGCGTGGTACGCAGGGTAGTCCACCAAGCCTTTTTCACCGCCGCCGAACAATGTGGCAGGGTCATGTTCTGCCAGCGGATAGCCATGCTTGATGCGGCTTGGTAAGTCTGGGTTTGCAACAAACGGACGGCCAAAGCCAATCATGTCGGCTAAACCACTTTCAATCGCGTGTTGCGCCTTTTCTGCGTTGTAACGACCGGCATAGATCAGTGTGCCTTTATACGCCTCACGAACTGCGGTTTTAAAGTCGTGCGGAGTGTCTGGCGCGTCGTCCCAATCCACTTCTGCAATGTGAATGTAAACCACATTGAGTTTATCAAGCAGCGCTGCAGCGGCGGTGTAGGTTTCGACTGGCGTACTATCAACGGTGCCATTTAACGAAGTGAATGGTGCAAGACGAACACCAACACGCTCAGCGCCAATAGCTTGCGTCATCGCTTCTATCACTTCACCAAGAAAACGCAGACGGTTTTCAATAGAGCCACCGTATTCATCGGTGCGGTTATTCGCTTCAGAATCGATAAACTGGTTAACCAAGTAGCCATTCGCTGCATGAAGCTCGATACCATCGAATCCGGCTTCTATCGCGTTTAGTGCGGCTTGGCGGTACTCTTCAATAACGTTCTTGATGTCTTGTTTGGTCATTTCACGTGGCTCAACCACGTCGACAAAGCCCGGTTCGTCTGTGCCGTTATCGACAAATACTTTCACGTTTTCTGCTTTTAGCGCAGAAGAAGAAATAGGTTGCTCACCGCCAATGTTATCAGGGTGAGTCACACGACCAACGTGCCACAATTGCGCGAAGATAGTGCCGCCTTTCTCGTGCACTGCATCAGTTACTTTTTTCCAGCCAGCAATTTGCTCTGGGCTGTAAATGCCTGGTGTCCATGCATAGCCTTGACCCATTGGCGAAATTTGTGTGCCTTCAGCAACGATTAGGCCCGCTTCAGCACGTTGAGCATAGTAGGTCGCCATCATGTCGTTAGCGATATTACCTGGTTGAGAAGCACGAGAACGCGTCATCGGAGGCATAACGATACGGTTTTTTAATGAGAGAGAGCCAAGTTGAATGGGTTGAAATAATGCGTCTGTCATAGGAAACCTCGTTATTTTTGAGTTTGGATGAGCTCGATTTGGTAACCATCGGGATCTTTAATGAACGCGATGTGAGTTTCTCCGCCTTTCATTGGACCTGGCTCGCGAGTAACGTTGCCACCAAGCGCTTTAATTTTTTCGCAAGCGGCGTAAATATCTTCAGACCCCAGTGCCATGTGTCCGAATGCGTTACCCAAGTCGTAACTGTCGGTATCCCAGTTATAAGTTAGCTCGATGGTCGCGCCATCTGGTTGATCAGGGTTACCAACAAACACCAGTGAGTAACGGTATTCTTGGTTTTCAAAACGATCCAAAACACTCATTCCCAGAACTTTTGTATAAAATTCGATAGATTTGTCTAGGTCAGCTACACGGATCATCGTGTGGAGAAACTTCATAAGTCGCCTTTTTATAACGTTGCGTAATCACTATGCAAACCATATCGCCACTCTAAATAAACTAGAAATTATCGTTAATTATTAAAATGATTATTTAGTGTTATGAAAAGCGAGGTTGCTGGCCCTGCAACATGCAAACAAAGATTACTCGCCGTTTCTTTTTAATTGTTGGCATATGCTAATTACTCTTTTGAGAAACCGAGTAACTATCATGTCTACAAACAGCTATTGTCATTACACTCACGAATCTCATCATCAATGTGCGGTTTGTTCTTCAATTAATGTGAATCCGAACTCTTTGGCCGTGAACTACCAATACCTAGCCGATGGTTCTGTTGTCGGAGAGTTTCACGTTTTATCGCGTCATCAAGGTTACACAGACCTGTTGCATGGTGGTATTGCCAGTTCGCTTCTCGATGGTGCAATGACGCATTGTTTGTTATCTAGAGACATTCAAGCCCTTACGGCGCAGTTGGATGTGCGCTACCATGCACCTATTCAGTTAGATGATCGAGTCACGATTACTGCACACTGTGAAGGTGAACGACGCGGTATATATCAACTGGTGGCTCAATTGCGGGTCGAAAGCGAAGTTAGAGTGACGGCTAAAGGGAAGTTTATTCGTCCTAAAAAGGCATAAATAAAAACGTGTTCTACGGAGAGGCAATGAAGAAATTTGATGAGCTGTATGCAATTGCGACGAGAAAATCTCAATATGACCAAACCAACACTTGGTTTAAAGGCGTAGAGACTTATCTGGAGGCCATTGGCAAAGAAGTTGATGAAGTCCGCGAAGAGATTCGTGAGGATCGCCTTTGTCATTTGGAAGACGAGTTAGGCGATGTGTTGTGGAACTATCTTAACGTATTAAAAGCGCTGGAAAGAGAAAAGGGCATAGATCCTGAGAAAGTACTCGAAAGAGCCTGCAACAAATACGATCAGCGTGTATCTGCGATTGAGTCGGGACGCAGTTGGGATGAGATAAAACAGCAGCAGAAACAAGCCTTGAACGCAGAGCATGAAGCCGCGCAGTTAGAAGATGTAAAGAGCCAATAACTGCGCTTGGTATTGAAAGGGTTGGTTAATAGGGAATACCTAGTCAGCCCTTGGAACTGTTGACCAACAGTAGGTCACAAGGTGGTTGATCAAGTAACGTGTCTACAGTGCTGCCAGACCAAAATTGAGATGACATGCTTCGTTTACATGCCCCCATAATCAAAATCGCTGCTTGTGATTGCTTAACTGCTTTTGGTAACGCCGTTTCAGGGTTTCCTTCCGGTAATAGTAATGGAACTCGCGTTAACTTTTGCGCACTAATAAAATCTGTAATGCCTGCTTTTTGATTGCTTAATATCTCTGCACGATAGCGAGAGAGGTATGGCGCGACGTATCGGCAGTAAACGAGCGTCATTTTCCCGCTTAAGGTTTGTTCTAATTTTGAGCCTCGCGAGACGATGGCTTTATCTACTATCGACTTTTCATCCCCTCGATGAAGTGGGTCGATTGCACAAAGCATGTTGGCGTGAGAAGGCCATGACCGCTCACTCAGTAGCAACAAGTCGCAATCTTGTTGTGCTAGTTCTGTTAGCATCGTTTGAATCTCGTGTTTGTTAAAGTGTCCCACGAGCAGTAAGTCAGTGTGGTCAACAAGTCGTTTCGCAACTTGCTCAACCCAATGGCTCCCTTTGAAATGTTCGTAAGAGAGCGTTGGTGTTTCAAGCTCTTCTTCTTCACAAAGTTCGACAATTAATGCGTTGAACTTTAAGGTCCAAGCTTCAAACTCAGCTTGTCTTTTTTCTATATGGTCAGAGTTGAAACTGAGAAAATGAGCGAATGCGTGATCTTCACTTCGGCGATGGTCTTCCACTAAAACTACAATAGGCTGAGCCAGCGCTGTCGAAAATTGAATCACTTTACGAAGCACCTTACGACTTGGTAAGGCGGCCTGCTGAGTCAGAAAAAATACAGGTGCCATTGATTACTCCATTATCAAACAAGGCGAATGAGCCTGACACACATTCAAGTCTATACCATGAACTGATGCAGAGGCGTTTTGTTTCTGCGAGCGAAATATAAATTCCGCAATTAAGTCAACTATCGCCTAGAATTTTAACATCAAGAATTCATGCCTTCGGATAGCACATATCGTCAATGCGGCGAATGTGGTAGTGAAAGCTATAGGTAAAAGTAATGATAGATTCCAACCAATTGCAAATTAACCGCAAAGTGCCACATTTGCTTGCTGAGATCATTAAAGCGATAGAATCGACCGAAGACTTGAGCTTTTTGAAAGACTATCAAGAAGCACAGATTGCGAACATTTTGGAATCGGTCAACATTGCTTACCGTAAACGTGTCATAGAAGCAGTGCCGCCTGAGAAGTATTGGACGGTATTGAATTTGCTCCGATACGACACCGCCAAGCACATTCATCAATCACTCAATAAAGAATTACAACATGAACGCTTGGCGTACATAACGGATTCAGAACTGATCATCTTTGCGGACTTTCTACCGACCGAATTTGTAGATGAATACCTTATTGATCAAAGTGAAGAGTCTGTCGCGCATATCCAACAAGCATTGTCGTATGAAGACAACAAAGTTGGACGTTATGCCGAGCCTCACTTTCTGGTCGCAAACCCTAAAAACAGCGTAGGAGGCATAAAAACCGAGCTGCTAAAACGCGGGCAAAGTCCTGTGCGGTTGATTATTGTGCGTGATGCAAGTGGTGTGATTGGTACGATAGAGCCGCATACCCTGTTGCTGCACGAAAATCATATCAAACTTACCGACTTGACCGTAGTTACGCCAATTCTAGAAGATATTCAAACGATTCAAAGCGTCAGCAAACAAGTCTCGATTGATGGTGGAGCACATTGGTTTCCTATCATGGCTGGTGGCAAAATTATGGGCGTCTTGTCGATGGCGACCATCGCGATTACCTTGCGTGAACTCAGCCTACAAGCTGTAGTGGCAGAAAACGTACGAAGCGAAGAAGATTTGTTTACACCATTAAGCGTGGCGACAAGGCTAAGAGCACTTTGGTTGGTGATTAACTTGCTGACCGCTTTCGTAGCCTCCGCCATCATTGGGCTTTTTGATAATGTGGTCGAGCAAGTCGTTGCGCTTGCGATCTTAATGCCTGTCGTGGCGAGCATGGGCGGCATCGCGGGTAGCCAAACCTTAGCGGTGGCCATTCGAGGTATCGCACTAAACCACTTGCACCAAAGTAACTTGAAGCTATTGGTGAATAAGGAATTAAAAATCGCCACCATTAATGGGTTAATTATGGGATTGGTGATCGCGGGTGTCGTTTACATGGTGTTTGACTCTTTGCCATTGGCGCTTATTATTTGCTGTGCCATTTTCCTCAATAGTTTGGCGGCCGCGGCATCGGGTACGTTGATACCATTCACGTTGAAAAAGTTTAACATTGACCCCGCCGTGGCTGGCTCGGTAGTATTGACGACTGTTACCGATGTCGTTGGTTTCTTTGCGTTCTTAGGCTTAGGTGCCATTTTCTTGATATAGATATCCAATTGACGCGTTAACTAGCAGAACCAATCGCACCATTTCCCAACCCAGTATTTTGGGCGAGCTTGCTTCACTCAGCATTCCTCCGTTTTCCATAACCGATGAACACGTCGTTTCGGTTCTTACTTTGTATATCTCTTCACTGCCCAGTTCTATTCCCCAAATTTCCCACTACCGATCTCGCTTAACGCTGGCGTGCCAAATGCCAATTTCAAACGCCAGATGATGCCCATTTTCTTGGCTGTACACGCATTACTTCACTCAAACAAAAAATAAGGAAACAATTTTGAATAAACTCATCGTATTCACTGGTGGTCCCGGTGCAGGGAAAACTTCGGTAATCGAACAGCTAAAAACACAAGGCTTTATCTGCGCGCCAGAAACCGGTCGTCACGTGATACAAACGCAGGTTGCCAATCACGGTTCAGCATTACCTTGGAATGACAAACAAGCTTTTCGAGACGAAATGATGAAGGCAGAAGTGAGCAATTACCGAGCTTTCAATGCCCACCAAGGGGACGTGTTTTTTGATCGCAGTATTGTGGACGTATATGGCTACAGTAAGTTGGAACAACTTCCAATCTCGCATGAGCTCATCACGCATTGCCAGATGCTTCGTTATCATTCTCAAGTATTCATTTTTCCACCGTGGACGTCGATATTCAGCAACGACGAAGAGCGAAAGCAAGATTTTTCTGAAGCGGTCGCCACGTATCAACAGATGGTCGATGCATACCACAAGTTTGGTTATCAATTGATCGAAGTGCCCAAAATGTCAGTCGAAGACAGAGTAGCGTTTATTCTCGGCTCAGTTATCGAACAAGGCTGAAAGATGATTGATGCAAACAAATGCGTAAGGCGATTGTGAGCACGACAACAATATGCGTAAAGGGAGTTATTTATACTGGATAAAATTCAATAACTTAATTGAGTGTTATGTCTTTTAAATATCTTACCTTATTGCTCGCAACGACGAGCATGAGCAGCTTTGCTGATGTAGGCCTGCCTTCGGGGGATGATTGGTTAAACCATGTGACGAATGGCCTAGCCCCATATTGGATGATGGAAAGCGCGCATGGACAACCTGCGGGGAATTTTCCGACATTTCGTTGTGATAACGGTGTCATTCTCGACCCACAAAAGCCGTGTGAAGAATTAAACAAAGGGTGGATTAGCCCGCACTTCGATCGCGAATACACCCGCATGAAATCGCGCCAAACTTACGCTTATGGCGTACTTTTTCATCTTACGGGTGACAAGCAAGCATTAGAGCTGGCAAAGAAAGGGGCTTATTACCTGATTGATCATCTACAAGATGAGAAAAACGGCGGCTTTGTGAGCTTTACGCGTAGTGGAAAACCGGGGATGGAGTGGCAACAACGAACTTCTCAAGACCAAGCTTACGCCTTGGTGGGGTTGGCGATGTACTACTACTTAACGCAAGATCCAAAGGTCGAACAAGCGCTTATCGACCAGCAAGCGTTTATATTTAAACAATACCGACGAAGCGATGATCGCGGTCTGGCGTGGGTTTTGAAAGATGGTGATGGGGAAAGTGAGAAGCAGCAAGAGTTAGTCGCTCAACTTGACCAAATTAATGGCTACCTGTTGTTAATGACGCCACTTTTACCAGCGCCAGCGCAAGCCAAGTGGAAGCAAGATCTGCAATGGCTGACGCAAGTGATGCTAGATAACTACCATTCCGTCAAAGAGCAGCGCTTTTATGGCGCGATACACCACAAAGCGGTAATGATGCCAGATGCGAAACACAATGATTTTGGACACACCATCAAAGCGTATTGGATGACGTATCTCACTGGTCAGTTGTTGGAAAATTCCAATTGGACAGAGTTTGGTTTCAAAGGAATGAAACACACGCTTAAGCAAGCGCAATACCAGCAAAACTTTGAGCAAGTCAAAGCGCTTTTCTCACCAGAATGGCAGAGTAAATGGACGCAAGAGAGCATTCCTGCTTGGCAATCAAGACCATACAAGCACTATAGCTCGTCTTGGGAATGGGCAGAGCTCGATCAAGCGGCAATGACAGTTTCTCTTGTCGATGGTTCGATGAAAGAAACGCTTCAATACACGTTACCCACTTTTATGGACGTATGGGTGGATCATCAATATGGAGGAGTCGGTCTGAGTCCTAAATCAACCAAAGCGTTCCATTGGGGAAATGGTTACCACCAGTTTGAACATGCGTTGGTCGGGTATTTGTACGCGCAACAAATGGCAAAACAGCCCGCCAAGCTTTACTACGCGCGACTAGCCGAGAGTAAAATGCCACTTAATCCATATTACTTTAGCGCAGACGTAAAATCGTTGTCGTCACAAAGTGATGGAGTCACCATCGCGACATTCACCAATATTCGACCTTAGGTTGGTCGATGGTGATGTGTTGGCTAAAGTCCGCGTAAAAGCCAATAAAATCCTCCGACAGCAAGTGCGACTATTAGCTATCTAGGTCTGTCACTAGATAAGCTTCAAGCAATAATGGTGCAGGTAATGCCCACGGGGCGCTTACAAAAAGCCGTCAGAACCACTGGTTTTGACAGCTTTTTATTCTATGACAGGTAGAGGCTTCAATTTTCAGCGCGATAGGTCCATGAAAACTTAAGTGAGATTCCAATCACGTCGCATGATCTCACTAGTGTCATTGGAAATAAATGAATTGTTTCTGATACATAGAACGTATTAACATGGTTGCACTGGGCCCATATGAGTAAACTTATTGAATATACAATTTGAGAGAGAGGGTTTAGTTATTAAAAATAACAGTTAGTTGGAATCTAGGTTAAATGAAAATAAAACTATTTAAAAAGCTACAAGTTGTATTTCTTGTGGTGTTGTTCCTCTAGGTTGTCCAAGCGGAAGCATGATCTAAAACGCTTATTTTATTCAAATAAATGGAAAGAAATGAAAGTGGAATTAAAAAATAACTATTCAGAATCAGAAATAAACCAGCCACCATCGGTACTTCTTGTTACGTCTCTGTTGTGTCTGGCGTCCGTTTGTTGGGCTGCATTGCTGTTGGCCATTGAATATATTGTTGGGATAGAAATGAGTGGTACAGGCTTTCTTAGCACGTTAATCCCAGCCATGAGTGTTGGTTATTACTTCGGCTACAAGACTGGAGATGTAATGCCATCAAAAACAAGATGGTATGCTGTTTTACTGTGGACTTTAGCAAGTTTGGTAGTGTTCTCTCTTATCTTAATGTCGTTAGATATTTCTCCGTTTTATTTATTATCTGAGCTCGGTGGGGTAAGTATTTTTATTGCTATCATAATGCTAATAACGATTGGCATCGCCTACTTAATTTTAAAAAGTGGTGAGAAAATGGCGATTAAAGTCAGTAGATAAAATACAACAAACGATTCAATTAGGATCATGACAAGACGCCAGCCATAATGTGCTGGCGTTTTAGTTTCCTGTTTGTAGGATTTTTTGTTTAAAAGGCAAATCCATTTATCGTGTTGTCGTTTGAGTTAATGGTTTATGCCTTGTGCGCAAGATAGCTTAGCAGGTTTATGTATCGAGAAACGTGTGTATAATTCGCCACGAATTACGATTTATAGATATGAAAGGTAAGTATGGCAGTCCTCGAAATTCTCTCCATTCCAGACCCAAGGCTTAAAGTAAAAGCAGAAAAAGTCACTGATGTATCGACAGTACAAACGCTGATAGACGATATGCTAGAAACACTTTACGCAACGGGCAATGGTATCGGTTTAGCTTCAACCCAAGTAGGCAGAAAAGAGGCGGTTGTTGTCATCGATATCTCTGACGAACGCAATGATCCTTTAATCTTGGTTAACCCAGAAGTGGTGAGCGGAGAAAACAAAGCACTTGGTCAAGAAGGGTGCCTATCTGTTCCTGAGTACTACGCAGATGTAGAGCGTTACACGTCAGTTGTTGTTTCTGCACTAGACCGTGATGGCAACCCGATTACAATCGAGAGCGATGAGTTCTTGGCGATTGTGATGCAGCACGAAATTGACCACCTATCGGGTAACTTGTTCATTGATTACCTCTCACCGTTGAAGCAAAAAATGGCGATGAAAAAAGTGAAGAAGTACGTAAAAGCGAAAGCTAAGTAATATGAGAGGAAGTAACCCTCCATGTCGAGTTACTTCCTTTTAAATCAAGAATAGGAAGGTAGGGAGAGCGGTTCATCTCTGCTTTTGGGGGACATAACGCTTTACGACCTTCATAAGCTTCTGAAATGAAGAACAGTCCATATGCGATTCATGAGGGCAGGAGGCGACATGGTTGAGGCTGTCTCGCACCGCTTTCAAACGTTTTATTTGCTCATCAATCTCAAGTGCCTTTTTCGTTAGTAAGTCACGATCGATATATGGCTTTGAAACTTCTGATTGATTCAACATTTCTGCCATTTCGTTAAGCGATATTCCAGCGATACGCCCCAAACTAATTAAATTGAGTGTATTGAGTACCTCTGGTGAATATTGGCGTCTCAATCCATTCCTTCCTATCGAGCGAATTAACCCCAGCTGTTCGTAGTACCTGAGCGTTGAAGTCGGCAATCCTGATTTTCTAACCACTTCTGCAATATCCATATTATTCCCCATTGACTTCAAGTTGGCTTTAAGTTGTAGCATGCAACTAAGACCTTAACAAATCAAAAACATGAGGAGAGAAAAATGCTGCTTTTAATGGGATTGCAAGCGGTGCTAATAGGGATTGGTGCCACTTTGATAATGGATTTATGGGCATGGTTACAAAGGAGAGTGTTTGGTATTCCTTCATTAAACTATGCGTTGGTTGCGCGCTGGGTTTTGTACATGCCCCAAGGAAAGCTTATGCATGCGCCAATTATGGCGTCAGAGGCGATGCCGGGAGAAAAGTCACTTGGCTGGTTTTTGCATTATGCCATCGGAGTTACTTTCGCTTTGGCTCACGTTACTGTTTTTGGTCATCATTGGTTGGTAGAGCCCAGTCTAATGCCCAGCTTAATTACAGGCGTGGTAACGTTGATCTTCCCATTTTTGGTCATTCAACCTTGTCTAGGATTTGGTTTTGCTGCGAGTAAAACCCCAACACCTTGGAAAGCCCGTTTTCTTAGCACATTGGCGCATTTGGGTTATGGTTTGGGTTTATTCATAGCCGGGTTTGCAATCAAAGTTACGAGCCAGTATTTTGCATAGATAAAATGAGCATCATGCAAACGAGTGGTTTTTATCTATGATGCTCAACTCTTGGTTGTTTTTTGCGCTTTGATCATAGTTGACCGATATGTCTAAAGTCTGTTGCATTTATCCAAGACGTAAAGTCGGCGGACATTTAACATTGCCTTAACGTCAGAATGGCAAGCGGTTTACCAAGAAAAACTAAAATTATCTGGTTTGACATAAAGAATATTAAGGGTTTCAGATGGCTTCAAAAGTGGCAGGGATATCAATACTGAGTTTATTGGCAGCGCCAGTTGCGATGGGAGAAACAGCCAGTGCTTATGATTTATGTTTGCTAGACAAAATAAAGCAAAGCAAAGGTGAAGAAACCATAAAGAGCATTCGCGCGCAGTGTGAGCTTGACACAGTAACCAGCACAGTGCCCGCTGATCCAGAAATTGAAGAGCCTGAAGAACTTCAGGAAAGTTTGGTCGACAAGCGTTTGGAATCAGAACGAGAAAACGCGTTCGAACCGTTTAGTCTGGTCGCGCATCGCGTTAACTATATTCTTCCGTTTACATACAGTGATCGTGTAAATAAACGCGCGTATGCCGACACCAAATACGGCGATGAACTGCGTAAGGAAGAGGCGGAGTTCCAAATCAGTTTTAAAGTACCAATGAACTATGATGACTTGTTGTTTGATGGCGATGGTCTGTTTTTTGGAATGACTCTTAAATCATTTTGGCAGGTATACACGGGTGCAGCATCTCGTCCATTCCGTGAAACCAATTATCGTCCAGAGCTTTTTTACTACACCCCAACAGACTGGAAACCACTTGATGGTTCGACTTGGTTAGGTTTTGGTATTGAACATGAGTCTAACGGTCAGAGACAGGAGCTATCGCGCAGTTGGAACCGTGTCTATGCCAACGTAACCTTTGCAAAAGACAATTTTGCGGTTTCTATCCAGCCTTGGTGGCGTATACCTGAAGATGAAAAGACATCGCCTAATGATCCCAAAGGTGATGATAACCCGGATATCGAAGACTATATGGGACACTTTGAGCTATCGAGTGCTTACAAGTGGAATGGTTACGAGTTTACCTTTTTAGGTCGCCAGAACTTTCAAACACATAAGGGTTTTGCAGAACTGGGTGTGTCATTTCCGATTTGGGGCAAAGTTCAGGGGTACGCACAATACTCAGCGGGTTATGGTAAGAGCTTGATCGACTATGATCATAATCAGCAGCGGATTGGTGTTGGTATTGCAATCAACGGTGTTTTGTAGTTTTTCGTAGATGGATAGAAATTAACACTGGCAATTGAAATTTCAATATTTAGAATGCGAGGCTGAAATTGATTTCTAACCTAGAGTGATTTTATGCTTCGTGATTACACCTTCGATTGTCTTGTAACTATGCCTCGCCATGAGCTGGAAGAGTTTAGTGCTCGTATGATCAGTAAAATGGTGCCAGAAGACGTGATGAATGAGCTGTTCACTTTTGATCAAGAAGAAGTGGATAGTGAAGACCGCATGTTGTCTGCACGTCTTGATGCAATGCTACGCATGACAGCAATCGCACTGAGTGAAATTCAACAAGCGTTTGATGACTCAGACAACGCAAAGCAAAATAGCGAGCGAATGACGCGATTGGTGCTTTGGCATTTCTACGCGATCTCATTCCGTTTGGAAGAGGCCATCACGCTAGAAACACACTGTGCTCTAGTGGAAAAACTAATCGAAAATGTACCTTCGGATGTTTTTGCGTGGGTAAAAACATTGACGGAGCTGCTACACACTTACGCTGAAATCAACGCGAAAGAGAATCCTCAAGACTAAACGCCTGCCGTTTATCGTTCAGTGAATTAGAAACAAGGCGAGCCATTTGGTTCGCCTTGTTTTTTCGCGTCAGATAAACCTTCGGGTTTGAAATACCAAACAAGCCTAGACTCAGATTTGTTCGTTCACTAGCGAACGGCGTGATTCCTTCTTACACTAAATCAAGGTGTTTGTTGCTAAACAAGCAAATGCATGACTAAGTCGTGTATTATTTTCCACTTAAATGCGGATAATTTATGTCGAAGAACCTTCTGGTTTTTAAATTGGAACCGACTATTGAGCGTGTACGCTTTCCAGCTGAGCTTCATCTATCTAAAGGAAGTGAACGATGGATCCGTTAACGCAAGGTTTATTGGGTGCAGCTTTGCCACTGGCGGTGAGCAACAAGCGAAACCTTGCAGTTGTTGGCGTGTTGGGCGTGGTCTCTGGGATGGCTCCGGATTTAGATGCGCTAATCCGTTCTTCAACTGATCCTTTGCTGTATTTGGAATACCATCGCCAATTTACTCACTCGCTCTTGTTTATCCCGTTTGGTAGTTTCATTTGTGCTTTGTTGTTGTATCCATTGTTCGCAAAAAAGCGAGGACTAAGCTTCCGGCAGAGTTGGTTTTACTGCGCGCTTGGTTATAGTACCCATGCGTTATTAGACGCATGCACCAGTTATGGAACACAGCTTCTATGGCCGATAAGCAACACGCGTTATGCTTGGAACACTATTTCGGTAATCGACCCCGCGTTCACACTCCCTATTTTAATATTGCTTTTGTTTGTTGCACTGAAGCGAAGCCCAAACTATGCCCGCATTGCATTTTTATGGTGCCTGGCTTACCTAAGTCTTGGAACGATACAACGAGATAGAGCAGAAGTAGCTGGTTGGGAAATCGTCAAAGAGCGACAACACAACGCTATACAATTAAAAGCCAAACCAAGTTTCAGCAATCTTTTGGTTTGGAAACTAATTTATGAAACGGAAGAGAGCTACTATGTAGATGCCGTAAGGGTGGGGCGTTCAATAAAAATTTACCCTGGCGAATCAACTCCAAAGTTAAATATAAAAGAGCAATTTCCGTGGCTAAACCCGCAATCGCAACAAGCAAGAGACATCGAACGTTTCCGTTGGTTTTCAAACGGTTTTGTAGCGACGGATCCGAATAATGAAATGCGAATTGTTGATATGCGTTATTCCATCGTACCAAACCAAATTAATGCGTTATGGGGAATCAATCTATCCCCAAAAGCCAGCGCAGACGCGCACGTTGAATACACTGCTCATCGAGGAAGTACTGCAGAAGATCGCCAAGTTTTTTTCAACATGCTTACGGATTTTGAGTGATGGTTTTACTTTGGATGTCGATGCGGTTTCGTAATAACTATTACGCAGACTGAAAGTCCTTTACTAGGGTCGGCTTGCTAGCGAAGAAAATTTTGCCAAACAGGGACTTGTACTTCCAGCCAAGAGACAAAAGCCGTTTAGCTAAGTTCTTGTTTTCAATGATTGCAACCTCAACACCTTGGTAGTGGTAAGGATTGCTTTTGATGTAGTCGATAAATGCAGTAAGCACGCCTTGCCCGCGAACGGAGGGTGCAAAGTTGACTGCTACAATAGAAAAGCGTTGGCTACCTGCTGGGCAACGGACTAAACAGTTCCCAAGAGGATGAGTAATAGTCTCAGAAAATTCAGGAAAAGGGCGAGACTCAAGCTCTTGAGAAAGCGCATCGTATCGCTGACATAGATAAGAAAATAGTTGTTTCGCTTCGCTGTCCATATCGGTGCCGCTTTTGTGTTGCTTGGTTTAAAGGCATTGATGTCTCAAACATTGTAACCATAGATAGCAACACAAAACGCGGTAAACTTTTTCAGCAATGATTTCCTATTTTTGAAACCTAGATTGTTACAAATGAAGTTGAATGGTTTTTATATGGTAGTTGTGAACGAGTGTTTCTAGTTGAAGGGAGAATACGCTGGTTACTGGATTCTTACTGGAATTCCTTTGTTAAAAGGCGAGCTGCTTGGTTTAATGCCGCTCGTTTAACTGCGAGTGGCATCTTTTGTATTTCGTCACCTTGTACAGCGACGATGGGACATGATGTGGGATCTTCTATCCTAGCTCTTCATGGTCTAAATTATCTCATTAACCACTCAGAGCTAGATTCTTAGTCTCGCCAAGGCTCGCTGGACTGACACAAAAACATCGTTAAACTCCTGTTATTAAATTATTTGGTCCGCCTTTGCTTACTTTTGAACGCTTAACTAGGCGTTACTCCAAGTGCTTAAATTGCAATGCCACAAGTCGCTGATACAACTCACAGCTTTGCATTAATGATTGGTGGTTACCAACATCGACTAACTCGCCATTGTCGAGCACCGCAATTTTATCCGCATGTTGGATAGTCGAAAGACGATGAGCAATAATCAGCGTTGTGCGTCCTTTCATTAGAGCTTCAAGTGCTTGCTGAACGTGATGTTCACTTTCACTATCAAGGGCGCTGGTAGCTTCGTCTAGCAGTAAGATTTTTGGATCTTTTAGAATCGCGCGAGCAATCGCAATACGCTGCTTTTGTCCGCCCGATAGCCTAACGCCGCGCTCGCCTAAAAAGCTGTGATAGCCTTCGGGAAGCTTCTCAATAAACTCATGGGCATGGGCTTTTTTCGCGGCTTCGATAACTTGTTCATCCGTCGCTTCAGGATTACCGTAGCGAATATTATGAAAAACATCATGGCTAAACAGCGCTGGTTGTTGTGGTACGAGCGCCATTTGGCGTCGAAGCTCGTTTGGGTCGAACTGTCGAATATCTTCACCACCAAACAACACTTGCCCTTGCTGTGGGTCATAAAATCGTTGCAGCAGTTCGAATAGTGTTGTTTTACCTGCACCAGAAGGGCCGACCAACGCCAGTACTTTTCCTTGTTCAGCGGTTAGATTTAATTCTTTGATTGCTGGTTGATTTGGGCGAGAAGGGTAGTTGAAACTCACCGAATTAAAGTTAACCTCAGCAAGCATGTCGGCACGGACAGGCAAATGGTTGCTTGGCGCTTTAATATCACTGTCTACTTGAAGGATCTCAATCAGCCGTTCAGTAGCACCTGCGGCTCTTTGCAATTCACCCATGACTTCGGAAATGGTTGCAGTCGATGAGGCAACCATAATGGCATAAAACACAAATGCGGCTAGGTCACCCGCAGACATTTTTCCGTGAATCACATCGTTGCCGCCTATCCAAAGCATGCCTGAAATCGCGCTGAACACAATCACAATAACGCCTGATATCAGGAGCGCGCGCTGTTTTACTCTCTGTCTGCCTACTTCATAAGCTTTTTCCACCTCGACAGCGAAAGCCGCTCGTTCATGCGACTCTGAGCTAAAACTTTGCACGGTTTTAATATGTTCTATCGCTTCTCCAGCGTAGCTGCCAACATCGGCCATTGAGCCCTGACTTTGGCGAGAGAGAGCACGCACGCGTCGTCCATAAAACAAAATTGGTACCAAAACCAAAGGCACAGAAGCAAGCACAATCAGCGTGAGCTTAACGTTGGTAGCGAATAACATAATGATGGCACCAAAGCACATCAAAGCGCTACGCATCGCCATTGAGAACGATGAACCGATAATGCTTTGCAGCAATGTGGTATCGGTAGTCAGGCGCGACATTATGTCGCCGCTACTGTTAGTCTCAAAATAGCTCGGATGCAGCGTAATCACATGGTTAAACACCGCAAGGCGAATATCCGCACTAACGCGCTCACCTACGGAAGAGACAAGGTAAAAGCGAAAGAAAGTCCCAATGGCAATACACAATGTGACACCGACAATAAACTGAATTGCATTGGTAAGCTCTTGCAATGATTGCTGAGCAAAGCCTTGGTCGATAAGTATGCGTACTCCATAGCCAACGGATAACGTCAAACTTGCTGTCGCAACAAGGGCAACCAAGGCCGCCGCAACCCGCCATTTATACGGTGCAATAAAGGTGTTGAGTTTAAGAAGAATGCTGAGATTTTTGTTATTTTTTCTGCTCATGAGTGACTCACAAAGCGTTTTAGGTACCTGGCATAGTAAGCCAGTTTGGTTGGTGAGACCAGCGAACTACCGCTTTCGGATTAGGAAGTTCACTGGGATAACCAATATCGCATGTATATCGAAAATCACTTAAACGTCGAAGAGACTAGAACCAGCTTTTAGTTCGGAGGGGGTTACGCACGGCTTTTGGCGAGTAGCAGGTCGACTTTTCCTTTGGCTGTTTTACTAACTGTTTGCATCAACTGAAAACTTGGTTTTTCGACGCCTGAGTTTTCTATCCCTTCGACCATTAAGAGCCAAAGCTTGGCTGTCATTTGCGCATCGGCTAGTGCACGGTGGAAAACACCGTCGTTGTCGATATTTTTATAGCGAACAAGTTCACCTAGCTTATGTGATGGGGCTTCTTGAATGAGCCGTCTTGCTACCAGTAAGGAGCAAGCAAACTCACCCGAATAACCACAGTTGATTCGTTCAAGCTCTGCATCTAAAAATCGTTTATCGAAGGACGCGTTGTGAGCGATAAGGTTCTCGCCAGCAATGAACTCACTAAATGACGCCATTACCTCTTCGCAGCTTGGTGCCGATCGCAACATATTGTTGGTAATGCCGGTGTAGTTCTCAATAAAAGAACTCACTCTGAAACCGGGATTCATGAGTTGCTGAAAACTATCGACAACCTCGCCATTGACTAACTTTACTGCACCAATTTCTATTGCGCGATCACCTAAAGTAGGAGAGAGACCTGTGGTTTCAAAGTCGAGTACGACCACAGAGTTTGCTTGAGGCATAAAATTTTCCAGCTGAGTAATATTGCGCAAGAGTATTATCGAAAGCGACAGAAAAAGAAAGGCGAACACAATGGTGAATATCTGTCTATCTTTACTCCACAAAGTCAGTGTTCGTCGTCCACTGTTTATGGACAGGTACGTTCTGGCTTACCCATCGCGGCTTGTGCGGTAGCCTTATATTTCAAATGTTTTTCGGCTTTTCGATTCATTTCAATTAAGCATTAACTTTCGATACAACATACTGATTATAAATTGATTTTATAAATCAACTTCGGCATCATTCACGGCTTGATTTTGAGTATGAATATCATCACGGCAAAAAATTAGAACAACTTATAATGAGAGGCTAGGGAACGATGGAACCAATGAAGAATCATTATTTAGAGATACCTGAAGAAAGAAAATTGCGTATTTTTCGTGAAGAAGATGAAGATTTCTACAGCTTCTGGGAAAGAATGCTTGATGAAAAACAATCTTTTTATAAGCACCCTCTGAAAAGAATGAAAGGCGATGCTTGGGATTCGCTTGAGGCATTCTTCACCGCTTCCGAATTCGGACAACATCAGGCCTCGCCAGCTTACATAAAAAGGGCGCTTGAGTTACTGAATAACGTGTACTTGCTGGCCAATCATTCAGACCAAGTGGTTGAATTTTCCGTTGGGCACCGACACTTTTCGGAAGTGGGTAACCGTTCTGTTGCAGAAGGAACAATGGATGCTTGGTTGGATGAAATCTGTTTAGCAATGGCAGCGAGAGATTGGCGCTGCGTAGAGCTGATGACCATCATGGATGAGTCGTTAGTTTCTATAAAGACGCCGTTTAATGTTGCGCTAGTCGAGTTCGTTAACGGTGTATTTAGCAATTCATCAGCGTTACCTGAGTTATTGCAAACTGTGATGGAGAAATCTTCTCCGCAATACTTAGAATCAACCAGAGTGCCATATGTACACTCTTTGTTTATTCCATTTGTGAATGTGTTTGTTGCCATTATCGATGGCGATGAGGCACATTATCAAGAGGCACTGAGGGATGCGTTAGAGGCGCATTACCAGTTCTACATAAATGAAGATGTTCGCTATTCGCCAAAAGGAAATGTTTCTCTGAAACTGACTGGTCTTGCTGCATTAGCATACGATAAGTATGGCTGGACGATTCCAGAAGCCGCATATTTACCTAAATGGCTTGTTTACGGTGAGCATGATCTTTGTTCTGCGTAAATCATTAATAGAACACCTTATGTAGTGTCTGCAGCAATGCCGTTCGATGAAAGGTTGGCGCAGCTGCGGGCTCTGTTTGAGCGAACAAAACAAATCTACAAGATCATTGAAGAGTTCCCACCTTTGGCGGTAAGACTAATCCAGCCTCAAGCAAACATGTTGCACCTTATCCTGCCATTTAGCTGTGAAGAGTTGAAAGAACTCCAATACACGTTTGCCACGGAAAAGGGCATTTGGTTTGGTAACCCGCAAGTCACGGCACATCCAAATCAATCGATTGTTGAATGGTATGTTGGTGACTACCTGCTCAATCTTGGTGATGACGAATTAAGGTCGTTTTTCAATCAGTTACTCGGTAATAAGGCATAAACTTATCAATATGCGAGCTTACTAACACGCCATACGTGGCACTTCATGTATTCTTAATTGAAGCGAAGAAGAGGATTTATCAATGTCAAAAAGCTCCAAGCTTCACAATGAAGACAAACTGGTTAAGAAGGCACTAGAGATTGGTGGGAAGATGGCGAAGCTACAAGGTTTTGACCTTCCTCAGTCACCACAACCTCTAAGAGTAAAAGCGATTTACCTATTCTTGGTCGATGCAAAACAGATCACGCCATTGCCGGAAAGCAAGCTAGACGGCGCAAGCATCAAACACCGACTGGCAGTATGGATACACAGTGCGTTGCCAGACAACGACCCTCTAAAGTAGAAAACCTCAACAAGTCACACAGGTTGTTAATTAGCAAGGCGAGCCAAATGGTTCGCCTTGTTTGATCTTGGCGAGAGCACCGAGGTCTTTTTGCGTGGCGGTATCATTGATTTACAAAACAGAATCAAAAGGACTAAAGATAAATCCCGAGAAGCGCTACAATGCATGCGTTGCGAGAGTGCAACCAAGAATACTCATTTACAGAAGCCTTGAAGTAACCATACATGTCTAAAGATTTCGAATTCACTACAGAATACACACTCGACAAGCCATTTTTTGCTGAGTGTTATGATCAAACTAGCCAGCCAGTTAAGTTCCCGCAAGCGTATTTGAAAGGGATCCTCTTTCTAATTTTTGGTGTGGTTTTATTGGAGTTTGAACTGCTACCTAACGGTTACGTCGGTTGGTTCTTTATCGTATTGAGTGTGATTGAAGCGTGCAGCGTTTACTTCAAAAGAACTTGGTGGCTGTGGCGTCAAACCATCAGCTCAAGCCGCGGCAGTAAAGTGGTGTTTGAAGTGAATGCAGATGGCGTGCGCTACAAAAGCGGTAAAGTTGACCGCAGCCTCGCTTGGAATGAAATCGACCAACTCGAACAAACTGATTTGGGCTTTATCCTTCACCTTGGTAAACAACGCCAATACATCAGCAAATCTTGCTTAAACGAAGAAGTGATCGCGTTTATGGTAGAGCGGCACGCGGCATCAAAAGCGAGCTAACCAGCTCATATCAAGCTGGAATGAGCGTTCTAAAAAGTAGGTGATATATGATCGAACATTGTAGCAAGTATATCGTCGATTCTGAATCAATTGGGTTTGATGTAGAAAGCTAATAAGGCTTAGAGGTTTCTCTTTCGGACATACTGCTTCGGTGTCATGCGCGCAATCTGCTTACACTCTCTAGTCATGTGTGCTTGATCGGAAAAACCTTGCTCCAGCGCCAATTCCGATAAAGTAAGATCGGGTTGCGCTCGGAGTTGCTCTAAAGTGTGCTTCACTCGTTTAATGCGTTGGTAATGTTTAGGAGTAATCCCCAACCATTTCTGAAAATTGCGCTCTCTCTGGCGCTGACTGATGGTCCCTGTAGGTTGTTCAATAATGTGGCCGACATACTGCGGTTCATATTCCTCAATCAGTGTTTGAACCCAGCGATATAACGTAGAAATCCTTGCATATGGCGAACGCGCTGTTTGCAGAGACTCAAATGTTGCTAGTGCAGAAGAAGCCAAAGGGTGGTCGTCTTGAATCCGCAATAGCTGTTCTAGACGTTTACCAAATAGTTGATAACCAACAGCAGGATGAAAGCGTACGCCAGTCATCACCGTGCCTGGCGGTAGGCAGACTTGATGTGCCAGAATGCTCACAGGTAGTAGGACAACCCCTGGCGTTTGCCACTCACCATCCATTTGTACTTCATTCTGTAAAATGAATACCACACCTGTACCAGCATCACTGAGTAATTGTTTACGTACGGTTTGCGTCGTATCAGGTTTGACGGATGCTGACCAAATGGCTTGAACATAGCCAGCTAAAGCCTTTTGAGGTTTTAAAATATCAAATTCTAAGTTCAAATGAATCATCCTATTTAACCTCAACTTAAATGAGAAAGTGATACACATGTACTTTTCATCATATAAAGTTGAGGCATAAGCAGTGGCTTACAAGTAAGAACCGTCAAATAGAATTATCGAGGTTTATAGACTCCAACCTTTGGCTTAAATGCCTTAACTATTCGGTTCCAACTATTGATCGCGTTGATCGCAATTGTTAGGTTGACCATAGCTTCTTCTCCAAAGGTATTCAAGGTCAGCTGATAGGTATCATCATCTACTGGTAGGCCAGCAGTTAGTAATTCAGCCCAGCCAAGCGCAACGTGTTCTGCATCGCTGTAGAATGGCATATCTTTCCATGCACTAAGCCCCCATATGCGTTCCGGCTTTTCACCTAACTTAAGCGCATCTTTACTATGCATGTCGATACAAAATGCACATTGATTGATTTGCGATATGCGTAACTTAACCAGTTCCCATATGATCATGTTCATGGTTTCTGATTGGCTAAATTGTTCATGGAAGTAAGCTTCCTGAGCGTATAGGATTTCTATTGCTTTTGGCGCTACTTCAATATAGTTGAGTCGTTTTTTCATGGTCATTCTCCTTTGTTTTTTACATAGTAAAAAACGCTCTTAGCAAAAGATTGAAGATTTTCGACATGTACTCAATAAAGTTAGATAAAAGAGTGAACGACTAAAGCGAAAAGTGTACCTATTGGAAACCAAGAAAACTTATGCCAATTAACAAAGTATTGCGCTAAATAATGGACTTAAGGTTGGCGTCTATTTTTACTCCACCACCTTCCGTAAACGAGCAAAAGGTGCTGAGTTACCTATATACACACCAGCCGCAACGATAAAGACGCCTAAAACATTTTCCCATTGAGCCTGCTCACCAGAAATGAGCGAAATCAGTAGAGTGAATACCGGCATAATATTAAATAATGGAGACATCTTATCTGGACCAAGAACGATAGCGCCTTTCATCCAAAAGTAATAAGCAATCAAAGTTCCAAACAGGCTCATGTAAGCTATTAATGCTAGGTCTTTAAATGTTATGGCATTTAAGCTACGGCTAAAGTCGCCGTGGTACATCGCTATAGCGACCATTTGAATGGCACTAATACTTAACACCCAACGTAACTGCTGAGTTACTGGGATATGAGATGTTAAACGCTTCGCTAGAATTGTGTATAAACACCCACTAATTAAAGCAAATAACATGTATAGATCACCAATATTACTATTGCTGCTAATAGAATGAATATTTCCCCCTGTAATGACGATTACCACTCCACAAAAACTGATTAGTGCACCTAAAATAGTTTTAACCGAAATGGAAGTCTTGAGAATAAAGCCCGACAACAAGATAGTGAAAAGTGGTAGGTTTGCCTGAACAACCGCTGCGTTAACTGGGGTAGTAAATCTCATTGCAGAGAAAATAGAGAAGTTTTGGATAGTTACACCCACGGTTGCTATAACAAACAACGACAACATACTTTTTCGTGTGAGTTTGGCTCCATATGGAGAGCGTTTAGTACCTCTTATCAGTAAGAGTATTAAAGCTGCAACGGAAAATCGTAACGTCGCTGAATCCAAAGGAGAGACATCGCTATTAATAGCCTTTATTACGTTAAAGTTACTAGACCAAAAAAAGATAGCGACAACAACACCGCACCAAATTGATAAATGCTTAGACATAGATCTTCCTGATAAAAATTAACTTGACGCGATAATGCTATATATTTCATATTTGATTTTTAATAGCCAAATTTAAGAGGGTTAATCCCAAATATGGAACGTCACTCTTTGGATGACCTTTTGTTATTCGTTTCTGTTGCTCGCTATCAAAGCCTAACACAAGCATCTGAGCGTCTTAATGTCCCGTTAGCCACGCTAAGCCGGAAGTTAAAAAGGCTGGAAATAAACTTAAATTGCAGACTATTTAACCGCAGTGCACACCACTTTGCGTTAACAACTGATGGCGAAAAATATTATCAACTCTGTGAGCCGTTACTTCTTAGCTTAAATAATGTGACATCGAGAATTGCGACTGAGCGTCAGTCTTTAAGCGGAACGATCAAAATATCAGCGCCAATTAACATGACACAGATGTGGTTAAAGCGGTGCGTTTATGAATTTGCAGAGCAACATCCGAAGATATGTATCGATTTAGATGTACAGAATGAAAAAATCAATCTTGTATCTAACCGTGTCGATGTTAGTTTTCGTCTTGGTGATCTTATTGAACAAGACTGGATTGCTCAGAAATTATGGTCGATTCCATTTGCGCTTTGTGCATCACGAAGCTATTTAGAACAACACCAACCGATTACCCATCCAGAACAACTTGTTCATCATCGCCTAATTACGGTAAACAACGACAGCCAATGGAAATTAGTTAATCAAATCACCAATGAAACATTTGATCATCCGCTAAAGTTTCAATTCACTTCAAATGATGTACTGCTAGTTAGAGACGCCGTCATCCATGGTTTAGGAATTGCGTGGATTCCAACCTATTACTTTCATGAGCTAAATCATGATCAACATAACCTGCTGCCTTTGTTGCCAGAATGGCAATGCTCGGGTAAAGAAGTATTCATTATGTATCGAGACCGCGATAAAAGGCCTGCAAGAGTTGATGCATTTATTGAACATGTCTTAAATTGGAAAAATCGCATTCAAATGTTTGCTTGAAAGAGGTTTATCACATTGTGCTGTGCCGGTAACCTCAATTGAAGTTTCATGACTCTGCTTCAATTGAGTTCATTTATTTAACCTCTAAAAGAATCATGAATACATAGGCAGTTAATGGGATTCGAGTTTACCAGTGATTCGGTCAGCTAAAACTCAAGCTAAGTAGAAAGTATTTGCAGTTGTATTTGCCTCTGAAAATCGTTTAGAGCTTTCTCATCCGCGAGGTTCTATAAGAAATTATTAAGGATATATTTGTGTGTGATTTCGTGAAAAAAATTATTGTAGGTTTACTTTTAAGTGCTTCGTCTTTTGTTTCCTTAAGTCAATATGTTCCAGCAATGAATGATAAGAACGGTTATGTAGAACCATTTCAAATGTTTGATAATGTCTATTATGTAGGAGACAAGTGGGTCTCATCATATGCCATTGCTACAGACGACGGACTTGTTATCATTGATACGCTTGACTTCCCTTACTCTGAGTGGATACCTATCAACCTAGAGAAACTAGGGCTAAAAGATAAGCCAATAACGCACATATTGGTAACTCATGGGCATTCTGACCACGTTGGGGGCGCCCAGTTACTTCAAGAGAAGTATGGTTCCAAAGTCGTGATGACCAAAAGCGCTCATGAACTATCTATACAGCAATCAAACAAAAGCGAAGGTGAGAACAAGTTCCTTCCTCCAAATTTAGACATAGAGATAAAAAGCGATAGCTCCATGGTTATTGGTGGACATGAGTTTAAATTCTATCTCACACCTGGCCACACGGAAGGTGATTATTCCTTAGACTTCACTGTTGAAGATAATGGCGAACAATATCGTGCTTTTATCGTTGGTGGGCATAGCGTAAGTAGCAATGATCCAGAAGTTATTGGCCAGTTCCTGACTAGCATGGAGAAAATTAGAAAAATTTCACTACAGGCACCTATTGTGAACGTTAACCTTTCGAACCATCCACATAAAAATTTCCTTTTTGAAAATAGGAAGAAGCTCGGCACAAGCGGTAACCCGTTTATCAGTGAGGCAAACTTCTTCATGTTCCTTAAGCAACAAGAAGATTTAGCTAAGGGAAAACTAGAAGAACTATAATACCGTGGTATACAAGCAGCCTTCTTTATTAGGTTAGAGATTTGCTCTTGAGTTATAGCTAAGGCTTTAATAAGTTGCTCAATCAAGATTCGACACTTGTGGTAGCTATATTATTTGTAGGTTCTAGTGACAAAGGCGCTGTGCGTAAACATTCGTATTGTGTGCCTTACACATTTGCAAGGCGTTATGTGCTTTCTAGAAAAGTCTCAAAATAGCGTACAATTAGCGTTTTGACACAGCGGAAATCATCATGGCCAAAACTGTTCAGCAGCAAATCGGAAACATTGCTCTAGTCGTTGAAAATTACGACGATGCTATCGAATTCTATACTCAAAAACTTCAATTCACTCTGGTTGAAGATACCAACCTAGGTGGTGGTAAACGCTGGGTTCAAGTTTCTCCTCCAAACTCCAATGGTACAAACCTACTTTTAGCTCAAGCGAGTACACCGGAGCAAACGCATGCAGTAGGAAATCAAACAGGTGGTCGTGTTTTCCTGTTTCTGCAAACTAATGATTTTTGGCGTGACTACGAGTTGATGAAGAAAAATGGTGTTGTATTTAATGAAGAGCCTCGTGTGGAAGAATACGGGACAGTGGTGGTGTTCCAAGATCTCTATGGTAATAAATGGGACTTACTGCAACTGAACTAGAAACTACATAGCACCTGCATAGCATAGTGTTCATGAGGAGTTTCCAACAAGCCTTTAAGGCTCTGAGATATTAGTGCTAATTCAAAGGTTCTCAGAAGTTACTGTATTTCTAAATCACTTTTGTGCAAACAATAACTAGCCATCATTCCTTCTCGATGTATCAACAAGTGTTAGGGCGGCACACCAAAAACAAAAAGGCGAACCAAACGGTTCGCCTTTGTCGATTTAGAGGCTACAAAAATTAATCTTCGTAGTTATCGATGCTTGGGCATGAACAGATTAGGTTACGGTCGCCGTATACGTTATCCACGCGATTTACCGTTGGCCAGTATTTCCAAGATTTGGTCGCTTTAGACGGGAAGCAGCCAATCTCGCGAGAGTAAGGGCGGTCCCAATCTTCAGCTGAAAGATCAACTTGTGTGTGTGGCGCGTTAACAAGAGGGTTGTTATCCAGTGGCCATTCACCGTTTTTCACTTTCTCCATTTCTTCGCGGATAGCGATCATCGCATCACAGAAGCGGTCCAGCTCTTCTAGATCTTCCGATTCCGTTGGCTCAACCATTAGCGTGCCCGCTACAGGGAACGACATAGTTGGTGCGTGGAAACCGTAGTCCATTAGACGCTTCGCGATGTCTTCTTCGCTGATACCTGTTTCTTCTTTCAGCGGACGAATGTCGATAATACATTCGTGCGCTACGCGGCCATTTTTGCCACGGTAAAGAACAGGGTAGTGTTGGCGAAGTGTTTCCATCACGTAGTTTGCGTTCAGAATTGCTACTTTTGTTGCATCTGTTAGGCCAGGTTCGCCCATCATTGCGATGTAAGCCCAAGAGATAGGTAGGATAGAAGCGCTACCCATATCTGCTGCTGATACTGCGAAATCTGCGCCTTCTACACCGTCTTCAATATGCCCTGGTAAGAAAGGAGCTAGGTGAGATTTCACACCGATAGGACCCATACCCGGACCGCCACCACCGTGCGGGATGCAGAAGGTTTTGTGTAGGTTTAGGTGAGAAACGTCTGAACCGATGAAGCCTGGTGATGTTAGACCAACCTGCGCGTTCATGTTAGCGCCGTCTAGGTAAACCTGACCACCGGCGGCATGAACCATTTCACACACTTCTTTCACTTTCTCTTCGTAAACGCCGTGCGTCGAAGGGTAAGTGATCATAATGCTTGATAGGTTGTCTTTGTGTTTCTCGATTTTCGCTGCTAGGTCGTCGATGTTGATGTTGCCTTCTTCATCACACTTAACCACAACCACTTTCATTGACACCATAGATGCTGTCGCAGGGTTAGTACCGTGCGCAGAGCTTGGGATCAAACATACGTTGCGGTGACCTTCGCCACGGCTTTCGTGGTAGCGTTGAATCGCGATAAGACCTGCGTACTCACCCGATGCACCAGAGTTTGGTTGTAGTGAGAATGCGTCATAGCCAGTGATTTCACATAGCTTTTCTTTAAGGTCTTTTGCGAGTGCAGCGTAACCAGCTGCTTGTTCTGCTGGTGCGAACGGGTGGATCGAACCAAACTCAGGCCAAGTTACTGGAATCATCTCTGCTGCTGCGTTCAGCTTCATCGTACAGCTGCCCAGTGGGATCATGCCGTGCGTGAGTGAGAAGTCTTTGTTCTCTAGCTGTTTTAGGTAACGCATCATCTGTGTTTCGCTGTGGTGCGTGTTAAACACAGGGTGTGTTAGATATTCTGTTGTGCGGCGCAATGCTTCTGGAATGGCTGCAAACTCGTTGCCTGCGATTTCAGTTGATAGTGCTGCGACTTCTTCTTTCACACCGAATACTGCGAATAGGGCTTCTACATCTGCCACGGTTGTGGTTTCGTCGAAGCTTACACCTAGCTGAGTATCCAACTTACGTAGGTTGATGTCTGCGGTTAGTGCTTTCGCGTATAGGTCTTCAGTTTGTGCGCCTGTGTTGATAGTGATGGTGTCGAAGAAGCTGTTGTGAGCAAGCTCGAAGCCGCCTTTAGTTAGGCCAGCGGCTAGGATGGCTGTCATGTGGTGCGTACGACGAGCAATCGTGCGTAGACCTTCTGCGCCGTGGTAAACCGCGTAGAAAGACGCCATGTTCGCTAGCAGTGCTTGAGCAGTACAGATGTTTGAAGTCGCTTTTTCACGACGGATGTGCTGTTCACGCGTTTGCATTGCCATACGCAGTGCTTGGTTACCGTTGGTATCGATAGAAACACCGATAACACGCCCAGGCATTGTACGCTTGTGCTTATCACGAGTTGCCATGAAAGCAGCGTGTGGACCGCCGTAACCCATCGGCACGCCAAAACGTTGTGCTGAACCGATTGCTACGTCTGCGCCCATTTCACCTGCAGGTTTAAGCAGGGTAGAAGCAAGAAGGTCCGTTGCTACAGTCACTAGTGTTTTGTTTGCTTGCGCTTTAGCGATGATGTCCGTTAGGTCACGAACTTCACCTGTTGTACTTGGGTATTGAACTAGTGCGCCGAACACGTCTTGCTCTGGTAGTGATTCTAAAGAACCAACCAAGACTTCAAAGCCGATGAATTTCGCACGAGTTTTTACCACTTCGATGGTTTGTGGGTGAACGTCGTCAGCAACGAAGAATACGTTGCTCTTGCTTTTACCCGCACGCTTACAAAGTGTCATCGCTTCTGCTGCTGCCGTTGCTTCATCAAGCAATGACGCGTTCGCGATTTCCATACCAGTAAGATCCATCACCATTTGTTGGTAGTTTAGAAGTGCTTCTAAACGACCTTGTGAGATCTCTGGTTGGTAAGGGGTGTAAGCAGTGTACCAGCCCGGGTTTTCCATCACGTTGCGTAGAATCACGTTCGGCGTGAAGGTGTTGTAGTAACCCTGACCAATGAATGTACGTTTAACTTGGTTCTGATCGGCGAACTTACGCATGGCTGCCAGCATGTCTGCTTCGCTTTTCGCTTCTGCCAAGCTCATTGGTTGCTCTAGGCGAATTTGTGCTGGTACGGTTTCGTCGATAAGCGAATCTAGGCTAACTGCGTTGATCGCTTCCAACATTTTCTGTTGGTCAGATTTGTTTGGTCCATTGTGGCGAGCAACGAACTCGTTTTGTGTGCTGAGGCTTTGAAGTAATTCAGTCATTGTCCTTTACCTACTCCTTGGTTCGGGTAACGGATTTGCGTTACTGATAAATTAAATTATACGTCCGAACCTAGAAAAAAAGCTGTTCTCTAAACAGGCTAGGGAACAGCTTTCGTCACATCCTAATTACTCTTCTTCGATAGAGTTTAGGTATTCGTCTGCGTCTTTCAGGTTATCTAGTTCAGATACATCAGACATCTTCACTTTTACGATCCAGCCACCTTCGTACGGCTCTTCGTTAATTAGCTCTGGGCTGTCTTCTAGTTCTTCATTGATTTCTACGATTTCACCAGTGATTGGTGCGTAGATGTCTGACGCTGCTTTTACAGATTCAACGAGAGAGAAGCTTTCACCTGCTTCAACTTCGTCTTCTACGTCTGGTAGGTCAACGAATACCACGTCACCTAGCATTTCTTGTGCATGCTCAGAAATACCAATTGTTACTGTGCCGTCACCGTTATCACGTACCCACTCGTGGCTATCTGCAAACTTCAGTGTTTTGTCCATTGCTTAATCTCCGAATAACTTGTCAGGAATTATTATGATTTCAAAAAAATCGTTTACTGGTATAGAGGAAAGCGACTGCAAAGTTCTTTTACTTCTTTGCGAACGCGTTTTTCAACTTCTGCGTCACCTTCAGGATTGTTCACTAAACCGTCCAGTACGTCACCAATCCAATTACCGATGAGTTTGAATTCTTCAGCGCCAAAGCCGCGGCTTGTACCCGCAGGCGTTCCTAAACGGATGCCCGATGTAATCATAGGCTTCTCTGTATCGAATGGGATGCCATTTTTGTTACATGTGATCCCAGCACGCTCTAGAGCTTCTTCTGCTTTATTGCCTTTCAACCCTTTCGGACGAAGGTCAACCAGCATTAGGTGCGTGTCTGTACCACCAGTTACGATGTCGCAACCGCGAGTTTGCAATACTTCCGCTAGGACTTTTGCGTTATTGATCACCGAATCAATATAAGTTTTAAATTCAGGGCCAAGCGCTTCACCAAATGCGACCGCTTTGGCTGCGATAACATGCATCAGTGGGCCGCCTTGTAGGCCAGGGAATACGGCTGAGTTGATTTTCTTAATGATGTCTTCGTGGTTAGTAAGAATCATACCGCCGCGAGGGCCACGCAATGTTTTGTGTGTTGTAGTCGTAACAACGTGTGCGTGTGGCAGTGGGCTAGGGTGTGCGCCTGTTGCGATAAGACCAGCGATGTGCGCCATGTCGACCATAAGAATTGCATTTACTTCGTCTGCGATTTCACGGAATTTTGCAAAGTCGATAGTACGTGGAATAGCGCTACCACCTGCGATGATCATTTTAGGTTGGTGCTCAAGTGCTAGCTCACGAACATCTTCGTAGTTAATTTCTAGTGTTTCGCGATCAACACCGTATTGAACTGCATTAAACCATTTACCAGAAAGTGCAGGGCGTGCGCCGTGCGTCAGGTGACCACCTGCGTCTAAAGACATACCAAGAATGGTGTCACCAGGTTGAAGCAGTGCCAGCTTTACTGCGCCGTTTGCTTGTGCGCCTGAGTGTGGTTGAACGTTTGCGTATTCACAATTGAAAAGTTTTTTTGCGCGTTCGATAGCAATGGCTTCCACTGTATCTACGTGCTCACAACCACCATAGTAACGGCGACCTGGGTACCCTTCAGCGTATTTGTTTGTTAGGCATGTGCCTTGAGCTTGCATTACCGCTTTAGAAACAATGTTCTCAGAAGCGATAAGTTCGATTTGTTCGTTTTGGCGAGCGGATTCCGCTTGAATTCCAGCAAAGACAGCATCATCTGTCGCAGAGAGGTTGGTAGAGAAAAAGTTTTCCAAGCTGTGGTTAGGGTAACTCTTATTCATGGTAGTTGACCTTCCAAATCTGAAAATGAACCCGCAATAGATGAGTTATGATTTGCGGTTGTGGTTCATTTGTCCTCAAAAACAGCTGAACTGCGTAGCAGAACAGAGTGAACATCCGGCCCTAAATTTGGGCAAAAACTCCGTTGGATTGCGTGTTTCTTTTACCAATCTCTTACGGAAATATGCATCTCTACATCTAACAAGTTGGTAACATAGCGCCTGTGGCGGGAACAATCAACCAAAAATTTCCTATAGGAAACAAGATTTCAAAATTTGTTAACAAGAGCACGCTTTAATTCACTTGGTGGACTTCTATCCACTATGTGCTTCATGCACAATGCGAGTAAGACAAAAAATATGGATATCTATAGAGGGATTTATGGCAGAAAGTATTTACGATGAATACCCATCGATGACGTTGGCAAAAGAGCAACATGACCAAAATATCGAGCCGTTAAAACTGGGCCAGCGTATTAAGGATATCCGCTCGAAACTCGGTATCACATTAGAAGAAGCGAGTCAGAGAACCGGGCTTGCTCGATCTACACTGAGCAAAATAGAAAATGAGCAGATCTCCCCGACGTTTCAAGCGATGCAAAAATTGGCACTAGGCTTACAAATTGACATGCCACAACTCTTTGAGCCACCTAGAAAAAAGGTAGCGACAGGGCGCAGGGATGTTACCAAGAAGAATGAAGGTAAACCACACCCAACACAAACCTATGAACATGAACTGCTCGCGACACAACTTTCCAATAAGAAAATGATGCCGTTTAAGAGCCAAATTCGAGCTCGTAGTTTTGATGAATATAAAGACTGGGTTCGTCATGACGGCGAAGAATTTTTACTTATCTTATCTGGTGAGGTCATGTTCTATTCTGAGTTTTACGAACCTGTTGTTTTAAGCGAGGGAGACAGCGTTTATTACGATGCGAATATGGGACATATGTTGACCAGTGTTAGCGAGGAAGATGCGCTCATTTTGTGGGTGACAGCCAAATAGTGATAAATACTTATAAATTTCCTATAGTGAAAGCAAACGATTGCTGTTGGTGGTCGTTATGATGAAAAGGCGCTTTTTTGATGAGAACTTGCTCATTAAAGCGCTTTTTTTGTACGATTTGTTGTGATTAAAATGTTAAGAGTCACACTTTTGCAAGTCGATCTACGTCTTGTTCGTGCAAAATAGAATGAGCCATGTTTATTATTGGAAACACATCGAATGCCGATAGCATTCTCGGGTCTATCTAAATGGAGACGAAAATGACTCAAGAACTACTGAAAACACCACTACACGCACTTCACGTTGAAGTTGGTGCCAAAATGGTCCCGTTCGCGGGTTACGATATGCCTGTTCAGTATCCTCTAGGCGTAAAGAAGGAACACTTACATACTCGTGATGCGGCAGGTCTGTTTGACGTTTCTCACATGGGACAGCTTCGCCTAATTGGTGACGGTGCAGCTGCGTTCCTAGAAACATTAGTTCCAGTGGATATTGTGGATCTTGAGTCTGGTAAACAGCGTTACGCTTTTTTCACTAATGAAGAGGGCGGCATCATGGACGACTTGATGGTGGCTAACCTAGGCGATCATCTGTTTGTGGTTGTGAACGCAGCATGTAAAGCGCAAGATATCGCACACCTACAAGCGCATTTACCATCTGGTGTTGAGCTAGAAATTATCGAAGACCGAGCTCTACTTGCAATCCAAGGCCCTAAAGCGGCGGCTGTATTGGCGCGTTTTGCACCAGAAGTTTCTGAAATGCTGTTCATGGATATTCGTAAAGTCGATATTTTAGGCGCCGAGTGCATTGTTTCTCGTAGTGGTTATACAGGCGAAGACGGTTACGAAATCTCGGTTCCTGCTGACAAAGCGGAAGAGCTAGCACGTAAACTGACTGCGGAAGATGAAGTTGAATGGATTGGCCTTGGTGCTCGTGATTCACTTCGTCTTGAGTGTGGCCTTTGTCTATACGGTCATGACCTAGACACAACAACAACACCTGTTGAAGCGAGCTTGCTATGGGGTATCCAAAAAGTTCGTCGTATTGGTGGTGAACGTGAAGGTGGTTTCCCTGGCGCAGACATTATTCTTAAGCAGATTGAGACTAAAGATGTGGCGCGTAAGCGTGTGGGTCTAGTAGGTCAAACCAAAGCGCCAGTGCGTGAAGGTGTTGAACTGTTTGATGCTGACGGCGTTAAAATTGGCGTTGTAACCAGCGGTACGGCGGGTCCGAATGCAGGTAAGCCAGTCTCAATGGGTTATGTTCGTGCGGATTTGGCGGCGATTGGTACTGAAGTGTTCGCTGAAGTGCGTGGTAAAATGCTACCAATGACCGTTGAAAAAATGCCGTTCGTACCACAACGTTACTACCGTGGTTAAAACGAATTGAAACAAAAATGCCGAGCTTTGTAGCTCGGCATTTTTATGTCTTCTTTTCGCTTGTTTGCTTTTAGTTTACTGCTTCATCAATAGTACAGCACATATCAATAACGATATCTTCAAGCTTTTCCGGATGAATCATCTCTTCTTTTGCGATCCCAAATTGAGAGGCCATAATGGTATTAAACAATTCCCAATGCTTGATCAGCAGTTTTTCGCGATTATCTGCAATATCCGGCCATGTTTCTTGCATCATTGGCGCGAGACTGACAGCACCATGTGCGAAGATCAACATTTGCCATTTTGATTCCCACTGATCAAACTGTGCATTAGGGTTTTCGCTGTTGTACTGCTCGAAAATTCCGGTAAATATCGCAGCGAACTCATCTTTTGACTTTAAGAAATACTGCAGCAGAGCACCGTCATCGCCTTGTCGAATGGCATCGGCGATCATCTGTACTGGATGAGGATTGACGAGAGCAAATGCTAGCATGCGAACCATAAACAGATAAATTTTTCTATTCGAAGGTGTGTTCTCCGGCATTTCATTGATGAGTTCAGCCATATAGCACTGCATGAACTCGTCCATTGCATCGCTAACCGCTTGCCAGATTTTCTCTTTGCTGCCGAAGTGGTGACGGATCAAACTATGTGAAACACCAGCCTTTTCACTGATATTGCGCAGCGAGACACGCTCGTAACCAAGTTCACAAAACATATCTGCTGCCACTTTAAGGATCAGACACTTAGTTTGTTCTGCTGCTTCAGCACTTCTACGCCCCTGCTTTCTTTCATTCATAGTTCGAATTTTCCCGAATATTAATCACGCGCTTACTTTTACCAGAAACCGAACGCTTTGACTAATTAATTTGCTATCCATCTGGAAAATATGTTGATCAATTTCAAATTCTGCTTATACTGCACGGCTGTGTAATATATAAAACCTACGGAGAAAGCGGGTGCGAAAACAATATTTAAAGCGCACTTTAGTTGGCGCAGTGGTGACATTAAGTCTTTCTGGGATGCTAACTGGGTGTAATAAAGCCATTTCTGAGCCGTCTGAACCTTTAATCAAACCTGTAAAATTACTGGCGGTGAAAGACCTAGAACTTGAAGACTCGCACGCCTTTTTAGCGCGTATTGATGCAACACATCGCGCGCAGCTTTCTTTTCAGGTTGGTGGAGAGGTAGATGAATTACGTGTACGCATGGGTCAAAAGGTCCAAAAAGGTGAAGTGCTCGCAACGTTAGACCCTAAAGATCTTCAGCTTGCGTTAGATGCCGCTCAAGCGCAGTACGCGTTAGCGAAAACACAATGGGACCGCGCGAAAAACCTTTACGGAAAAAAACTCATTAGTACTGATGAGTACGATCAGAAAGAAACTCAATATAAAGCGGCATTGGCGAACTACGAACAAGCTAAAACCGATTTGAGCTATACCAAAATTCACGCACCGTTTGATGGCATAGTGTCATATACCTATGTCAACCCATTTCAGGTAGTAGCAGAGAAGCAGGAGATCTTGAATCTCATTGATAACACGACGTTGGATGTGTCGTTCACCTTGCCAGTAAGTTATGCGGAATCTGTATCACTTGAGTCACTGCAAAACTCCGATATGTGGGTGACGATGGATAGCGAGCCAGGAAAACGTATTCCTGGGCAATTTAAAGAAATTTCGACACAGCCAAACATCGATACCAATAGTTATGAGGCGATCGTGACCATCACTCGACCAGAAGATCGCAATTTGCTGACAGGTATGACAGGGCAGGTACACATTGCTAAACAACATGTATCGGACGCGATGACGTTACCTCAGTCTGCTTGGGTCAACAAAAATGGGACGCAAGGTGAAGTTTGGGTAATGGACAGAAGCACGCAGCAGGTCAATAAAGTCACTGTGTCACTTGACGCAGCAGGTGGTGTGAAAGCCGGGCTTGATAACAATGATTACGTTGTTATTGCTGGTGTTGAGAGACTGGTTGAAGGGCAAGTGGTGAAAGCTTGGGTTCGTGAGGGAGGCATTTAATGAAACGTTCTCTACTTACGATCTCTGCGATTGCACTTGCAGTTTTAACAGGGTGCAAAAATGAAAACCAAGCTATCGTCGAGCAGCCACTTTTTGTGTCGACTATCTCGGTGGATGCACCAGTACAAAGTCAACATCGCGCGTTCAAAGGCATAGTAGTGCCTGCAGAGCAAACGCCAATGGCATTTCGCCGCGCTGGGGAAGTTCAGCACGTATTGGTTAAAGCGGGTGACGTTGTGAAGCAGGGGCAAATGATCGCAAAGCTAGATGATAGCAAAGAGAAGCAAGCCGTGAATGACGCAGAAGCACAATACACACTTGCAATTCGTCAGCTTAAACGCGGTGAAGACTTGCATGCACGTCAAATGATTTCAAAAGCGGAACTTGATGAGCTAACCGCTAATAAAGAGCTAGCTGAGGCTACTTTCTATAACGCGACCAATCAATTGAATTACACCCGTTTATTCGCCCCGTTCGCCGGTAAAGTATCTGATGTTTTCAAAGAACGTTTTGAGCGTGTGGCAATTGGTGAACCCGTGTTAAACCTATACCAAAACGATTTGGTTTACGTGCGCATTGAGCTTTCCGACAATGTTTTAGCGATGGTAGACCCAAACTCAGACAGCATGAGCTACAAGCCTAGAGCAACCTTCTCCGGCATCGATGGCAGATTTGCTTTGGACTATTTAGAGCACACAAGTGAACCCAACGCTGAAACTCAAACCTACGAAATGTACTTGACGATGCCACAGCCAAAAACAGAGATATTGCCGGGAACCAGCGTAAGCGTTTTGGTCGATATGGTGAAGGCGGGCATTACCTCTATTGATGGTTACAGTGTTCCTGTCACGGCGCTTCAAGCAGGCAGTGAAGGGAATGAGTTCTTTGTGTGGAAAAAAGAAGGTGACATTGTCACACGGGTGCCTGTCATGATTTCTCAAGTGAATGGCAATGGAGCCATTGTGTCGTCAGGTGTTAGCCAGGGCGATATTCTGATTAATTCAAATCTGCGTAAATTACGCGAAGGTAAACATGTGGATGTTGTGGAGAATAACCAATAATGAACATTGCTGAGTATTCAATAAAAAACAAAGTCATCAGCTGGTTGTTCATTATTATCCTTGCTGTTGGTGGTTTAACGTCATTTTTGGAGCTTGGACGATTAGAAGACCCGGCATTTACGATCAAAGATGCCATGATTATCTCAACATACCCTGGCGCGACGTCAAAAGAAGTTGAAGAAGAACTGACGTATCCTCTAGAAAAAGAGATTCGAAAACTCCCTTATATCGACAAAATTACCTCTACGTCTTCTAATGGTATGTCTCAAATAACGGTGAGCATGGAAATGGACTATGGTCCTGATGAACTGCCGCAAATTTGGGATGAAATGCGCCGTAAAATTAATGATTTACGACCATCATTGCCTCAAGGTGTTCAGTCTTTACAGATCATTGATGATTTCGGTGACGTTTATGGCGTGATGTTAATGCTCACTGGTGACGATTACGACTATGTAGAGCTGAAACGTTATGCGGATTACCTGACCCGTGAAATCGAGCTTGTTGATGGTGTTGGTAAGGTAGACATCACGGGCGATCAGCAAGAAATGCTATTCGTTGAGATCTCACTTGATCGCCTTGCTGCACTGAACTTAGACATGAATGTGGTTTCGAGCTTGTTGAACCAGCAAAACAATGTGGTTTCAGCAGGTGAAGTGATGGTCAATGGCGAAAGCCTTGTTATTCGCCCAAGCGGCACCTTAAACACTGTAGAAGCACTAGAAAATCTGATCATTCATGGCCGTGACACAGGAAATCTAATTCGTCTAAAAGACGTAGCAACGATTTCTCGCGGTATTCAAGAGAAGCCAAGCAACGTCGTACTCTTTAACGGTCAAAAAGCGATTAATATCGGTATCTCGTTTGCATCGGGTGTGAACGTGGTTGAGGTTGGTGAACGTTTGGATGCGGAGCTCGCGAGCCTTGAGTCTATCAAGCCTGCTGGCATCGATATGAACTACTTTTACAACCAAGCCAATGAGGTGGATGAATCTGTTAAAGCGTTTGTAATTAGTCTAGCGGAGGCAGTGGCGATCGTAATCATTGTGTTGCTGTTTACTATGGGTTTACGCAGTGGTGTCATCATTGGAGTTGTGTTGTTATTGACGGTATTTGGTACCTTCATTTTGATGAATTACAACAACATCGAACTGCATCGTATTTCTCTTGGCGCGTTAATTATTGCCTTAGGTATGCTGGTTGATAACGCGATTGTTGTCGTGGAAGGCATATTGGTTGGCCTAAAGAAAGGGCGTACCAAAGTTCAAGCGGCTGTCGATATTGTAAAGCAAACACAATGGCCTTTGCTGGGCGCGACTGTTATTGCAATTACGGCTTTTGCACCTATCGGCTTGTCGCAAGATGCGACAGGTGAGTTCATGGGCTCTCTATTCTGGGTGCTGTGTTTCTCACTATTTTTAAGCTGGATTACCGCTATTACACTGACGCCTTTCCTTGCCGATCTTTTGTTGAAAGAGGAAAACAAAGAGCAGGGTACTAGCGAAGATGATCCTTATAAAGGCTGGTTGTTTGTCGTATTTGGGGCATCACTGAAATTTGCATTGCGATTCCGCTGGCTTACCGTTGCTGGCATGGTGGCGCTATTAGTGGGTGCTGTCGTGGCATTTGGTAATGTAAAACAGCAGTTCTTCCCACCATCGAATACGCCGATGTTCTACGTGGATATGTGGATGCCAGAGGGTACTGACATCCGTGAAACGATTAAAAAAGCTGAAGAGGTCGAAAGCTACATTCGTCAGCAAGATGATATTGACTTTGTTTCTGCTTCGATTGGGCAGGGCCTACAGCGTTTTGCTTTAACCTATCAACCAGAAAAAAGTTACGAAGCGTACGCGCAGTTCCAAGTTCGCGCGACTGATCGTGAGAAAATGTTTGGTTTACTGCATAAGTTAGATGAGAATCTGGCGAAAACATTTGATGCGCCTACGTTCCAGTTTAAATTGATGGAATTTGGTCCATCACCAGCGTCTAAGATCGAAGCGCGTATTACTGGCCCTGAACCACAAGTTTTACGTGACTTGGCGGTGCAAGTTGAAGACATCCTTCATACCGACCCTGGTGCTCGAAACATTCGTCACGATTGGCGAGAGCGCACCAAGGAACTTGTACCCGCTTTCAATGAGTCTAAAGCTCGTCGCTTAGGTATTTCGAAAGAAGATCTTTCAAGCACACTGCAAATGGCGTTTGGTGGTAGCACCTTAGGTTACTTGCGTGATGGTACACATACGTTGCCAATTATGACACGTCTTCCTGAAGAAGAACGCGTAGATTTTGAATCACTACAAAACGTGACCATTTGGAGTCCTTCGTTGCAAACGTATATTCCGGTTGATCAAGTGATTGATGGCGTTCAACTGGATTGGAGTGAGCCGCTAATTCAGCGTCGTGACCGTAAGCGTACGTTAACCGTTCTCGCGGACCATGATGTGTTGAGTGACGACACGGCAGCAAGCTTATTTGCTCGTGTACAGCCTAAAGTGATGGCATTGCATGTTCCAGAAGGATACGAAATCACATGGGGTGGTGAGTACGAATCATCCAAAGATGCACAAGAAGGCCTATTCGGTTCATTGCCGATGGGTTACTTGTTGATGTTCATCATTACTATTTTATTGTTTAACTCAATCAAAAAGCCGTTGGTAATTTGGTTCACCGTTCCGTTAGCGATCATTGGCGTTGCTTTTGGTTTGCTTACCACGAACATGCCGTTCAGTTTTACAGCATTCCTTGGTTTGTTAAGCCTAAGTGGCATGATTTTGAAAAACGGTATTGTGTTGCTTGACCAAATTAACCTTGAGTTGGAGTCAGGTAAAGATCCTTACCTCGCGATTGTTGATAGTGCGATAAGCCGCGTTCGTCCGGTAAGTATGGCTGCGCTAACAACTATCTTGGGGATGATTCCACTGGTCTTCGACGCCTTCTTTGGCTCGATGGCAATAACGATTATGGCAGGTCTTGGTTTTGCTACTGTACTGACACTGATAGTGGTGCCAGTGATGTTTGCAATTCTGTTTAGGGTAAAACCGACCACTGCATAGGGACTCCTGGCTATTTGCCAGCTTCCTGCCTAGCCCTGAAGGTTTTCTTCGGGGCTTTTTTGATCTTACTAATATATACCAAACCATTCATTTGCTTGATTTTAATGATTTTCTTACGATTACAATGCAAATCATGCGTATACTGATGTAACGACACATCAAAGATTGAGATTACATGAATAAGCGCATATTAAACGGACTCTTCTTCGTTGGTTCTTTCACCTTGGTTGGCTGCACCGCGACGGATAGCATGCCGACAGAAACCAAACAACCTGCCCCTAAAATTAACAGTGTTAGTGCCGAAGTCATTTCCAGTTGGATTGATAGTAAGGTTTTAGCCCCTGAAGGGCTGTCGCTCGAGCAAGACAACCTACGTTATCTATCGGGTAGCGCCGACCTAAACAGCGACGGCAAGGCAGAACACATAGTGTTGCTTCAAGATCGCTATTTCTGTGGTAGTGGTGGCTGCTCTGCATATATGTTTGATAATGAGGGAAACGTTATCAATCGAATGTCGGTAACTCGCACGCCTATTGTACTAGCCGACAGTTACAGTAATGGTTGGCAGGACTTTATCGTTTGGAGTAATGGCTCATATCGACTCATGAGTTACAACGGTGAATCTTATCCAAGTAACCCGTCACTAGAGCCAAAGGTGGATCGAGACGCTAACCAGCAGGCGGCAATCGCAAATGTAATGGCGACAGAGCTTTATCAGCAAGATGGCTATGACATTCTGCCCGCAGATTCAAAAACCTTGTGGACGCCAGCTAACGTTTACCACTTTACCTTCAAGCACTACGGTGACCCGCATAGCGCTTATCAAGCAACGGTGGATATGAACAGTGGGGAAGTAGACATTGTAGCCGTTCCGGCTGCGGAATAAAAAACACCTCCCTTAACCGGAATTAAAGGGAGGTGCTAAATGCCAAATTCGAGGGTGGCATTGTTAACCGGAGTCGCTCTAATTAAGCTGCGACTTCTTGTTTCGCTTCTGCTTTGCTTTTTAAGAATGCGTAAGTAAAGCCAGTTACCGCTGTACCTGCTGCAATAGCCACCAAATACATTAATACTGGTGAAATTGCGTTAGGAATTAGCAGCACGAATAGACCGCCGTGTGGTGCCATTAATTTCGCACCGAATAGCATCGATAGGGCACCAGTAAGCGCGCCACCGGCCATACAAGATGGAATCACGCGCATTGGATCTTTCGCAGCAAATGGAATTGCGCCTTCAGAGATGAAACACAGTCCCAAGACAAATGATGCTTTACCAGCCTCACGTTCATTTTGTTCAAATTTGTTCTTCGCAATGAAGGTCGCTAAACCCATACCTAGCGCAGGAACCATACCTGCGGCCATGATTGCCGCCATTGGCGCGTAAGTTTGTGAAGCCAGAAGGCCAACACCAAATGCGTAAGCGGCTTTGTTGACAGGGCCTCCTAGGTCGAAACACATCATTGCGCCAAGGATAATACCCAGTAGTACTGCACTGTCAGAACCCATGTTGTTTAGGAAGTCAGTCAGGCCGTTCATGATGCCTGAAACTGGGCCGCCTACGATGTAGATCATCACAAGACCAGTGAACAATGTTGCTACAAATGGAATGATCAGAATCGGTTTAAGCGCCTCCATCGATTGTGGCAGTTTCACCTTATCTGCGAGGAGTTTCGCTGCGTAACCGGCAATGAAGCCAGCTGCGATACCACCTAGGAAACCAGCACCCGTTGAACTTGCTAGCATACCACCAACAAGACCGGGAGCCAGACCCGGACGGTCAGCAATTGAGAACGCGATGTAACCAGCAAGTACAGGAATCATCAATGCGAATGCAGAGCCACCACCAATGTTCATCAAGGCTGCTGCTAGTGTGCCTTCTTCTTTAAATGCTTCAATACCGAACACGAAAGATAGTGCGATGATCAAACCACCTGCAACGACAACAGGAAGCATGTGCGAAACACCCGTCATTAGGTGTTTGTAAGCGCCTTTTTTCTCTTCGGTGGTAGATGAAGAGTTAGCTGAACCAGAATGTTGATACACCGTGGCTTGCTCGAATGCTTTGTCCATCTCTTCGGCTGTTTTCTTCAGAGCTGGGCCTGTTTTCGTGCGGTACATCTTTTTTCCGTTAAAGCGATCAAGTGGCACTTCAATATCCGCAGCAATGATCACCAGATCGGAATCTGCAATTTCTTGCTCAGTCAGTTGGTTTTTAGCGCCAACTGAACCACGAGTTTCCACCTTGATTTGATGGCCACGACGCTTGCCTTCTTCTTCTAAAGCTTCTGCCGCCATAAAGGTATGCGCAACGCCAGTAGGGCAAGCGGTGATTGCAACAATTTTCTTCGCTGCTGATGTTGTATCTGCAGTGATAGGGGCTGCAAGTGTGGTTGCTTTTTCAAGTAAAGTGGCGTTTTCAACCGCTTGCTGGAGAAACGCAGTTGCGTCTTTTGCTACTTCGCTAATTTCCGCTTGGTAAAGCTTTTTTCCTACAAAACGGGAAGTGTCGACGCTAGTATTTGCCGCAATGACAATGACTTCTGCTTGTTCAACGTCAGCTTCCGTCAATAGTGTTGGTTCAACCACACTTGATTGACATTCTATTTTGGCATTCCAGTTTAATTTTGCGGCGGCTTGTTCTAGTAATCCTGCCGCAAGGATGCTATTTGCTACACCGCTCGGACAGGCAGTAATAATGGCAATATTCATACGATAACCTTCTGTTCCTTAGTTTTGTTCTAAGTTTGTAATAGGGTAAAGCGCGCTAACTTCAGTTTGTCGCTTGATATTTTCCAGTTCTTCCTGACTGGTTAGCCCTACGCCAACTTGACTAACTGCCAAAGCAGAAAGTGCCGTAGCGAAGCGCAATAAATCGTTTTTAGGCATCAGTTGCATGTGGCCCCAACACAAGCCAGCGACCAGCGTATCGCCTGCGCCAACGGTGCTCACGACATGCATTCGAGGCGGTTTTGCACTAAGCCATTCGCCTTGGTTGAGCCACATAACACCGTCAGGTCCCATAGAAACCACGATGTTTTCTATGCCTTTGTCGCTCAGTGTTTGCGCTGCAGCTTGGCACTGTTCAGGTGTTGCTAGATGTTCGCCAACAAAATCACCAAGTTCTTCATCGTTAGGTTTAATTAACCATGGGTGAGCATCAATACCTGACTTCAATGCGGCTTTGCTACTGTCGAACAACACCTTTTTGCCTTGTTGATGCAGTGCTTCTATCCATGCAGCGCATTGCTCTGCAGTAACACCGCCCGGTAGGCTGCCTGCCAATACAAAGTAATCGTGTGTTTCAGCAAGGCGGAATAGGGTTTCTTCAAAGCGCGCGATTTCTTCTGCCGTAACTTGAACACCAGGGAAGTTAATGTCACTAACGTTTCCATTAGCCTCAACGAGCTTGACGTTGATACGAGTTGCACCTTGTACTTCTACAAACTCATTCTTAACGCCGATGTCATTGAAAAGCTGATGGAATAGCTCAGGGTTATCTTTACCAAGAAAGCCGGTAACCGTGACATCTGCGCCTAAATCGCTCAACACTTTTGCTACGTTGACACCTTTACCTGCAGCGTGGAGATTGCTTTGCTGTACTAAGCTCACGGAACCAACGTTTAGTTCATTTACTGAACCTGTTAAATCCAATGCCGGGTTGAGCGTAATAGTGACAACCTTATTTGTTTTGTTTGTCATATCGGATCCTTAACCTTCACCAAGGCCAGAAGCGATTGCATTTCCGATAGACTCCAAGGCTTGCGGCGCATCAGGGCCTTCTGCTGTAAATTGAAGTTGGTGACCGTGCTTAACGCCCAGCGCGATGACTTTCATTAGGCTCTTCGCGTTTACTGCTTTTCCATCTCCGTCTAGGTTGGAAACACGTATAGTGGATTCAAACTTTTTCGCTTCTGCGACTAACATTGCCCCCGGACGAGCATGTAGGCCGTGAGAGTTTTTGATTTTAAATACAGCGGTATTGCCTTCTTCTGAAGATGCAGCTGTGACTTCTTCACCTTTGAACAAAGCAAGAATCTGTTCTACTGATGCATCTAAAAGCTTGCCGTGTTCATTGTTAAACACAATATTAGAAAGCGTTTTTAGGATAGGTTGGTGAGCATTGTTACATGCCGCGAACGCGACAAGTGCACGCACTTTTTGACCTTCATATTCGCAGTCGTTTGCCGTCGAGACAAATGACACACCTGTGCGAGTGACATGTTTGTCACTGCCAATTAACCACAGGCCATTACCTAAGTGAGTTGGTTGTTTGGTAACGAGATCAGCAACGAATTCGTTATCAGCACATCCCGTATTTTTCAACAGACCACCAGCAACAGCACTCATCTGTAGCATGTCGCTCGCAGGGAACATCAGTTGAATTAAAGAAGCGTCAAAGTCTGCTTCAAGCTGAACATCACCGTGCAGTAGGGCGATGATCTCGTCTTCGTTTTTTGCATTACGCAGACGTTCTTCTACGCCATCTGCGCCTAGCACTTTGGTGAGCTGTTTAAGAATGCCAAGGTGCTCATCAGATTTAGCTGCGATACCGATAGCGACGAACACAGTATTGCCATCACCCCAGTCGACACCTTGTGGGAAGTGGTGCACAGCAACACCCGTTGTTTTCACCATTGCACGAGTGTCGGTTGTACCGTGCGGTATGGCAATACCGTTCCCCAAAAACGTAGAGTTTTGGTTTTCACGGTTTAGCATGCCTTCAACGTAACCTTGCTCAACTAGGCCTTTATCAGTCAGGCTATGAGCAATACTCTTTATTGCTTCAAACTTATCTGTCGCTGATTGCGAGAGGGTAATGTCGTTCTTATTTAGCTTAAGCATGGTGCTTCTCCAGCCTTAAGGTATCAATTTAAAAATGTATTCTGTGTGAGAAGTTGAACGCCGCTTCTTCTGAGCGCTTATCACTCCTCAAACCTTTTATCTTTCAAGCTAAATCGATTCAGCTTGTTGGTAAATTTTTTAAAAGACTCAGAAAAACTGTTTTAAAAACTGACGTTAACAAACGAGCCTTTGCCGCTGTCCTATAGCCTAGCTCACAAATTGGTTTGTTGCGTGTTCGGGTGATTTACGTCAATTTTTAAGTTTTGCTGAATCCTTTCAGCTTTTATACTGAATCGGTTCAGCTTATAATTCAACTTATCGAAAGATCGTTGATGTATTAATATGATCGCGCGCACAGAATAAGGTTTAGAATATGACACTGGATGAAATAGCCAAATTAGCGGGTGTTTCTAAGACAACTGCAAGCTATGTGATTAACGGAAAAGCGCAGAAATACCGCATCAGCGAGAAGACTCAGAAAAAGGTGATGGCCGTTGTAGATGAGTACAATTATAAGCCAGATCATGCGGCGTCTTCCTTGCGGGCAGGTAATTCACGCTCATTTGGGCTTATCATCCCAGACTTAGAGAACACCAGTTATGCGCGTCTTGCAAAGCTGATAGAGCAGAACTCTCGGAAAGCGGGGTACCAAATTTTGATTGGCTGCTCTGATGATGATCCTGATACAGAGCAAAAGGTGGCGGAAGCATTAGTCAGTCGTCGCATTGATGCGTTGTTTGTGGCAAGTGGTATGCCCACTGCAAACGAGTATTACCTTAAGTTGCAAAATTCTGGTACGCCAGTTATCGCGCTAGACCGTCCAATGGATGATGAGCACTTTTGTTGTGTCATCAGCGAAGATTTTGATGCCGCACTTGAACTCACTCAGTCAGTACTGTCAGAGGATATTAAGTCCATTGGCTTAATCGGTGCATTGCAAGATCTTCAAGTCTCAAAAGAGCGTGAGCTCGGTTTTCTATCTGCTTCTCAACAAGGTGGTAAAACGGCAACAGTGGGTTATGGACAACACTTCTCCCGGGAAGAAGGCAAGAAAGTCTTAGAGAGATGGTTAACAGAGAACGCATTGCCAGATGCCATTGTTACAACGTCATACACACTGTTAGAAGGTGTGTTGGATGTAATGCTAGAAAAACCAGAACTGATGGGAAAGGTGCGTTTAGCGACATTTGGTGATAATCGACTGCTGGACTTTTTGCCTGTGAAAATCAACTCTTTGCCTCAACAGTTTGAGTTGATCGCGGACAGCGCAATGGAGTTAGCACTCAATGCTTCCGCTAAGCGTTACAAGCCTGGCGTAGAACTTATCCCGCGTAAAATTGTGAAACGTCACTAAGTAACTAAATAGGTTGCTCAAAGCTTTACTTCAGCCGTCAGCGCCACAAATGCGTGGTCGCTGGCGTTTTTATCTCTGTCATAAATCGGGTTGATCAGATGTTGGTTAGACACCTGATAGTCAACAACCTCGGCAACCGATATATCTGATAAGGTGTCAAACTCTTGTGAGAGCAAGATATAGTCGAGTACATTCCCAGTGGAAAAATGATAGTGCGTGGCTGGGCGTTCATCCTTCAGGGTGTCACTTTGCAATAACCAACCATCTTTGAGTTGTAATTCAGTGACGCTGTCACCAGTATTGGATACCAATGCGCTGTTAACGCTGATAGGAGTGATAGGTTGATTCATATCGCCCATTAACACTGTCGGCATTGGTTCTTTTCGATACCTCTTTTGCATCGCGTCTCTTAACATCGCTGCTTCCCAGCCTCTTTGCTGGGTGGATAACCAGCGCCCAATAATCGTGCTAGACGTTTCTGGTTGTTCTGAGTCGGCCGGGCGTTGAGATTTCAGGTGCGTTACGTAAACGGCGATATGACCAAGTACAGGATGTATTACTTGGGCATAGATAGGTTTGCGACTGAACTCTGGAGCAACACTTACTCCAAAAGGCTCAAGCGTTGCTAAGTCAAACTCTACCGCTTGTACTTTTTCTATTGGAAACCGAGAGGCGATTGCCACAACAGGGCTTGAGTAAATGTACTCATCCTCAACATGTGGGGTGTCAACGGTCGCAAAGTAGGGGTAGCCGATGGTTGAAAAAAATTCCTGGGTCTTCTCGATACTGAACACTTCTTGTAAGCCAATCACGTCGCCTTCCAGTTTTTCAACTTGACGTTGCGTCCACGAAAGTTTGTCTCGCCATTGCTCTAACGAGTATATGTTCTCGAAATCATAGTAGGCGTTAGGCGGTGCGACAAAATTAAACAAGTTCGCAGTGACAAAGGTAATTCTACTTGGTTGAGACAAAGTATTCGCTCTTTTCAACAATAACTTAGAGAGTATATACCTTCAGGTTGCGTAATTGCAGCTTCGTTTGAGCTACGCATCGGTATACAAGCTAACGAGCGACAAGTTAAATGGGTTAAGAGGTACTCAAATGCCAAGGCGAATCGGTGATTGAACATCGCCAGAGGTTTCTATTTTTAAGCATTGCGTTTAAACTTCAGGGCATCAAATAGTAAGAGTAAGTAACATGACCCAAGATTACGACCACGAAGAGTATTTAGAAGGCGAAGAGATTGAGATCGAAGCGATTGGCATCGATGTTGATGCGCATCCAATCGAACTGTACAAGCTTTTTAAGATCGCAAACTTGGTCAGCGGTGGCGGCGAAGCAAAACATATCATCGAGGAAGGCTACGTCGCGGTGAATGGTGAACTAGAAACACGTAAGCGCCGCAAGATGTATGATGGTGACTTTTTTGAGTTTAACCAGGAATATTATGTTGTGGTTTGCGATGCGCCAGTAACCGAACCTGAAACGGCAGAGCAAAAAGCAGAAAAGAAAGCGAAAAAAGAAGCGCAGTCTTCTCGTAAAGATAAGTCTCGTCAAAGTAAGTCACCTAAAGCTTCTGGGCCTAAATCAACAGGCCGTAAAGCGGCACATAAAGAGCGTAAAGCGCAGAAAGAAGCGTTGTCTCAGTATGCTAAGAAAGGCAAAAAAGAAGACAAACCGCAAGCGACTCGTGATCCGAAGAGCGGACGTAATTCTATTGATTTTTTCTAGGGAAATGAACGCTTAACTAAATAAGTGACATCTGAGTAAAACTAAAAAGCGCCGAGCATATTATATCGGCGCTTTTTTGGTTTCACTGTGCTGTAAGTGGGCAGTGTTAATGCACTGTCGTCTCGATGTTTAGGCTATCTGTCCAGTGATGAATGGCGCAAGGCTTTCCTAAGTAAAAGCCTTGGTAATAATCCAAATTAAGTTGATACATAGCTTGTAGCTGCCCGTCTTCTTCAACCCCTTCTATAATGACTTTTGCTCCCATATGATCCGCTAGATCAACGGCGCTATGTATGGAAAAGGTTTCTCCGGCGCAGTAGTCTAGCAAATAAGAACGATCGATTTTGATGATGTCAGGGCAGAGCTGCTGAACACGTGCGATGTCAGAATGTTGGGCGCCAAAATCATCGATAGCAAAGATAAAACCATTCGCTTTCATTAACTGTACGGCTTTGATTAATAAATCCGTATTTCCGCATGACTCTTCGACTACTTCAAAAACGACGTCTGATGGGCTCATACCAAGTTCGGAAAGGCGTTTGTAAAGCAGGCCGTTATCTTTAAAGCCCATGTCTTTGGTTAGTGTGAGTAGCGTTTGAGGCATGACGTTAAGAAACAGTTTGATCGGCGTCCCCGCGAAATAGCGTGCAAAATTTCGAATGTGCATTGCTCTGGATAAAAACTCTACACATAAGCGAAAGTAGGGATCAAGACCATTATTGGCCAGAAACACGTCAGGACGAATTAGGGAACCATCAATGCCACGAATACGCAGTAAGGCTTCCATACCAATAATACGTTGGCGTCTATCAAAAATTGGCTGATAAACACTGTGAAAAGTGAATTGATTGAGAACTACGTAATATTCACCAAGATTATCTTGTTTTATGTATCGCTCGTAGTCGGATTGATTCTTTAACTCCATGAAAAACGCCGAAAATTTAGCATCTTGCCAATGTAACAGGGTGCAATTCTGATTTGAAGAATCAAATGTGCCTAATTACATATGCGGTTGAGTTAATTTGAAATGGCTTCCGATTTTGCTTCAATATGGCGAAAAATAAGTGACAGACCAAAACAAATTAAGAAGTAAGCAAGGCCGACAATCAACCAAATTTCAAATATATACCCTGATGAATTTGCCATCTCTGTCCCAACAAACGTCATTTCTTGTATCGAAATCAGTGAAACAATAGAGGTGTCTTTCACCAAAGAGATGGTTTGACCGGCAAGTGCAGGTGTTATTGATTTAAGCACCTGTGGCGCGATAACAAATCGGTATTTCACCCATCGAGACAAGCCCAATGAGTCAGCCGCTTCCCACTGACCTTGGTCGATACTTTGTAAACCACCGCGCACAACTTCTGCAATGTAGGCAGAAGAGAGTATGCCGACGCATAACACGCCAGAGGCAAGGTTTTCCCAAAGGTTAGAAGGCCCAAACAGAAAGCGCTGTAGCGCATTTGGTTCGCCGTTGTAGTTTCGTAGAAGATCTTCCAAACCGAGCAACGGGATCAATTGGTTAGAAATGAAAAAGTAGAAAATAAAAACAAACACCAACGGAGGGATGTTTCTCACTAACTGGATAAACGCATTGGCAGGTGTGCGCAACCAAACGGAACGAGAGAAGCGTGCTAAGCCTAACAAAGTGCCAAACACTAATGCGAAGCTGATGCCCCAAATACTGAGCCTTAACGTCGAAATCAAACCTTGGAAGAAGTAGGGCAAACCACCATCTGCTCTAGGCGTGAAAAGTAATTCAAGCGCCTCTTTCCACTGCCACAAATAATGCACACCAACAGCGGACCGATGGTACAGCCAAACACCACCGATACCGCACATAACAAGTAGTACCCAGTCTAGTGTGTTTAATTGCGGTAAAAGGTAGCCTGTGCTGGATTTCGCGGGTGCTGTGCGAGTGGTAGTGTGTTCGCCCAAAAATTTGACTCCGATAAGTTATGGAAAAGTAAAATGGATGATTGGAGAGTATAGGCTCGCGGCGTCCACGAGCCATTTAGATTACTGGCCTTGCGCGACTTGATCTTGCCAATCTAATGTCGAGAACCAGTATTCATAACGTTGTTTTAACCATCCATCTTGGGTTCTTGCTTCAATCCATTTATTGAAAAAGGCCTTTTTATCTTCTTCCCCCAAGCGAACTGCAAAGGCTTCGTTACCTTGTGATAGTCGCTCAGAGAATGGAAGGAATAGTTTGTCGCTGTGTTTCACTGTCTCATGTTCTGGTTTTGGGCTAGAAGCAATGACCGCGTGGGCGTTACCATTCAGCACCTCTTGGAACGCTTGCGCGTCGTCATCAAATTGCAGGATCTTCGCTTTCGGGAAGGTTTCTCTGGCTACTTGAACGGTGAATGCGCCGCGACGAGCCGCAATTTTTACGCGTCGTGAGTCAAAATCCGAAAATTAGCTAAAACCAGAGGCGAGTTCTTTGTTTGCTGCTACTTGAACGCCTGAGTGCGAGTAGGGCGCAGTAAACAAGACGCTTTTGGAACGTTCAGGCGTAACAGACATGCCACCAATGATCACGTCGAACTTTTTCGCCAGTAGTGCGGGAATAATGCCATCCCACGCAGTCGGTACGAATTCCACTTTCAAACCTGAATCTTGTGCTAAGCGTTTGGCAACATCGATTTCAAAACCGATTAACTCACCTTGCTTGTTACGCATTGCCCAAGGTACAAATGTTGACATACCAACGCGCAAAGTTCCTCGTTCTTTGATTTGATCTACATTGGGTGTGGCGACATCTTCTTTCGCGATTGTAGGCATAGCTATGGCTAGCCCTAATAATGCAGTAATGGTCGCTTTGAATAACTTCATGTTATCTCCTTATAATCTGCGCCAACTGGCTCCGAGTTTGTGTTCTAGCCATGCAGACAAGCCAGAAAGTGACAGAGTGAGAGCAAGATAAATTGCTGCCACGGTAAACCAAATTTCGAACGGCATCGCCGTCTCTGAGACGATGTTGCGTGCCTGTGTTGTTAAATCAAAAATCGCCATCACGCTTACAATGGAAGAGTTTTTGATCAAAGAAACCACTTCATTGGTCAATGGCGGTAATGTGCGCTGTAAAACCTGGGGCAAAATTACGTCTTTGTAAGTGTAAAACGGTGATAACCCGAGTGTTTGTGCTGCTTCGAATTGCCCTTTAGGAATACTGTTTAAACCTGCGCGGAATATTTCTGCAGTGTAAGCACCTTGGAAAAGGGACAATGCCAAAACGGCGGTACTGAATCGGTCCAAACCAATCACGGGGCCAAACACGAAGTAGAGCAAATAGATTTGCACCAACAACGGCGTGTTGCGTATTACCTCGACATAAGTGGTGCCAATAACATTGCCGACTTTCGAATCGCTAAGCCTTAGTAACGCGGTGACCAACCCCAACACTAAGGTGAAGAATAGACTAATACCCGAGATGTTTAGCGTGACCAATAACCCATCGATAAGTTCTGCTGGCCACCATTCCCCATCTTCATAAAAAGCGATGTAATCAGGTACGCGTTCCCATTGCCATTGATAGCCCATAGCAGCGGCACCAGAGTCCAACACCCACACAATCGCGATGAAGAGGAGCATCATTTGCAGCAAAGCTTGAAGGACGGGTTTGATTACGCGAACTATCATCAGTAACTTAAAATTTGGTTCAAAAATGCTTGGGTTCGTGGATGCTGTGGTGTTTCAAATAAGGCGATCGGTGAGTTCATTTCCACGATTTGGCCTTCATCCATAAATACCACGCGGTTCGCTACTTTTTTGGCAAATCCCATTTCGTGCGTGACGCAAATCATCGTCATTCCACTTTGAGCCAGTTCAACCATGACATCCAACACTTCGTTGATCATTTCCGGGTCAAGCGCCGAAGTCGGTTCGTCAAAAAGGAGTAAGTCCGGTTCCATACATAAGGAACGGGCAATCGCGACGCGCTGCTGCTGACCGCCGGAAAGCTGGATGGGGTATTTGCTCGCTTGTTCTTCAATATTGACGCGCTTGAGGTAATGCCGTGCGCGTTTTTCAGCTTCTTGTTTTGACAATTTGAGTGTGCGAATCGGCGCTAAGGTAAGGTTTTCCAGTACAGTTAAATGAGGAAAAAGGTGGAAGTGCTGGAACACCATGCCGATTTTGCCGGGCTTAAGGGATTTTGCATGAGAAGGCTGGTCGAACACATGAAGTTGGCCTTCTTGAATCGATTCAAGATGGTTGATGCAACGAATGAGCGTTGACTTTCCTGAACCAGAAGGGCCACACACCACGACGATCTCGCCAGAATGCACGGAGAAGTTGATATCTTTTAGAGCGTGGTAATCGCCATACCACTTGTTTACGTCGCTAAACTCAACGACGGGAGTATTCTCTTTCAAAGGGGCACGCTATAACGGAAAAATATCCTTTTACAATAGCAAGTTGTGCGCATAATTTCATTAAGAATAAGCTAATGTTTAGGCGATGATTTTAAGACTCTATTCAGATCGATTACAAGATACATCCATGTTTCTTTAATGTTGGTGCAGTCTAGAGTATGACTAACTCAGTTCAACGAGATACGGATAACGAACAACAATCGCAACAACAGACATAACCATTAGTGTCTGTGCAGAATAGTAGGTCACCATGACAACTTGTCGTGAAAATATTGACCGTCCTCCAAAGCGTTCGAAAGCCAATACGATGCCAGAGATAATAAAGATAAAGCTTCCGAGCACTGCAAAAGAGGAGGATTGTGTTTTCCCACTCAAATAATACTCGATCGAAGCCCAGCACATAGTCATCAGTACCAATATATAACTAGCAACTGGCCGTTTTTCTTTACCGAGATCCGGTCGGAACAACCAGTAGACGCATATACCGAGTCCGAACAAGGCAATTGGGAGCCAAGGTGTAAAATGCCACGCTGACATGATGGCAAAACCATAACTATAGGAGAGATGGGCAGAGCAAAAGAGCACTAATCCTGTAATGAACTTGTCTCTAGGGAGCATTAATAACACGTCACCAAGCAACGAGAGCGATAAGCCAATCAAAATCCAATGCGCATATGGCATTGGGTAAGCCGGGGACTGAATTAAAATACCAAGCATACAGAGCACTGGTAATGGTTTAGAAACGTAAAAGAGCCATTTAGAGCCTTTACGGATACTGATGATATGTATGAATGCTAATACGACAACAACTAGCCACATAAAGTGTTTTCTCGAACAGACAAAATTATGTAGTACATCACTACAACAAATCAAAACTTAATTAACGAGTTAACTCGTTCTTTGATCTCAATTATTTTTATTTGTGTAAAGCTGGACAGTTGTCTCTTTACTAACCAACACGGCCGATTTTTTGTCTGGAGGGAATCGTTGTTTTTAGAAGCCTCCTCGTTTTGAACGTGATGTGGCTTACAAAATAGCATAAAAAAACGGTATTGTGACTGTTAAGTCACAATACCGTTAAACCCTAGGAAGGGCAGTGAAGAATTGTTGCAGTTATGAGACAGCTAACTCTAAGATTTCTCGGCTACGTTCAAGTGTGATCGCCTGGTTTTCACCTAAAACAGTCATGCCGTGTTTGTTTAGTTGATCAATGATGGCATCGATAGCTTGTTCACGGCTCTCACCATAGTTTTCGAGCTTAGTTGCGACATCAAGTTGATGATAAAACGCTTCGATAGATTCGATTGTGCGCTCTGCTAAATCCTCACCTGCTTCAAGACCAAATACGTTGCGACCCATTTGTTCTAACTTAGGGCGCTTAAACTGCATTTGGTTACGAAGTAACGACGGTTGGACAATTGCAAGAGAACGCGCATGATCAACGCCCCATAGAGCCGTTAATTCATGGCCGATCATATGTGTCGCCCAGTCTTGTGGAACGCCACTACCAATTAACCCATTCAATGCTTGGTTAGCAGACCACATTAAGTTTGCGCGCCACATATCGTCGTCTCGTTCCGCAAACTGTTCTCCGAGTGTTTTTAAAGTTTTCAGCAGTGTTTCTGCGTAACCATCTTGAACCATTGCACCGGTAGGAAGCGTCAAGTATTGCTCACATACGTGCACCCATGCGTCAACAATGCCGTTGATAAGCTGGCGTTCTGGCAGTGTTTTCATTACATCTGGGTCTAACACGGCAAATTTTGGCTGCACTGCTGGAGACATGAACGGAAGTTTGTCTTGAGTTTCTTTTTTAGTGATAACTGCGCCCATGTTTGACTCTGAGCCTGTTGCTGGCAATGTCAAAATTGCAGCTAGAGGCGTCGCTTCAGTGACTTGGTGCTTACCAATCATGATATCCCAACCATCACCATCATACTTTGATGCCGCTGCTACGTATTTGGAGCCATCGATGACTGAACCACCACCTACCGCTAAAATAAAGTCAACGCCATGCTCTTTTACCATTGCGACTGCTTTATCGAGTGTTTCTTTGGTTGGGTTTGGTTCAACACCTGAAAACTCTAGCCATTCATGTGCCTCAAGAGCTTCTGCTACTTGGTCGTACACGCCATTTTTTTTGATGGAGCCACCACCGTATACCACTAAAACTTTTTGGTCGGATGGGATAGCTTCTTTGATTGCAGCGATTTGTTTTTGACCAAAGAAAATCTTGGTTGGGTTTACATAAGAAAAGTTCATTATTAGCCCTCTTGCTTCCAGTGAAGGAGATTGAATACATGCATATTAGTCCTGATTAACGATCGTTAACAGGTCGATTTCTGCAAATAATTTGCCTATTTCTACAAAATTAATGCTCTTGAGCTAGAAAGTTAATGTCGAGAGGAAGTATAGTGCTCGAAACGATAATAGAGACCAAACTCGTTGGTCATTGATGGAGCGCTCTAATGCACACTCTCGCAGATATCATGCAGCAATATGTTGAAAAGCAGGGGCTGCATGACCTAGAAGGTATGAAGAAAACAGCGATAGATGGCGTATGGTTTTATCGCAGTAGCAAAGGGAATCATCGCCAGCCGTTTGTCTATCAGTCCGGCATCATCGTATTGGGTCAAGGGCATAAGAATATTCATATTGGTGATACACCAGTGCAATATGGGCCCGAAGATTACCTTGTTGTCGGGGTTCCCATGCCACTAGAGTGCGAAGCGTTTGCGACAAACAATGAGCCTTTACTTGGCATTTCGATAGATATTTCGCCAACGCTTCTTCATAAACTCGTTAAAAAATTAGAGGCTGAGAAATTCAGTAATAAGTGTCTGGATGCAACCCGTTGCGGCCTTAAGTCGGTACGTATGAATGAAGGTATGTTGGATGCGTGCAAGCGGTTAATGAAAGCAATGTGTAACGAGCTTGATGTCATCATGCTTGGCGAGCTGCTTCTTGAGGAAATTGTGTATCGTACTTTGGTGAGCAAAGAGGGGTATGTTTTATTTGACCTAGCACATCAAGAAGGTTCTTACGCGAGGGTCGCTAAAGCACTAAATCGTGTACATCAAGCGTATCATGAACAGTTGAACGTACAAGCATTGGCTGAAGAAGCCAACATGAGTGTGTCTGCTTTCCATCAAGCATTTCGCAATGTCACGCTTGAATCTCCGCTGCAATATATTAAGAAAGTTCGACTTAACAAAGCGCGCGAATTGATCCAGTTAGAGGGGCGACGTGTTAATGATGCAGCGAGAATGGTCGGGTACACGAGCCCATCACAGTTTAGTCGCGAGTACAAGCGGCATTTTAATGAAACGCCAAGGTCAACAAAGGCTTAGTGATCTTTATTTCAAAATGGCGACTTTTTTTACCTTTTTTATTAATTTGCGAGTGACATATTTATTTGAGTTATAAAATTAGTTACTGGTGCCAAATAATAGGTACGTTGTTGCAATCATTTAGTGGATTGTTGCGAGGCGGTGTGGAAAACTCGTAAATAGATAGTGTGAAATCACCAACTTGTACTTAAGTTATTTTACGTCGAAATAAAAGTATAGATGCGCTTCGTTTAGCGCATTTAGTATTGTTTTAACAATAACTTAAGGAAGAGCGATTATGCACCTTAAAAACGGCAACGCAGTGAAAAACGTGTTCACACTAAGCACACTCACCGCTTCTTGTCTTATGGCCTTCAATAGCTACGCAGCAGTTGACTGTGCCCCTCTAGAAACTTGGCAATCATCAAAAGTTTATAACGGTGGCGACCAAGTTCAGCATGAAGGTAATGCTTATAAAGCGCGTTACTGGACGCAAAACAACAATCCAGCGCAATCTGGTGAGTGGGGCGAGTGGGAAACACTTGGCGCTTGTGATGGCGCTGGACCGGTTGATCCACCTCAGAATGAAGTCCCGACGGTTACTCTGACATCGCCTTCTGCGTCGGCTTCTGTGACTGCGGGTGATGTTGTTAACCTAGCTGCAGATGCGGCAGATACTGATGGGACTGTTAGCAAAGTAGAGTTCTTTGTTGATGGTATATTAGTTGGTCAGGCAACGTCTGCGCCGTATGCTGCATCGTGGACAGCAACTGAAGGACAGCACGAGTTCTCTACCAAGGCCTATGACGATGCAGGTGCCGTTAGTACGGCAAGTGTTGTGACGTTAACTGTGGCATCAGCGCAACCTGGTAACGAAGCGCCGACAGTGGATGTCGCGCTTTCTGCGACCTCTATTGACCTGGGTGGTTCCGTCACACTGACTGCAAATGCTACGGATGCGGATGGTACCGTTTCTAAAGTTGATTTTTATGTTGCAGGTGTACTTGCTGGCACTGCTACAGCAGCGCCATACACGCTGGATGTAACCCCTTCACAAGCTGGCTCATTAAGTGTTTATGCGAGAGCTACCGATGATGCTGGAGCAACAGCAGATTCTGCACTTGCGACGTTAACGGTAAACGGCGGCGCAGTGACATCTAATTGTCGTCCTGATGGTCTTTATCAAACAACGGGTGTAGATGTTCCTTACTGTTCTATTTATGACGAAGAAGGCCGTGAGAAAATGGGGGCTGATCACCCACGTCGTGTAATCGGCTACTTCACCAGTTGGCGAGCAGGTGACGACCCACAATCGACTTACCTTGTTAAAGACATTCCTTGGGAACAACTTACTCACATTAACTACGCGTTTGTGAGCATTGGTTCTGACGGCAAAGTAAACGTTGGCGACGTTAATGATCCTAACAACCCTGCTACAGGTAAAACTTGGCCAGGCGTTGAGGTAGATCCTGCTCTTGGTTTTAAAGGTCATTTTGGTGCACTAGCAACTTACAAGCAAAAACATGATGTTAAAACGCTAATCTCGATTGGTGGTTGGGCTGAAACGGGCGGTCACTTCGATACGAACGGCGATCGTGTAGCTGATGGTGGCTTCTACACCATGACGACGAATGCGGACGGTTCTATTAATCATGCTGGTATTGAGAAGTTCGCAACTTCTGCCGTTGAAATGATGCGTCAGTACAAGTTCGATGGCCTGGATATCGACTATGAATACCCGACGTCAATGGCTGGTGCTGGTAACCCTTACGACAAAGACTTCATGGAACCACGTCGTCAGTATTTATGGGCGTCTTACCAAGAGCTGATGAAAGTATTGCGTGAGAAACTTGATGCGGCATCCGCACAAGATGGTATTCATTATATGCTGACTATCGCAGCACCATCTTCAGGTTACTTGCTACGTGGGATGGAAACCTTCGATGTAACTAAGTACCTAGACTACGTAAACATCATGTCTTACGACTTGCATGGGGCTTGGAATGATCACGTTGGTCATAACGCGGCTTTATTCGATACAGGTAAAGACTCGGAGCTAGCGCAGTGGAACGTATACGGTACTGCTGCATACGGTGGTATCGGTTACTTGAACACAGACTGGGCTTACCATTACTTCCGTGGTTCTATGCCAGCAGGTCGTATCAACATTGGTGTTCCTTACTACACCCGTGGTTGGCAAGGTGTTACTGGTGGCGAAAATGGCCTTTGGGGCCGAGCGGCACTACCAAACCAAGCAGAGTGCCAACCGGGCACAGGTGAAGGTGAGAAGAACAACTGTGGTCACGGCGCTATTGGTATCGACAACATGTGGCATGATACCGACCCTAAAGGAAACGAAATGGGCGCTGGTTCTAACCCAATGTGGCATGCTAAGAACCTAGAAAACGGTATTTGGGGCTCTTACGCAGCTGCTTACGGTCTCGACCCAGTCAACGATCCTTCAGATAAGTTTGTTGGTACTTATACTCGTCATTACGATAGCGTTGCTGTGGCACCTTGGTTGTGGAACGCAGAGAAGAGCGTATTCCTATCTACGGAAGATAAAGCTTCTATCGAGGTGAAAGCCGATTACGTTATCGATAAAGAGATCGGCGGTATCATGTTCTGGGAACTAGCAGGTGACTACAACTGTTACGTACTGGATGCAAATGGTAATCGTACGGCAGTAGATGCAACTGAACAAGCTTGTGCGGCGGGTAATGGTGAATACCACATGGGTAACACTATGACCAAAGCTATCTACGACAAGTTTAAGTCTGCGACGCCTTACGGTAACAAAGTAGCGACTGGTCCAACACCAACTGAAGCAGTAGACATTACTGTTAGTGTTGGCGGCTTCAAAGTTGGCGACCAAAACTACCCAATTAACCCGAAAATCACGTTTACGAACAACACTGGTCAAGCGATCCCTGGCGGTACTGAATTCCAATTCGATATCCCAGTATCTGCGCCGGACAACGCGAAAGACCAATCAGGTGGTGGTTTGAAAGTGATTGCTTCTGGACATACTCGAGCAAACAACATTGGTGGCTTAGATGGCGTAATGCACCGTGTGTCGTTCTCTCTACCAGCATGGAAAGACTTGCCAGCGGGCGGCACTTACGAGCTTGATATGGTTTACTACCTACCAATCTCTGGTCCGGCTAACTACTCAGTGATTTCTGGTGGTAAAGAGTTTGCGTTTAAGTTTGAACAGCCAGCTCTACCAATTGGTGATCTCAATGCGGGCACGGGTGGTGGTAGCACTGAACCAGGTACGTGTGATACGACAGGTTTAGTGACATACCCAGCTCTGCCACAAACGGATTGGGCAGGTAATCCAAGCCACGCTAACCAAGGTGATAAGATCATCCACAACGGTGTGGTTTACCAAGCGAACTGGTGGACAGCGGCTGAACCGGGTACAGATGGTAGCTGGTCAACGGTATGTAACATCTAATTATTATGGATTATTTGTTATAGCCTAATGTTTACAGGCACTTAAACAAAAGCGTACGATGATTATCGTGCGCTTTTTTGTTGTGATAGTTTGTCGTTTAATCGAATTGGTAACTTTCGGGTATGACGACAATACCTTTGTCTGAGATTTTAAATCGCTTCGCATCTTCAAGTTTGTTGATGCCAATTTGAGTATGTGGCGGAATACGAACATGTTTATCAACTATGCAGTTTACCAACTGACTTCCTTCACCAACTTCTACGTCATCAAAAATGATGGAATCGACTACCGTTGCACTATCTTGAATGCGTACGTTAGAGGAGATTATGGAGTGCTGTACTGAGCCTCCGGAATTGATGACACCGGTAGCAATGATGGAGTTAATAAAAATACCTTCATTACCCGTAGCCGACGATACAGTACGAGCTGGTGGAAACTGCGGCTCGTAAGTACGAATCGTCCAATTGGACTGATAAAGATTCATTGGCGGCACAGGTTCTAGTAGATCCATATTCGCTTCATAGAAGGAATCAATGGTACCTACGTCGCGCCAATAGCAATCTTTATCGACGCGCCCTTTACTACCACAGAATTGATAAGCGTAAACGGATTCCGTATCAATCAGCTTAGGTATGATGTCTTTTCCGAAGTCATGGCTTGATGAATCGAGTTTTGAGTCTTCTTCAAGCACTTCTTTCAAAACATCCATATCAAAGATATATATTCCCATAGAAACAAGGCTTCTGGTCGCGCTTCCAGGAAGGGTAGGTGGGGTTTCAGGTTTCTCTATAAACGAAGTAACGAGCCCGCTTTCTGTGGTGCCCATTACACCGAATGCTGAAGCATCCTCTACGGGAACATCCATACAGGCAACGGTGAGCTTAGCACCTTTCTCTTTATGCTCTTCAAGCATTGCGGCGTAGTCCATTCGATAGATATGATCGCCGGATAACACAACCACATGCTTTGCATCATTTCGCGATAGCAACCACATGTTGTGATAAATCGCATCGGCGGTTCCTTCATACCATGCACCACCTTTGCGCATTTGTGGTGGAACAGCAGTAATGTACTCACCTAGCTCTGGATTGAATATCGACCAGCCGTCTCGTAAGTGTTTTTGAAGTGAATGAGATTTATATTGGGTTAAAACAAGGATCTTGCGTAAACCCGAATGTAAACAATTGGTTAGTGTGAAATCTATAATTCTATATTTTCCGCCAAAAGGTACGGCTGGCTTGGTTCTGTCATCGGTGAGTGGGCTGAGTCTAGACCCCATCCCTCCTGCTAAAATTACGGCGAGTGCGTCTTCCATAGTATTCCCTTTCCCTTTTCTGACATGCATCAAAACGGTGCTAACCTGAAGGAGGTGGTATGCAACGCAGAGGTTTTGAAAAGCATGTGCTAATGTGCTTATTAGTGAAAAGTCTACTACAAGAATCGAGCCATAGAATATCTCCTTAAAAATCAAGGAGGTTAAAATTTCACTGTAAGACAACTGCACCATATTAGTGAAGCGCTAAATAGCCCGTGCATCAAATTGGCGCAAAATTGTAGAAAGGAGAAGTCAACAAGTATGGATTTACAATGTAAAGTGGCGACAAAACAAGAAGATAAATAGGGTTTTCTAGCTTAATAACTATGGCTAAACAAGGCTTAGGGTTAGCGTCTTAACTCTAAAGGTCTAAAACAGGCGCGTTGATGTAAGGCAAGAGAGCTTTGTATCAACAATTCAAGAGTAGAAGGCCTGAGACAACTCTTTTCACAGTTGTTGAGAGTGAGTGGATAGGTAAGTAGACCACTCACTCAATGAATATGTTCACTATCACTGATAGCGATACGTTATCACTGCACTAAGAGAGACCGACGATATTTCCTTCATCATCAAGATCTAAGTTCATAAATGCGGGTTTATCAGGTAAGCCTGGCATCGTCATCACGGTACCAGATAATGCATAAACGAATCCTGCGCCCGCACACAAGCGCAGCTCACGGATTGGGACGGTAAAACCAGTTGGTGCGCCTTTGACTGCGGAGTCTGTGGTTATAGATAGTGGTGTCTTCGCGATGCAAACCGCTAAGTTGTTAAAGCCTAATTGCTCAAAATGTTTGAGCTGTTCAGTCGCGATAGGAGTCATTTCTATATTGGTTGCTCCATAGCCCGCTTCACATACTGCCATGAGCTTTTCGAGTAATGATTGCTCTTTGTTGTATAACGGACAAAACTCTATAGGCGTGGTACACGCATCAATAACATGTTGAGCTAGTTCCGTTGTGCCTTGTCCGCCTTGCGAGAAAGCGGTGCTGATGGCTACTTTAACTTCGGGATTAAATTGGTGAATCAGCTCTTCAAGAGCTTTAAGCTCTTTCACACAATCTTGTGGAAACTGGTTAATGGCAACGACAGCAGGTAAACCGTATTTATGAACGTTATTTATGTGCCATTTTAAATTTTCAAACCCAGCCTCCAATGCTGCTTGGCCCGGATTAAAAATGGAATCTGGAATAGCCATACCTGGCCGTAAATCGTAGTGTCCAGAATTCGCTTTGAGGCCACGTAATGTTGCTACGATCACTACACAGTCAGGAGCTTTGTTGGCGGCAGCAGCTTTAATGTTACACGCTTTCTCAAATCCCATATCCGAACCAAAACCGGCTTCAGTTACCGTGTAACCTGACAGTTTTAGCGAAATATCGTCCGCGATAATGGATGAATTTCCATGGGCGATGTTTGCAAATGGACCTGCATGGATCAACGTAGGAACACCTTCTAGAGTTTGCATCAGTGTTGGTGCAATCGCCTCTTTTAGTGTTACTGCCATTGCTCCTGCAACTTGTAGATCTTCCGTGGTGACCGGGTTTCCGTTCAAATCGTACGCTACGACAATTTTCCCGATACGTTGGCGTAAATCTTTTAAATCTTTGGCTAGTGCAATGATAGCCATTAACTCGGAAGCGGCTGAAATATCGAACCCTTCGTCACGCTCGAAACCATTGATGGTTTTTCCTGCATCATTGAGGCCAATTTTGACTTTACGTAGTGCACGATCATTATGGTCCATCACTCGTTTCCAAGTAATACTTGCCGTGTCGATTTTAAGTGCTCTTAACCCGGTGCGTGATTCAAAGGCATCATAACCCTCGCGTTGCTCATGGAACAAGCGAGCGTCAAGAGCGGCTGAAGCAAGGTTGTGCGCCGCTGTCACTGCGTGAATGTCACCAGTAAGGTGTAAGTTTAACTCTTCCATTGGAGCTACTTGAGAATAACCACCGCCCGCTGCGCCACCTTTAATACCGAAGACGGGTCCCATCGAAGGTTGCCTTATACATGCAGTAACAGATTGATTAAGCTTTGCTAAACCTTGCGCCAATCCTATCGTCGTAACGGTTTTTCCTTCGCCAAGAGGAGTCGGCGTGATCGCAGTGACGAGTACAAGTTTACCGTCATCATTTGCTTTGAGTCGTTCCAAACATTTTGGGTGGACTTTGGCTTTGTGCTTCCCGTGAGTGTCATACTCTTCGGGCAATAGTCCTACTTTTTCCGCGATAACATCAATAGAAAAAAGTGGTGTGTTTCGGCAAATTTCGATATCTGACTGCATGGAGAATCCCCAAAGTGGCACACGGGTAGCGTTGAAAAACTACCTGAGTTATAACGAGTATTATTGTGAGGCAAAGGTCTGCTTGGTGATGGTACTGTTTCGGTTAGGCTTGTAAAGAGTTTACTGCTTCGTATTGTGCGACATACTAACGAAATCTACTCGTTATAGTGCTAGATAAAAACAAAAAGGCCACCAAATGGTGACCTTGATATATTTTTAGCTTTAAAGCTGTCGTTTTAACGATCCCAATAAGTCTCTTCTAAGCTATCTTCTCGTTCAGGAAGCGCTCGCGATAGGCGAGGAGAGTGCTGCGTCAACACTTCATAGCTTACTCGGTTTGCGTATTTACAGATCTGAGAAAGCGAGGAGTAGGTTAAGCATCGTACTTCGTGCTTTTCTGAGTTAGGCACTTCTTTTTGGTGGAAAGAGTTTGCTGCCATGTCATGCAGTAAGGCTGAAAGGGCTGCATCACCTGCACCATTAGTGTTCTTAATCTCTAATGGTCCACCAAGGTAAGGGCCGATGTGAGAGTAGACCTTCATTGGGTTTTGACAGTCTTCTTTACGCATCGCACGACTAAACTCGTACTGGTTAAAGGCTTCGAGGGAGCTTTCAAGGATGTCGTGTGTGGTTTCTCGTTTTACTTTCTCGTCGGTGTAACCAGCCATGTACAGACCATTTGGTCCTGCCGTACACAGTACGAGATCAACCCATTCAAGTGCTTTATCAGCAGCAGCTAGCGGCTCTGTTTCACCTGTTAGCGCCGCACCTTCTTCTTCATTCATAGCGACAACAGAAATGTTTTCGCGAATGTATTCTTGCCACCACTGTGCGTTACCTTCGATAACGTACTTTGTCCCTAACGTAAGTACAACAGGGACATCGTGCTTCTTAGCAAAGTCGATCGCTCTTTGTACCGCTTTAGGCATTGGATCTTCTTCTTTACCACGCATTAGGTAAGAAGAAACAACCAGGGCTGATGCTTTCTCAAAGATCTCTTCAGGAATGCTTTCCGGAAGTAGTTGATTCATATGACCTTCGTTGATAGCAAATGTACGCTCACCGTCTTGAGAAATTAGGGTGTAGCAGCGACCAATAGGGCCATCTACCGTTTGTAAATGGTTAAGGTTCATGCGTGAAGACGTACGGCAAAGGTAGCGGTAAGCAAAAGAACCGACTTGAATGTTCTTAGACATCACACCGAGCAAAACGGATTTGCTATCGGCTAAAACTGAGTAGTTGTGAAGAGTATTGCCAATCGTGTCACCTGGGTATTGGTGTGTGATCAGGCCTTGCTCAACCAGTTCTTCGTAAAGTGCATCTGCTTTGCTTTCTTCAAGAACGAGCGAATGTCCTTTACTCAGGTTGTATTTCTCTAAAAACGCGTCATCTACACGTGCTTCGATATCTACAATGGTTTGACCGACACCAACAATAGTTGGGCGATATAGCTTAGGTGCCTGTCGGATTTGGTTTACTAATGGATCTCGAGCGTGAGTTGGGAAGTAGTGTTTAGATTTACGCTGACCAGGAAACTTCATGCTTGTTCTTGAGTGAGAAAAAAAAGAGGCGGGATTGTATCACAAAAAAATGAAAATCGTGGCGATTTATTACAAAGAAGTCTGCTCGCTGAAAAAATCAGCGAGCTGAGTAAATAGCAACCAAAGCAGCTGCAATTTATGACGCTTGTCGTATTGCAATGGGTTGTTTTTTAAACTTGTTGCTCAGCAGCGCCCGGAAAGAGCCTGCTCCGCGCTAACTAAATTTACCCGCGTTACTTTTTCACTTCAGTTGGCTCAACGTAAGCCTTGGTACCCCAAAGTGGGACTGTCGAAAGGCTATGCTTAAAACTACCATCGGTCTCTTTTGTTGTATAAGACAAGTAGAGTAAGGTTTGGTTATCGGCATCATAAATACGGCGAACCTTCATTGTTTTGAAGAAAATGCTTTTTGACTTCTTAAATACAATTTCACCGGACTTACTCTTATCTATTTTTGCAATCATTTCCGGTGTGATTTCGCCAGTCTGACGACATGATATTGAGCTATCACTTGGATCTGCTAAGCTGAAATCCGCTTCGATAGAGGCGATGTGACATGTGACACCTGTTACCACCTCGTCTTTCAACTCACCGACTTTGATGTCTTTCAAAGTAAACCAACCGAGCCCCACGTCAGCAACATCGTTATCTGAACAACCAACTAGAGTAGTAGCAAGCAATGCACTTAACAGCATCTTTTTCATTATTTTTGTCCTTAACTAGGAAAGATATTGATGAAATCTATCAGAGGTTTGCACCTAAAACAAAATTTAGCCACGGAAAGGTCTATGTGCGCTAGGTTTGTTGCGGGCTTCATGCTAATGTACTGCTCTAAACGAAGGTATCAAGATGAATGAACAACAGTTAGCCAGTATCGAGCGTAAAAATACATGGCTGTATGATCTGGTCGAAGTTGAATTTCCGACACCAGAGAGTTTGAAAGGGCGCGATGTCTATTTCAAAACGCTAGAAAAAGCAACGTATCAAGTAGTCGACAAAGACACACTACTGGAAAGTGACTCTGAATTTAACCCCGACGATATTTTTCTGGTCGATTTTCATCGACTGACCATTATGTTCTCTATCTTGCAATCTCAGCGCTGGAAACAGCAGTATGATAAAGATATGATCATTGAATATCTGACACAGATTATCCTCACGCCAGATTTTGAATTATATGTTGGTTTTAAATCTGGAGTCCCAATTGGTGCTGCTATTGTTAGCCATCTCGAAGGAAATACACTCATCTCTGATGTTGCTGTTTCTGAATCAAAATACAAAAGCTCGTTTGTGGCTGATCTGGCTAAAAGACTAAGCACCGAGCAAAAACTGTTAGACTCAGTGGTTATCGAAAACTAACTTACACATCAATGTGCATAAAAAGTAAAGCAAGATGACGTTGGGTGATCTTGCTTAGAAAAACTGTAATTGCTCCCTTCTATTTCCATGAAATGCCAAGCTCGTCGTTTCAACAATCCCAAACTCAAATAAGATTAATCCAAACATTCTTAAAATCAGCTTGGGCTTGAGCCTTTAAGACGTCTGGAGATGGCTATGGCAATTACCAATATTAAGTGCGTGATATTTGACTGTGATGGTACGTTGGTCGACAGCGAAAGACTGTGTTGCCAAGCGCTCGTCAATGTATTTAACCAGCATGGGGCTGAGTTAACGATGGAAGAGTGCGTTTCTCACTTTAAAGGAGGAAAGCTCGCAGACATCCTTTTAGATACTAAAGAATTGAAAGATATCAAAGTCCCAATTGATGTTTTAGAGCCGCAATACCGAGAAGAAGTCCAGTCTCTTTTTGTGCGTCACTTACAGCCGATGGATGGCGCAAAACGATTAATTCAGTTTTTGGATTCGCATAATATCGAATATTGTGTGGCGTCTAATGGACCTAAAGATAAAATTGAATACGCTTTGGAGTTAACCGGTTTACTCGATGCTTTCCGAGGGAAAGTGTTCTCGGCATTCGATGCGAATAGTTGGAAGCCTGAGCCCGATTTAATCATGTACAGTGCTATGAGCATGGGCTTTTTACCAAGTGACTGTCTTTATATTGATGACACTCCTAAAGGAGTTGAGGCGGGACTAAACGCCGGTATCAAAACGGTGCAGTTATTTAATGGTGAAGCTATCAATCGTGTTGATGACGAGCGTGTAATTCGCATCCATCATTTAGATGAATTAAAAGAGCAGCTGTGTGGCTGCTCTGTTTGACCTATTAATGGCAAACCGGACTTAAGCTGTGGATGTGCTTAAGTTTAGACTGTAGGTAAGGCGTTTGATGTAGACATTGGATAGATGAGAAGTTTTTTGTATGAAATCCGCAAGCAGCGCATGTGAATTTCTCGCCATCCGATGAAATGAGATATTCATCTCCTTGGCAGAGTGGGCAATTCAGGTTCTCTATGTCTTTTGTGTCTTTGTAATTATTCATATTGTTTTCCAGCAGCAAATTGGAATTGGCAAGATCAAGCATAGCGGAACGCTTTGTTTAAGAACATTATTTCATCCGGTACAGCGAGAACTTGAGATTCACTTCAAATATCCACTTGGATGTCGTAGAAAATATCGAAGGTAATAGTTGAACACGGCTTAATGAAAAGGGCTCCTTAAGGAGCCCTTGTTGATCATAAGTTCCACAACGTTATGCGGTGCGGTAGCGTTGTAATATCTCACCAAGAGAAACGGAGGCTTGCGTGAGATTAGCGACGCCAGCGGTAGATTGCTCCGCCACTTCTCTGATTGTGCTTGATTGACTACGAATTTCTGAAAGTTCCGATGCAATATCGTTAGCAACTGCGCTTTGTTCTTCAGCAGATGTGGAAATCTGAATGCTCATGTCCATTAATGAGCGTGCTGACTCGGCAATAGAGGTAACATCATGGCCGATTTCATCAATAAGCTGGCTGCTGGTTTGAGCTTGCTGAACGGTTCGGTTGGTGATTGAAGCAATGTTCTGGCTCTCAATTTGAAGCTTCTCAATCATGGCTTGGATCTCTACTGTTGCCTGTTGAGTTCTGCTTGCTAATGTACGTACTTCATCGGCAACCACTGCAAATCCACGACCTTGTTCACCAGCACGGGCTGCTTCGATTGCTGCGTTTAGCGCCAACAGATTAGTTTGTTCTGAAATGGCGTTAATCGTTGTGATCACGTCATTAATCTGCGTCGTATTCTCGTTTAAATTGGTTACTGACGTAGAGGCTTGTTCAATATAGCTAGATAACGTCTCTATCTCGCCAATCACGTTTTGTACACGGCTTCTGCTTAGTTCGATCTTCTGGGCATCTTGGTCTGACTGCGTCGTTGCTTGTTGAGAAATACTTGATACCTCCTTTGCAGAGGCTGTCATTTCTTCCATTGCCGTCGCGACTGAATCAAGCGTTTGATATTGATGAGATATCTGGGTTTCACTCAACTGCATATCTTTTTCGAATGCAGAAGATGTCTCGCTCAACATCGTTGCATTATTTTTAACACTATTAACCAGTTCACTTAAGGTATCCATAGACTTGTCTAGCGCACAGCCGATGGTACCGAATTCATCTCGACCTGGATGGAAACCAAGACGAGAGGTTAAGTCACCGTCACCAATTTTTTCGGTTGTTGTATATAAAACCCACAGAGCTCCTCCGATAAACGTTGCCACCCAGTAAGAGAATAGGGCAAAAGGAATAACCCATAAGAAGCTGAGTAATAGTGACGATAGAGCTGATGATTTTACCGATTCGTATTGTGTGGACACATTTTGAGTCAGCTTAATCACTTCTCCAGAATGCAACTTGGCATAAGCGGTCACAGACCCATCGACAAAAGAACTCTCGCTTACGCGGTTCGATTTCGATACGCCGTCAATTTCTGTAGCGCGGTTTGATTGAGCATCAACGATACCAGAAAGCTTCGCTTCGCTCGCCGAGATGGCTTGCTGCTCAAATTGTTGTATTTCATTGAAGTAGCGGCTTCCAGCCACTGAAGTGAGGGCTACTAAAAATAGTAGGAATATAACCCACATTTTGTCGTTGATAGACATCTTGATAAACAGCCTGTCTATCGTTCTAAACTCAACTTCTCTCATTTAAAGCTCCATTAGAGATAAAAGATATTGACCAAATCTATTGCTATATCGAAACAAAATATGCGAAGTTAATCAGCAAAATATGTAACGAATACTAAATTTAGTTTAAGAAATGAGATCTAAGGACGCCTATAACAGTATGTTATATCTTTAAATTGACATGAATGTTGATAAAAGAGTCATTTCTCTAAAGTGTTAAGCGGATATGAAACCTAATTGCAATCGTTTACTTTTGATTATGCTCATAGGTTTTTAAATCTTTACTTCTCGCTGTCATGAATGTGTCATATAAAGACTATAAAAAGGAGTTGCTGATGTGGATATGGCAAGAGTCAGGCCGTCAGCAAGTAAAAGCAAGAGAGCTTAAAATAAAGGAGGTCACAATGAGCGACCAATACCAAAACGATGAGAGCCTAGAGCTGCTAGATGCGCTTGAAATTGGCATTATCTTGTCGGAATACGTTGGCTCAGACAACGAAGCCGAATAGCGGAACACTCTCATCTCGTCGTAATTGACGTTATACTAGGTTCATGTCACACCAAGCCCTAGAGGCCAAAACTGGCGTCGAATGAACTTTCTAGCCCACCTGCATATCGCAGAACACAGTAACAGCCATTTATTGGGAAACTTGCTTGGAGACTTCGTAAAAGGAGATCCAAGCAAGCTGTATGATCGCGATATCTCAAATGGCATCAGATTACATAGATTTGTTGACCGTATTACTGACCATCATCCAATCGTCAACGAATGTAAGCCTCATTTCACTGGTGTTGCGAGACGTTTTGCACCTATCGCTTTGGATATGTTTTGGGATCATTGCCTCGCAAAACACTGGAACGACTTTCATTCCGTGCCTCTCGAACACTTTGTACAAACGGCATACGAGAGAGTAAACCGAGAGGTTCATGAACATTTGCCGCCACGTTTTTTGGTGCTCCACAGCAGAATGTGGCATGGCCGATGGCTTCAATCCTATCAAGATCTAGACAATATAGAATTTGCACTACATCGGATGTCGCAAAGAAGTCCTAGGATGGCAGACTTAACCACAACATTTAAAGTGATTGAAAGTGATTACACCGAATTAGAAGAGAAGTTCTCGTCACTTTATCGAGATGTTTTGCGCCAGTCGTATGATTTTCAGCAACAGCTTAATGACTCAACTCAATGAGATAGAAAAGTAGTATGGCTTTAGGGGCTCTGGTAAACTCTGCGCTCCAAAAATAATGAGGTTACACATGTCTGTTAATTTTGCTGATTTAGGCATCGAACAAAAGCTAATCGAGACGCTAGGCAATCTAAATATCGTGACGCCAACACCAGTGCAAGAAAAGTCAATTCCACACGTCCTTGCAGGAAAAAACTTACTTGCTGCTGCACAAACTGGTACGGGAAAAACGGCTGCGTTTGGTTTACCTATCATACAAACCGTTCAGCAAAAGAAACTTAACGGCACACCTCAAGCATTGATTTTGGTTCCAACACGCGAGCTTGCACAGCAGGTATTTGATAATTTGAATCAGTACTCGGCAGAAACAGAACTTCGCATTGTGTGTGTTTATGGTGGTACAAGCATTGGCGTACAAAAGAGAAAGTTAGAAGAGGGCGCTGATATTTTGATTGCCACGCCAGGCCGCCTTTTGGATCACCTGTTTAATGGTAACGTAAACATCTCTAAAACCGGTATGCTCGTGTTAGACGAAGCCGACCGTATGTTAGATATGGGATTTTGGCCTGACTTGCAGCGCATCTTCCGACGTTTGCCTGCTGAGAAACAGATCCTATTGTTCTCTGCGACATTTGAGAAGCGAATCAAAACTATAGCGTATAAACTCATGGAATCGCCAGTTGAAGTCGAAGTTTCACCAGCAAATACGACTGCTGAAACGGTAACACAAATGGTTTATCCAGTGGATAAAAAACGGAAACGTGAATTGCTAGCGTACTTAATTGGCTCGCGGAATTGGCAGCAAGTGCTTGTATTTACAAAAACGAAGCAAGGCAGTGATGAGTTAGCGAAAGAGCTCAAGTTAGATGGCATCAAAGCGGTTTCTATCAACGGCGATAAATCACAAGGTGCCCGCCAAAGAGCTTTGGATGAATTTAAACAAGGTAAGGTACGTGCTTTGATTGCAACCGATGTGGCAGCACGAGGGTTAGACATTCAAGAGCTAGAACAAGTCGTGAACTTTGATATGCCATTCAAAGCAGAAGATTATGTCCATCGAATTGGCCGCACTGGAAGAGCAGGAAAGTCAGGTTTGGCGGTTTCTTTGATGAGTAGAGATGAGGAGTACTTGTTGCAAGCTATCGAGAATCTGCTTGATCAACGCTTACCCCAAGAATGGCTGGCAGGTTTCGAACCAAGTCTTGTAGAAGAAGTTGAGCCTGAACAAAATGGGGGTGGGCGTCGTCGTAGTCGTTCATCTGAGAAGCGTAAGCTAAAAGCAAAATTGGCGATTCATAAGAATCGTGGTAAATCACGTAGCTCTCGCTAAACCGCGCAAACTTTTGTTCTTACATAGTCAGGCTGTTTTTGCCTCTTCATAGGCGTCTAACGTTTGGGGGATAGCAAGTAGGTACCCTTGATACATATCGAAACCGAGCTTTTTCATTAAGCGAAGTTGATGCTCGGTTTCAATTCCTTCGATAACGGTTTTAGAGCATAACGCTTTTGCGAGTGATAATGCATCGTTAAGCGCTTTAAAATCACCGTTTTCATACCTTAGCAATAAAGAGCGATCCATCTTGATTATATCTGGGCAAACGCTTCTCACTCGCTCAGTTGTCGATGCATTGACGCCATAATCGTCAATCGCTAATTTAAATCCTTCAAGACTTAACTCCCGAGCAGCTTGAGACAAAGAGAGTTCATCCTCCACCTTCAATTCAAGTAACTCCATGACGATTTGTTCATTCATCAAATGCGATTCATAAATGGTTTGTTTTAGCAGTCGGTTATACGTGATGTCTTTGACTAGTATCTCTGCCGCTACCGGTAATACATTGAGAAACAATTGTTTTGTGTGAAAGCGAGACTGAGAGAAATTTTTGATATGGATTAGGCGACTTAAGCGTTCAACATTGAGCAAATCTTGAGTGGGAGTCGCTTTGGATTGGAAAAACTGATCTGGCCTAACCATGTTGCCATTGGCATTGCTAATTCTTACCAGTGCTTCAAGGCCAACGATGGAAATATCGTTCTTATATATGGGTTGAAAGACACTGCGGAGAGTGAAGTTCGCGTATTTCGCAATATACTGCCCGTCGGCTTGTTTCCGGATGCAACTAAGTAGTTGCGAGATGCTCATCATTGTTACCACAACCTAAATCAATGTCTCAACATCAGCGTTATCGCGCTAATTTTTCTATTTCATTGGCAATGAATCTAAGTGTGCTCATTAACTCAAGCAAGAACGATGGTAATGGATGGGTAGGTTTGTCGAGTGACATCAAACAAATTGATGAAATAATTGATAATCTCAGCACTTCAATTTGATGCTACCATTGCAGTACGGCATACAACTGCAAATATTTTCTGACTAACTGCTGTTTGTTCGAACGCCGTAAAGGATGCCCAAACTTAATGTAACAAGGGCTAATACCGAATCGAGTGTCCAACGATTGCGTGAGTTGCGACTCGCTGGTGTACAGTGTGATTCCTTGTTCTGTGTATTCGTTGATCTGATCGGGTAGTTCCCCCATCCACCAATGAAGCAATTCTCGGCTCGTTTTGCTGCGACTTATCCAATGATCACAAACCAAAAAGAGTAGGTCATTAGGCTGTAAGGCATAGCCATATTCACTCTGCCATTCCGTAATTGATGAGAGTAAGTTTTCCCGGCAAGATTTTCCGGCACTGACCATATGGTGACTCAGAACCCAGACAGTGCCGATGTCGGATGAAATTCGATAGTGATGGGGAAGGTCTGGAGAATCCAACACTTCGATTGGCTTTATCACGCAGTTGTATCCAAAGTGACGAAAAGTATGTTCCATCCTTCTTGAAAACGCGAGACCAAGATGATGCTCACTCATGCCTTGGTTATGCACCGCAGGGTAATGCTTTTCACACAGCTTAAGACAGTCGTCTTGAAAATCATTAACACTTTGAATAACTAGGTCGAGTAGCAAAGAATATCCCTTAATAATTACAAAACGAACTGCAAAAGGTTAGCATAGTCTTTTGAGAATAGACTAATTTACTTCGGCAACTTCTTGATCTAAACACCAAATTTCTCACAAATGACCGTGTCTAATCTTTAATAGAGCAACACGAAAGAAGCAGAAGTTGAACAAAAATTTGAAAGGGAAAAAATGATAAAGCTAGAACGCGCACAAAAAGAGGCGTTGGCCACCGCCATTCAAGATTACATGCAAGACGAGCTAGATGTTGAAATTGGACAGTTCGATAGTGAGTTTCTAATTGATTTTATTACAGAAAAACTAGGACCAATTTATTATAACAAGGGTGTTGAAGATGCTAAGTTACTGGTTGAACGCAGAATGTTAGAAGTTTCCGAAGAGCTGTATGAGATAGAACAAGAAGTTAAGCTGTAAGTTTCAGTTTTACAAACGATTTAAAGTTCCTTCAAAAAATTCGAACAACTTGATAGATACGGTACCATTGGCTAGATGTAAATGATGGTAAATAATCTGTTTCATATGACGTAAATAGGTTAATGTAGTGTTTCTTGCTCAGCATTAACTTAGGAATATATCTAGGAACTTGAGATGGATACACTGGTAAAGAATTACAACCTTACTGCACGCGTGATGCATTGGTTATCAGCGCTGTGCATTATTGGTCTATTTGCAGTGGGTTTGTGGATGGTCGACCTTAGCTATTACAGCGAATGGTATCGAACTGCGCCGCATTACCATCGCTCTGTCGGTATTTTACTCGCTATTTTAACTTTGGCACGCATCGTATGGAAACATGTGACGGCGTCACCAAAGGTAGAAGGCAAACGTTACGAAGTGCTTGCTGCTAAAGCAGCGCATGGTGTCATGTACCTACTATTGATCACCATCTTTGTTTCAGGTTACCTCATTTCAACGTCTGATGGACGCGGCATCGAAGTGTTTAATTGGTTCACCGTGCCAGGAGCGGGAGAGTTATTCCCAGGCCAATCAGATATTGCAGGTGAGATTCACTTCTATGCAGCTTGGGCAGTCATCCTGATTGCAGGCTTACATGCTATTGCTGCACTAAAACACCACTTTATCGATAAAGACAACACATTAAGAAAAATGTTAGGAGCTTCAAAATGAAAAAGTCACTTTTCGCTACAGGATTAGCTATCGCTATGGCACTGCCATTTGGTGCGCAAGCTGCAGATTATGTCATCGATACCAAAGGTGCTCACGCTTCAATCAACTTTAAAGTTAGCCACTTGGGTTACAGTTTCATCAAAGGTCGTTTCAATACATTTTCTGGTGACTTTTCTTTTGATGAAAACAACATTGCTGACTCAAAAGTAAATGTTGTTGTTGATACAACCAGCCTAGATTCAAACCATGCTGAACGTGACAAACACATTCGTAGTGGTGACTTCATCGATGCTGGTAAATACAGTGAAGCAACCTTTACGAGCACAAAAGTGGTTGATAAAGGCAATGGCAAACTAGATGTAACTGGTGATCTAACGCTACACGGTGTTACTAAGCCTATTACTATTGAGGCTGAATTCGTTGGTGCTGGCAGTGACCCATGGGGCGGCGAGCGCGCTGGCTTTGTTGGCAACACTCGCCTAGAGCTTGCTGACTTTGACATCCCAGTAATGGGTGCTTCAAGCTACGTCGATATGGAACTTCATATCGAAGGTATTAAGAAGTAATTAGTTCCTTTTAGATACACTAAAAGCGCTCTTCACTTGAAGAGCGCTTTTTTATTATCTTAATCACATCACTAACATCGATAAACCCGTCAGTGATAGCGATTGAAAGCCAATAAACGTTGTAAATGTTTAGCGAATTACGCTGTTTCTAACTCACTTTTTTCCACTAAGTTTAAACGCTCACCAAAAATCGGGCGTAGTGCTTTTAATACTTCAGTACGAGTAACCACCCCGACCATCTGCCCATTTTCAAGCACAGGAAGCACTTGTGGCTTACTTACTTTGATACTTTTAGCGCGTTCTTCGAGAGACAAAGACGTCAAGCGAGTGGCAATACCCATACTGCTCGCTGGGTACAACTGCTCTTTATCGATACATAGGAATTCCACAACATCAACGAGGCGATCACCAGCGTCAATTGCGACCACATCTCGGCTCATGATGTCGACGACTTTTTGGTCTTTCACCGGAATGTAGTCCTCACACCATAGTTCTACCATCACATCGTGAGCAGAGAAGAAGCCAACTAATCGATTTTGTACGTCTACAACAGGTGCGCTAGTTACGTTGTTATCAAGTAACACATCCAGCGCGGCTGCAATTGGCGTTTCTGCACGAATGGTGACTGGTTTTTGGTTCATAATGTCTTTAACAAAAGAGGCATTTTTCATAGTGAAATCCTTAACTGACGACAGTGTTGTAGTTTTAGTGATAGAAGAAATATTCGCTGCTTTTAGTTCTGGTCGGCGAAAAATACACCAGTTTGAAAGGCCAACTAATACCGCTCCGCCGACGATGTTGCCAAGCGTGACAGGAATTAAGTTAGCGGTAATAAAGTGGCTAATGTTTAGGTCTGTGTATTGTGACGCGGGCACACCGACAGATGCCCAAAAAGATTCAGGTGCAAAATTCGCGATAACAATACCAAGTGGAACCATAAACATGTTCGCAACACAGTGCTCAAAACCGCTGCTGACAAACATTGCCACAGGCAAAATTGTCATTGCTGCTTTTGTCATTGCATTTGCAGAACTAAATGTCAGCCAAATCGCTAGGCAGACCAATAGGTTACAGAGAATGCCGAGTGCAAACGCTTGAATGAGAGTGTGGTGAAGTTTGTGTTGTGCGATGTTAAGCGCATTTAATCCCCATTGACCGCTATCCATCTGATAAAGACCAGCAGCAGTAACCAGCGCAAGTAGGAACATCGCACCAATAAAGTTACCAACGTAAACTTTGCCCCAGATCGAAAGCATCTTACCGAACGAGATTTGCTTATTGGCCCAAGAAATACTGGATAGGACGGAGCTGGTAAATAATTCACCACCGCAGATCACTATAAGGATCAATCCCATGCTAAATGCGAGTCCACCAGCTAGGCGGCTCAAGCCCCAACCAGCGCCAGTACTGCCGGTGGTCACCGTGATGTAAAACAAGAATGCTAACCCGATGAACGCGCCGGCCATAATCGCGAGGCTTAATGTCATACTGCTGGTTTTGTTTGCCTTACTTAACGCAAATTTTTCCGCTTCAACCATCATCTCTTTTGGAGAAAAATACTGGTGATTTTGAGAACTGGTCACCGCCATATTGACTCCTTAATTTGTAATCGCATAAAAAATCCTTGGTTATTAACTCAAAAATGAAATTGTTGTTTTTATTAAGAGCCTCAATGACTTCGGTTTCAAAACCATTGAGGCTTGCGGTGTTCCCGAACCGCGTAATCAGAATAGGGAGAACGGTTAGTAAGGTAAAATTGATAATATTTAGAAACCTCATCAAATTAATTGATAACTTTACGGGGCCAGGTAAAATGAACTCTATTGCTTATTGGGGCATGCTTTAACAATTGTGGGGATTGGGAAATACCCACTAATAATGGAGGACACTTTGCGCTACTCACTTAAGCAATTAGCGGTTTTCGACGCAGTTGCAGATACCGGCAGTGTAAGCCAAGCCGCAGAAAAATTGGCTTTGACACAATCAGCGACGAGTATGTCGCTTGCGCAATTAGAGAAGATGCTTGGCAGGCCGTTGTTTGAGAGGCAAGGCAAGCAAATGGCGTTAACCCATTGGGGGATGTGGTTACGACCAAAAGCAAAACGCTTGCTACAAGACGCATTGCAGATTGAAATGGGCTTCTATGAGCAACATTTATTGAGTGGTGAGATTCGTATGGGAGCGAGTCAAACCCCAGCAGAGCACTTAGTTCCCGACCTTATCAGTATCATTGATAATGACTTTCCAGAAATGCGTATTTCTCTCGGTGTACAAAGTACAAAAGGGGTGATTGATGGGGTATTAGATTACAAGTATGACTTAGGGATTATTGAAGGGCGCTGTGATGATAACCGTTTACACCAAGAAGTATGGTGTCGTGATCATCTTACTGTTGTCGCAGCTTCTCATCATCCTTTTGCGCGTAATCAGTCTGTTAGCCTTGCGCAGTTAGAGCAAGCGAAGTGGGTACTAAGAGAGCATGGCTCTGGCACACGAAAAACATTTGATAGTTCCATTCACCACCTTATTGAAGATTTGGATGTGTGGCGCGAATATGAACATGTTCCGGTATTACGTAGTTTAGTTGCTAATGGTCAGTACCTTACTTGCTTACCGTATTTAGATGTAGAGCGATATATAGAAGCAGGTCATCTTGTGGCATTAAATGTACCTGAGTTAAAAATGGAAAGGACGCTTTCATTTATATGGCGTTCAGATATGGCAGAAAACCCATTAGTCGACTGCATTAAAAGAGAGGGACTGCGAATGATGAAAGGGAAGCCTTCAGTTCTTTAAAGGTTGATTAAACATGCCTACGAGATGAGTTGGGTTTATTCCCTAAATCTGTTGATTTATCGGTTGCGTCAAACTTTTAATGTAAATTGTGAAAATAATAATATCTTATTGTGATCAATATCACCGATAAGCTGAGCTGATGTATCTAACATGTGTCCTTGATTTCAATGTATGAAGGCAGTTATTGAACCATATAGGTACGATAATAGCCGAGTAGGTATGACTACCATGACGACACTTTTAGCTATTTCTATCACTACTGGAATTTTATCTGGCGTATGGGGTTGGATCGCCATCTCTTTAGGTTTGCTTTCTTGGGCTGGTTTTTTAGGTTGCACGAGCTACTTTGCAGCGCCAACGAGCGGATTGAAAGGACTAGGCATCAGCTTAATCACCAATATGACAGGCGTATTCTGGGCAATGGTAATTATTCACGGTTCCACTTACGTTGGGTTGGAAATTATTGGCTATGTGATTACCGCTATTGTGGCATTCTTCATGTGTATTCAAGCTAAACAGGCTTGGCTCGCGTACATCCCTGGTACTTTTATTGGTTCATGCGCAACATTTGCGGCTGATGGAAACTGGCAACTTGTTATTCCATCGTTGTTGCTAGGTGGTGTGTTTGGCTATCTAATGAAAGCGACAGGGCTATGGTTGCATACGAAATCAACCGCTACTTCATCTTCGCTTGCTGAGCAAGCACAACAGTAGTGAACCCCCGATCTTATTGGTATCCACTGTGTATTGAGTTTTATCCCTCTCAATACCCTTAATCAAAATTAATGATGTTTGATACAAGCACACCAAATTGGTGTGCTTTTTTTGTATTACAAGACAATACGCTGAGTGTAAAATACGTCTAACTCATGTATTGCCGTTGGCCATGGTAACAACGCGTTTAAGTGTCCAGCGCAGAAGAACAGGAATACACTCCATGCCTTTCTCTTCACAATGAGAAACAATAGCCAAAGCTAAGTCCGGTTTTGCATGTTTTTTCAAAACACGATTTACGACTTTTTTAGCAGGGATAGGGTGGTCATGAGGAACTTTGATGATGTCCTTAAAGAAAAGTTCAAACCCATTGTTGTACAGAAAGTGCTCGATGTCTCGGTCGGGTAATTCCGTAAGTCGATGCCTTTCCTGATCATGGTCGAGCTGTGCTCGTACTGCATGCGCGTACTTTTTCCCTGCTGGGTCGCCATCGGTAACGACATGCCAATCAATACCAAACTCTTTTGCTACTTTGATGAGTGATTTTAGACCTGATTGAGCAAACTCAACGATTTGAACCCCTTCGGCAGCCAAGTCATACCCGCATTGACGAGCCAGTTCATGAAAAAGCCAAACTTCGGTTTCGCCCTCAACAAGTAACCAGCACCGCGCAAATAATGCGCCTGAACGATGAAAACGAATATGGAAACCAATTCGGCGCAACTCATCTCGACCAAACTTTGTTGAGTTTAAACTCTTAGCGATGGTTCTGTCTGATAGCCGAATTAAACGTCGAATTGAATACAGTGGAACAGAACCGAGTAACGTGCCACTGTTGGTGGTTAATATCTTTTGCATTGGCAATAATTGCAATAAGGACCACGCTCTCGCTAGATGAGTTGGATGCAGTCGACCTTCTGGATCTTCAATGATCAGTATTGGTCTCGCACAGCGCCTTAAATCGGTGGGGCCTTTAGCTTGAAGATAGGCATTGAGTAACCCCATTAAAAGCAAGCGGCTTTGTTTGTCATTGGTTTCTTTCAAGAACTGACTCAAGCCTTTATCAGAGGAAGGGCTTGTATAGAAAAGACCATCACGAGGTTTGCGTGGGTTGCCTTTGCTGACACTTCTGAACGCGAAATAGTGTTCAACAAGCGTTTGCATTGAGTCGAGGCTACTACGAATCTCACCTTTATTCACATGGCCAGGCATAGCCAATAAGCGTCGACAGGTGTTGTTGATTCGTTTTTCAATCCGAGCATTTTTACCATCGCCGTTGACATGGTTTAAATCTGGGAAGCGTCGGGAGTCACGTAGTCGGATTACAGGATGAAGTGTCATTAACTCAATAGCGAGTTTCTCTGAGTGGTGAAGTTTTTTGGGTTTGCCGTTATGATCCAAAAACGCGTACTCTGTATTAATGCCGTGCTCATCGCGAGACGCACTAATACGATAGTAAATGACTTGCTCACCCTCTTCGTTGGTGCACCATGTAGGCTTTATGCGTCTGTAGCGTCCCGCTTTTACTTCGTTTTTATCCTGTGCTTTAAAACAAACAATGATCTGTAAGTGTTGTGTTTGTGGATGAGAAATTGAGTAGTCAACGTGAAAATCTTTCAGTTTGAATTGATACAATGAGCCATTGGCAGGTAGTGCGATGGAAAGGGCATCGAGTAATGATGATTTGCCCCACGTGTTTTCACCGATAAGCGTGGTGAGTTCGTCAAAAGAGAGTGAAAGGCGTTTGATGCCTCTAAACCCGGAGATTTCGATGCGTTCTAGTTTCATCTCAATCCTCCTTGCAATTATTTGAATTATCGAGAGTTATTTTGCTACTCCTAAGCATATATGAATTCGGAATTTTTGAGTTAAGCTCAGTTCACAAAATTACGAGAGCCTCTTACTGAATAGAGACCGTTACAAGCGAGGCTTGCTTTCAAAGCTGGGGGACAGCATCGTGATCACTTAAACATGAAATCCTAAATCGCAGTTTCATAAAATTCATGATTCTGTCATGATTCACTTCTTATTATTATAAGGAATGAAAAAAGAGAAGATGAAGATGAATAACAATCATAAGCCAGTGAGAATCAAACTGGCACACATCAATGACACACATTCCTACTTTGAACCAACGTCATTACAGTTAAAGCTTAAGATAAACAATGAACTCACGCTAGAACCCTATGTCAGTGCTGGCGGCTTTTCTCGTATCGCAACCAGAGTCGAGCAGTTAAGAGATGATGCTCAGCGCCAAGGTCATGGAATGTTGTTCCTCCATGCCGGAGATTGCTTCCAAGGCACGCTGTATTTCTCACTATTTAAAGGCAAAGCCAATGCCGACTTATTGAACGCATTAAAGATTGATGCAATGGCGTTAGGTAACCATGAATTAGATATGGGGAATGAGCCAGTTGCATTGTTTTGCCAACGTACTCAGTTCCCATTGCTTGCTGGCAACTGGGATTTATCCAATGAATCACTTAAAAAACCTCACCGTATCAGTGATTGCAAGGATGTATATAGTTACCAACCGGATACACAGAGCGCTCAATACATTGTTAAAGAATTCCATGGTGAGCGGGTCGCGACTTTCGGATTATCCATAGATAAAATGAGCGACATCGCAAACCCTGATGCAGACACGCCTTTTCACTCAGCAATTGAAACCGCCAAGGCGACCGTAAAACAAATCCATTCATCAGGTATAAAAAATATTATTCTTCTGAGCCACTTAGGTTATGAAGGTGATTTAGAGTTAGCTGAGCAAGTCGCAGGTATTGGTATAATTGTTGGTGGACACAGCCACCGGTTGCAAGGTGATTTTTCATCAATAGGGTTAGGACAAGACGATCCCTACGGTATCAAAATTAATGATACCTATGTGGTGCAAGCGGGTTTCCATGCTTTGACAATGGGGCACTGCGTCATTGAGTTTGATGAACACGGTAAAGCAACGATGTTGAGTGGACAAAATGAACTGTTGCTTGGTCGACGTATTTTTTGGGACTCGACGCTAAACCAACAGCTCGACCAAGGTGTATTCGAAACCGCGTGCGACTTCATCCATGGTCAACCGAATGTCGTGGTTTGTAAGAAACACCCGGAAACTCAAGCGATCCTGAGCGATAAATATATTCCTCAGGTCAGGCAGTTACAGTCACAAGTCATTGCTAGTGTTGACACCAAAAAGCGTCATGTGAGAATTCCCGATGAATTTGGTGAGAGTGAGTTGGCTTCCTCCGTTGCCCGATCATTTCTGCACTGTTTAAACAAACGTGGATATGACGTTCAATTTGCAATTCATAATGCGGGTGGCGTGCGAACCTCTTTGAACCCTGGCAACATCACAGTGGCAGACATTGCCGGACGGCTGTTGCCTTTTGCCGTTCCTATCGGCTTTTACGATGTAAAAGGCAGTGCTATTCGCCGTGCACTTGAAGGCGCGATAAATAATGCACTCAACAATGGCGTAGAAGGCACTGGATCTGGCAGTTATCCGTACACTTACAATTTAAACTTCGAGTACCACGCAGATGCCCCAAAAGGTGAAAGAGTTCAATCATTAGTGATTTTTGATGGCAAACAATGGGTTTGTGTTCAAGATGATGCTTGGTATCGAGGGACTTCTTCTGCCTATACGATGAAAGGGAAAGAGGGGTATGACGCATTGCAGGAGATGAAAGGAGAAGGGCGTGTGACCAGTTTGTCCATGGCTGATTGTTTTATTGAACTCCTGACCGATGAGCCAAACTGTTTGAATCAAAGTCACAAACTTTACACAAAGCGACGTCGATAATAGATACTGGTATTGATTTTGCTGCTCTCCACTTACTACATGGGTTGATGAGGGTGGCAGTATGTGGAATAAAGATTGGGCAGATACGGCAGTAGTGGTTGCCTGGATCGCAATTTGGTCAACACTGGTCTACTTTGTGCCTCTAAGCGGCTTTTGAATTGCTAAGAATGTGGATGTTACAAAAGGGAGCAGTAATGCTCCTTTTTTGTATCTATCTTCCCCGTTAGGGCTCTAACCAATGAAGAGTTTGTCTTGAGCCATTTGCTGCTTTTTGTCTGTTTACTAAAGTTCAGGTGGTTGAATCCATTTCTTTCTTTTTATAGTGCTTCCTGATTTTTGATAAGAATTTTATTTCGATAAGACAAGGCTTTTTTGTTGGAAAGCCTGACGCTCGGCGTTATTATGTCGGCGTTTGGGGAGTAGTTAGCGCAAGTTTACTTATCGTCATCTCGTTAAGCATCAGCTTATCCGGTAAGTAAAGGTGTTACGTGGTTCATTCACGTCAACACTTCAACGAGACCAACGCATTCATTGACTAGCAGCACATAATCGTTATGTGGCTGTTGGTTGTTATTGTCTGCGGAAGGTCACCAAACGAAGTCCTTCCGCCATGGGAGGAAATATGTCTCTTATCGAAAATACCACCCAATTGAGCCAATCGGTGCCTCTTCAAGAATCATTAGCGATGTATGGTGCTTTTGGTTTATTTACCCTTGTTCTTGTTACGCTTGATATCTATCAAACACGTAGTGGCGTTATCACGATGAAAAAAGCCATCGTTTGGAGTGTTTTTTGGTTCTTGCTTGCCTTTGTTTTTGCAGGTTCTATTTATTTATTCTGGGACTTTTACGCGCCACATAGCGCTTATACGAACGACAAAGCAACGATTTCATTCTTAACTGGTTACTTACTAGAGAAGTCGTTAAGCGTTGATAACTTGTTTGTGTTTGCCATCATCTTTGCACAATACAGTGTGCCGGAGCATTTGCGTCCGAGAGCATTGCTTTGGGGGGTGATAGGTGCGCTAGTTTTACGTGCTGTCATGATTGCGGTTGGTGCTCAGTTACTTGCACAGTATCACTGGGTATTGTACTTATTTGCTGCTTTCCTTATTTGGACAGGTGTTAAGCTAGCTCGCGACAAAGGCGAAGCAGAAGAAGTTAATCCATATCCGGAGCAGTTGATTCGAAAGGTATTGCCAGTTACAGATGACTACCAAGGAAATCACTTAACCTTAAAGCAAGCTGGTAAGTGGGTGGCAACACCGATGCTGATCGTTGTTGGTGTCATTGCAGTAATGGACGTTATGTTTGCGTTGGATTCTATACCAGCTATATTCGCGGTAACGCGAGAGCCATTTTTAGTCTTAGCCGCGAACGTATTTGCATTATTGGGTTTGCGATCGCTGTACTTTGTTCTTCAAGCAATGTTAGACAAGTTTGTATACTTAAAACCAGCATTATCAGTAATCATGATGTTTATCGGGGTAAAAATGCTATTGGTTGGAACAGAATATGAGATTCCGACAGCATGGTCTCTCACATTTTTAGTTGTTGTGATGACATCGGCAGTGGTGGCATCACTCCTAAAAAACAAAGCGAAGCGTCAAACTAGCGTTAATATTACTAATCAAAAAATATAAAGTAAGCACTAAAATCAAAAGAAATAACGAAAAATATTGTTAAATATATGTTGTTTCTTAAGGGGCGATTATGCAGGTAATGTTCAGTTATTCAATGTAATTACAGCAATTGTGATTATTTATGCCGTTATTATTCATTTGTATTTTTGAGTTTTGTAATGAGTTTGTTTTATTAGAAATTCTAATTTGAATGGGTAAAATTTGTCATTTCTTAAACAATAAGAAACTGACTAATATACAACCAACTAAACAGACTACTGCTTTTAAAGAGAGGCAATCATGGCACAAGCAATGCAAATGACAAATGTAGCTTTACCAACCTCTATGGATAAGAAAACCTACGCGGTTAACTTCAAAGGACTGATTGCTCACTTACTGGACATTCTATTTGTAGATAACACTGCGCCACGCAGTTACTACGCAGAAGACTTGTCAGCACATATTCAAAAAGACATCGGTATGTACCGTTAATATTGAAATAGTGTAAGAAATACCGGCCTATGAGCCGGTATTTTTTTATTTGTAAAACATGCCTACTCAACCTACGCCCTAGAAAAGAAACACTCTAGAGGAGGTAGACATAATAGTAGATTAAGTGTTGTATAGAAAAACGGGGCACCATTGGTGCCCCGTTTTGACATGACTGAAGTGAGATATTACTTCTTGCGGCAGTATTCTGCGATCACGTACATCGACTGACCACCATTTGCCTTACCCGAAACTAGCTTTGGATCATCGCCAAGGCTAATACCACGAATCACTGTACCTTGTTTGATTACTTGGTTAGTGCCTTTTACTGGTAGGTCTTTAATTACTGTTACATCGTCACCTTTCTTAAGTTCAGTGCCGTTACAGTCAACCGTTTTATCGTCAGCAGACATCCCTTTCATTGCCCAGTTCATTTGCTCTTCTTCCATGTACATCATGTCAAGAGCATCTTGAGCCCAGCTTTCTGTGTTTAGGCGAGTGAGTTGGCGCCATGCAGTCACTTGTACAGCAGGAACCTGGCTCCACATGCTTTCGTTTAGACAACGCCAGTGGTTAATGTCTTTTGGCTCATCGATCTCACCCAGACACTTATCACAAACCATGATGGCAGTATCAACCGTCACATTACCGTGAGGTGGGACAGCGTATGCAGTTAGTTGAGATTCAGAAGAACACAGTTCACATTTTGACTCGCAGCGCGCAAGCAGAGTAGCTTCAATAGACATAAGGACTCACCTTAGTAATGTTATTTTGTGGCGGTATTATCCACTTTATCCTGAGAAATAAAAGGGTGTTAGCGAATTAAAGACTAGATTTTACAATACTCCAACCTGATTAAGGTGAAGATGTAAAATATTCGCTAAATAAATAATACGGAAGTATAAAAGACACTATTGATTGTTTTGGCTTATGAATTGGTTGTGTCAATTTCTACAACGATTACAAGCCTAAAAGAGGGAAATGTAGAGAGAGGGTGGCTAGAACATAGCCCTCTAATTTACAGAGGGCCTGTCGTTAACGTTCGACAATCTGGACAATTTGCTCTTTTGAAATGCTCATTTCTTTACCATCCATGTCTTCATACTCGTACATACCCGTTTCCTCGTTCAGGTCTGGTTTACCGTAAGAGGTAATAATTTTCCCTTCATTTGTCGACATCAGATATTGGCTACTTCCGCATGCAGCAAGAAGTAATACAGTGGCAATAACAGTCAATACGCGCATAGAGTTTTCCTTTTAAACAAGTGAGTTAGGCAAAGACATTGTTTTAACTATAGCAGAGGAAATATGAGTGGGTTTGAATACAATTAAAATGAAAAAGCCCAGTAGAAACTGGGCTTTGGTAGGAAGGGGGTTGCGATTACTTCAAAACAGAAGTGTTAGTGACACCTGTTAGTGTGTCATCCATCAAGAAGTCAGTGTTTTCCATCTGCATCTCTACATGATGATCAATATCAGACAGAGTGCCATTTGGCGAAGCAAAAGTACTGTGCGATGCAGTAGCATTAAACTGTACAAAGCTCGCAGTTGCATTCACAGTAGTGTCCGTACTGTTCACAGTCTTCAACCCTAGCTTATTAGCGAGCGGTTCAGTACCCGCGAATGGTGCATTTGGAACGCTGTTTGGTACTGTGCTATCGCCATCCACTTCTGTCATAAAGAATGGTGTCGTTAGCGAACCAGATGCCACTAAATCTGAAGCGTTTGTGAACGGATCGACAGTGTCTAGTGTAGTCTGTGCTGCATAGATAAATTGTGAGAAACCTGCTTCTAGCGCTGCTACTTGAGCTTCCGTTGCCGCAGCCTCAAATGCTTCGTAACATGTTTTATCTTCTAGATCCGCACATGATGCATCAGCATAATTCGCATAGTCTTTTGATGCTGCATAAGCGAGGTTATGTTTGATCTGAGGGCCGTAATTGTCTGAACCCAGTAACAAATTACCAATTTGTCCACCAGAGTTCTGTACTGATGCAGAACTAAAGGTGTACAGCGCATCCGCAGTAGGGCTGCCCAATGTATTGTTTGCTGCTGCGACGGCAGATGTAGCGACAATACCGCCAAGTGAATGACCTAGCATTTTGACTTTTGAACCCGTCATTGGGTTGAAGCCTTGCAGAGGACCTCCAGCTAAAAGACCGCCTTGAGCAGATACTACCAAGCTAGCGCGCAAACCTAACACATCCAGAACACTTTGACGTAGGTTGTCACGCGCAACGGCTAAGTTGGAAAGATTTAGATAAGCCAGTACATTCGCATTTGCGGAACGTTGTTCATCTAAGCTGCGCGTACCATGAATAGGTAAGTCAATAGCGATAACTGCCACACCTGCTTTTACCATATTGAACGCGAACGCGTACGCATTCTCTTTCGCTGAGGTGATGCCGTGTTGATAAATCACAACGTCTGTCGCGACGCCAGATTTAGGTGTGAAGACCAGTACTTCGACATCTTCAACCGATTTCACTACGGGAACAGGCGAGTAGCGAGTAATGATACGCTCACTATCAAGCTGGGTACCATCGGTAAGAGTAAGCTTAGCTCCAACAAGTTTTAGCTGCTCTGTAGGATCTGTAGCAAGCTTTGTCACATCAACAGGATCATTTGCAAAAACGCCTGTTGATAGCTGCTGAACCATGTTTGCTTGCTCGTTCGGATCCGCTAATGCTGCGCTTAGCTTCGCTAGGCTTGGCATCGCAGATACCATTGGTTGCATGTTCCAGCTTGCGCCTTTTTCCAGGTAATGAGGCAGTCTTACCACACCTTGTGTCACGCTTACATCGGCACCTGATTGCATGTAAAGGCCTTTAATTGCCGTTTTAGCTGCGTCTAGATCGCTAATGTATTTACTAAAGTCATCGTCAGAGTCTAGCGCAGTGCTAAAGTCTTGGGTTTCACCGAGCGTTATTGTGTAGGCCGTTGATAAGTCAACTGAACCTTCGTTTGAGTCATTTTTGTAAACGGTATTTAGTGTGTTTGCGCCGGTAGAAAAACCAGTAGCGGTTACTCCTTTGACTGCCGCTAACGTATCACCTACAGACTGGGTACTGAACCATGAGGAGTAAACGATGTCGTTAGGGTTTACTTTGGCGATACCAAAAATGCCTTCAACCGCCTGAGTGACTGCTTGAACAGAAGCAAGGTCGCCAGTTTCATAAACGATTTCTTTCGATTTACCAGTCGCATAACTTGCTGATGTACCAATTGGCTCACCATTCACGTCAGTAACATCTTGTGTAACCGCAAAAATGTACTCGCTTGACTCATCAAGTGCAGCCAAGAACTGGATGTATAGAGAGTTACCTTTTGCTTGAACTACGTAGTCCTGATTCTGAACGAGTACCTCTTCGATTGGGTTAGATTTACCGTCCCACTCGGTTAAGCGTTGGTTAATCTTGATGACTTTAACACCAGACGACAGCATGCCCGTTGCAAAACCATCGCCGTTGAAGTTAAGAACGATTGGCATAGACGTTGACCATCCATCCATCGTATTCATCGAGGCTCTAGGGTTGGTTAAAGCATCATCGCCATCAGTTGGCAGACCAAGCGTACCATCGCTTGTGTCCATTAATAAGTAAGATGGTGCCGATACATCTGCGTTCGCTCCTTGAAGCGTAAAACTGATGGATGTTTCGCGATCAAGCAATGCTTGGACTTCATCTTCAAATTGAACTTTGTCGGAAGTACCAGAGCTGGAAGTATCATCACCACAACCAGCAAGAAGGATTGCAGAACAAAGCATTGATAATTTAAACGTGTGTTTCATTGGTTTACTCCGTAATCCCATTATTTGAAGGTGTAGTTCATCTGTACCGCGCTGATGTAAGCAGTACCTTCTGAGTCAAACTTAATCTCTTCACCCAGAGCATTTGTCTCAGTGAAAGAGCCTGATTTACTCTTAACAAGTGCAAAGCCTGCATCGAAAGTTAAATTCTCACTCATTGCGTAAGTTAGGCCCGCGCTGTACCAAAAACGGTCACTGTCAGGAATACTCAATGTCGCTTCACCTGCTTGTTCGTCGTACGCAAAGCCTGCACGGAATGTCCAGTCTGTATTAAGTATGTAAGTTGCACCAATGGAGTAGCGATTGTTGTCTTCATATTTCTCAGGTTTAAAGAAACATACTCCGTCATTACATTCGTTACTGGTCGCTTTTAGTTCTTTAAATGTGCTCCAGTCGGTTTGTTGCCAGCCGTAATGTACAGCCCATTGTTCATTCAGTTGATGGAAAGCCGATAATTCGATAATTGAAGGGAGAGAGATTTTTAAACGGCCATCAACTTTTGGTGATGAAGCTCGACCAGAGTCGTAACTACTAAACTCACCGTCATCAAAATCTAGATCAACCTTAGAGCGGTAGCCAAAGCCAAAACGGTTGTTTTCATTTAGCTCAAATAAAGCGCCGACATTCCAACCCCAAGCGAAAGTTTCACCTTCCATGCCGACAAGGTTATCGGACTTATTACCACCTAAAATACCGGCGAGTGCGCCTTTGTGGCGAGTCAGCTCTGCTTCAGCGTATACTAGGTTGATACCACCACCGACACTGAAAGACTCGTTGATACGGTAAGCGACATTAGGGTTGATGTTTACTGAAAGTAGGGAAGTGTCACCCGCCATATCACCTGCGGAAATATCATTTGGATAGTCAGTGGCAACACCGTATGTTGTGAACATACCGATGCCCCAAGCCCAGTTATCATTGATAGGGCTGATGTAATAACCTGCTGGCACGATCTGTAAAGGGGCGACATCTTTCGCGTGTTCATTGTTTACAGTGTCGTACACATCGACTTCAGGGTCGATGATAGATAACGCGCCCGAAAATTGAGCTTCTTTGAAAAGTGTCATTGCTGCAGGGTTACGAGCAAGGACGCTGGCATTATCTGCGACAGCCCCTTCACCTGAAAATGCTCGACCAAGACCAGATGCCGAATGTTCAGCTACCTGGAAGCCCGCTGAGTGGGCATTACACGCAAACAATATTGAAATTGTAAGCAGAGAGCAGTGCTTCTTGTTCATCCTTGACCCTCCTAGGGTGTCATAATGCTGGACCGAAGTCCTTGTAATTGTTGTGTGGTACTTACACCAATTGTTAATACGCGAAATACAACGGTGATGTAAATGTAATGTTAATTGTATGTTTAATAACTTGTCAAAGTTTGAGCGTATTTTGCGTTTTAAATATGATGCATAGGTCAAACGATGGCTTGTAAGGGCATGTATTATCGTTATATTTTTGAAGAGAATGGTACGACCAGAATTGTTTTGCGAGCTTTATAGTTAAATAACGATCAAATCAAGAGATAGCTCGCTTTGCTGTTTCTTCACTTCACAGGCATAATTCGCGCTCGCTATGTAGTTATTCAATAGACGCAATAGGAACCGCATTGGAATTACTGAATGTTGAATTTTTAGGTCGTTCGCTAAGGCTCGAAGGATCGATGGCTGGGTGGCAGCAGTTATATTGGGATAATACGTTGGTGTCTCAAATCGATGCCAGTGACAATACCGCAGAGACTTGTCTACACCAGTTTAAGCTCTCTGCGGGTGAGGAAATCCTGAACTGTCATTTAGAGTGTTCTTTAACATGGCAACCGTTTGAATTGAGTTACAAGGTCACAATTAACGGTGAGCTCGTCAACGAAGGTTGTCGAAATGAAAAAGACATCGAGCGCCAAGTGCCAGAAGTTACGCCACCATCCGAAAAGCGTTTAAGTATAATAGGTCTCGTATCTCTTGGGATGAAAGCACTTAAAAGTGCGAAAGTTATTAAAGTGGCGTTAGCGTCTGCAAGTCTCGCTGCATATTCTTGGCTATTTTCCATCGAGTTCGCGCTAGCGTTGATCGCTTGCTTGGTTTTCCATGAATATGGTCACATTAGAGCTATGAAGTATTTTGGAATGAAGACCAAAGGGATCTATTTGATTCCATTCCTAGGTGGTTTGGCGCTAAGTGACGAAAAGATAAACACGCGCTGGCAGGATGTGGTTATCTCAATCATGGGACCATTTTTCGGTTTAGTACTTAGTATTGTTTTTACTTTGCTTTATTGGATGACTGGTGAGGTGATCTTCGCTGGGCTTGCTGTGTTTAACGCCTTGCTAAACCTATTTAATCTGCTGCCTATTTTACCATTAGATGGTGGCCATGTGCTCAAAAGTATTACCTTCTCAATGAATACTTGGGTCGGGTTAGTTGGCAGTATTGCGACCGCTTTATTAGGCATTTTTATCAGTTACTATTTCGGTCTGACGTTGCTAGGGTTTTTATTGTTAATGGGAATGTTGGAAGTGGTGATGGAATGGAGAGCTCGACATCAAAGCCATTTATTGCCATTAACCCGTTATGGGCAGCTATTCTCACTGGCTTGGTACTTGGTCTCTGTCGGAGGTTTTGTTTCTATCATCTGGTATTTTGCCACTCTCGGAGATAGTTTGTTAAGTTTGCCGTTACAGATATTGGGCACTTGATTAGAATCATTAAAAAGCTCCCTAGGGAGCTTTTTAATTTGGCAAGCTTAAGTAGTAGACGATAGTAGCAAGTAGCAATGAATTAGCCACATCTTGGTGCTTTCGCGTTATACGCAGGCAGCTTATTTATGGTTGCTTGTAAATCTTTAATGCGCGTACTGTGCGATGGGTGGGTTGAGAAGAATTCAGGTGGTTGAGAACCACCTGATGCAGCACTCATATTTTTCCATAAATCGACACTTTGACGTGGGTCGAAACCTGCTTTTGCCATGAATTCCAGCCCGACAATATCAGCCTCAGATTCCTGAGTACGACCGTATGGCAAAATAACACCGTATTGGACACCGACACCAAGTGCCGCCATCGTCATTTGTTGATACTGTTTGTACTCGGAAGCGCCAATGGCAACGTTTGCTAGAGACAACCCGGCATTTGCTAACTGACTTTGTGAAAGACGTTCATTACTGTGGTCAGCGAGGACGTGAGCGACTTCGTGACCAATGACTGTTGCCAACTGATCTTGGTTTTTCGCGACATCTAAAAGCCCGGTATACACGCCGATCTTCCCACCTGGTAGAGCAAACGCATTGACTTGTTCACTATCAAAAACAACGACTTCCCAGTCTTTAAATCCAGATTGAGCGGGAATGGTGTCAGTGATGTGTTTGGCAACGCATTGAACGTAGGCATTCGTTTTGCGATCTTTGCTGATTGGGATATCTTTCTTCATTTGTTCGAAAGATTTAGCGCCAAGCGATGACATTTCCTGATCTGAAAACATCAGGATCTGGTTGCGACCCGTCGGTGATGCGCTACACGCTGTTAAACCCGCGATAGTTAAAAGAGCAGAGGCTTTCATCCATACCTTCATAACAGGCTCCATTTAATTTTTTGTTTTGAAGCAATAGTATATACCCAAATAGTAACATGATGCATGGATCAAGTTATTCATCTGCTTAATAAAGAAGGTGAGATGTTACGTCTTGAAGTTATGCCCAAGTAGCGTCTATGCTAGCTTCCTAGCACATCGTTACAACCTAACAAACCAGTTTGTGAAACTAAGAGTAAAACAATGAGTATATGGAAAAAGCCCGTAAGCATAGAGATTCTGAATGCCACGTCAAAAAATACCCTGATCGAGCACCTACAAATTAAATATACAGATTTCACTGACGACTCCCTTACGGCAACCATGCCCGTATGCAGCTTTACTCATCAACCTTTAGGAATGCTTCACGGTGGTGCATCAGTCGTGCTCGCAGAAACATTAGGCTCATTGGCTGCAAACTTCTCTGTCGATGAGGGCAGCTACTGCGTCGGTTTAGATATTAACGCGAACCATGTGCGAGCCATGCGAAGTGGTCATGTGATTGGTACGGCAAAACCGCTTCATCTGGGTATTTCAACGCAAGTGTGGCAAATCGATATCACTGATGAGCGAGGCCGTTTAGTGTGTACCAGTCGCTTGACCATCGCTGTGAAACAACACAAAACAAAGTCGGTATAAACTAAGATGGTGATTGAGTTTTCATTAGGAAAAATCATTGCAACCCAGCGTGAAATAGTGATTAAGCTCTCCGGCAGTGCAATGGTAACCTTGCAAGCGCAAACCGATGCAATTCAGTTGCTGGGTAGAGGAGCGAACGTTGTTTTATCTCATGGAGCAGAGTGCAAATGGTCTATCAAGCTGGACAACGAGGAACAACTGGCTGAACTTTCGCGAGAAATTGGTATCGATATTCAATAATCTATAGTGTGATGTTTGCACTTTTTGGTAAAAATGAGGAAACTTAGCTTATCGACAACAAGATAAGAATTTCCTCTTTATGAGTAGCCCTCGTTTACGTGTTCAGTTCGAAACACTGTTTGAAAAATTTTCCGGTCACGATACGGACGTTCAGCTCGAAGACATCACCGAAGCGTTGTTTTGTACACGTCGTAATGCTCGTATTGTTCTAAATAAACTTGAAGAAGAGGGCTGGATTGAGTGGCATCCGGCAGCGGGTCGAGGAAAACTTTCGAAACTCGTTTTTAAACGTAATCGAAGCGATGTCAGCGAAAACCTCGCCAGGCGTTATCTCGATGAAGGGAAAATCGGTCAGGCTCTAGATGCGCTTGATAACGATGCGGCACGATTGACGCAGGTTATCCAAGGTTATTTAGGGCTTCAGCATCGACAGGGCGAGCAGGTCGTGCGTTTGCCTTATTATCGACCATTGTCGATGTTAAACCCGCAGAAACCGATGCGGCGTTCTGAACAGCACATCGCCAGACAAATTTTTAGCGGACTCACTCGCCTTGATGAAAATGAACAACTTCAACCAGATTTAGCCCACACGTGGGAAGCAATTTCTGATACTCATTGGCGTTTTTATCTTCGTCGTGGAGTACGCTTTCATAATGGTGAACCGTTAACAACCAGTTGTGTTCTTGAAAGTGTGCTTGCGTTAAATTGCTTGAACTTGTTTTCTCACATAAAGCGGGTGTCTTCACCACAAGAGTGGACCGTTGATATTGAGCTCGTCCGTCCTGATCGCTACCTGCCTCTGGCTCTGAGTGAGTCGCAAGCAAAAATTTTGCTACCGAGTGCTTTGCGTTCTGAAAGCTTTGATAGACAACCGATAGGGACAGGGCCGTTCCAAGTTAAAATGAATGATGATAAGCGTCTTATTTTGACTGCTTTTGATGGCTACTTTGGTTTTCGCCCTTTACTTGACCAAGTGGAGGTGTGGGTAATCGATGAAGCCTATTCTTCAATGGTTTATCCAAGCCTGTCAAAGCCGAAGATGGATAAACAAGGTTCATCCGATGAAGTCGAGCTGGACCCTGGCTGTACATTCCTATTACTAAACAAAAACACTGGGATTGCAAAAGATCCACGTTGGGCAGAGTTCCTCTCGCAAACCCTCAACAGTCACCAGATTTACGCGCATGTCCCACAAGATAAAGTGATGGAACTGGGAGTATTGCAAGCCTTTGGCCTTAAGCCCGGTTGGATTGATCTTAGGCCAGCAGAAGCGGGCAGCGTACCACAGGCTAATAAGGTAATTTCCGTAGCGTATCAGAAAAAGCATCCGATGTTTCCAGTAGTTGCCAAGGCCATCAAGACACTCTTAAAACCGCACGGTATAGAGGTTGAGTTTATTCGTTATGATTCTCAACCGCCCGCACCGGAGGAAGTGGATATCTGGGTGAAAGCTATGGGCATTGCAACGAACCGAAATGACGCGTTGGCGGGCTGGCTCCTGGATTACAGTGATATTGAGAAGTTCAGTTCAGGTTACGATTTTAGTGAATGGGCTAAACTTGTCGATCAATGGCGTGCTGGGATGCACACAGACTTTCCTGCGCGTGAGCTAGGACGACAGTTAGTAAAAAGCTGTCAGGTGATTCCTATGTTTCACTGTTGGCTAGGCGTGAATAAAGACCACAGCGGTGCGTTACAAAATGCAAAGTGTAATGCCTTAGGTTGGTTTGATTTTAATAATGTATGGGTCAAACCGGATATAGAAAGTAACCATGGCGAAACCGAATAAGAAGCAGCCGACGAAAACCGTCGATATCTATTGCTCAAAGTGTAAAACTCAACTATTCAAGTACCGTAAAGGCGGAAAAGGCGCACTGGTCAAGTGCTTCAAAGAACGCATTGTTGACGATTTCACACAAACCCCATGCATCTGTCCCAGTTGCGGGCAAGAATTTGCAAGAGATACCCTAGTGAGAGGAACGCCTGCTTACAAAATGATTGGCAGCAAAGTGACAATGAAATAATGAAGGGCTAGAAAATGAGTATAAAACATGACTACTGCATGGTGTTAAGCACAACCAGCAACGAAAAAAATCGAGATCAGATCATTAAAGGTTTGCTAGATGCACAATTAGCCGCGTGTATTCAAACAATGCCTATTGAAAGTCACTATGTGTGGAAAGGGGAGATTTGTACTGACAACGAATGGTTGCTGGTGATCAAAACTCGTCGAGAACTTTATGAATTGGTGGAAGAGAAAATAGAAAACCTGCACGAATACGAGGTCGCTCAAATCGTACAGGTTCCAATTGTTGATGGGTTTAACCCTTATTTAGAATGGTTGAGAGAATCGACGTTGAGCCGACATTAAGAATAACGACAACACTGCACCAACGGTATCGCACAACATATCTTTCTGGGCGTCCCATATGTCACCTTGCGAGCCCAGAAAGGCAATTCCCTCATCGCCACCAGCCAACTCCGCATACCACCATTCGATAATCTCATAGCCAGCAGCAAGTGACATGATAGCAAACAAAGCAAACCAGCAAGAGAACGCTTTGTTGAACCGTTTTTTGTTTATCAAGTATTCAGCGATCGGATATGCGTAAAGGCCAATTGAAAAGTGCGCAACGCGATCAAAATTATTTCGCTCTGAACCAATCATGTCGTTAAACCAGTCAAACGGCACTTCGGAGAACGTATATTTCGCACCGATAGTGTGCAAACAGAGCCAGATGAACATTAAAAAGTAAGCCGTATTACTGAACTGATAGCGAATCGAAATCGCCCAAATAGCAACAAGAATACCAATCGCCGGGATAATCTCCGCAAACCAAACTGCGCGTGAGTTAGGTTCCAACGCAGAAAATAAAAACACGATGGCATAAAAAATCGTTAATCCTAAGAGTGTCGAGGTGCTTTTCATAGAGTTACTTGATCCTTCAATTTATCTTACAGTGGGACTCCATAGATTGTGTTAATGATTGCACTTAATTGAACGCTGTGCAATTGATATTTTAATGGGTTTTTTGATCACTGAAAATGTTGATTTATTGGCAAGCTGCTCAACATTAAAACGTTTGCGCGTGCAGTTTTCATTAAAGTTTGATTTACAACATGCCCATCCATAGAATCCATGATTCAGTCTAATAAAAAAGAAGTAAAGCCATGAAACTGGAAACTGTCGATTATCTTGCTGACGATGCTGCTCAACAGTTCGTTACCTCTCTACGCGAAACGGGGTTCGGTGTGTTGAAAAACCACCCGATTCCACAAGAGCTTGTAGAGTCAATTTACAAAAACTGGCATGAGTTTTTCTGTTCAGATCAAAAGAATGATTTTCACTTTAACGTAGACACCCAAGATGGCTATTTCCCACCTTCAGTGTCTGAAGTGGCGAAAGGGCACAAAGTGAAAGACATCAAAGAGTACTTTCATGTTTACCCTTGGGGGCAGATCCCAGAGCAGCTTAAAGCTGAAATCTTAGAGTACTACGAGCGTGCCAATGCATTTGCTCAAGAGCTATTAGGTTGGGTTGAAGCGTACGCACCTAAGGACGTTCAAGAGAAGTTCTCTATCGCGTTGTCAGAAATGATCAATAACAGCGACAAAACATTACTACGCGTGCTTCACTACCCACCGATGACAGGCGAAGAAGAGCCCGGCGCTATTCGCGCTGCTGCGCATGAAGACATTAACCTGCTAACGGTTTTGCCTGCTGCCAATGAGCCTGGACTGCAAGTAAAGAGTAAAGAGGGTGATTGGATCGATGTACCATGTGACTTCGGAAACTTAATCATCAACATTGGTGATATGCTTCAAGAAGCGTCAGGTGGTTATTTCCCTTCAACGACTCACCGTGTAATCAACCCTACGGGTGGCCGTCAAGAAAAGTCACGTATCTCATTACCGTTGTTCCTGCATCCAAAGCCGGAAGTGGTGTTATCTGAGCGCTACACTGCACATAGCTACCTTATGGAACGTTTACGTGAGCTAGGGGTTATTTAACCTTTACGTGATCTCCTTACAAAGGCCGATGGTGAATGACTATCGGCCTTTTTGCATTTATGCTACAAAATGGAAACTATGTTTTTTGTGCCGAGAATGGGGCCCTAAACTCGTGTCAGAGAGGATGAATGGAAGGACAACGTACTGTCAGTAGTATTGAGCCTCATGCAATAGAAAATCCGCTGCTTTGGCCAATGCTAGAAATTCTGAGAAAACAGCCCTCTAATTGGAAAGTGCACACCTTGGCAAGCTCGTTGGGTGAACAAGGTTATATTTCAAAGCTGGACGACTCTCCCGATAAGGATTTATTCAAAAGAAATTTCCTGCTCATGAATGCATTATATCAACTGCAAGACACTCTGTATCCGGATAGTTGGCTTCAAGTCGAAGCCATGGATATTCAGCTCATGTCTTCGATGGAAGCTTTGAGGCATAAGATCGATATTCATGATCCTTTGCGTGAGTATTACTTAGATTGGCGCAATTACGAAGCGGACGAAGATGAAGTGCGTCGACTGTTGAATGAATTTTGGACAACTTATCAAAAGTTCATCGGTGGTTCGTCAGTAGCCAGCGTAGATAAGACAAAGGCACTGTCACTATTTGAACTTAACACTGACGCTACGCCTGCGGAAATTAGAAAACAATGGCGAAAACTCGCGCTTCGTTGGCATCCTGATCGAGAAAATGGCAATGCAGAAAGATTTAGAGTTCTTTGTGAAGCGTGGAATGTACTGAGAAACGAATGATTCGCTAAGAATAAAGATAAAGGAAGGCAGCTAACTATAACTGCCTTTTGATTGAACTGTCTCTGTCAGCGTATCAAAACTAGCATGATGACTTAAACTGAGATTTTCGCATGCGGTTGAGGGCAGCCATAACGTCTAGTGTGCGTGGTTTGGCTAAGTCGCCTTGCTTAGGAAGAGCGGCATGCCACTCACCAGACAGCATTTCTTCAATTTCCTTCGCTGGATGATTACACCAACCTGGAAGTTGAGCAATTTGGAACCATAACCAGCCAATTGTGTTGACTTCATCGGCTGACTCTATCTGTTCCAAAGCGCTAAGATCAGTAAACTCTTTACCAAATCGAAGTGACTCTTTGCCTTTCGCATTCACACGGAACTTGCCGTCAGTCAGAATATTCATCAACGCAACGCGGTTCAGTGCTCGAGGTGGGAAGGTCTGTAAACGTTCTTCTGACTCGTTATGGCGTTGAGTAGGGTGCTGAGCGATAACTTCTTTCGCTTTTTCAGTTACATCAACGGCTTGGTAGTCGTGCATTTGAATGACGGTATCGGCAACGTCTAAGTAGTCGCCCGATCCACCCATAACGATAATGGTAGAGATATCAAGATCATCTCGTAATTGACCAATGCGGTCGACGAGAGGAGTAATTGGTTCATCACCTTTTGCCACCAATGCCTGCATACGCTCATCTCTAATCATGAAGTTGGTAGCAGAAGTATCTTCATCAATCAATAATGTGCTTGCACCCGCTTCAATAGACTCTTGAAGCCAAGCGGCTTGCGACGTTGAGCCTGATGCGTCTTGAGTAGAAAAGTCCGCCGTATCTTTACCCATCGGTAAATGGTTGATGTAGTTCGACAGGTTCAAGTGGTGTACGCATCGGCCATCTTCGGCACGAATCTTCATAGCCTTGTTATCGGCAACAATGTATTCGCGACCATCTCCTGGAATATGATCGTAAATTGAACGCTCTATTGCATTTAATAAGGTAGATTTACCGTGGAAGCCGCCACCTACGATCAGTGTGATACCTTTTGGAATTCCTAATCCTGTGACATGACCCTTGTTTGGCGCATGTAAAGTGACTTGTAGAGATTCAGGGGCTTTAAACTCAACGGCTTCTTTCATAGGAAGGTCGCAATTACCTGCAATTCGAGGAAGAATACTGCCGTTTGCGACAAACGCGACTAAGTTATTGGCCTCCAACTGTTCTCGCAGGGCATCTTGGTCTTCAACAACTTGGCAGTGCTTAATTAAAGCGGCTTTGTCGAGTTCACGCTCTAAAGTTGCTCGACGGATAAACTTAGGCAGGTGGAAAGTCAGTATGTTGTTGGCTTTTTTCCCCAATACTGAACGACCTTCGGCTGGTAAGTTAACTCGAAAACGCAGTTCAATACCTTCTTCAGTAAACAACACCGCGGTGCTATCCAGTACAGTTTGGCCTGTCAGTGAAATTGATACTGAGTTTTCTTGTTTAGCAAACTGTTCAAAACTACGCGCAATAAAATCACGTGCACCTCTTTGAAATGCAGGAGACTCGTCTCTTAGCCACTCAAGACCAGTCAAAGACCATGCGCGAGTCGCACGAAAACGTGACGCCGATGCATAAGGGTCACCCTGTACATGATCGATAAAAAAAGTGAAATCAGTGAAGTCGTATTGACCTTTGATTTGCTGATAAGCTCGGTAGTTCTGCTTTTCAATTTTCTTAAGCGTGGCAGTCAACTGATCCATGAAGATATTGGCCTTTTAATAGAAGCGGGCGGCGATTATAGAAACCACCGCCCTCATAGTAAAGAGAATGCTTAGGAAGAGTAGGCGTATTGCCCGCCAGAAAGGCGCTGATTAAACAAACTTTGCTCAAATTCATTACAAGGCATAGGTTTACCATAAAGAAAACCTTGTCCGATATCACAGCCCTCACCAATGAGAAACTGTTCTTGTTGGGGAGATTCAATGCCTTCGATCACGACTTGGAGTTCCAGTTTTTTCGCAATGTGTATGATAGAGCAAATTATCGCGCGGTCATCGTCCGACTTTTCCATTTGCTGGACGAAGCTTTTATCAATTTTGATGGCATCAAATGGATATTTCTTTAAATAGCTGAACGAGGCATATCCTGTACCAAAATCGTCAAGTGACAATGTCACGCCTAGTTTGTGCAGTTTATTTAATGTAGTGCGTGCTACGACCTCATCGGCAATTAAGGCGCTTTCGGTCACCTCGAGCTCGAGAAAGTGTGCTGGCAAATGAAAAGACTCGAGTAGGTGTTGCACTTGTTCTGCAAAATTTACGTTTTGTAATTGAATGGGAGAAACGTTGACGGCCATTTTGAAGTTATCGATTAACTCAGACCATTGTTTTGCTTTGTCTATCGCGGTTCGAAGAACAAAAGAGCCAACTTCAAAGATAAGCCCGTTTTGTTCAGCCATATGTATTAATGCTTCGTTGGATACGTCGCCAAGTATTGGATGCCTCCAGCGTAATAACGCTTCTGCGCCAATCCACTTGTGGGTTTGAGGGTGTACTTTGGGTTGAAAGTAGAGCATTAGGTCGTCGTTTCTTACCGCTTGCAATAAGTAGCTTTCCAGTTGATTGTGGTTGTTGAGTTCATTTGAATGACTTTCACAGAAATAACTATACGCTTCGCCAGATTCTTTACACAAAAGCATGGCATAACATGCGTTCTGGAGTAGTTGTTTAGCATTGCTGGTTCGGTGAGCTTGTACAACACCAATGTAAGAGTTTAGGTGAACCTCTGTGTCTTTTACATAAAAACTTCCCATACCAATATCGGTAATATCATTCAGTAGCTGATGCAATTTTATATCGATGTCTGTGCCCCAAACGAGCAATACGAGATCATTGGAGCTAGGCCTCCCCGTAACAAAATGTCTGGACTCCCGCTTACCAAGACGATACCGAAACTCTTTCAATATTTCGTCGAAAGCTTCAAAGCCATAACGGGTTTGGATACTGCGTGCATTGCTAAAACCAATGTTTATTACGATTAATGATTGCTGACTGTGATCTAACGTTCTGAGTGTGTCACTGACTATATTTTCGAGTGCTGCTCGGTTTAGGAATCCAGTTCCTTGATCGTGTGTTTTTTGGTAGCTCACCTGCTTTTCAGCGGCTCTGCGACGATCAATCTCTTGCGTTAGGGAATAACTTAACTGCGCCAAATCTGTAGTGCGATTCTCAACTCTATTTTTGAGTTCGTTGTTAAGACGCTGAAGTTTGTGCTGCTGATGCACGATGGAAAGCTGCGCTTCGATTGAATCTTTAAAAGTCCCAAGCAATTGCCGGTAAGTGTCGCAGTATTCATTCTCCTTAAAATCAAGCATGCAAATAGTTCCAAACGTCTCTCCATTTGGCCAGAATAGCGGTAAGCCGCAATAAGAGATCATACCTAGTTTGATATCAGGGTTATTTTGCCACTCTTCATCTTCAAGCGCGTTTGGGACAATAAGTTCACTTTTGTGTTTTATGACATGCTCACAATACAAACCGTTGCCAAGCAACTCAGTATCGCCAGTACGATAAGGATTACCTATAGTTTCGCTGGATGTATTTACTTCTATGCGATCTGGATGGATACGCATAATTAATGTGGTGGGTACGTGCGTTATTTGAGCCAGTAAGTTGACGATTTCCTGCCAACTTCTTCGCATAGACTCAGGGATTTCGTAGTCTAATGTTTGCAATCTCCCCATATAGGTCATCCTTTACGTGGTTTCACTTCCTGTGAATTAAAAATGCAGACTGCTCTATTTTGTTCTCGCTTTTTAATTAAGTATAGGGTGGCTAGGGCTCGAAACAAAAAAAAGTCCTGAAAAGTGTTCAGGACTAGGAATAGTTGTCACATATCTCATCCTTGAAACAGATAACAAGCATCAAGGCTTAAGCGACATTAACGATTCAATAGAAATGTCTTGCGAATAGTCGACATATTCAAAGTTAAAGCCATTGATCTTCATAAACTCATCTTTAAAACCTTGGTAATCACCAATCTCTTTAAAGTTATCAGCATTCATTTGTTCTAAAAGAGCGTGGACTTCTTGTTGAACTTGCGGTTCAAGTTCCAAGTCATCTATTCGAATCAAGCGTTCACCGTCAACTGGCACTTTCTCTTGATCGTATAACTTCGTAGTAAACAGTCGCTGCATTTGTTCAATACAGCGTTCGTGAGTACCTTTTTCCTTCATCACTCGATAAAGCGCTAACAGGTAAGGACTTAGAGCAGGTATGAATACACTGGCTTTCGTCACCAACGCCTTACACACGGTTGCGTAAGCACCGCCGTCAAAGTTGGCGAGTTTGAGGTTTAATGAATGACTGGTTTGGTGTAAATCGATTTTCGCTCGACCTAACGTACCATCGAGATAAATTGGGTGCGTAATGTCAGGGCCCATGTAAGAAAAGGCGATGGTTTTGCAGCCGTTTGCGATAGAGTCGTTATTAATGAGTGTGTCAATCCAGCTTTCCCAGTCTTCGCCGCCCATTACTTTAATGGTGGCATTGGCTTCCTCTTCTGTTGCAGGCGTTAAGGTGGTTTCTGTCCACTTATCGTTCTCCAGCATGATAGAAGCGCCAGTGACAGGTTCACCAATAGGTTTAATGACACTGCGCCAAAACTCATCAGATTCAGGTTTAGGTCGAACACCGGTTGCCAAGCTATAGATGACTAAGTCAACTTCACCCTCAAAGTACGTTTCAATGGCTTCAATCACTTGATTGCGCACCGAACCAGAGAATGCATCACCAACAATATTTATTGCGGTACGCCCGGCTTGATTTGCTTCTTGCTTAAAAAAGACGTTGTTATACCAACCCGCACTCCCAACCCCTTTCTCTGAAGGGCCACGCTCAAATGAGACGCCAATGGTATCGGCGTTAGCGCCACCGAACGTTAAGGCGATTCGTGCCGCTAGGCCGAAACCAGAGGAGGCTCCAATAATCAAAACCCGTTTTGGGCCTTTTTTGATCTGTGGGGCGCGTTTTACGTATTCAATTTGCTCTTTAATAGATGCATGACACCCTTTGGGGTGCGCAGAGCGAGCAACAACACCTTGAATTAACGGTTCTATTCGCATGTTGTTATCTATCCTCGATGAGTGGAATTGAAAATAGATTAACGTAAAGTTACGTAAAACTTATTGAGCTAGACCATTAAAATTAGAGATGTTTAATTAATTCTTGAGCAACGAAATCAGCGATCCAAGGTTGTGCATCTGGTTTTGGGTGAAGGCCATCATCCATCATCCACTCTGGTTTGGTGACAACATGCTCTAAGAAGAATGGCATCAAGGCAACTTGTTGATGCTGTGCAAGCTTAGGGTAGATATCGTAAAACATATCGCTATAGCGCTTACCATAATTAGGTGGAACCCGAATTTGCATCATGACAACGTCCGCACCAGAATCTTTTATCATGGTAATCATTTTTGAAAGATTCGACGTAATAAGTTTAGGAGGGAAACCTCTCAGTCCATCGTTGGCACCTAACTCAATAAGTACCATGTCAGGGCTATGCTGAGTTAGCAACTGAGGTAACCGTGCTAAGCCATTGCCGGTTGTATCGCCAGAAATGCTGGCATTAATAACTGTTACATCTTGACCATGTTCTGACAACGCATCAGGGAGTAAGCTAGGCCAACTCTCTTCGATCGGCATCTGATAGCCTGCACTCAAGCTATCACCCAAGACAAGTAGCTTTTCGCTCGCATGTGCAGTAGCGGAAAAACAAAAAAATAGAACTAAGGAAAGTATACGAATCATGCAAACACCTGTACTTAATGCACCTATTGTTCAAGCCAATTTGGTTTCTAAACAAGTCTCTACTAATCAAGAACAATTAACAATCCTCAAAGACGTAAATGTTGACATCCGAAAAGGAGAAAAAATCGCCATCGTCGGAACTTCCGGTGCAGGTAAGTCAACATTGATGACGTTGCTAGCTGGTCTTGATACGCCGACATCAGGCGAAATTACTTTATTAGGTCATGAATTATCAAAACTGGACGATGAAGCACGCGCGAAAATTCGGGCTGACTCTTTAGGTTTTGTTTTCCAAAGTTTCCTGTTAATCCCGAGTTTGAGTGCATTACGTAATGTCACACTTCCTTGTCTTTTACGTGGTGAAGCCGAAGATGAAGCAAGAGCAGCGGAATTATTAGCTGCTGTTGGATTGGAAAAACGTGTCGACCATTTACCAAGCCAGTTATCTGGTGGTGAACAACAGCGAGTTGCGCTAGCGCGTGCATTTATGACACAGCCTGAGCTGTTGTTCGCAGACGAGCCTACCGGCAATCTTGACCATCAAACCGCAGACAAAGTGATTGAGCTGCTATTCGATCTTAATGAACAGCACGGGACAACTCTGATTTTAGTAACACACGATGGTCATCTAGCAAGCCGATGTGACCGTATCTATCGTATGGAGGCGGGTGAGCTTAAGGAGGAGATATAATGTCTGCAGTATCATCAAGTGAAGCAACATCCACAGAGCAAAACAGTACAACACAGCACTCGTCGAATAAAAGTTTGATACGCTGGAGTTTCGGCGAAATAAGGCAGGGGAATCTTTGGCCTATTAGCGTTGCTCTTATTCTCGTGATTGCGAGTATCTTTGCGCTTTCTGCATTAGCAGAACGAATGGAGCAGGTGATCGTCAAGCAGGGGAAGGACGCATTAACGGCAGATGCGGTGTTTGTGTCTGCTAATCCCATTCCGGACACGTTGTTAGCCTCGACTGAAAGCCTTGACCGTTCGACGATGACACGCTTTGCCACTATGGCATTTAGCGATAATGGTATGCAGCTTATTTCTGTAAGGGCGGTGGATGATAATTACCCTTTAATGGGAGAGCTCGTTCTTGAAAATAATCCAGCCGGTCGCGTTAAAGAGAACCAACTCTGGCTTGATGAGCGGATTATGACTCAACTAAGCGTAAAGTCAGGTGACAGCGTCACGATAGGCGATGCCGAGTTTACTGTATCAGGCGCAGTATTGATGGAACCAGGCTTGAGCTTTAATCCATTTCAACAAATGCCTTCTGCATACATTCATCAAAGTGACGTAGATAAAACAGGAGCAATTCAAGTTGGGAGCCGAGTTCAATACCGTCTGTTTTTACAAGCCGATGATAAAACACTAAATAGCTTACAAGATGATACGCAGCTTTCTCCGAGCGATCGCTGGCGCACGCAAGATACTGCCAGTCGTAGTAATGAGGTTTTTGAACGCACGACGCAGTATCTGTCGTTGACCGTAGCGATTGTCATCATTATGGCAGCGACAACATTGGTTCTTACTTGTCAAAATTACGTGAACAGCCGGACACAAACTATCGCGATGTTGAAAAGTCTTGGTGCGAGTCGCCGATGGATTGAAAAGTGGTTATTTATTCAAGTCACAATCCTTCTCATTAGTGCCAGTGTCGTCGGTCTATTGTTAGGGAGCGGGCTGGAATATTTATTACGCATTCCACTCAAAGACTTATTACCCGATCCACTCCCTGGTTACGGTGTCACACCATTTTTGGTGGCATTTATCTCAGCAGTCTTGATTACGGTGCCTGCTCTCGGTATACCATTGTTAGGCTTGATTAAAACTCCCGCGTTAGAAGTGCTACAGCAGGGTAAAGCGCAACGTTCTTGGAAGCGAATGTTACTTGTTCTAGTTCCCGTTGTTCCATTGCTTTTACTGTATGCAGATAACACCTTAGTTTGGATCGTGCTCACTGGTATAGCGGTACTGTTTGTGGTACTCGCAGCAGTTAGCGTCATACTCACAAAGCTGTTTGCACGTGTGTCAACCCATCCTGCAATGAAGCTTGCGTTGAGTCGTATCAACCGGACGCCAGTAACCAGCGGTCTACAGTTTGGTGCTTTGGCATTATCTTTGATGTTGCTGTCTATCATTTGGCTTGTGCGCAGCGATATTCTCGCTGATTGGGAGAGAACCTTACCTGCAGACGCGCCAAATGTGTTCGCTTTGAACATTGGTGATTATGAGCTCGATAACTACCTAGAAACCCTAGATAAAAACGGAGTTACGCGGTCACAAGCTTATCCAATAATTCGTGGACGACTAACAGAGATCAACGGTCAAAACGTCAAAGAGGTTGAGTACGAAGGAGAAGGTTCTGACGCGATACGTCGAGAGCTAAACCTGACATGGGGAGATAGCCTACCAGAATATAATGATGTGCTTTCGGGTGAATGGACAAACAAAGGGAGTGTATCTGTAGAAGCGGATGTAGCAAATGACTTAGGCATCAAACTCGGTGATACGCTGCGCTTTGTAATAAACAGTCAGAATTACGATGCAGTAGTAGATACCATCCGTTATGTCGAATGGCGTGACATGAAGCCTAACTTTTATTTTATTTTCTCATCTGACGTGATGGCTAATTTACCTGGTTCTTACCTCATCAGTTATAGGATTGAAGAAGGAAATGAAGCGTTGTTGACGTCAATGTCACGTGCTCACCCAACGGTCTCTGTTTTAGATATCCGAACTATGGGCGAGAAAATTCAGGCTTTGATTCAGCAAATCGTATCAGCAATCACCATCCTTGCTCTTTTAGGCGTTGTTGCTGGTCTGCTGCTCATCTTTACTCTACTGAGGTTAAGCTTGTCCCAACGTCAACAAGAGATTCGTTTGTATCGCACATTAGGTTCAAGTAAGAAACGGATCAACACAACCCTGTGGGCCGAGTACGGAATTATGGCGTTGATTGCTAGTGGTGTTGCGGTATTCGCTGCGGAAGTTTGTGTGGCCGCAGTCATGACATATGGGTTCGATCTCAATGCACAAATTCACCCCGAATTGTGGATAGCTTTACCGCTTGCAACATTTGTTACGTTGGCACTTGTAGTGATGAGTTTGTTGAAAAGATTGTTAACGCCAGTAAACACTTAATCGCAGCGAGTGTTATCAAGTTTGGAACACTCCATGACACTTTTATTTTAGTTATCCACAAAAACAGTGGATAACTTTTGGGATAACTAAATGGGGTAAAAAGTGGGGTGTTTCTGCAGGCTTTGCGCCATGGGTCTTACAGTGAAATTCTTATTCACATAGACACAAAAAAGTGTCTTCTTAACCATGTCGTCAAGTACTTTTTCGCAAATTTTTTCTACTTTAATGCACTTTACTGGCGCTGTTGGATATTTCGCAAACCCATGAACTTTTTGTGATTTTAATCAAGTCCAAACACGAGTAGAATCCACCGTTAGTAAAGAATTTTCCTTATAAAATTTTTAGTGAAGCAATGAAGTCTGAGTTTCCAAGTTATAAAGATAAGCATATCGCTGTTGTTGGTGGCGGTGTAGCAGGTGCAACAGCAGCAATTCATTTTGCGGAGCTGGGTTTTAAAGTTTCCGTAATAGAGAAGGGCGTATCACTAGTAAATGGTCCACCCATTTGTCATTTGCATGCTGGTGGTAATTTATATCGAGAGATTTCCGAGCAACAATGCTTAGACTTGTTAGCACAATCTATTGATACTGTTCGCCTGTATCCGCTTTCACTGAATATTCGTCCGACAATCATCGCGGTTCCTCATTCCGATGGTGGAGACCCATCCACACTAATTCCGCGATTAGAGGTTGTGAAAAGTGCTTATCAGACGCTCGTTGATAAAGATGAGAGTAATAAAGTGCTCGGCGAACCAAGCGAATACTACAAACTGTATTCAAAAGCGGAGCTAGAAGCTCTCGCGCAACGTACTCAACCAAGTCATCCTACAGACTTCGATGAGTGGTGCATTCCTTTTGCTCAACATGCTGATCTTGAAGCGCTAAAGTATCCTGTTGTCGCAGTTCAAGAATATGGTTGGAGTGTTTTTCGCCTCGCCGCAATTGCCAACTTAACACTAGATACGCTTCCTAATGCTTCGGTCTTCACACAAGCAACGTTTAAGCAAGCCGATTGGATGGGGGAACACTGGCAACTTGGCTATGAACGTGAAGGTATCGATTACCTGATGACATGCGACTACTTGGTTAACGCGTGTGGCTTTGAAACAGGCTCAATTGACAACACAGTTGGTGCCAAGCGAGACAGGTTGGTGGAGTTTAAAGCCGCTTACGTTACGAGGTGGGCAGACTGTCAACAACAATGGCCAGAAGTTATTTTTCATGGCCCGCGTGGAACCGATAAAGGAATGGCTCAATTGACGCCTTATGGCGATGGTTACTTTCAACTTCATGGTATGACAAAAGGAATCACGCTGTTTGAAGATGGTTTAGTGGAGAGCACGAACTCATCTGCTCAACCTGAACTGCCTATGCCTTTACTCTCGAAGATCCGTAACGGCTGGAGAGAAGAAGTGTTAGAAGAGCGAACGAACAACGCCATCAAACACATGGCACAGTTCATTCCCGACTATCACTCTGCTGTAAAAGGAGGAAAAGCATTATTTGGCGCTCAGCAAATTCCCGGAACAGATCCAGTACTCAGAGCGGCAGATGTGACTTTTGAAGATAACCACTACGCGAGAATAGAGGTGGTAAAAGCGTCATCGACACTACTCGCAGCGCAAAAAATGCTTCAATTCTGGTTTGACATCGATCCTAACCAAAATGTGGAAACACAGCATCCGGTCGCTGTAAAGTGGTCTGAACAAGAGGTCGAGCAGTACGCGATTAAACTCACTCAAGAGCGAGGCTATCCACAAGCTTTAGCAGTGCGTTATGGTATGCCTGCATAATCGGCTGTGTTTGGGCTCAGTGGTTGTATTAATACCCAAAAAACCGAGCCCATTGACACCATACTTCTTGCAAGCCTAGTCTATCTCCTTTCACAAAATAGACTTTTTGTCCGGGCTTCGCCTGTGCCAGTCTAGGTAAGTCAATACGGGCTACGCAGCCAAATTTAGGATACCCGCCAATAGTCTGGTGATCGTTGAGCAGCACAATGGGGTTACCATCGCTAGGTATTTGAATTGAACCTAACGCAATTCCCTCTGATAGTACGCCTTCGTAAGGTGGACGAATGTTATTGCCCTCAAGACGGTAGCCCATGCGATTCGAATTTGGGGAGATGATGAATGCTTTGTTATAAAATGCTTGGCGAGCGTCTTCATCAAAGTCCTCGTTCTGATAGCCTTCAATCACTCTCAGCTTAATGGGTAAGTTGTAATCTGGCTTAAAGCGAAACGTCATTTGCCTTGGTTTACGTTTCGGTAAGTTATGAGGGACAAAGGGAAGAATATCACCAGCTTTCAAAGCGCCACCATTTGAATCATAACCACCTAGAGATTCTCGCAAGACGGCCGATGCGCTTCCTAAGTGCTGAGCAACATTAAATCCACCTTTAACCGCTAGGTAGGAGCGAAGTCCATTCCTTGCGACTCCGAACTGAAGCTTCTGTCCTTTTTTCAACGTAAAGTCAGACCAATTTGAAATAGGTTCACCATCTATTTTTGCATTTAAATCACCGCCACATATAGCAAGGTGGCAGTTATGCAATGCAATAAAACAAGCGTTACCCAGAGTAATTTCAATCGCAACGCAATTGACTACGTTACCAAGCAAATGGTTGGCCCAACTGTAAGCATAGTCGTCGACCGGGCCACCTTGAGTCACACCGACATGCGCTAAGCCAAAACGACCAAAGTCTTGAACTAAAGAGAGCGGTCCTGGCTTTTCCACCAGTAATCCACCGTAACTCATAGTACGCCTCCTAAATCGATAAACTCTTGTTTTGAAACAGCATTAAAGGTGACCTTGTCACCCACTTCAAACGGTATAAAAGGAGGAGAGTCGGAGAAGAGCGCAAGCGGGCTTTTACCAATAATGTTCCATCCGCCAGGACTATCTGATGGATAGACGGCCGTTTTAGAGTCTGCGATTCCGACACTTCCGGCCGGCACTTGTGTTCTTGGTGTGGCAAGCCTTGGCATGTGCAATTGAGTATCAACGTCAGAGAGAAATGCAAAGCCTGGAGCAAAGCCAATTGCAGAAACCGCGTACTCGGTTTTCGTATGCAAGGTAATAAGATCGTCTAATGACAGACCTCGCTTTTGAAAACGAGATAGATCTAACGCGGTTTCTTCAGAGTAATATACAGGGATAGTAATGTGATTCGGCTGGGAAAGCTTAAGTGATTGAGTATCAAACTGGCTCACGATTTGTTGCAACTCATTGACTAAGTTCTTTTCGTTGATTCGAAAAGGTAAGTAATCTATGAGAATAGTTTGATAGGAGGGGACAACGTTCATAACAATTGAAGCGAAAGTTTCTCTTATGCTGCGAGCAAGCTCTCCGACTGCATTTTCAGAAATACTCTCATCAAACTTAATGAAAATACTGCACTCGGAGATTAAAGAGATATTAAATTTCTCTTTATGCATTAATTTCCTCCAGAGTATAGGCTTTGGCGGATCTTTTGGATCAGCGCGATCGACTCTTCATTGTCACCATGAACACAAATTGTGTCGGCTTCCAATAATATGTAACCGCCTGAAGCGGTTTTGACACGCCCAGAGTCAGCTAAGGTCCGGACTTGCTCAAGTATCGCGTGCTCGCTTTTTAACACGGCATTGGGCTGTGTTCTAGGAGTCAGTAAGCCGTCATTTTGGTATAAACGATCTGCAAATGCTTCAAATAGCAAGGGAACATCATAATCGTCTGCGATTTCTAAGTATTTTTCGTTTTCCTGTGAAGCTAGGATCATTAACGGTACTTTGAACAGTGCTGCCGCCTTTACTACCGCTCTAAATATCGCATCACTTTTCATCATGTCGTTGTATAGAGCGCCATGAGGTTTTATGTAACTGATGTCTGTGTATTGCGCCCGGCATAATGCTTGTAAAGCACCAACCTGATATATAACCATGTTCGTAATTTCATCACCCGTCATGCTTATGCTTCGTCTGCCAAAGCCTTGTAGGTCGGCGTAACCTGGGTGTGCGCCAATATCAACATCGTTGTCATTCGCTAGGGTGATGGTGTCGTGCATGACATTAGGGTCGGAGGCATGAAAACCACACGCGATGTTCGCCATATCAACATGGGGCATCACGTCTTCATCTGCGCCCATACTCCAAGAGCCAAAGCTCTCGCCCATATCACAGTTCAATGTAAGTTGCTGTTTATTCAATGTCATACGTTTTATTTCTACACAAGCAATGGGTTTACGATGCAGGAAAATGCATCTAGGTTCAGTGACTCACTTCATTCTTCTATCATGAAAACGAGGCTTTTTGAGCAGATAGGTGACGAAAAAGATCACGTTAGTCCATAAAGATGTTGCCGTTATTTGAGTTGATCCGAATTTTAAGGTATTTCGTTTCTTTTCCATCCAATTTTTGAGAATTTAAGGTTATTTTGCATTAGCATCGTGTTAATCTTGTCGCCCTTCATGGGTGATAGATTGCATAATGGTTCTTCTGTCATTTTTGTGGTTGTCTGCGACAGGAATATATATGTCATTACGAGCGAAGCTTATTTGGCCTCTTCTGGTCTTTTTAACGGCTATCTTTGTTATCTCAAAAGGTTACACCTCGTATACTGTATACCAATCGTCTAAGCATGAACTGGTCGAGCAGACAAGAAAGTTGATTAACAACGTTTCTTTCTCAATTAAAGATGCGCTGACGACAAAGGACAAGCAAAAAGCTCAAACTATTCTCGCCAACTTTTTAAACCAGCCAAATGTAACGCGGGTCAAACTTTATGACCAAGATGACCAACCATTCGCTGTTATGGAGATAAGTGGGGCACTAGCACCCGTTCCCAGTCAAACCGAAAGAAGTAGGTTGCACGCTCTAGGCTATGCCTTATCAACCAAATTTCTTTATGTTCTAGAGCCGATTATCCATGATGGCTATGTCATTGGTAGCATTAGAGTCACGCTTTCTCATCGTCCAATCGTAGAAGCCATGCAATCTTTACTTCAAGATAGCGCTTTACTTCTTCTGTTTCTGATCGCTGGTGGCACTGTTTTTTACATAAGTATCGAGAGGCTTGTTCTCAAGCCCGTTATGGAGCTTAGCCGCGTAATAGAGAATGTGACACACGGACGAAGCACGGAAAATCAAGCACGCTATTACGCCAACGATGAAATTGGAGAGCTCGCGAGATCTTTCAATCAAATGATGAATAGGTTAACAGTACGTGAGAAGCAGCGGCAACATTCGCTAGACACACTAGAACAAAAGCGCGCATTTTCAGAAGAGGTTATCGAATCTGTTCAGCATGCATTAGTTATTACAGACAATTCCGGACGTGTTATTCATTGTAATACGGCGACCCAGCAAATATTTCAAAAAAAATTAGATGAACTTAAATACGCCAATATTCGTGATCTAATTAAAACCAAAACACCGAATGAGCTGAGTCAGATCCTGAGTCGAGGCCTAGAGTGCGATGATATTCACCTCAAAAATGCAGATAACGAACAGCAGTTGAGCCTAACCAGTCGTCGCCTCTCGACACATGAATACTTACTGTTTTCGATTCAAGATATCACCGAAATTGAAGAAGCCATAAACCGGCAACGTGTTGCGGGACGTGTTTTTGAAAGCAGCCAAGATGGTCTCATTGTTCTTAATCATCGCGGTGTCATTACGATGGCAAACCCTGCCGTCACTAAGTTAGTCGGCTTAGAGGTGGATCAGCTTATTGGGAAGTCATTCATCCAAACGCTAAAGTGGCGCAAGTTACAGGAAATGATGCCTAGTATCATCGAGTCGATAGAAAATTATGGCGTTTGGCAAGGTGAAGTTATCGAGAAGAACCATATTGGTCAGTTTGTACCGATGTTTGCTCGAGTCAATCGTATCGTTAAGTGTGAAGACTATGGTTTCTATGATCTGGTTATTGTTCTTACCGACCTTTCCGGCGCAAAAGAGATGGAACGATTAGAGCATTTAGCTCATCACGATGCTTTAACGGGGTTAGCCAATCGATCTAAGTTCCATTTAGAGTTGGAACAACTAGTACAACGCTCTGGATACTTGCGTGACGAATTTGCAGTTTTGTACCTCGATCTGGATGGATTTAAAGAAGTTAACGATACCTACGGTCATGATGCAGGTGATGAAGTTTTGAAAAAAGTTTCCGAGCGTCTAACATCTGCGACGAGACATAGTGATTTAATCGCAAGACTTTCTGGTGATGAATTTGTCATGTTGGTAAATCCCGCCAATCAAAAAGTGGTCACCCGAATAGCAGAACAGTTGCTCGAGAGCATATGTGCTCCAATTGAGTACAAAGGTCACTTACTCAAAGTTGGCGTTAGTATCGGCGTAAAATTAGTCGGCGTAAATGAGCGCGATGCTACTCGAGTTTTAAAAAGTGCGGATACGGCAATGTATCAAGCAAAGAAAGCCGGAAAAGGCCAAGCAATATTAATGGGATGCGAATTACAAGAGACAGTTTAAATCGTAACGTCAAAGCTTTAAACTAACCCAATTCGCGTCAGAAGGAATAATAAAATGAAAGTACTCGTTACGGGTGGTATGGGCTATATCGGTAGTCATACGTGTATTCAAATGATCGAAGCTGGCATGACGCCAGTGATTCTAGACAACCTGTACAACAGTAAATCTACGGTATTAGATCGAATTGAAAAGGTATGTGGTGTAAAGCCAACCTTCATTAAAGCCGATATCAGAGATAAATTGGCGATGGTAGAAGCACTAAAGTCGCACAATATTGAAGCTGTTATCCATTTTGCAGGTTTAAAGGCCGTCGGTGAGTCTGTAGCAAAACCTTTAGAGTATTACGACAACAACGTTAATGGCACTTTAGTATTGGTTGATGCAATGCGTGAAGCCGGAGTTAAATCGTTGGTATTTAGTTCATCAGCGACTGTATATGGTGATCCTGCATCTGTACCCATCACAGAGGACTTTCCAACTAGCGCAACTAACCCATATGGGCGCAGCAAATTAATGGTAGAAGAGTGTTTAACCGACTTCCAAAATGCGAACCCTGACTGGAGCATTACACTTCTTCGTTACTTTAACCCGGTAGGTTCACATCCAACAGGCGAGCTAGGTGAAGATCCTCAAGGTATTCCAAACAACTTAATGCCGTTTGTTTCTCAAGTTGCGGTAGGGCGCAGAGAGTTCCTTTCTGTGTTTGGTAGTGATTATCCGACCAAAGATGGCACAGGCGTACGTGATTATATTCATGTAATGGACTTATCCGATGGTCACGTTGCTGCATTAGAAAAAGTAGGTAGCAAAGCTGGCCTTCATATCTATAACCTCGGTACTGGTAACGGCTACAGTGTACTGGACATGGTGAAAGCATTTGAAGCCGCAAGTGGTAAAGATGTCCCATACCAACTTGTTGAGCGTCGTCCAGGTGATATTGCAGAGTGTTGGGCGGATCCATCAAAAGCGATGAATGAGTTAGGTTGGAAAGCAACTCGCACTCTAGAAGAAATGACTGGCGATACATGGCGCTGGCAGTCTACTAACCCTCAAGGTTATCCAGATGCCTAATCTTTAATTTACATAATAGTAACAAAAAGGCGCATAATTGCGTCTTTTTTGATCCAAATCGGAAAAAATCGTAAATTACTGGTTAAAAGGTAGCAAGTATATATAGAGCTGTTAAACTATGCCCGACTCTTAATTTGGGTTATAAATTTTCTCATAGCTATTGGGGTAGTTCATGGAACTCGGTCTGATCATCACTTTCATCATTGCAGCAGCAGTAATGGTGAAAAAAGAGATGGCAAAACAGTAAACTTTCATTTTTCATACTTTTCTTTACATTTTTGAAATGAAAGCCATAAAAAAAGCCAGCATTACGCTGGCTTTTGTGTTTTTAAGGTTTAGAACTCGTATTTAACACTAATGTTATAATTACGCTCAGCTTGCGTTTTGTCTCGACTTAACTCAGTCTTACCGCGAACATCGTTCCAAAGATGGTATTCTTCATTCGTTAGATTCATAACACCAGCACGAATGGTTATATCTTTCATTGGTTTGTAGTACGCCGTTAAGTCAACGACTGTCGCAGACGGCAAAGCAACTTGGTCTTTGATTCCGCCTTTATCACCATCAGAGTTGATATCACTGTTCGATTTCTTAGCCGTGTAGTTTACTTTTAGGCTTGTCCCCCAAAGTGCATTTGGTGAATCGTAATTTACAGCAGCTACGGCATTCCATGGGTTTACACTGTTCAAAGGATTACCATCACCATCTTCACCTTCTGTGTATGCTGCAACAAAGCGAGTTGTCACGCCTGATGGAAGACCAGCAATGGCATGCCAATCAAGACGGTTAGAGAGCTCAACCCCTTTAATGTTTGCTTCACTAATATTGATATTTGTGAATTCAGTTAAACCACCATTGTTTGATGACGTTTGCTCAATAAAGTCACTGTAATCACTGTAGTAGAACGCTACTTCAGTTGCAGACGCTGCAGTGTTATGACGGTAACCAAGTTCATAAGACAAACTCTTTTCAGATCCCAAATTTGGGTTAGGGCGGTTGGTATAGCCATGAGCCGGATTATCGTAGGTGTAGTAAAGCTCGTCGAACGATGGCGCTCGGAACCCTTGGCTCACTTGCGCGAAGATCGTGCCAGGTTGCGATACAGAGTAAGTTGCTCCTAAACGACCAGTTAATGCAGAGTCGCTAAACTTCTCGAATGACTCTTCAGAAGTATTTGAAGGATTAGTAGAGAAGTAATCGTAACGCACACCTGGAGTCAGAATTAGCTTGTCATTAAGAAGCGAAATTTCATCTTGCAAGAATAAACCAAAGCTTTCTTCTTTTGCATCCGGTGTGTAAACGTAAACAGTATCTGGCGTGCCAGGATCGGAATTAAACTCGCGATTGGTATTACTGATGTCACTATGTTTGTACGATATTCCGTAAACAATATAGTGATTTTGAATCTCTTTATCTAACTGAGTTTCGAATTCAAATTTGTCTTCAGTATATTCGTAATCTTTTTTCTGTTGGTTGTCACCACTAGGCGGTACGTAAGGTGGGTAACCAGGGCTGGCTTCGATAAAGCGATTAGAGACGCCGTTTTCTTCTTTACCAATCCATGTAAGCTTGGACGTGATCGTATCCGAGATAGCTGCATCTGCAAACCAAATGTGCTTGAGCCCAATGCGATTTTGCTTGGTTGTGTCTTCAGCGTTGAAGTTTTTGTAACTTTTATGTGCGATCTCTGAGTCAGTCTCGTTGTAAATAACTTCTCCCAAGAACTCCAAGCGATGAGCGTCATTCAATTGAGATTGAAGTTTTACCAATAGATCGTTTTTGTAATAATCTTGGTTGTCCACAGAATAGTTATCGTAAGGCGCCTTAGAGAAATTTTGTAGCTCTGCACCATCACGGCGTGTAAAGGCTATAAGTGCTTCTGTATTACCGAAACGCTTTGCTAAAGCTACATGCTCACTAAAAGAGTTATCTTCCGATGAATAAGAGAGTTTAGCTTGACCACCAAAGTCTTTACCATCTTTGAGGAAATCCTTCGGATCTTTTGTTTCGAATGCGACAACACCGCCAATTGCATCACTACCATGTAGGCTAGAAGCTGCTCCTTTAACAATTTCGACACTCTTTAGCATATCGGGGTCGACAGTAACGGCACTAGAATTGATAAACGAATATGGTCCACCGCTGAATACACCTGGTTGAGATGCACCGTCTACTAAGATTTTAACTCGTTTACCTTCCATCCCGCGAATGTTAATACTTTGGACGCCTTGGCGTTGAGTGCCATTAACAGTAACACCTGGCGTATACTCGAATAGATCATTCAAGTCCTTTACCATGTTTTCTTCGATGTCTTTCTCTGATACAACAGCAACAGAAGCAGCAACAGTGTTTATGGTTTGGTTGGTACGGGTGGCCGACACAACGACTTCTTCAAACTTAGAAGCTTCTTCCGCATAAGCAGTATGGGAAAGGGCAACTAAAATGGAGGCTGACAAAATTGATTTTTTATACATTGGCTTCAATACCTTAGATCCATAATAGGTAACAACACGCGGATATTAATGGATCTAAATGGTAATTACTATCATTACCATTGTCATTTATTGATTTGTATTGAATCTTCTTCTTAGGCTATGAGCATTCCTAGTCTTTAGTTATCAATATGTTATATTATTTGTCGTTAGTTCTTGATAAGTTCATCCAAATACAACGAATGTGATGAATGTCACATTAAGAGAGGCCGTGTGCAGAGTCCAATTACGTTAGAAGCACTCCATATTCTAGATGCTATTGATCGAAGAGGGAGTTTTGCTGCTGCTGCGAATGAGTTAGACAGAGCCCCGTCATCGCTGAGCTATCAAATCCAGAAACTCGAGCAAGACTTAGACATTATTATCTTCGATCGCTCTGGTCACAAAGCCCATTTTACTGAAGCAGGTAAGCTTATTCTTGAAAGAGGAAGAGCCATTTTACAAGCCAGTGAAAAGTTAGTGAACGATGCAACGTTATTGGCGAATGGCTGGGAACTGGATATTACCATTGCCTTCGATGGCATTATTCCTATATCCAACTTTTTCCCGATGGTTGATGCGCTGGCCGAGGTCAGCTCAACTCGAGTCAGGCTGCAAGAGGAGATTCTGGCTGGTAGCTGGGAGTCGTTGAATACGGGGAGAGCTGATTTACTGATTTGCCCATCACTGGATACGCTTCCTCAAGAAGTTAAGTCAGAAAAAATTGGTAAAATGAGTATGTATTGGGTAGCTTCCGCTGATCACTATGTTCACAAGCGTAGTGGTAAGTTTGATGAAGCAGCGCGAGAAAAGTATCGGATTATTGCTATTGCAGATACCGCACGTGAGCAACCCGCGCTCTCAATTAATATCATTCAAAAACAGCCTCGCTTGACCGTCACCAACTTTACGGCAAAAGTAGAAGCGCTCACTGCAGGTTTAGGCATTGGTACATTACCAAGCCAAATTGCGCAACCTCTTATTGATAGTGGTGTATTGAAACGAATCGAAGGCACTGAAGAACAGCCGATGGATATTATTTTGGCATGGCGCCGGAACACTATGGGTGAAGCAAAATCCTGGTGTATTCAGTACCTAAAAAAGAATTGGAAACTAAAGTAACAACGTAACTTTTACTTCTTAAATTCCCATTGATTATCGAATGTAAGAAGTAAAAGTCATCGCTAATGCTGAGCTTTTCAATTTAAAGGGAGCACCATATCTGCCGTACCGTCTGCAAACTGGACATCGATCTCAAACCCCAAGTTCTGAGCCAACATCAACATTCCTCTATTTGTTGGCATGGTCATTCCAGACATTTGCTTTGTGCCTTTAACTTTGCAATAGCTGATTATTTTCTGCATCAGCACTTTGCCTAAACCTTTTCCTTTCAAATCTGAACGAACCAAAATAGCAAACTCAGCGTCACTATTGTCTGGTGTAATCAATGCGCGGGCTACCCCTATGATAGACGGTCCGTCAGTATTAAACGCTACCGCAACAAACGCCATTTCGCGGTCGTAGTCGATTTGAGTAAAGTTTGCCAAAGCCTCATGGTTGAACTCTCCAACTTCAGAAAAGAAACGTTTATAGAGATCTTCTTTCGATACGCTATTAATGAATTGAGCATGCAGCGGTTCATCCTCAGGCAAGATAGGGCGAAGCAGGATAGGTTGGCCATCTCGAAGCGTTACAGTTTCGACAAACTCTGCCGGGAAAGGGCGAATCGCTAGCCGTTTTTGGGCGTCTCCTTCGTATTTACACAGTGTGACATCTGCATCAAGGATAGTTAAATCACTTCCGGATACCAGCACTGGATGGATATCCAGCCTTTGTATTTCTGGTAACTCAACTGCCATTTGGGAGATACGAACCAAGAACTTCGACAACTCAGTAATATCGAGCGCATCTTTGTGTTTCTGCAGGCGAATCTTTCCAGACTTTAGGGCAACAACGACAAGGTAGCGCGCAAGCGTCATGTTCAAAGGAGGAAGTGCAGCGACGGCATCTTGGGCGATATTCCACTCAGAGCCGCCTTGACCAAGCAAGATCACTGGTCCAAAGACTTTATCTACTGCAATACTAATCCGTAGCTCTTCAGCGCTGCCGAGCTTTGCCATCCCTTGTACCAACAGCCCATGTACATTGGCGGAAGGGTAGCTGAGCTTTACGGTATCTAAAATGGATAGCGCTGCGTTGGAAACTTCTCGACTGTTTCTTAAATTTAGAGCGACACCGTGAACATCCGATTTATGAGGAATGTCTGGAGAACGCAATTTAACCGCAACAGGATATCCAATATTTTCTGCCATATGAACGGCTTCAATGTCGTCAGATGCAATCCACGTAGGCAAAACGTTAAACCCGAACAGCTTAAATAATGGGCTGGTTTGATGCGTATCCAAGGTGACTGTGTTTTTATCCAGTAGTCGTTCGTTTACCCATTCTTTTGCTGAACTCACACTTCCAGAATGTAATGGCTCTGCCGTCGTTGGCGTTTCCATTAGTTGTTTCTGGTTTCGTCTGTATTCGACCAAGTGCATGTATGCTACAACCGCACTTTCAGGTGTTCTATAGGTTGGAATGCCTGCTTGAGTAAAGGCCAGTCGCGCTTCTCTCGACGTTTGTTCTCCTGACCAGTTGGTCAAGATATTAAAATGCTTATGCCGAGGGTGAGATTTGATGGCATTAATAACGACTTGAGCAGTTTCAAGAGGATCAGAAACAGCAGAAGGACTATGCATAATCAATATCGCATCTGCACAGTCGTTATTCATCAGTGCGTTAATGGTATCAATATAGCGTTTTTGGGTTGCGTCACCAGACAGATCAATTGGATTTCGAGCACGCCAGTTGGATGGAAGTACTGCTTGTAATTGCTCAATGGAAGCGTCATCAAGCGTTGCGAGTTGGCCACCACGTTCAATCAAAGTATCAACGGACATAACAGCAGGGCCGCCGCCATTGGTGATGATCGCTAAACGCTCTCCACGAAGTGGCACAGAATGCGTGAGTGTTTCTACCGCGGCAAAAAGCTCATGCGTATTGCTGACTCGTAACATACCAGTTCTGCGAATAGCAGAATCGTAAATTACGTCAAGTGTATCTCCGTCTTGCTGCTCAAAAGTATTCATCTCTTTAGAGCGGCCCGCTTTTAGCACCAATATACGTCGGTTACGTGAAGCGGCGCGCGCAGCAGACATAAATCGGCGAGCGTCTTGGATATTATCAACATAAAGCAGAATAGCTTCAGTGTTTCCATCCATACTCAAATAGTCGAGCAAATCTGCAAAATCGATATCTTGTCCGCGCCCAATCGAAATGAACGAAGAAAAACCAATGTTCTTATCATTTGCCCAGTCTAAAACCGTGGTACAAACCGCCGCGGATTGTGAGATGAAAGCAATTTTTCCGGGTTTAGCTGCAACAGGGGAAAACGTGCAGTTAAAATTGTGCCAAGGAAGGATGATACCTAAGCTGTTTGGGCCTAAGACTCGAATGTTCAATGATGAGATATCTAAAGGGCTAGGGTCATCAGAGATAACAATCGCAAACGGTGTGCCTCTCTCATCTAGCTCTTTAAGCAATTGCTCGTTACGTGAAACGTTCGTACACAAAATTGCAATATCTGGCGTATAGGGCAGGGAAGCTACATCAGGGTAAGCGATCACGCCAGATACGGCTTTATATCGCGGCGTTACTGGCATAATCGCGCCACCAAATCCACTTTGTAGAAGGTTGCGCATCACAACATGTCCTGCTCGCAATGCTTTTTGAGATGCCCCAATAACGGCCACAGAGTTGGGTTTAAAGAGTTTATGTAGTTTATTCATGCTGACTCCTGGCCGTTTGTAAGTCACGTTGGCTTCTCGGTTTCATATCAATCATAAACGAATAATTTACTGATAAAACATCTTCAGACCAGACATTGCAGAAAATGTGTACGATGCTTATGGAGTTTGTGTTATTCATCACATCAAAATCACAGATTATTGTATTTGATGCTTGATAAACGGCCCTGCTATCGGCATGATTTATCGTAATATTTATCCAGAGCATTTGTTACTTCATGAAAAAAATCGCAATCATCGGCTTGTCAGTTCTGCTTTCTGCTTGTGCATCTGAAACTTACATCACGGATGTGACCTCAGAAAGTTACCGAGAGGACTACAAATCAGATCGTATCTCTAAACCAATTATGGCGTCTGAAAACGCTGTAGTAGAAAAAGACGTACAACCAACTGTTGTGAAAATGACGGCAAAGCCTGAAGAAAAGAAAGTAGTCAAGCTAACGCCAAAAGAGCAGGCGAAGCCAGTTAAGATCGTACCACCAAGTAAAAAGCAAGCTGGCATTCAACGATTCGGCTATACCATTCAAGTCGCAGCTGTGGGTAGCCAAGCTAAAGTCGATCAGTTTGCAAATAAGCTGCCACAGAACGGTCAGCCAATTTGGGAAAACTACAAAGTTGTAAACGGTACTAAGTGGTTCTCAGTTTTATACGGAGACTACGCAACAAGCGCAGAAGCCAAGCAAGCGATTTCGACTTTGCCAGCTCAATTTCAGCAGTTAAGACCATTTGTTAAAAGCATTGATGCAATCAAAAACTCAGCTTACCCAACGCTTAACAAATTAAATTAACACATCAAATAAGGGAGCGAATAGCTCCCTTATTTATTTGCTCAAATCCTATTCGAACAACATTCCTCACATTAAAATTACTGTACGTCACACTTCAAAGGTTTATCATAATAAATAGTATCTTTTGTAGGTCACGGAAAGATGGATTCATGATTAAAAATATTCTTTTACTATGCGGCGGTGGCTCTTCTGAGCACGAGATTTCATTATTGTCTGCAAACTTTGTCGAACAACAACTAAATCTTATTGAAGACGTTCACGTTACACGCGTAGAAATAAAAAACGAAGGTTGGATGACCAACCAAGGTGAGTTGGTTTACTTGGATCTCAATACCAAGCAGTTGTGCTCAAGTGAATCTAATCAAACCATTGATTTCATCGTGCCTTGTATACATGGTTTTCCTGGCGAAACAGGCGACATTCAATCTCTGTTTGAAATCGCAGGTATTCCTTATCTTGGCTGCGGGCCAGAAGCGAGTAGCAATAGTTTCAATAAAATCACATCTAAGCTTTGGTACGACGCTATTGGCATACCCAATACGCCATACTTATTCTTAACGCGAAACGATGAAGAAGCTCACGTTCAAGCTCATAAAGCCTTTGAAAAGTGGGGAAAAGTTTTTGTTAAAGCCGCTCGCCAAGGTTCTTCCGTTGGCTGTTACAGTGTCACAGAAAAAGACAAGCTTTCTAATGCAGTAAATGATGCTTTTGGGTTTTCTGACCAAGTGTTGGTTGAGAAAGCAGTAAAACCTCGAGAACTTGAAGTTGCTGCATATGAGATGAATGGCCAACTACATATCACTAAGCCAGGCGAGGTCATCGCGCCTGATGGTGCTTTTTACTCGTACGATGAAAAGTACAGCAGTTCAAGTCACTCGCTCACAGAAGTTGAGGCGAAGAATCTAACTCAAATACAATTAGATTCCATCCAACACGCGTCAGAGACGGTATTTAAACAAATGAATCTTCGTCATTTATCTCGTATCGACTTTTTCCTAACGGAAGATGATGAGATTTACTTAAACGAAGTAAACACATTTCCAGGAATGACTCCGATCTCAATGTTCCCTAAAATGCTTCAAAACAACGGGCACAAATTTCATGAGTTCTTGGAAGATTGTATAAACAGTGCAAAGTGATTAACGTTATCGAGACGCGTTTTATGATACAAGTTGTTTTCTAGAGCAAGGATTATTCAAGCCGTATTTGAATATTGCTCAGTAGCAATTATGATTATATCAACGCATTAAACAGATGACTCAGTGGTATGGCGATTTCAAATTATAGAGGTTTTAACCTGCAGTCAGTCGGATCAGATGGCAGTGTTTGGAAGGTTATAATCAAGAACCACGTTTTACAGGGCAGTTTGACGGCGGTAAAGAAAAGCATTGATTGGTGGTGTGACACCGCATCGATTATTGATCCCAAAGAGTTTGCTTCACTCGGACAAAGAGTGCAGCAAACTGGTGTTGCAAAATCAGAGGTCTTTAACGGCTATACTATTCAAAACGATACAGGCCAACCTAACTCTTGGTACTGTATGTTTAATGGTAAACTGATTAAGGGCAGTAAAGCCGCTATTCAACGCCATATCGAAGCTTATTTGGTTGCAAAGCAAAAAGCGATGCAAGCTCAACAACAAAAGAAACAATAGAATGACTCTGGTGTATTCAACAGAAACCGGTCGAATTAAACCGGAAGAAGAAAAAGTATCTCGCCCTAAAGGCGATGGTGTTGTTCGGATTCAGCGCCAAACGAAAGGCCGTAAAGGTAAAGGCGTATGCATTGTTACAGGTTTAGACTTGGATGATGCCCCTTTAAAGTTATTAGCGGCAGAACTCAAAAAAGTCTGTGGCTGTGGTGGCTCTGTAAAAGATGGCAATATCGAGATTCAAGGTGATGCTAGAGACAAGATCAAGGCACATCTTGAAAAGAAAGGCATGACAGTCAAATTAGCCGGTGGCTAATTTAATATTTCCAGTAAACAAAAATGGCGTCTAAAGAAATAGACGCCATTTTTTATAAGTTGCTAATTGAAGAGCAAGCAATCGTAGATTGATAGATCGATATTAGCTATTTTATGGTAAATAACCATTATGTTTAATACTTACAGTAAGGCCCTTAAATTTAAAATCTGCAGGGGAATAGGAGCATACTCAGACAACATTTAGCGTATGGCAATAGACAATTTAACATAATATACATAATACGAACTTAAGGGTTAGAAGATTAGCATTGGTGAAGTCAGTTTAGTTACACCGTATTTGGCTTTTGCTTCCTTGCAAGCTTCATCAGCTGTCTTGTATGGGCCATGAACTTCGATTCCACCACAGCGACCACTTCTGTATCTGACACCATGCACGTTGGTTTTGCATCTTGCTCATTCAATATGAGACAACATGGACACGCATTTGCTTAACCCAAACGTGTAAGTACTATATTATCTTTATAGGAACAAGGAATCTATTAGATGTAAACTCTCTACTTTTCAATCTATACCTAGATCTTTCTTCATAAGTTGGGGTTGGTGTCATTCCAAACTATCTTATTAAAAGTAACTATATAGACAAAAACATCCGAATATCGCAAACTTTTGATATAGAACGTTCCATGTATATTGCCTACCCTTATCAAAACCCTTTGCCAAGAAAGCTAGCTGAGATATCTACTTTTATTAGGTCTGAGTTATCACAAGTATTGAAGAGTGAGTCATTTTAGGGCGGTTGTTCAGATTTAGAATTTTGCGTTGTCTACTCAACTAGGCCTAACGCTAATCTTTGTAACATATTGTTTCGGCGGTATTTATTAACACCACCATCTTTATGCTTGCTATCACAATGTGAGATGCTCTGCCGTCTTGTTATTAAGGTTTTGCGTGGAATAAATCACGTGGGGTAAACGATAGATTGACTTACATTAAAATTTTCATCAAAAGCAACTTTATATAAAATTGATTTCATACCAATCTATGTGTATCTTCTACCCATATCCCCACAATAACCAAGGAGAATGCCATGGATAAGCTACTCGCGTCTGCATTAGAAATTAAGCAGCGAACTATGGTGACTGGCTTTTTTGCTAGAAATGGATTCAAAATCGCTATGACCGATTTTGATGATGTCACTTTTGAGCGAGAAGGCGTGCAAGTTAACGTACATTTTGATCTGCAGTCAAACGCGGAGTCTGCATCTGTTTTATCTCATGAGGCATCAATCATTCCTGGCTAAAAACTTTTATTATCACCGATACACCAAGCCGAACATAAAAGTTCGGCTTTTTAGTGACAAAAAATGATGAGTGCGAACAAGAGTTGTCGATCACTCGTCTAAATAGACGATTAATAAATCAGCTTCAACTTCGTTCACAACCTTTGGTATCGATGAAAAAAAGCGACTCAATAAGTAGTGATGATGACCACAGACAACTAAATCTATCCCCTCTTTTTTGACGATTCCCGATAGTTTTATATGAAGATCGCCGATTACTACCATGGTCTCGTTTACTGGGTATAAGCATTTATCAGCGAGCTCTTGCAGCCTTCTTTCCAATTCTTGCTCTTCCTTCGCTTCCATGACTATGCGATCAACATCTACGTAAACAAATGAGAGTTTGCTGCTTGAGTTATCTGCTTGCATTATTGCTTTTTCGATAACGGCTTGGCTAGATTTAGATAAGTCGACAGCAACCAAAACGTGCTTGTAACCCATCATTCCTCCCTTGGTTAGTTTTTGTTCTCATATTAAGTCTAGTCCACATAGAGCGAACACAACATCAAAACTACTGCTACATGATAGTTAAAGGAGTTTAGTGTAAAACAGGCAAATAGTTTTCATTGCAACCTTGTTGCTTCCTCTCATCCAAAGATCAACGATGTTTTTCCAATTTCTTCTCTAATTATCGGACTATTTAACAGGAAGGATGCTAAGAAACATTACGTTGTAACGCGAGTCACTGCTCTTTATTTCTACTACTCTTGAGGTTTCATATTACCCACTTCAACGTCGCCTAGTTTAGTAAAACTACTTTAGGTTAAGCGTGTTCAATATGTAACGCTCCGCTCAAATCCAGGAGACGTATTTCGGCTAAAAAAGCAGCTAAATAAGATGAACTTCCGATTCATCTATTACATATGTCTGCGAGTGCTTACTGTTCTTATATCGCGTATTTAATAAGTCTAGTTTAATTACCGTTATAAGTTACGGTGTATCTTTATTCTTTTTTCAGCATAATCCTCTACCTAGGAACGAAGCCCTCTCGCACTTTGTAATTAAATTACAAGATCAATCGCAACCAATATGGTTGGCAGATTAAATTCCCGAGGTAAAGAATTGATATTATTGAGTTTAATTTATGAGTTCTTCAAAAAATGCCTAATTACCTGTGCTAAGAAAACTAAGGTTAACACGATTGGGTAAAATTTTACTAACTCACTATTTAGTCTTAAAGGCAATTGAACAAGATTAAAATCATATAGGTTTAGTAAATTGTAGTTACAGCGTAACTAGGGTGGTGTTTGGGAATGTAAAGGAATAGAAAATAGAAAGGCAAAAAAACAGGGCGTATGCCCTGTCCATGAATTGATTAGTTTTGTTGCTGTTGTTTTTCTGCGTACTCAGATCGAATCCGTTCGGCAACAATTTTGATAGCTTCTGCAGTACTTGTGCCCTTCGCCATCAATTCTTGAATTCTCTCTACAGCTTGTTGTTGCTCTTGGTGAGATAGAGGGGGTAAATCGTCAAACATAAAAAGCTCCTCATTTTGAGGAGCTGACTATAACGATTCAATTAATAGGTAGCAAGGAAATTAATGGATGCACCCATAGCGTTCTCGTTTGTGTACTGAGCTGCGATATCCAATTCGAACAACTTAAGTGGGGACAACCCGATACCAGCAGTAATGGTTCCTTCGTCATTACTTCGAGCTAAGTTCTTCATATACCCTGCTCGTAATGCCATTTGACGCAAAATATCAAACTCAATACCAGCTCGAATCATTTGCGTATTATCATCAAAGGATGAAAAACGTTTTTCTTCGTTAAGATCGTAGTCAACACTCATCGTAAAGTAATCGGCAACAATCCCTGCCCCAACGGTGTATACAGGACGCATGCTATATTCGTATGATTTTATCGTATCGCTGCCATATTGGAATGATTTTGTTTTAACGTCTCTTCCGATCAAATTTTTCGCTGAAATACCAAGACGATATGGGCCAAAGAACCAAAGTGCGCCTGCGTCTAAGTTAAACATCGTTTCCGCGGTCTCATTTTCACGTAAGTCTTTAGTATCAAAATTCTGAAAACTCGTGGCGTATGAGTATGTGTATATACGCTGAAGTTTAGGAGTAACACCAAAAGAAAGGTGTTGGTTCATGAAATTAGTGTATTTAGCAAGTGAAATACCAGCTTCAGCCACGCCAATAGAAACACCTTGTACATAGCTATCATCTAATGGATTAGTACCTGAGGTATCAACATTTGGTTGTACGAATGATTCAGTGTATAGCTTACCGTATGCAGTTGCAGATAAGAATTTGTTGGGAATACCAATGGCAACGACACCACCAAGATCAAAGTCTGTCTTTTTCCCATCGATAGCATCCATCGATTTTTTGATTTCATCGACGTCTGTCAATTTGCTGATGCGTTCGATCTCATCAACTAGATCATATTGATCATCGTAGCTGCCACCAAAACTTGGCACGATCATGCCTGCATCGTCATTTCGGCGATAAATCGCAGTAAGAGCGGGGTTGAAAAAAGGCGCAGTTAGATAAGTTGCTGATACGGTACCAACGCCACCCATTGCATCACTACGAGCCTCTATCGCATAAGTAGCAGCAGAAGCAGCATTAGCGAAAAGAATAGTAGCAACAGAAGTGGCAAGAATTTTATATTTGTTTTTCATACTACACTTGTGATTTTAGTTCGTCCTGAACCTTTATCGGCACAAGTAGTATTTCTTTAACTATTCTTCCTGGGAAAGATCATAGGTTCGGCTAATAGTTTGAGCCTGCTCAACAATTATATCGCCCTGCCAACGGCGACTATTGATACTTACCGCCAATACGTATCTATCGTTTGGGACACCCGCTAGCTCCAATGAATTTGGATAGTTAGACTCATAAGTCTTTTTCCACATTTGCTCGTACTGGCCATCAATGTAGTCATACAAACCAACTTCAAGTTGCGGTAATGGACAATGGGGATTACGAAGTGCGCTCTTTTCTACTTTCCAATTCTCTTTAGATGTCCAACGAACATATTGAGAAGAGTTTGAATCTCCAAGTATTACCCAAGTTCGATACTCTTGTTTATCAGTAGAAACAACGGTTAAGTGATATAAACCAGCTTCAAGCTTGCCTGTTAAGTTATAGCGTTTCGAGTAACTACGCTCGTTGGCAAGTTCTGTCCCGTCCGGCTGTTGTTCATAGCTGAATGAACTGTCCGCGGATATAGAATCATCCACCCATCGATTAAATGAAATATTTTCGATGTCAGTTGTAGCTCTTAGCTTGATCACCAATCTAAATGTATCTCGCCCAGGGCTTTGAATAGTCTGACGAATAACGTTCACACCACTTATCCAATCAGGCAGCGTTACACCAGTGAGAGCCTTGCCACAGTTTTTGGATAGTGACTGACCAAGAAGATCATTAAGGTGAGGAGTCAAATCTTTACTTGGTTCCGTTTGCCAGAGTTCAACAAGAGAGTTGAACATACCCGCAAGATCATCTTCAAGTAAGTGTTGATGTGCCTGTGTTAAAGGCGTGTTAGTTTGAAACCAGTCCATCGCATGGACTGGTTTCACTAACGCTAATGAGACAACTACAGGGAGTAGTATTTTCATTACGACTTATGCTTTCATCTTGTAGCCAACACCACGAAGTGTTTCAATTTCCAGTCCTGGCAGTTTTTGACGAAGCTGTAGTACATGTGTATCAACCGTACGTGTTGTCGGGAAGTGATTGTAACCCCAAACGTGGTCAAGTAGCTCATCACGAGTAAACACGCGACCTAAGTTTGACGCCAAAAATAGCAGCAAATCAAACTCTGTTCGAGTAAGCGTAATTAGCTCGTCTTTATAAGTCACTTCACGAGTCGAGCGGTCAATCTCTAAGTCTTTTGTAATCACTTTATCAGCGTTGCTTTGTTCTGCTGAATCCGGTGCTCGTAGCTGTGCACGGATTCTCGCAAAAAGCTCCGCCTCAGCAAAAGGCTTTGTTAAGTAGTCGTTCGCGCCGGAATCAAGGCCTGCAACTTTATCTTTTACGGTAACAAGTGCCGTTAACAAGATAACTGGTACGTCTTTAATCTGTTTCCATTCTGGGAGACATTGTACAGAGTCACCATCTGGGAGTTGGCGATCGAGAATTACCAAGTCAGCTTTTTTCCATTGTGGCTCTACGTCTGCAATACGCTCCACATGTAAACACTCATATCCTGCTTGTTCCAGGCTTACTAACAGGCCGTCAGCCAAGTTTTTATCGTCCTCAACGAGAAGCAGTGTCTGTTTCACAAGGTATCTCCAATATAAAAGTTGTAGGTGGTCCCATTAAGGACATTTTTCCGCCCATGCGGCCTACCATAGATTCAACGATTGTTAATCCAAGTCCTAACCCGCTCTTACTTACGAACGGTTTCTTCAAATTTGCCCAATCTTTAGCCGTTAGGCCTCCTGCATCTCGGACTTGGAATACTATTTTTTCTTCACTAGTTGAGACATCCAATTCAACCGGTGCGACACCGTACTTAAGCGCATTACGAAGCAAGTTATCGATACAAGTTCCTAACCAGTACACATTAACTTTAGCAGCCACATCTTCATTGATGTTAAAAAGCACGGCACTATCAAATTCTTCTTCGATCTTAAATTCTAACCAATCTGCAACGGATGGTACCCAGTCTGTTGCAAGCATTTGGTTATCAGATTGCAAATAATCTTTACTCGCTTCTGCCAATTGACGCAGGCGGCGCGTATCTTCACACAATCTGCGGAATTCGTCATACACACTTTCAGGCAAATGCTCGAACTCTCGACGAAAGCCTTCAACCGTTAGTGACAGAGATGCAATCGGTGTTCTGAGCTCATGCGTTAAAATTTGCAACACGAGCATTCTACTACGTAGTTCTTCTCGCTTGCTATTCCAACGGTACACCGCCCAACCAATCACCAAAAGAATATTGGCGATTACCAGTATGATCATACTGATCCGCAAAACTTGCGAGTGATCTTCTACATCCCAACAAATATTACCTCGTTTAACAAAGCAACTTTTGCTTTGAGACGCTAGAGCGTATGACAGACCCGCATTCGCTACGTTCTCTTGCCAGATATCTTTCTCGAAAACAAAGTAACGGTCACCACGTCTTAACCAAAGTTCGTTACCTTCAATAAACATGCTCGCGCCTGCAATCAAAGCATTAATGGCGTCGTCATCCATGTTTTTCAAGCTTTCTAGCAACTCATCCCCTTCCTCGTTATCACGCTCTTTTATATGCATGTACTGAGATAGTTTGGGTTTGAGTTCTGGATACTTATCCACATAACGTGCCGCATACGTCCCACCACCAGGGTGAATGAGACCACTACGCGAGAACCAACGAGGTGTCAGCTGCGTCCCTTTACAAATCGCCCTTGTAAATACTAAAGGCTCAGTAATTAAAGGACTTAATGGTAATTTGCCACGACAAGTATTCGCCAAGCTGTAAAGCTGTTGGATATCTTTTAACGGATAGTCAGACGTTTGCGGCAGAAGCGAATCTGGCGCAAGTAACTTGGTAGGATAATTTGATTGCAGAATACGAATATCGTACGACTTAAGAGCTACTTCATAGTTAAATAGCTCTGTAAACGTATCTATTCTTTCTGGTAGTGAATCGGAAAATGCAGGTGCCGAAAAAAGCGGCAATACAGTTGCAAAACCGAGCAAAAACTTTTTAATCAAACTGTTACCGTCACTTGTTACATTAGCCAAAACTATACATCAATCTACAAGCAATTGACATCTGCTAACAGAAGGATTTGCATTACTATAACATTGAAACGGAACAAAAAAGGGCCAGCGATTGCTGACCCTGTATAGTTTTAAATCAAGAATGGTTAAAGTGCTTTAAAAATAGACTCAACACTTTCTTTCGCATCACCAAATAGCATTGATGTATTTTCTTTGAAGAACAGTGGGTTCTGTACTCCTGCGTAACCAGTATTCATTGAGCGCTTGAATACCACTACGTTTTTCGCGTTCCATACCTCCAATACGGGCATACCAGCGATTGGGCTGTTCGGATCTTCCAGTGCGGCTGGGTTGACCGTATCGTTAGCACCGATAACCAATACGGTATCGGCTTCTGCAAAGTCATCATTGATTTCATCCATTTCAAGAACGATATCATACGGTACTTTTGCTTCAGCGAGTAACACATTCATATGCCCCGGTAGACGACCCGCTACTGGGTGAATCCCAAAGCGAACTTCAATACCTTGTGAACGAAGTACATCAGTAATTTCATGAACAGGGTATTGTGCCTGAGCTACTGCCATGCCATATCCTGGAGTGATGATTACTGATTTTGAGTTCTTCAACATCTCTGCAACTTCTTCCGCTGTTGTTTCACGATATTCGCCCTGCTCTTCGTCACCTGAAATCACTATCTCTTGACCAAAACCACCGGCAATAACACTGATAAACGAACGGTTCATTGCTTTACACATGATGTAAGAAAGAATCGCACCTGATGAACCTACCAAAGCACCTGTTACAATCAATAGATCATTTGCTAGCATGAAACCTGCTGCCGCTGCTGCCCAACCTGAGTATGAGTTCAACATAGAGACAACAACTGGCATATCAGCACCACCGATTGAAGCGACTAAATGGTAGCCGAATGCGAACGCGATCAAAGTCATCACAATAAGAGCGAACATGCTGCCATCTGCTTTTACGAAGTAGATCATAAGAAGCGTAGAAATAACAACCGCTGCGAGGTTCATTTTGTGCTTATGAGGCAGGTTAAGTGGCGACGAAGAAATCACACCACGCAGCTTACCAAATGCGACAATTGAACCGGTGAAAGTTACGGCACCGATGAACACACCCAAGAATACTTCTACAAGGTGGATAACATGCTCAGCATGTGTTGCTGCTTCTGGCGCATCTAGGTAACTGTTGTAGCCAACTAAAACCGCAGCTAAACCTACAAAGCTGTGTAGAATCGCAACCAGTTCTGGCATCTCGGTCATTTCTACTTTCTTCGCATAGAAAATACCGATCGCACCACCTATCGCCATCGCGATAATGATCCAACCAAAACCTTGCGCATCTGGGCTAAAGATCGTCGCTATTAGCGCGATCGTCATACCAGCGATACCGTAGTAGTTACCATTACGAGCAGACTCTTGCTTTGAAAGCCCCGCCAAACTCATGATGAAAAATAATGCAGCAACAATGTAAGCTGCTTGTACTAATCCTGCAGGCATTGTGACTCCTATTTATCTTTGCGGAACATTTCAAGCATACGCTTGGTGACGGTGAAACCACCGAAGATATTGATACTCGCGATCAATACGGCAATAAAAGATAGGAATGAAACGACGCCATTACCTTGTCCAATTTGCAGTAATGCACCAACGACAATAATGCCAGAGATAGCATTCGTTACTGACATTAGTGGAGTATGAAGTGCATGGGTAACATTCCATACTACGTAGTATCCGACAACACACGCTAGAACAAATACAGTAAAGTGAGAAAGAAACGCTGCCGGAGCAACCGATGCTACCCATGCAAAGGCTCCAACAGCTGCTGCCACACCAATAATTTTCTTCGTTGGAGACGCAGGTTCTTCTACTTTAGGCTCTGGCTTCACAGGCTGTTCTTGTTTCACTTGCGGCTGAGCTGAAACCTGAATTGGTGGCGCTGGCCAAGTAACTTCACCTTCTTTCACCACGGTAACGCCTCGGATAACAACATCTTCAAAATCAATATTGATGTTGCCATCTTTCTCTTTACACAGCAGTTTTAGAAGGTTAACAAGGTTTGTCGCGTAAAGCTGAGAAGATTGTGTAGGCAAACGACCAACCATGTCAGTGTAACCAACAATTTTTACCCCGTTATCCGTCATTATAACTTGGTCTTTCACTGTATATTCACAGTTACCGCCATTAGCAGCTGCCAAGTCGACAATTACACTGCCCGCTTTCATGCTGTCGACCATTTCTTTGGTGATCAACTTCGGCGCAGGTTTACCAGGGATGAGCGCGGTCGTAATAATGATATCAACATCTTTAGCTTGCTCTGCGTATAACTCTGCCGCTTTTTTGTTGAAGTCATCAGACATTTCTTTTGCGTAGCCATCCCCAGAGCCTGACTCCTCTTGAAAGTCAACGGTCAGGAACTCAGCGCCCATCGATTCAACTTGCTCTTTTACTTCTGGGCGGACGTCAAACGCACGGACAATGGCACCTAAGCTACCTGCAGCACCGATAGCCGCCAAGCCAGCGACGCCAGCACCCGCAACCAATACTTTCGCTGGAGGTACTTTACCGGCAGCCGTAATTTGACCTGTAAAGAAACGACCAAACTCATGAGCTGCCTCAACCACTGCACGATAACCAGCGATATTAGCCATCGAAGATAGCGCGTCTAAGGCTTGTGCACGTGAGATACGAGGAACGGAATCCATGGCAAGAACGTTAATGTTCTTACTTGAAAGTTGTTCCATCAACTCAGCATTTTGAGCCGGCCAAATAAAGCTAACCAGTGTTGCTCCATCTTGCAGTAACGCAATTTCGTCAATGCCTTGCTCATCATCCACAATTGGCGCATTAACTTTTAAAATAAGGCCAGATGCCCAAACTTCTTCACTAGAAACGATTTTCGCACCAGCTGCTTCATAAGCGGCATCATCGAAACTCGCTAGCCCCCCCGCTTGGGATTCAATCGCGACATCGAATCCCAATTTTATTAACTGCTCAACCGACTTCGGCGATGCAGCCACTCGCGATTCACCCGCGAGTATCTCTTTAGGTACACCGATTTGCAAAACGCATACTCCTTGTATACATATCAATAAATTAGTCCCAAAACAGAGCGTCGCTCTACTCTAATTCTTTTTTATTTCTATCTGTTTACCACGCAAGACAATTGCAAACGAAAGATGATGTTTGGGGACACCCATTTGCACAATAACACCTTGACTAACAGCCCTGTTATTATTCTGTTTGTATCGAACGCGTCTCATTACTTCAAGTGTTTTGTAATTTAAATACTAAATTTCATTACATATAACGCTAAGTAATGAATGATTGTCGCTCTGTGCACGAAAAATAACAACGCAACACCGTACTAGACTGAGGTCTAACCAGGTAACGATTAAATACTGACTTAACAGAGATTTAAGCGTTAAAAAGAAAGAGCCACTAGCATATACACTAATGGCTCTTTTTAAGATGACTGGAATCAAATTGCAGTAAATTGCTAGTCGAAGATTTTATCGCCCATTTGATCAATAAACATTTGAGATTTCTTCAACATAAGGTCATTGGCATCTTGCTCTGAGCCAAGCAAATCGGAGCGAATAAACCGATGTGTTTTCACTTCATCATCGTCATGCTTTTCTATTCGACCAGCGATGCGATATTGTCCGCCCTCTGAAAGGCTCTCTGGGTAAATAAAGAAACCTTTATACTCAACTGGCTCGATAGTTTTAGCTTCAGCGGTTTTCTCACTACCACCAAACAAACGCGAAAAAAATCCCACGATTCCTCCTTGGGTCAGCTCACTAGTCAACTGAGCGACTCTTACTTAATATTAACGTTAAGGATCGGTTTTTCATACCAATCCAACTCTTTGTCATCATCATAACTAGTATGGGAAAAAATTACAGGCACATCATACTCTCGGTTCTTACGCCTGTCTTCTTTCACCATTTCTGCGGCGTTTTTCACCGCTATATCCGCGCTTTGCTTAAACTGGCTTAATTTTTGTTCAGGAAGTGAAGACAAAAAATCAATATCATGACGGATATAGACAGGCTTGAGCTGGATAAGCGCAAGGCAAGCAATATCGGCTAACTGTTCGTTGTCATACTGTTCTAAAAATTCGGGCAAACTGAGAACCTGGCCTACTAATGTTTCCATGTAGTTGTGCACATCTGAGCTTATCTGCATCTGTAAATCTCCTTTTTCCTATGAAATGAGTATAGCAACGACTTGTTTATAACAACTTATTGATTGCTCTTAATTTAATCAATCTCTCTCTTTTTGCCGTAATGTCTTCCAAAATACTTGGGAAAAGGAACAAATAGACGTATTCTTGCTAGTTCTCAAAGTTCGAAATTCAATAACGGATAAATATCCATATTGATAAAACGATTTACCTAACCAATTATATAGTCAACTATTTTCAGGCAGTTTGTAATAGATGTCCTCATCGTCAATGACTTCATCAGGCTTCAGATTCTCATTCCCTTTTTTGCTACTGGGCATAGTGAGTTCGGGCATGGACAGCATTATTCAGATGACTCAGGCAAACTGGGGCATTGCCGCAAACTTGCCGTACATACTATTAGGTTGTGCGCTACTCCTTTGTTATTCATTTAAGCAAGGCAGAGAGTCCATGGTGTGCTTGGCAATGTTGCTAGCCTACTTCGTGATACAGCACCGCCTACAAGTCCCGCTTCAAAGTGGTACCGCTTTACTTGAGCTAACCATTTTAGCCACGTTACTTCCTGTCTCGTTTCTTACGGTATTTTTGTTTAGTAAAGAAGGTTTTGACTCTAGAGCCATGTTGACTTACATCTTGATGTTAGCAATGTTCGTTCTTTGGTCTTATCTAACGCTAGCATATTACGTTGAAGGAGGGTTTGAACAATGGACAAGCGGTATTTTATTTATTGTACCTACGGTCTCTAAACTGCCTTTAATTCTTGTTTTATATTGCGTGGGTATTGTCTGTTTTCTTGGAATCCTTGTTTTAAAGAAGAATGAAATTATCCATGCGATGACCTACTCTGCCATGGTATTGGCGTCTGCGACGTTCATTTTCTTTGATGTGCAGTACATATCAAGCACCATGTTTACGCTAACAGGGCTGCTTATCATTATTTATGCCGCTTCCGCTAGCCATCAACTGGCTTTCACCGATAGCCTAACGCTGATTCCGAGCAGACGTGCACTTGATCTCGATCTAAAACACATGGGTAAGAAGTTCACGATCGCAATGCTTGATGTTGACCATTTTAAAAAGTTTAACGACACCTACGGTCACGATACTGGTGATGACGTTCTAAAAATGGTCGCTTCGCGCCTCACTAAAACCCCAGGCGGCGCAAAAGTTTATCGATTTGGCGGAGAAGAATTTACCATCGTTTTTAAAGGCAAATACGCTGACGAATGTAAGAACTTTTTGGAAGAAGCTCGCAAATCGATTGCAGAATACGAGATGATATTACGCGATGAAGAATCTCGCCCTGAGAACCATAAACAAGGACAAAAACGTCGTGGTAGCAACAGTTCGAAAAGAAAGTCGGTTTTTGTTACCGCAAGTTTCGGAGTTGCTGATAGCCGGAATGGGCAAGCTCCTCTGGACGTTATTAAATCAGCGGACGAAGCACTTTACAAAGCGAAAAAGGCCGGACGTAACTGTATAAAGCTTCGTTAGACCCTCACCAATCGTGAAAGTTAACAAGCTTGTCTGGGTTTACAACAAAACCGAACTTCCCCATCAGCATAATAACTGCAATCATCGTTGCCACTATCCCGATGTTATCTATCTAATCAAAGGTATAAGGTATACGCCCGATTGCGACATTCCGTTCGAACTGTGTTGCCTGTCTTACTTTGAGTTAGCTTTAAAACAACCACCAAAAAGTGACAACGCAACAAAAAGAGTGACATTCATAAGATTTTGTTTTTAAAAAGAATTGACCACAGTATGTGTGTTTCTTCCCAAAGACTTCGAGGTATATAGTGCTTTATCAACGGTTGCATACAAGTCTGATTGCACTTCTTTCCCTGTCGGTTGAAAAACAAAAACACCCTGTGACACTGTCACTCTATTTGACACACTAGAATACTCATGTGGGTAATCGAGAAAATACATAGCCTCTTGTATACGCTCGGCTTCTCTTTCTGCTGTTTGAGTGTCGGTACACCCTAGCAACACGACAAACTCTTCTCCACCATATCGACCTACATATTCCCCAGAGCGACAAAAAGTAGCCTTGAGTTGATTCGCAATCGCTTGCAAGCAACGGTCGCCCTCAATATGACCGTAATTATCATTAAACGGTTTAAAAAAATCGACGTCCAATAGAATCAAAGCCATTGGCATATTGTGACGACCATGCCATGCAACCATCGATTCCAGCTTATGGTCGATATAACGGCGGTTATAGAGTTTGGTTAGGCCATCTTCATTCGCTTGCTGAGTCAAAAGTTGATTAACCTGCTCCAATTGAGCTGTCGCTTGCTTAAGCTCTCGTCTCATATGAGCAATACGCTGCATTGCGATAAGTTTAGAGTTCAGTACCAGTTTATCTACCGGCTTAATTAAATAGTCATCACCGCCCGCATCTATGGCTTTAGCAATCATTTCTGGCTCTTCGTGACTACTCAAGAAAATAATTGGGATCCAATCCGGAAACGTTTCTCTTATATGAAGAGAGACTTCAAAACCGTTCATATCTGGCATTGATATATCGAGTAACACCAGTTCCGGATCAAAGCTCTCATAGGTATTTAACGCCTCTAGTCCACTACCTACGGCTTTTACAATATGTCCAAGTTGCTTTAGACGAATAGCCAACTGCATCCTGTCTAGCTGAACATCGTCAACCAGAAGGATTCGCATCGATGTCCCTGTCGGTTGCATAACGCGTTCCATTTTTAATTATGTCTTTATTAAACATATACCATACTCATAGAGTTGTTGCATTCGACTCATAATTAAGTGCTATATTTTTGTTTGAATATCACGGAATCCATTGCATAAAGCAGTTAGACTGGACGTTACCCTATCTAATCATGGCCTGTGAGCAGAAGTTCAACAAACTCATTCACTTTGGTCATCTTGTGGATTAATGGGTATAGCTATTTGATGCATTTGGTATTAATATTCCCGCCTTTTTGTAATGAGAGACACACCATGTCAGAAGCAACTAACAGCGAAAGCAAAAAAATCGATCTAGCCAGCATTTCTCCAGAGCTACGTAAAGTTATCGAATTTGACGAAGTTCCAGAGCAAATGTTCGAAATGGTTACCTCTATCCATGAAGTGTCTGAAGAAGCGGTACGTGAATCATGGGACGAAATGCCAGCAAGTGCACAGAACATTCTAGACAACTTTGAACAGTTTCATGCTCTAGTTTCTGTAGGCCAAGCATTCGCTGGTATTAATGTGATGGAAGAGTTTCCGACTCTTAATCTGCCAGAAAACATGACAGATGAAGATAAAGAAGAATACCGTGCTCAACTACTTGATAATGTGCTTCACAACTGTGTGAAAGACATGGTTAAGCAACTTAAGAAAGCACGTCGTGACCCACTTCTTAAGCGTGAATTCAAAGAAGTATTCGCGAAGTAATTCCGACATTCTTCTAGTAACAAAGGCCGCACTTTGCGGCCTTTTTTGATCATGAAGCGTAAATCAGTCTAAACGGTTAATGAGGCGCTAGTGCCATATCTTTTTGTGTCACACTGACACCTTTAATTTGTGCAAAAACACGGCTACCAACTTTTAGGTTGAGATCATCAAGGGCCCACGGTGTGATCGTTGCCCACAAATAACATTTCTCGTCTAGCTTGAGTGATACATTAATACTCTGCTTGTCATCGGCTGCGTTAAACGCCTCGATGGAATCGACAATAGCAGGCAAAATATTTCGAATCGACGTCGCCTTGGGTTGCTCGAGCGTGATAGAAACGTCGTTGGCACGCACTTGCAAGCGTATTGGCGTGTCTGGTGTTCCGTCGATCTTTTGCACCCACAGGAATACATTAGGTGCAAGGCTGATACAAGTCAGTGCATAACGTGCATGATGTTCAGCAATCCGGCCTTCAAATAAGCTGCTTTGATCTGAGAAAGATTGCCATGGACGCATAGCATGAGAAGCCCACACTTCCTCAAGCTTACCTGAACTCGAAATTTTACCTTGGTCAATAATTGCAAGGTGCTGAGCAAGCCTTAAAATTTCCTGGAGACTGTGTGTGACATAGATAATAGGGATATTTACCTTCTCCGACAACTCCTCAAGAAAAGGCATTACCTCACGCTTTCTTGGCATATCGAGTGAGGCAAGTGGCTCATCCATCAAAAGCAAATTGGGTTTAGATAGCAATGCGCGCGCAATCGCAACACGTTGCTTTTCACCACCAGAAAGTGATACCGGAAAGCGCTTTAGTAACGGTTTGATAGACAAGAGTTCGGTGACTGCATCAAAATACTCGTCATCTTTTTCTTTAACGCCATATAACAAATTGCCTTGAACCGAATAGTGAGGAAACAGACGTGAATCCTGAAACACATAACCAATACCACGCTTGTGCGTTGGTAGGTTGATTCCCTGTTCACTGTCAAACAAAACATGCTCACCAACCGCAACATACCCTTGCCTTGGAGTGACCAATCCGCTGATGATGTTAATCAACGTCGTTTTACCTGCACCAGATCGTCCAAACAAGGCACTAATTCCATTACAGGGTAACTTAAGTTTGATGTCGAAGTCAGTCTCACCAAGCATTTGTTTAAATTGGACTTTAATCGTCATTGCTTCGCACCCAATCTGCTTGCCGCTTTACGATTTAGCCATTCAGAGATCATTAATGTAGACAAGGCTAACGCGATAGAAATGATACACAGACGAGCCGCCTGCATTTCTGCACCTGGCGTTTCAATAAAGTTGTACATTGCCAGCGGAATCGTTTGGGTCTCACCCGGAATGTTAGAGACGAAACTGATCGTCGCCCCGAATTCGCCAAGACTACGAGCAAATGACAGCATCGTGCCCGTAATAATTCCGGGAATGGTCAGTGGTAACGTGATGGTGAGAAACACTTTTAAAGGAGAAGCGCCTAACGTAGAGGCTGCGTGCTCCAATTTAGGGTCGACGCTATCTAAGCTTAAGCGTACTGAACGAACCATCAAAGGCAAAGCCACGACAATACAAGCGACTACTGCCCCTTTCCAATTAAAGCTAAATACTACCCCTAAGTTTTCATAGAGCCACTTTCCAAGGACCCCTTGTCGTCCTAAAGAAATCAACAATAAATAGCCGATTACCACTGGCGGCAATACCAGTGGTAAATGAATTAAGCTATCGAGAATCGATTTACCAAAGAACGTTTTTCGAGAAAGTAGCCAAGCAAGAAAAACGCCGAGAGGAATCAGCCAAAGTACTGCGTACGCGCCTACTTTGAGGCTTAACATTAAGGCTTGGTATTCCAGTTCTGTCACGCTTCGTTCCTATAATTGAAGGCCGGTTTATTGCTGAAAGCCATATTGAGCAAAAACGCGTGCGGCTTCGTCCGATTTTAGGTATTGGAAGAACTGCTCCGACTCAGTAGAATCATTCACAATTGCAGCCGGGTACACAATAGCCGCATGCGTATCACTCGCAAATTCGCCGACAATTTTGACTTTATCAGTTAACTGAGCATCGGTTTTGTAGACCACACCTAAAGGCGCTTCTCCACGTTCAACCAACGCCAAAGCTAAGCGCACATTCTTTGCTGGTGCGACGTGAGTTTGAACCGCTTTCCATACACCCAGTGTAGTCAATGACTCTTTCGCGTACATACCAGCAGGTACTGATGTCGGATTGCCTAACGCAAGACGATTTCCATGCAATGCCTTCTCCCATGCCTTTGCATCAGAAAAGTTAAATGAGGTTAATTCTGAAGACTGGGGAGCAATCAACACTAAGCTATTGCGCACTAGATTTGCGACACTGTCACGATGAATGACGTCTTTCTCGACCAAATAATCCATCCATTTCGTGTTCGCAGAAATGAATACATCCGCTGGTGCGCCATTGATAATTTGTCGAGCGATAGCAGAAGAACCACCATAAACGGGAGTGATAGAAACGTCATACTTTTCTTCAAAGTTTTGCGCGATCTCGTTAATCGCATTCGTCATAGAAGAGGCTGCATACACTTTTAGGTTCGTTGCTGCGTTTGCTGAAAATGAAATGCTTAATACTGCCGCAAGGCAAGCATGCTGTTTCCATGCTTTCATAGAGATACTCCAATACAAGGCAAGCGAAAGAACAGGTTATTTGAATATAAAGTTCAATCAGTTAATGTGTTATTTAAACAAAAAATCAAGGCGCATATGTTGTTCTATCGCATCTGCGATGCGATTAATGCCTTGCTCCTTTAACTCTTCAAAGTCTTGTTGTTTGATTTGGGTGCCGTTTACCCATTCTGATACCAGGCTTAAGACATCTTCCTCGTCAAAGAACCCGTGAAGGTAGGTTCCCATGATTTGGCCACACTCGCTGATCGCCCCTTCCGCTTCACCGGAACTGAATGTAAGAGGTTGCAGGCCCCGTACTTCACTTCGCCCTACGTGGATTTCATAACCCTTTACATTGGCTGTTTTGCCGTTAAGAGAAAGCTGTGCTTGTGTGTTTGTAAGCTGTTTGCTGTTAGTTAGCGTCGTAGTGATATCAAGCAAGCCAAGTCCTTCGCTTTGACCTGGTTGGCCTTCGACGCCGTTTGGATCATCAATCAAGTTTCCAAGCATCTGGTAGCCGCCACAGATACCAATCACTTTTCCACCAAGACGAATATGACGAAAGATATCTTTATCCCACCCCTGGCTTCTTAGATAATCCAGATCGTCTCTGACCGATTTGGTCCCAGGCAAAATAACCAGGTCGGCTTTATCTATTTTTTCGCCTTTACCTACATAACGTAGATTGATGTCTGGATTCAATCGCAGCACATCAAAATCAGTATGATTACTAATCCGGGTTAAAACAGGCACAACAACATTCAGTTTTACCTCAGAGTGCAACTCTTGCTGCGCAGTGATCGCGTCTTCTGCTTCTAAATTCAAACCATGGAGAAAAGGAAGTACACCAAGTACAGGTTTACCTGTTTTTTCTTCTAGCCAATCGAGGCCCGATTGCAATAAACGAATATCACCTCGAAAACGGTTGATAACAAATCCTTTTACTCGCGCTTGTTCAGATTCAGAAAGTAGCGCAAGTGTTCCGTACAAATGTGCAAACACTCCACCACGATCAATATCAGCAACAATGATCACTGGTACATCAGCGGCCTCAGCAAAACCCATGTTTGCAATATCGCCTTCTCGTAAATTGATTTCAGCAGGACTCCCCGCGCCCTCGATAATGATCGAATCAAATTCTTGAGTCAGAAGAGAGAAGGAATCTAACACCGTGTCCATCGCCACTTTCTTGTAATCATGAAAGCCAGCCGCATCCATATTGGAAATCGCCTTACCCTGCAAAATGATCTGAGCACCTGTATCACTGTTAGGTTTAATTAAAACCGGATTCATATGTACGGTTGGCTCAATATTACACGCCTGTGCCTGAACGGCCTGTGCTCGACCTATTTCACCGCCATCTTTGGTTACCGCACTATTTAGTGCCATGTTTTGTGGCTTAAATGGGGCAACATTTATCCCTTTTCTTGCTAATACACGGCATAAACCTGCCACAAGGACACTTTTTCCGGCATCCGAAGTGGTGCCTTGAACCATTAAAGATGGGATCGCTGATTTCATGAACATTTGTAAGGAATAGAGGAAGATGAACAATCATAACGTCATCGTCCCCACTTACTCAAGCAAATGAATAGAATATGAATGTTGAAATCATCATTGGTTCAAACAAGCCCTGTTTTAATGAACCCATCAAAACAAACCGATGAGGATGTAACATGAAAAAGAATACAATTATCGCAACAATCGCCGCCTTAGCTATTGCTCCTTCTATCGCGTTCGCGAAAGATAACGCTCAAAACCAATCAAACTTGCAGTTTAACGGTCCTGTCACTGTGGAAAAATTGGATGCCTTGCTAAACGACTCCAATATGTTTACTGAAAAAGATGTGGTCGTTGAAGGTAACTTATTGCGTCAAGTTCGCGCGGATAAGTTTGTCTTTAGCGATGGTTCCGGTGAAGTGATGGTCGAACTCGATGACGATATTCAGCTAAACACTCCGATTGATCACACGACTAAAGTCCGTCTGTTTGGCGAATTTGAAGGCGGGAACAAACCAGAGATTGAAGTCGAACAACTCGTGGTCATGTAAAACAAACCCCGATTGCTGTGCATATCAACATGATGTAGTGACGATTACAGCTAAATAGTGACGGCAAGCACTTAAAATGATAGCTTTATCAATCTTGGTCTGCTTTTTGCAGACCATTTTTTTGTTCATTTTATTCATCTTGCCCGGAGACACCATGCTAGGTAAAGCTCTAAAGGTTGCAGCCTTTGGTTTGTGTGCTATTTTGCCACTTTCCGCACATGCAAATAATTTCAACTACAACACGATGGAATTTCGCATGGGCACTAGCCCTGGTACATTTGGTGGCGAGTTCAATACCTACTTTACAGAGAATACCCATTTCATTGCTCGCGCAGACAGTGAATTCAGCGGAGACTGGGACATTGCTGGTGGTATAGGCTTTAATGGGCCAGCAGGCCAATTTGCAGATATTTATGGCCAAATGTTGGTACACAACATTAAAGAGAACGGCAGTGATAAAGTGGGCGACGAGTGGCGCACGGAAGTGAATATTGGCACTCGTATTTGGTTTATGCAAAATGTTGAGCTACATGGCCGTATCGGCCAAATCATAGATAATGACGATTCGAATACCATTTACAATCTAGGCGCACGATTCCACTCAACTCAGCAACTATCGCTTGGTGCAGATTTTAAAAATAATGGTGTCTATGGCCAGCAAATTGTAATGTCTGCTCGTTTTGCATTTTAGTGGATATGACTACTAGGCATCACAAGCAAGCATATGATTCAATAAAAATAGCCTCCGATTTTGGAGGCCATTTTTTGCTAATCAAGAATTATTAGCTTATAGCAGAAACTAGCTTTAATACATCAGTTTTTAGCGGTTTTTTTAGGTTTATCTTGCACATATTTTTTCGATACATCTACAACGGCGATATCTCTAAAAAAGCTTCGACCAAGCAAAATTGGAAACGTCATATGTCCGCGATCCGCTAACGTAAACTCTGTCTTTTCTTTGTGATCCCCAACGGTAATGTAGGCTTTTACCACCGCTCGTTTATCCACCTCTTCTGACGAAGACTGCTTAACTTTAGCCCAGCGCTCAACGGGTACTTTAAATTCTTTGGTGTCTTTGTCACCTAAATCTATCTTAAATTTAACCCAGTCTTTACCATCACGCTCAAACGGAACAATGTCAGTCGCACTAATTGATGATGTTGTCGCACCTGTATCGACTCTAGCCTTGAAAGTCTGGTCAATTTCAGGAACATAAACCCATTCTTCAGAACCAAGAATTAACATGCCATCGGGTGTTTTTGTGACCTTGACTGGCTTCTTAGGCTTTGGTTCCGGCTTTTTCTCAGGTTTCGCTTCTGGTTTGGGCTCCACCTCTGGCTTTGGATCTACATCAGGTTTCACTTCTGGCTCTACTTTAACGGGCTCTTCGACCTTTGGCGACTCTGGCTCAACAGGTTCCTGCGTCGTTTGAGTTGACGTACAAGCAATTAAACTGCCGCTCATCATAAGCGGCAGAATCAGTTTCCAGTTTTTCATCCACACTCCAATTAAGCTTGAGATACTTTCTTAATTGCGTCCGCTACGTATGGAATATGAGTTTCGGTAAGTCCGGCAATGTTAATTCGACCATCGCCAACACCATAAATGCCATAATCTTCACGCAGTTGCGCCATTTGGTTTCCACTAAAGCCTAGCACAGTAAACATGCCTTTGTGACCCTCAATGAAATCAAATTGATCTGTATAATGGTTGTTTCTCAACTCGTTACACAAACTTTGACGAAGGCTAACCAAACGATGTTGCATTTCACTCAATTCTTGCTTCCAAACGGAAGTAAGATTGTCATCTTGCAGAATGGTCTTAACTAAAGCTGCACCATGGTCGGGTGGCATCGTGTAAGTCGAGCGAGCTAGAGTGAGGAGTTTACCTTTTGCATTGGTTACATCATGCATGTTCTTACCAACCACAATCGCTGCACCAGTTCGTTCACGGTACAGACCAAAGTTCTTCGAACATGAAGTAGTAATCAACATCTCTTCAACGTTATCTGCCATAAAACGAAGACCTTTTGCGTCTTCTTCTAGGCCATCACCGAAGCCTTGGTAAGCAATGTCCACAAATGGGATGAAACCGTTCTTCTGCGACAATTCTGTAATGGCTTGCCAAGCAGAGAAGTCAATATCCGCACCAGTTGGATTGTGGCAACAACCATGAAGAAGTACCACATCTGAAGGCCCAGCTTTCGCAAGATCATCCATCATTTTTGCGGTGTCTACTTGTTTCGTTTCCGAAGAGAAATAGTGGTAGAACTTAACTTTAAGGCCTGCTGCTTCCATTACTGGCTTGTGGTTTACGTAGCTTGGGTTGGAAATCCAAACCGTCGTATCTGGCTGTGCGATCTTCATCAGATCACCGAGCATACGCAGCGCACCACTTGCACCTGGCGTTTGAATTGCTGCAACACGATCCATTGCAGACGTTCCCGTCAGTAGCAAATCGATCATGCTTGTATTAAATTCTTCGCAACCTGCAAGACCAACATAAGACTTGGTTTTTTGAGTTTCAACAACGACATCCTGCGCCATTTGAATGGCTTTCATAATCGGCGTTTCGCCTGCGCTGTTTTTGTATACGCCAATGCCAAGGTCAACCTTGTTTGGACGTTCATCGTTACGGTATGCAACGGATAGAGATAAAATAGGATCTAATACGGGAGTTGGGAGATTAGAAAACATGAAAGTCATAACCCTTTGAAATTCAAGTACCGAACCTCACGTTAACACCATCGCAAAAAATGACGAAATGATTTTTCACTTATTTCATCAATTAGAGAACAAAATTCTGGATTGCGGTGAGTTTTGTGCGCTCTATCGTTCAGAAAAAGAACGATTCACTCCTCGTTGTACCAATCCACTCTACCGTTTTTTCTAAACTCTCTTGGTGTCATGGTCGACCACGCTTTAAAACGTGTACTAAAGTTAGCGCTGGTCGGATATCCGACTATTTCTCCAATATGCTGAATTGGCCATTCTGTTGAACGAAGTAACCTAGCAGCATATTCCATGCGCATACGCGTTAAATGTGCCATTGGGCTTCGACCAAACTGCTTTTGAGTCAGTCGATGCAAATGAGGCTCCGAACATGGATATAGAGCCGCTACCTGCTCAACGCTCCAATCCTTATGGAGCTGACGTTGGACAAGGTCAAATACACGCCGAAGCCTCAATTGGCTGCGTGATATCGACTCTGAGGGCGGCATGTTTAACATCAGCTCTAACTGAGCCACACTATGCTCACCTACCGCACCACCATAATCGATTGGAAGGTGAATGCTGCGTAGTAGTGTTTGGATACATGCATACATCACTTCAGGTGTAGATGAAAGCTGATAGCGAACATCACATTCTAATATCGGCCACTCTCTATCAGGAGCAAGAAAAAGCCACGCGATCTGCCAAGGTTCTTCTTCTATACCAAAACCGTTTTCAACACCTGCGGGTACTGTAATCAACGAGCCCGGTTCCAAATCGTATCGATAAGTCCCACTCTCTAGCCACCCTTTACCACGCACCGTATAGAGCAGCATGTGTTTCTTTTGGTTTTTACGATAAACAGAGAAGAAGTCACGACAAGTGGCAATGCCGCACTGCACAATGCCTCTCTCCTCAAGTGCTAATACTCGACTGTGATCAATAAACTCTTGATAAGTTTTTTCTGAAATCGCGTAGCGTTCTTGTTTATCTTCCATGATTTATTGGCTCACATGTGCGTTAGTAGAGAGTTTTACAAAGGTTTTGGATTCCTTTGAAAAATACACCGCCAAATCATGAGGATAAACTACTCGCATTAATCTTTAAGGAGAAATGCGATGCTCTTAACACGCGAATACATCGATAAAGCATTTTGGCAAAAGCTGATTACGATTGGCCTACCTGTTTCACTTCAGTCCATGCTTTTTGCTTTGCTCGGCGTCGTGGATATTTTCATGGTAAGCCTACTCGGAGAATCTGCAACGGCAGCAGTTGGAGTTGGAAATCGTATCTTTTTCTTCAACCTAGCGGTTGTCTTTGGCCTGTGCGGTGCAGTTACCGTACTTGCTTCTCAATACTACGGCTCAGGAAACCTAGCCGGAATTCGCAGAACGTTGGCGCAATCTTGGTTTATTTCCATTTTGGTGACGCTGCCGTTTATCGTTCTTTATGCGATTTTTGATGAAGAGATCGTCTCTTTTATGTCAGACGATCCTGAATACGTCACTTATGCACGTGATTATCTTGTGGTTACGGGCTTTAGCCTCATTGCTACGGCGATAGTAGTACCGATTGAAGCGGTATTGCGCTCCGTGGGCCAAACCAAACTGGCAACCAACGTTAGTATCTCCGCCATTGTCGTTAACGTCGCGCTTAATTATGTTTTGATTTTTGGTTTATTTGGTTTCCCTCAATGGGGCGTATTTGGTGCAGCCGTAGGTAGTTTTGTTTCTCGATTTTTCCAAACCGCCGTCTTGATTTATTTTTTCTACAAACGATATGCTTACCTAATTCCGACTAAGTTCGATTGGGTACAAGGCCGCTTAAAACAGTATCGAAAAAAGTACTTTAAGGTTTCTTTACCCATGTTGGTCCACGATGCGCTTTGGACTGGTGGATTGATCGTTTACAGCATCATCTATGGTCAATTGGGCGTTTCAGAACTGGCGATCATCTCATTCTTATCACCGATTGAAGGGGTACTGATTTCAACCTTTATGGGATTTGCGGTCGCTGCATCCGTTCTTCTTGGGAATGATATTGGTGCAAAACATTATGACCGAGTCGAGAAAACGGCGTGGTGGTATGTGTTAACCAGCGCAATCTTAGCCACCTTGCTGTTTTTCCTAGTGTGGTTGAGCTCGCCCATGATTCATCACCTATTGGTACTGAGCCCGTTAACCGATGCAGACATGGCACTTAACGTATGTTTAGTCATGGCGCTAGGTATGATTTTGAGGGTGTTTAACATGGTTGGGATTGGCGGCGTACTAAAGAGTGGCGCTGATATTCGCTATAGCATTTTCATCGACACGTTCGGTCAGTGGGCTATTGGCATCCCCCTTACTTATTACACAGGCATGGTGTTAGGGCTGCCTTTGCATTTTGTCTTGATGTCTCTGCTCGCGGAAGAGTTAGTGAAAGGCGTACTGACGACTTACCGTATTCAATCTAAACGTTGGATAAATAATATGGTTGAAGATGACCAATCGGTGACAGCGTAACCAAAAAGACATTAACGAACTCACACCAAAAGGGCTCACCCGTTCTGCACGCGTGAGCTCTTTTTATGTGCGGAGAATGCTTGATTAGATGTCCGTAAATCGATGAATGATTTGGTTTGAACTGCCACGCCATTCGAGATTGAGGTCTTTCTTGTCTTGTTCAAACTTACCATCAATCAAAACATCGATGTATTGCACCACTTCCCTTTGCGCGTCATTCAGTTCCGTCAGCGTGTAGCCAGTCCAAACCCAAATGTCTTTACCTGGGCACTCCTCTCTCACCCTTTTCACTATCTTCAAAATATGAGGCACATTAGCAGGGTGAAGCGGATCTCCACCCGACAACGACAAGCCACGGCGTTTGATACGCGTGTCGTTTAAGTCAGCGATGATTTTGTCTTCCGCTTCTTGCGTGAAAAGTACACCAGAATCCAAACGTTGCGTCGACTGGTTATAACAGCCACGGCACTGATGCACACAACCCGACACAAACAGCGCACAGCGCGTACCCGGTCCGTTAACAACGTCAATTGGATAGTATTGGTGGTAATTCATAATGCGTCTCTATGTTATCGCGAAAGAGAAAATCAACCTGTTTAAAGTTGATTTTCAAAGTGTAAAACGAGTGGTAGTTAACCTTACAGGTGTTTAACTCGGCGCTTCACTTCTTCTTGCTTACCGAAGTTAAACGGGCGTGCATCTGGGCTGCCTAGGTAGCCACAAACACGACGTGTCACTGACACTTTGGTTGAATCATGGTTGCCACAGCTTGGGCAAGTGAAGCCTTTACTTGTACAGTCAAACTCACCGTTGTAACCACACTCGTAACACTCATCAATTGGCGTGTTAGTTCCGTAGTAAGGCACTCGGGTGTAACTGTAGTCCCATACGTTTTCTAGTGCTTCAACGTTACGTTGCATGTTCGGGAACTCGCCGTAACAGATAAAGCCGCCGCTTGAGATTTCTGGGTAAGGCATCTCAAAGTCGATCTTGTCGTATGGGTTCACCTTCTTCTCAACATCTAGGTGGAAGCTGTTGGTGTAGTAACCTTTGTCTGTTACGCCTTCAATTACGCCGAACTCTTTCGCATCGATGCGGCAGAAACGGCTACATAGGTTTTCACTTGGCGTTGCATATAAGCTGAAACCATAACCTGTTTCGTCAGCCCATTGATTCACAGCATCTTTTAGATGCTTGATGATCGCGACCGCTTTTTCACGCAAAACAGCGTCATCATAAACGTGCGCTTCTGTACCGAATAGCGCGTTAATTGTCTCGTGTACACCGATGTAACCAAGAGAAATAGACGCACGACCGTTCTTGAAGATATCTGCGATTGAGTCGTCTGCTTTCAAGCGAACACCACATGCGCCTTCCATGTATAGGATTGGGGCCACACGTGCTTTCACGTTTTCAAGGCGAGAGATACGTGTCTCTAGTGCTTTACGAGCAAGACGTAGGCGGTCATTTAGAAGCTCGTAGAATTTCTCTTCGCTTCCGTTTGCACGGATAGCGATACGAGGAAGGTTCAAGCTCACGACGCCAAGGTTGTTACGACCTTCGTGAATCAGCTCACCGTTTTCTTCGTAAGTACCAAGGAAGCTACGGCAACCCATTGGGGTTTTGAATGAACCCGTTACTTCCACTACTTTGTCGTAGTTAAGAATGTCTGGGTACATACGCTTAGACGCACACTCAAGCGCAAGTTGCTTGATGTCGTAGTTTGGATCTTCTGATTTGTGGTTCAAGCCATCTTTGATGCCGAATACCAGTTTAGGGAATACCGCTGTTTTACGGTTCTTACCTAGACCTGCAATTCGGTTCTTCAGAATCGATTTCTGGATAAGGCGTGATGCCCAGCTAGTACCAAGACCAAAACCAAACGTAACGAATGGTGTTTGACCGTTCGCCGTGTGTAGCGTGTTTACTTCGTATTCTAGAGATTGGAACGCGTCGTAACACTCTTTCTCTGTGCGTGCTTTTGCGAACTCTTCTGGCTCAGCAATGTTCCACTCTTTTGCGATCTCTAGGTGTTTCTCGTAGCTTGTGATTACGTACGGCTCTAGAACTTCATCAATACGGTTGATGGTTGTACCGCCGTAAATGTGGCTCGCGACTTGAGCAATGATTTGTGCTGTTACCGCTGTTGCAGTCGAAATTGATTTTGGCGTATCAATCTCAGCGTTACCCATTTTAAAACCATGCGTCAGCATGCCTTTAAGATCGATAAGCATACAGTTAAACATTGGGAAGAACGGTGCGTAGTCTAAATCGTGGTAGTGAATGTCACCCACTTCGTGCGCTTGAACCACATCGCGAGGAAGAATGTGCGTCTTCGCATAGTGTTTCGCTACGATACCAGCCAACAAGTCACGTTGAGTCGGAATTACTTTGCCGTCTTTGTTCGCGTTCTCGTTGATTAGATCCAGATTACTTTCTTCAATCAAACCTTCGATTTCGCGAGTTAGTGCACTTTGCTTCTCACGAGCGATGTCGCGATCGTGGCGATATTCAATGTAAGAACGCGCTAGGGCTTTGTAAGGACCTTGCATGAGTTCATTTTCGACTAAGTCTTGAATCTCATGGATGTGAACTTCATCGTGTTCTCTTAACTGTAACTCGACAGCAAGAGCCACATTAAGAGCATAAATAGCGACATCTTTATCTTTGTTTTCCGCTGCTGCTTCAACTGCTGCTTGGATACGATCCCTGTTGAACGGAGCTCTTGATCCGTCGCGTTTGATTACGATTGGTTTCACCTTGTTCTCCTTACCCGAGCATACTCACAGAGTTATCCACAAACACACTATATGGGGTTATTTTTTATTCTAGCAACACAATATATTGTGGCGTATTTAACGAGAAGCACCACTCGAAAACATTGATTTTGATCAATAAAGATTGGCTAGCGAACAAGAAGAAATCGATCTTATTGGCGTTGATCTCAGTTGCGAAGAAAACCATGAAAATTGCAAAATTGGTACTAAATCTACTTGCTATTTTTGGAGGTCTTGTAGGATAAAGGATGGAAAGGAATACGCTAAAAGATAGGAGTGCAACAGGCCAAAATGCGATCACTTTTTGTTACGTTAATATTACTTTTTAGTTCTCTTTCATTTGCTCAAAACTCCATCAATCTAACCAGTTGGAACATAGAATGGTTATCTATAGATGGTGGAAAAGTGTCGAGAACACCACAAGATTTTGAAAAACTGACCCACTATGTGGATAAAACACAAGCCGACATTCTTGCTTTTCAAGAAGTCGAAAGCGTCGCTGCAATGCAAAAAGCTGTTGGCAATGACTTCACTATCTATCTTTCCGATCGTTCAAACGCCTCCAACCGACACCTTCAGTTTAACGACACCAACCAATACACAGGCTTTGCCGTGCGCAATGGCGTAAGCGTATTAGACAAGCCAGACTTCTCTATCACACGAGGCAACAGCAAGCTGCGCTTCGCGAGCTACCTTGTTTTAAATCCAAACCAAGAAAACGAGACTCACCTACTCTCTGTACATCTGAAAGCGGGTTGCAGTGGCGCGTATCGTAATAACCGCGATTGTAAGATAGTGAAACAACAAGGACAGGCACTAGCTAAGTGGATAAAGGCGCGCGAGGACAACAAACAACATTATGTCGTGCTTGGCGACTTTAACCACAACTTGGGTTATCAAGGAGATTGGTTGTGGGACGTGATATCGGACAATACTAGTGCAAAGCTAGTGACTAAAGAGACTAAAGCGGAATGTAAAGTGCGTTCTAATCGTAATCCGAATAAAACCCACCAATTCCGCTCGGTGATAGACCACATTATTGTGAGTGGTGATTTAAAGGCGTCGTCTGGTGTTCAAACCGTTTTCAAAACACAAGATGTACTCGACTATAAACTGAGTGACCATTGCCCGGTTTCTACGACACTCACTTTTTAGCGTTTAAGTACTATTTTTAACGTTGAAGTACTTTCTTTATTGACGAACCACTCTTTTAGCGGTGAATGACCCAGCCAACATTGCCACTATAAAGAGCAGAACTTGTGTGTTGCCAGTGAAAAGGCTGGCAACCGCAGGACCAGGACACACACCCAGTAACCCCCAACCAATACCAAACAGTACAGCACCACCGACTAACTTTTTGTCTATCGCTTTAGAAGTTGGGCATACAATCTCATCACCAAACACAGATTCGCTTCTTGGCTTTATTAATAAAAGATAAGCTGGAACGAACACCGCAAGTGCTCCGCCCATTACAAAGGCTAAGCTTGGATCCCATGCTCCAGTAATATCGAGAAAGCCAATCACTTTTGCCGGTTCAGCCATACCAGAGACCACCATACCAATACCAAAGAGCACACCAGAAAATGCAACAACGGACATTTGCTTAATACTTTTCATTACATGAGTTTTCATAACGGCACTATTCCTCACGATACTAGCAAGACGGTTAACATGGCTGTGGCCATAAAAGTACACGTCGCGACCACAGAACGGATTGAGAAACGCCCTATCCCACAAATGCCATGACCACTAGTACAACCATTGCCGATACGCGTACCGACACCGACTAACAAGCCAGCAACGATAACTAAAACAACAGAACCGCTGTACTGTTCTGGTACATGCCCGCCAAGAACATAAACAGCAAACACGCCACCTAATACCATCGCAATTAAAAAAACAATGCGCCAAACGCGATCTGCGTTCTCAACGGCACCGTTTAAGATCCCACTGATCCCAGCAGTCTTGCCAGTAAATAGCATCAGTGTTATCGCTGATACGCCAACTATTATGCCGCCCAACAGCGACATCCAAGGAACTTCAAACATAGCAACCGCCAAACTAATTACTTACAGAAAACTTGCTTAAAGGCCTCAACCAGCGGACCAACTCTTTCATCAGAAATTGAATAAAATACCTGCTGAGAAACTTTTCTAGCTTTAATAATGTCGTGCTTTCTCAATACGGTGAGATGTTGTGAAAAAGCAGATTGGCTTAATGATGAACCTTCAAAAAGTTCACCGACCCCTTTCTCGCCTTCAATCAGCTTACACATCACGATTAGGCGCTCTGGATGAGCCATAATTTTAAGCAGCTCACTCGCTTCGGTCGCACTTTGTAGCATACTGTCGCCCATTCTTATGCCTCTTCATTACTACATTACATTTTATTAGATATTACTAATTAATATTATTAAGTCAATGCTAATGTAGATTAAATAACATTAGACTTAGCTAATTTATTTAAGTAAGGTGTAGGCGTTTTCGATCATTCAGCAGGAGAAATCCATGAGCAAAATCGTGATTATTGGTGGGGTTGCTGGCGGTGCATCTGCAGCAGCTCGCGCTCGTCGTCTTAGTGAAGACGCAGAAATCATTATGTTTGAACGCGGTCCATTTGTGTCATTTGCAAACTGTGGCTTACCCTATCACATTGGTGGCGATATCCAAGAGCGCAGCAAACTGCTTCTTCAAACGCCTGAAAGCTTTCTAGCGCGTTTCAATGTTGATGTCCGTGTGATGAACGAAGTGGTTTCTATTAACCGTCAAGACAAAACGGTTACGGTTAACAATTTGCTTGATGGCTCGGAATACCAAGAGAGCTACGACTTTCTTCTACTTAGCCCTGGCGCAGGTCCAGTTGTGCCGCCTATTCCGGGTATTGATAACCCGTTAACACACTCGCTGCGCAATATTCCAGATATGGATCGCATCATTAAAACGATCGAAACCAACAAAGTTGAACACGCTACGGTCGTTGGTGGTGGTTTTATCGGTTTGGAAATGATGGAAGCCTTCCACCAGCTAGGCATAAAAACCACATTAGTTGAAATGGCGGATCAAGTGATGACGCCCGTTGACCGTGAAATGGCTGGCTTCGCACATGCTGAAATTCGTGAGAAAGGCATCGACCTTAAACTTGGCGTCGCACTTGAGTCGGTGAAATTCGTACCTAACGAGCACGTGGCAAGTTTCGACTCTGGTGAGAGCGAAAAACACCAACATCTAGAAGGTGAATTGGAATTAACACTAAACAGCGGTGAAAGACTCACCACCGATATTTTGATTATGGCAATTGGTGTTCGCCCCGAGACCAAATTAGCAAAAGAAGCTGGCTTAGAAATCGGCGCTCTTGGTGGTATTTATATCAATGAATACATGCAAACCAGCGATCCTTCGATCTACGCTGTCGGCGACGCGGTAGAAGAGAAAGACTTTGTGACTGGCGAGCAAACTCTAGTGCCACTTGCGGGCCCGGCAAACCGCCAAGGCCGAATGGCAGCAGACAACATGCTTGGCCGCCAAGAAACTTACCAAGGTACGCAAGGCACGGCGATCTGTAAGATTTTTGATTTAGCCGTCGCTTCTACTGGTAAAAACGAGAAACAGCTGAAACGTGAAAACATCGCTTATGAAAAAGTGTATGTGCATACAGCAAGTCACGCGAGTTACTACCCAGGTGCAGAAACCGTGTCATTCAAAATGCTGTTTGATCCAGTAACAGGTAAAATATTAGGTGCGCAAGCAGTAGGTAAAGACGGTGTTGATAAACGTATCGACGTAATGGCAGTTGCTCAGCGTGCTGGTATGACGGTAGAGCAACTGCAACACCTCGAGCTAACTTACGCGCCACCTTATGGCTCTGCTAAAGATGTAATTAACCAAGCGGCGTTTGTGGCAAATAACATCATCAAAGGCGATGCGACCGCGATTCATTATGATGAAATGGATTCACTGACAGAAGACCAACTGTTACTTGATGTACGTAATCCTGGTGAATTGGAGTCCGTTGGTTATCTTGAAGGTGCAATTAATATTCCTGTCGATCAACTACGTCGCCGCATGCACGAACTTCCTAAAGACAAAGAGATCGTGATTTACTGTCAAGTTGGGTTACGCGGTAACGTAGCATACCGTCAGCTGGTCAACAATGGTTACAAAGCCCGCAACTTGATTGGTGGATACAGAACACTCAAATTTGCTCGCTTATAACTTGATAATAAAAAAGAGAAAACCACGTGCTTGGTTTTCTCTTTTTTTGCAGGAAAGAAAGCGTAGATCATTCACCTTCAATCGCCAAACGGACTGCTGCTTGAGCATGGATAGAAGTGGTATCGAGTAGTGTAACATCGGTGTGACTTTGGTTTACAAGTAAGGCAATTTCAGTACACCCGAGAATCACAGCTTCAACTCCCTGCTCTTTTAGTTTTTCAATAATTTGCAAGTATATCGTCCTTGACTCCTCTTTGATTTCACCTTGGCATAACTCTTTATAAATAATGTTATGTACTTTAGAGCGGTCGTCTTGATCGGGAATGACGACATCAAGCCCATAGAGGTCGGAAAGCCTTCCTTTATAAAAGTCTTGCTCCATTGTGAATTGAGTACCAAGGAGTCCGACCTTTTGAACCCCTTTCTCACGAAGTAACTCAGCAGTCGCGTCTGCGATATGTAGTATGGGGATATGAATACTGGCTTCAATTTGAGGCGCAACTTTGTGCATTGTGTTAGTACAAATAAGAATGAAGTCAGCGCCCCCTTTTTCTATTGAAGATGCAGCATCAGATAGAATGCTTGCCGTTTCTTCCCATTTACCTTGATGTTGAAGTTTCTCTATCTCCGAAAAATTCACGCTATACATACAAATTTTTGCGGAATTTAGGCCGCCTAACGCCTCTTTGACTCCTTCGTTGATCAATTTGTAATAACTAAGCGTCGACTCCCAGCTCATACCACCTAGAAGACCGATAGTTTTCATATAACTCTCCAATCGTTATACACCACCGTGCCAGGGGTGTTTTTTCAAAAAAAATCAGCCACTTAAATAAGCAGCATTCAAGCGTCTTCACTATTGAGCATTGGGTAACACGAAAATAAAATCATTCCCACAAGGACCGCTACGCGACTCTCATATATCCTCGCAATATCGTTACTGCATTTCCAGAAAGCTTAACGTGCTCAGTGCTTAACAACTCTGTATGAACGACCCCACTTCTCTTGGAGGCTTGGAAGCCTTTCAGTTGCTTTTTGTTGAGCTCTTTAGCCCAGTAAACACATAAAGCGCAATGTGCAGAGCCTGTAACTGGGTCCTCGTTAACACCCACCCAAGGCGCGAAGTATCGAGAGACAAAATCGGCGTCAGTGCTTGATTGAGCAGTGATGACGACGCCACGGCCTTTTTGTTTAAGCAGCGCACCAAAATCAGGGTCGAGCTGTTCAAGCACAAATTCATTATTAATGACGATCAACTGCTTATTATCAAACTGACCGTAGGCGACTACATTGGCGGCATCTAGCCCCAAGCCATGAAGTAAGTCTTTGTTAATACTAGCTTTCATATCTAAAGTTGGAGCAGGAAACACCAAATGAATTTCTTCATGATCGAGTTGTGCAGTTAAAACCCCGGATAGCGTAGCGAACTCAATCGTATCTCCAGTATTATATAACCCCTGCTCTTTCAGAACGTGCGCCGTTGCAAGTGTGCCGTGTCCACACAAAGCAACTTCCGTCCTCGGTGTAAACCAACGAAGTTGCATTGTACTGAGTGACAGAAATGCCGTTTCAGATAACGACATCTCGGCCGCGATGGCCAACATCGTTTCCTCATCAAGGCTTGACTCTGTGATACAAACACCCGCGGGATTGCCTTTGAAAACCTCTGATGTAAACGAGTCAACCTGAAAAATTTTAACTTCCACGAAATATCCTTAAGTTCTATCAAACACGTAATTCTGTATCACGTGATTTTTAATATCTGTTGTTTGAGCGAAAAAAACTATGAAATTTTCTACCAACCTTATAGGTCTTGTTGGAAGCGCTAACAAACAGGAGAATGTAGTTAATTATGCAAAACGTAAAAAGCCATCATCAATGTGACTCAATTGGATATCTTATCGGAGTTTTCGGCGTTTCTTTAGTTCTAATATGGATTGGTATTTATAAATTCACACCTACAGAGGCCAAGCTTATACAACCGCTCGTTGAAAATCATTTTCTGATGAGTTGGTTGTATGATGTGATGTCAGTTCAAGCCGTATCAAACATCATTGGCGCAACAGAAATCATTGTCGCTATTGGACTAATCGTTGGCCTTAAAAACACACGAGTCGCTTATTTTTCTGGCATAGCCGCCGCAATTATTTTTCTTGCGACACTCAGCTTTCTAATTACGACACCGAATACATGGAAAGTGTCTGATGGGGTTTTGGTGACAAACTTCTTTTTAGTAAAAGATATTCTATTTTTAGCCATTGCGATTAGCGTCATCGAACGAAACAAGCCAAACAGAGAATAACTCTAAATAGTTCGAAATCTTGTTTTTCCAGAACGTAGCCTGAAAGGTGCAAACGACTTACAAGTCGAATGGTTCTGTCAATAACTCTAAACAAAGACTCTTAAATTTAGAATGTTTAAGAGTCTTTGCCTTCTAATGATGCGAAACAACATCCTAGCGTAAAGTGAAAAGAAAAGCCTTTTACTCTACTGCTAAGGTTTATTGATACTTTGCCGAAGTAATGAACTCACCGAATGTCTCGCACCATACAACAACCGTATTGTATTCAGAAATTGAAGTGCTTTGAGGAACCTCAACAACGAAGTTATCGAACGTTTTGACATCACCAATTAAGCTCATTTCAGATTTAAGGTCATTAAACTCTTGTTCCGTTTCGACAAACTTAGGAGATAGATAGAGTTTATAGTCTGGTCCGGGAGCGAGTTTTCCTACCAACGTAATGACTTCAGAACTCAAATGAATCTCTCCCTCTCCCCAATGAAAAGCATCGCTACCTTTGAGTTCCCTCTTAAACACTGCGCTGTATTCTGCGCCTTGCTTACTCTTAGCAACTTGCTCATCGGTCGGCGCAGGTGGTGCAATAAGGATCGGTAAAGTATAGATACCTATCGCAATGCCAATAGAAACTGACACTAAGTGACTGATTGTTAATTTAATTATATTTTTCAAGGTCATAAGCATCTTCTTATTAGTTTTACTACTTGAATTTAGATTCAAATCGGCCTTATCTGTCTATTATCGAGCAGCATAATGTCATTAACATTATACACAAGCTATGCGCACTAAATGCAGACTGAGCGCAATTAAAAACGGCTGATAATTAATATCAGCCGTTTGCTTATCGGAAATGTCGTTGTGCCGGTTTGGTCACTATTCCGCTTCCACCAAAGCGATCTTATCGGATGTCGATTTTTCCAATTTTATCGCAATAAACTTAGAGGTTGGCGTAAACGTTCTATCCCCATAACTGTCCAAAGGAACTAATGGGTTTGTTTCTGGATAGTAAGCCGCCGCCTGACCTGCTGGTACATCATAGGCAACAAGCGTAAATCCGCTCACACGGCGCTCAACGCCATCTTCCCACAATGACACCATGTCCACTTTGTCGCCCGGTTCAAAACCGAGTTTACGAATATCCGCTTCATTGATAAACAGCACTTCGCGCATACCAAATACTCCACGATAACGGTCATTCAAGCCGTAAAGTGTCGTATTGTATTGGTCGTGTGAGCGCATGGTTTGCAAGATCAAATCTGGCTTTTGGCCTTTTTCGAGTATCGCTTCGCTGATCAACTGTTTCGGCAACTCGCTAGAGCTGAACTGTGCTTTGCCGCTTGGTGTATTCCATCGACGCTCGGCAGCTGGGTTTACCAAGTGGAATCCACCCGGGTGTTTAAGCTTATGGTTAAAGTCGGTAAAGCCCGGAATCGTGTCGGCAATCAAATCGCGAATACGGTCGTAATCTTCAATCGCCCACAACCAATCAATTGGTTTTGCCCCGAGTGTCGCATTGGCAATACCGGCAATAATCGCTGGTTCTGAACGCAAATGCTCCGAACGCGGTTTTAGCTGACCAAATGAGATATGTACCATGCTGAAGGTATCTTCAACCGTCACGCCTTGTGGGCCAGTCGCTTGCTGATCAATCTCAGTACGGCCTAAGCATGGAAGAATAAGCGCATCTTTACCTGTGACAAGGTGAGAACGATTTAACTTCGTCGAAATGTGTACGGTTAAATTACAGTTTCGCATCGCGTTGTGCGTACGTTCTGTGTCTGGCGTTGCTTGTGCAAAGTTGCCGCCCAAACCGATAAATACTTTCGCTTGCCCTTCTTCCATCGCTTTAATGGCTTGCACAGTGTTGTGGCCTTCACCGCGCGGGACGGCAAAGTTAAATCGACTTTCAATGCGATCCAACAACAGCTCTGAAGGTTTTTCATCAATGCCCATCGTACGGTCGCCCTGAACGTTACTGTGACCACGCACTGGTGAAAGACCCGCGCCCGGCTTACCAACGTTACCTCGTAACATTTGCACGTTTGCGACTTCTTTAATGGTTGGTACAGAGTGACGATGCTGAGTCAACCCCATCGCCCAACACATGATCACACGTTCTGCACGTCGATACATGCTCGCCACCATCTCGATTTCACTTAAATCAAGACCCGATTGTTCCGCGATGTGTTCCCAAGACGTTGCATCCACTTCAGCCAAATACTTATCAATACCTGTTGTGTGTTGCTTGATGAATTCACGATCAAATACCGCTTTGCCACCGATTTGCAATGCCTCGCGTTCCCATTGCAACAAGAATTTCGCGATGCCACGAAATACTGCCATGTCTCCGCCCAAAGCAGGACGCAGGTACGCCGTGTTTGTAGGCTCTGAGCCGTTACTCAACATCTCAATCGGCATTTGTGGGTTTTGGAAACGCTCTAACCCACGCTCTTTCAGCGGGTTTAGACAGATAACCTGTGCACCACGTTTTACCGCTTCGCGCAGAGGTTCCAGCATTCGTGGGTGATTCGTGCCTGGGTTTTGACCAATCACGAAAATCGCATCAGCTTCTTCAAAATCATCAAAGATCACCGTGCCCTTACCAACACCAATGGTGTCTTTCATCCCGATTGCACTGGCTTCGTGACACATGTTGGAACAATCTGGGAAGTTGTTGGTACCGAATGCGCGGACAAATAGCTGATACAAAAACGCCGCTTCGTTGCTTGCACGACCAGAGGTATAAAACTCCGCTTGGTGCGGTGAATCCAATTGGTTGAGATGTTTAGCCACAAGAGAAAAAGCCTCATCCCAAGAGACAGGCACATAGTGATCAGATTCGGCATCGTATCGCATTGGGTGCGTGATACGGCCTTGGTATTCCAACCAGTAATCGGTTTGCGTTGAGAGAGAAGAAACGCTGTGATTGGCAAAAAACTCAGGATCAACCAGACGATTGGTCGCCTCCCAGTTTACTGCTTTCGCGCCATTCTCACAGAAATTGACTTTACCGCTATCTGGCGACTCACCCCATGCACATCCCGGACAATCGAAACCGCCATTTTGGTTGGTTTTGAGCATAGTGCGAATGTTTTTAACTGCATTTTCACTGCCCCACCAACTTCTGGTTACGGCTTTCAGTGCACCCCAACCACCAGCTGGACCTTTGTATGCTTTTATTTGTTCTTTTTGGCTCACGACTTTACTCCTCGCAGATATACCAGCAAGCAGGGTGCCCGTGAAAACAAGCGCGTTATTTATTGAGATAATGCGGAAGTATTGAAGGGCTTAGTTTCTAATCCATGTATTTTTTAATCCAAATAAGTAACCACTCAACATGCTCTCGCTTGTCCGAGCGTTTACTTATCTAGATTCTTGATATCGGATACCCGCCTACTGTTTCTAAGACTGGTAGATTCAATTCGCATTGTTGCGTCTTGATCTAAATCAAAGATTAAGTCGATATTCAATATGCGTCCAATTGATAATCCTGACCGAGTGATAAACAAAATCTATGACGAATTTTTCCACTGACGGTCATCACATTTTTAATCAATACAATTTATGAGGTTAATCGTTTTCCCATTCGATTCCACCTAGTTCGCTTAACGAACTCAATAAAATCGGCACTCTTGATAATAGATAATATCTATCACACTATAGATACTTTAAATTTGACCCTAATTAATATCAGGAATAGCCTTGATTCAGATCAATTTTGAGTGTGGTTTTATTCTTGACTTGGTTTTCCATTTCCCAGTTAAAACGCTCCAGCGCTTAAAAATTACGGTAGTGCCGTGCCCTTTTTAGGGAGTTCCCCCCCGTACATGTGACTCACAACGCAAGGTTAACAAGCCATTATGGATATCAAACAACTTAAATATCTCATCGCACTTGAACAGACCAAACACTTTGGTCAAGCCGCCGCATTGTGCCACATTACGCAGCCTACCTTGTCCATGAGAATCCGAAGCTTAGAGGAAGAACTTGACCTCGAATTAATCCAAAGAAGTCAACGATTTGAAGGATTCACTGAAGCCGGAGAACGCATTTTAGCTTGGGCAAAAACCGTCTTAGCCGCTCATGATGGATTGCAAGCCGAGGCTGCTAACTGCCGTGGTCAGTTGGTCGGCTCTCTTCGGCTTGGAATGGTGCCACTCGCCAGCCAAAACCCGATGGAATTGCTCAAACCATTAGCTCACCAGTTCCCTGAGTTACGCTTTCAAATACTCTCCATGACAACCGAACAGATCATAGACCAACTCAATCGCAATCAACTTGATTTGGGGATGTGTTATGTCGATCAAGTTAACACCGCTTACTTCGATGTTATCGAGCTTGACTCGACCAAACTTGGCGTTTTATTCGATGAGCGTCATTTCGATTTTGCCGAATCTGAAGTGTTATGGGAGTCACTCAATAACATTCCGCTAGGGCTGCTTTCGAAGGGTATGCACTATCGCCACTCAATTGATCTTAGCTTTGTGAGTAAAGGGCTGGTTCCGCAAACCGTCATTGAAAGTAACTCCACCTTCCACTTGATCCAAGCAGTAACCAGTGGCCTTTGTTGCGCCATTATGCCGCTGAACTGTGGATTGGAAGAGTTGAACGATACGCTTCGCATTATCCCTATCGAAGAAGCCGCCGTTCACGCCCCGCTAGGTTTGTTAAAGCGAAAACAAGAACCCTTCTCCGCGCTAACCGATCAGTGCTTCGCAGAAGCGAAAAACATATTCAATCGATAACAACAACCCACACGTCAATTTTTGGCATACATAACGGCTTATGAGGTGATTTCATGAGATGTACTACTCAATCTTATTTTGAACTGTCCGATTTCAATCAAGCACCACCTCAACCAAGTGCGTTCAATTACCGAGAATTGATTGATGGCCGCCCAGTGCAACAAATGTCGCTGGCGAGTGAATCCGCCTTAGCTATCAGCTACAACGGCATTAGCCAAGCGGTCATGATGGTGACGCCAGGCCATCTGGAAGACTTCGTGAAAGGATTTAGCCTAAGCACAGGCATCGTCCACGACTTCAAAGAGATCAAAGACATTGAAATTGGTGGCGATCACGAATCTCACTATGCGGAAGTGGAAATCAGCAACCGCGCTTTCTGGGCGTTAAAAACACAGCGCCGAAATCTTGCCGGCACAACCGGATGCGGCATTTGTGGTGTCGAGGCTCTGGAACAAGCTTTGCCTGATTTGGCGCCGCTGACACCGTCTCTTCCTCCGCGCTCCAATGTATTTGAAGGGCTGCGAGACAAAGTCGCACTGCATCAAGAAGCCGCACGTGAATCTGGCGCGTTACACGCCGCCTTATTTGCAGATTTACAAGGCAACATCAAGTTGTGCCGAGAGGATATCGGCCGCCACAACGCGCTAGATAAGTTGATTGGCGCATTAGCCAACAATCACATCGAGCCTCAAAGTGGCTTCGCTATCATGACAAGCCGTTGCAGCTTGGAGTTGATCCACAAAGCCGTTCGCGCGCGTATCCCCACTCTGGTTTGCTTATCTGCACCTACAGCGTTAACCGTCGAATGGGCAAGAAGAAACCATTTGAACCTAATTCACTTACCAAAACACGGCTCGCCGCGTCTATACAGCCCTGCGCCTTAACACGTCAACCTAGCCGAATTCCTAATATTTCTAACAGAGACCTCCGGGTTTCTGTTGTTTGCTTCTGATTCCCAATTGATACTTAGCGACAAGCCACTATTCTCTCCAACCAAACGTGCTCACCCCTTGTCTGCACTAAGCTTACGCATATTAACCCGCTTGCATTTGAACGCTTTCCAATCCGATAAGAACCCTGTCAAAAACCCATAAATTAGTAAGGATTTTGTGTGACTCTTTTCACGCTTTTCCTCCTTCCTAGGCATTTCTAGGAATTTTTCCTAGCCGATCTAGGCAACCATCTCATGTGCCTCACAAAACCACTCTCTAGAATTCCGCTCAGTCAAAGGTAACAAGAGCGCATAACGGTCTCCGTTGTGTTTCTAAAACAATTACAAGAGAGTTCATCATGTTAAAATTCCTCGAACAGGTGCGGAAGCCGACCCTCGATCTTCCTGTCGAAGTTAGAAGAAAGATGTGGTTTAAACCGTTCATCCAATCTTACTTGGTCGTATTTATCGGCTACCTAACCATGTACTTGATTCGTAAGAACTTCAATGTCGCGCAAAACGACATGATCTCAACTTACGGTTTGAGCATGACAGACTTAGGTCTTATTGGCCTTGGCTTCTCCATCACATACGGCATCGGTAAAACCGTTGTGTCTTACTACGCTGACGGTAAGAACACCAAGCAATTCCTCCCTTTTATGCTGATCCTTTCTGGTCTTGCAATGCTTGGTTTCAGCTTCAGCATGGGCGGCGGTAGTGCAAGCCTGTTCTTGATGGTGGCTTTCTACGCTCTAAGTGGTTTCTTCCAAAGTACTGGTGGCCCTTCTAGTTACTCAACCATTACAAAATGGACACCTCGTAACAAACGCGGCTCTTACCTAGGCTTGTGGAACATGTCACACAACGTTGGTGGTGCTGGCGCAGCGGGTGTTGCTCTTTTCGGTGCTAACTACCTATTCGACGGCCACGTAATCGGCATGTTCGTGTTCCCTTCTATCATCGCGATCATCGTTGGCTTTATCGGTATGCGCTTTGGTAGCGACTCTCCAGAAGCTTACGGTCTAGGTAAAGTAGAAGAACTTTTCGATGAAGCAGTGAGTGAAGAAGACACCGCCGCTGAAGAAAACCAGATGACCAAAAAAGAAATCTTTGTTGAATACGTTCTTAAAAACAAAGTTATCTGGCTACTTTGCTTTGCCAACATCTTCCTTTACATCGTGCGTATTGGTATCGACCAATGGTCAACGGTATACGCGTACCAAGAACTTGGTCTGTCAAAAGAAACGGCAATCTCTGGTTTTACTCTGTTCGAAGTCGGTGCGCTTGTGGGTACTTTGATGTGGGGTTACTTATCTGACTTAGCAAACGGTCGCCGCGCATTGGTTGCTTGTGTATCTCTTGGTTTGATCATCGTATCGCTTGAGTTCTACCAACACGCCACTAGCGAGTTCATGTACTTAGCCTCTCTATTTGTATTGGGCTTCTTGGTGTTTGGTCCGCAACTTCTTATCGGTGTTGCCGCGGTTGGTTTTGTCCCTAAAAAAGCAATCAGTGTGGCTGACGGCGTAAAAGGTACATTCGCTTACCTAATCGGTGACAGCTTCGCGAAACTTGGTCTCGGTATGATTGCAGACGGTACACCTATCTTCGGCTTAACAGGTTGGAAAGGTACCTTCGCAGCCCTAGATACCTCCGCCATGATTTGTATTGTTTTGCTTGCTTTCGTCGCTATCGCGGAAGAGAAGAAGATTCGACACGCGAAGAAGCTTCAACTTGCACAAAACCAAGCCTAGCTTCTCTGCGCGCTTTACTTCGGTAAAGCGCGCAAGATCATTAAAAAGCATGGCTCAATTCAGTATCATTAAAGATTTTTCTATTAGCTCCTGTTGGAGCTTATTGTTGTTAGTCGTCTGCTCTATTTGGTTGTAATAATGATTCATGTTGCTCTAGTTGATGATCACGTCATCGTGCGTTCAGGTTTCGCACAATTATTAAATTTAGAAAGTGATATTACCGTTGTTGGTGAATTCGGCTCTGTCGCCGAAGCGCGAAAAGGCTTGCCTGCGGTACACCCTCATGTCGTCATCCTAGATATCTCCATGCCAGATGAAAGCGGCTTAAACTTTCTTAGCGAAATACCAACTGGCATTGCCTGCGTGATGCTTAGCGTGCATGACTCCCCTGCGATGGTGGAAAAATCACTAAAGCTAGGTGCAAAAGGCTATCTTAGTAAACGCTGTAGCCCAGACGAACTTATTCAAGCCGTGAGAACCAGTGCGTCTGGCGGCTGTTACCTCACATCAGATATTGCACTTAAACTTGCAACGCCTAGCGACAACACCACCTCTCTATGCCAACTGACAAAACGTGAAAACGAGGTATGTCAACTACTTGCCAATGGGTTGGATGTGAAGTCTGTCGCGGCTGAGCTTGGCTTGAGCCACAAGACTGTGCATGTTCATCGTGCTAATGCCATCGACAAACTCGGCGTGAAAAACAACGTTGAGCTCGCCAAACTATTTTCTCAAGAGTCCTTTTAATGCGAGCTTATGCTGTTACCACCATTTGCGGACTTTTTGTTATGGCCTGCGCCTGGTTCTGTTTGTGGGTGATCGCCTACTACTTTGTCAATGATCCCGAGCTGGCGATCTTATTGTTTCCTTTCGCTTTACGATTAGGTGTCGCCCTTCACACTCGCACCGCTTATTGGCCGACGATTTACCTTTCGGAGTGGGGACTTTCCATCGCACTTGCGATGTTACTGGGTCAACCGCAGTGGCTTACCGTGCTGATTGCGAGCATTGCCAGTATCCCGGTCACTCTGATTGCGAAAAAATACTACTACGGAGACCAAAACCGCCATTTAGCCGTGATGGGCATTGTGATCATCATTACCGCCTTCATCAACGTAATGGCGGTCGGATTTCACGTGCCTTCTGTTTACATGGTATGGCTGGCTAGCATTTCTGGAGGCTTGCTCGTGGTGCCTATGTGCTACCTGTTGTGGAGCTATTTGTTCCAAAGTCGTTGGTCTCCGCTTAGCTCTCTCCTACTTAGTAATGCCGTTGTATTTCAGGTACGTCATATCGTGCTTTATGCGCTGCTTTTGATCGGCAGTATTTTGGTGCAAACCAGCTTGCCTGAAGAGCTAAAACGATTTGCGCCATTTTGTATGGCGATTCCAATCATCGTGCTTGCTCTGCGTTACGGCTGGCAAGGTGCTCTGCTCGCCACCATGCTCAACAGCATAGCGCTGATTGCGGCTCGTAGCGGCGTATCGAATCTAGAAATCACCGATTTGTTATTATCTCTCTCGGCGCAAACCATTACTGGCATTATGCTCGGTTTAGGGGTTCAGAAACAAAAAGACCTCAATCACAAACTGCGCGGTGAACTTGCGCGCAATCAGAATTTGTCTCGCCAGCTTATCAAAGCTGAAGAGTCCGTAAGACGCGATATTGCGCGCGAACTGCATGACGAAATAGGACAGAACATCACGGCAATCCGCACACAAGCCAACATCATTAAACGAGTGAACAACGCAGAAACACGCGTTGGTTGCGCGGACATGATCGAAGGGCTTTCCCTCAACGTGTACGACACCACTAAGCGACTGTTAAGCAAGCTAAGACCAAAAATGCTGGATGATTTGGACTTAAAAGAATCCGTCGAGCAACTGACGCGAGAGATGGAATTCGCCAATCACGGAACAACTGTTCAACTGAACTGGCAAGGCGATTACACCAGCCTGAGTGACACACTCAAAGTAACCCTATTCCGTTTATGCCAAGAGTCATTAAATAACGCTGCCAAGTACGCAGAAGCGCAGTTGATCAATATTGAACTGACAATTGGAGAAGCTGCGGTGTCACTGATGATTCACGATGATGGTGTCGGATTCAAAGTTCAGGACAGCATGAAAGGCATGGGCGTTCGCGGCATGCAAGAACGTGTGCACGCGTTAGGTGGAAAAATGGTTATCTACTCCACCAGCGATCAAGTGACCGGCACACAAATCAGCATTACTTTACCTAAGGTGTAACTCAAGATGTTTGGATTTTTACGTTCACCTAAATTTACTCAACCGAGCCTGAGCAACGAGCAAATCGACCAGCGTTACCACCATTGGCGTTTGCACATTATGTTGGGGATGTACATCGGCTACGCAGGTTTCTACTTTACCCGTAAGACCTTTAACTACGCCGCACCAGCGATGATTACCGATCTTGGCTTAGATAAAGGTGATTTGGGTCTTATCGGTACGCTTTTCTACATTACTTACGGCTGTTCGAAGTTTATTTCTGGCACGATTTCGGATCGCTCTAATCCTCGTTATTTCATGGGATTAGGATTGATTGCGACAGGTCTGGTCAATATCGCGTTCGGTTTTTCTAGCTCACTCGCGGCTTTCATTACTCTGTGGATCTTAAACGCCTGGTTCCAAGGCTGGGGCTGGCCTTCATGCTCCAAGCTGTTAACCACTTGGTATTCACGCTCCGAGCGTGGCTTCTTATGGGCCATTTGGAACACCGCACACAACGTTGGTGGCGCGCTGATCCCTATTTTGGTGGGCTATTTAACGTTGCACTACAGCTGGCGTGAAGGCTTTATTCTACCCGGCATCATCGGCGTATTACTCGGTCTATTCGTTTGTTGGCGATTGCGCGACAAACCCACAACAATGGGTTTACCAAGTGTCGGCCAATGGCGCAACGACGCACTAGAACTTGCGCAGGAAAATTACGGACGTGGCCTCACCTACCGAGAAATTCTGAAATCGTACGTATTTAACAACAAATACATCTGGCTGCTCGCGTTCAGTTATGTGTTGGTTTACATCGTCCGAACCGCAATCAACGACTGGGGAAACCTTTACTTAACAGAGCAGCATCACTACAGCCTGATTAACGCCAACGCTGCCCTTTCTATGTTTGAAATCGGCGGTTTTGTTGGTTCATTGGTTGCGGGTTGGGGCTCAGACAAACTCTTTGGCGGTAACCGTGGGCCAATGAACTTGCTGTTCGCGATTGGGATTTTCTTATCTGTCTCCGCGCTTTGGCTAATGCCTCTGACCAACTTTGCATTCCAAGCAGCGGGATTGTTCTCCATCGGCTTCTTTGTCTTTGGGCCACAAATGCTGATCGGTATGGCGGCGGCGGAGTGCTCTCACAAAGATTCTGCCGGCGCGGCAACAGGATTCGTGGGCTTGTTCGCCTACATGGGCGCAGCATTGTCTGGCTATCCGCTGGCGTTAATTCTTGAAGAGTATCATTGGACGGGTTTCTTCATCACCATTTCAGTTTGTGCAGCCGTCATTGGCCTTTTGTTGCTGCCATTTTTGCAAGCGCAGCCATCACGAAAACCACTCGAACCAAAGCCTCGGTTGTAAATCGACTTATCGCCCTTCGGGCAAATTGGCGAGTGACCTAACCGCGCTCGCCCTCCTTATTTAACGTATCTCTGCTCAATTTTTCTTCCGATTCAGTTCGGAGGGTTAACTATGGGAAAAATTCATGAATTTGAACACTATTTCATCGCATAGCTTCTTTCAAATGAACAACAAAATCCAAAACTACGCTTGGGGAAGCACCTCTTCTATTCACGATTTGTTTGGCTTTTCTAACGAAACGAATGAGCCTCAAGCAGAAGTATGGATGGGTACTCACCCAAACGGCTGCTCTGAAGTTCAGGTTGAGCAAAACACGCTGCCTTTGTCTGAACTGATCAAACAAAACCAACCCGCTTACTTATCAGCAGAAACCGCAGCGAAATTTGGCGACCTGCCCTTTCTGTTTAAGATCTTAGCGGCCGAACATGCACTGTCGATTCAAGTTCACCCAAGCAAACAAGATGCCAAAATAGGCTTCGAAAAAGAACAAAGTGCCGGGATCCCACTAAACGCAAGCCATCGTAACTACAAGGATCCAAACCACAAACCTGAGTTGGTGTACGCGCTGACAAGTTACCAAGCCATGAACGGTTTTCGCTCGTATGCCGAGATTATTGAGGCATTTAGCCTTTGCGATATCGATGAGCTACGCGCGCCTCTTGACACATTCAAACGCGAAATCAACTCACAAGGTTTACGCGATTTCTTTGTGCACATTCTTACCATGGAAGGAGAAACAAAAGAGCGAGCACTGAAACAGCTTCTTGCCCACGCTTCACGTCAATCGGAGCAAGGCACTGACAGCGACGTTTTCCAGCTCATCTTGGATCTATCCACTCAATACCCTGGCGATGTCGGCTTGTTTGCGCCATTACTGTTGAATGTCATCACGCTGCAACCTGGCGAAGCGATGTTCCTGAGCGCAAGAACGCCACACGCTTACATTAAAGGTACGGGATTAGAGATCATGGCGAACTCAGATAACGTTTTGCGTGCAGGACTCACGCCGAAACACATGGATGTTGAAGAACTGGTTAAATGCACAGACTTTGTGCCTAAGCCGTTTAACAGCCTTGTTCTAGAACCCAATGCCGATGGTTGCCAAAGCCTTTATCCGGTCCCAGTGGCAGACTTTAGTTTCAGCATTCTTAACCAACCGAACAATGAAGTGGTTGATGCCAATAGCGCAGAGATTTTGATGGCGATTGATGCCGACCTGACACTCATCAGTGATAACGGTGAGACGTTAACCGCCGCGAAGGGACAATCTGTATTTGTTCCTGCTTACGTTGGCCATTACCGTATTCAAAGTGCGGGACGTGTGGCTCGCGCCTTCAACTAGTTTTTGAACAACCGATTCAAACTAACGTCTGACCCAAGGGACTGGGTTAGACAATTTATTCCTTTCATAGATTGAACCATTCCGCTCTTAAGGCACTCATGCTTACACCTTGTCGAATCAAAACACCTACAGGCCAGTTTCTCTAAAAGCCATAACCTCCCGGATCTACCATTTACTCAACATTCATTGTCAAAACCCATTTATGTCCGATAAATTCGTCGCTCCAATATCAAATCACTTGGATAATAAAGGCGCTTGCACAGTGGTATTTGTTGCAAAACGTATAATCAACGTTGTAATCAAAGCCTCAATCACTACAATCTCTGGTTCGATTTTTCAGTTAACGTTTGTATGCCGAAGTTAAACCAAGATAACCCTGTTCAAAGCTCCGCCCTTTCCGATATCGAAACCAGCAGTAAGATTCAATCGGCATTAGAACCGAAGTTTCACAAGCCAGAGAAACGTCTCTGCTTAAGCCCTGGCCTATCGGATAAGCATTTGGCGCGCCGTTGGCAAGTATTGGAACACGTGACCAATAAAGATCATCTCCTTGATCCTTTCACGCAGTCACACCGCGATGCTTACTCCAACAACATCGAGCACTTCATTGGTACTGTTAATGTGCCGGTCGGCATTGCAGGCCCTTTGCGCGTCAACGGCTTGTATGCGAACGATGACTTTTTGGTTCCGCTCGCAACGACAGAAGCCGCGTTAGTCGCTTCCTACAACCGTGGCGCAAATCTTATCACCGCCGCTGGTGGCGCGAGCGCATTGTTACTAAGTGAAGGGGTGAGCCGAACACCAGTATTCGCCTTTAATCACCTTGCTGACGCCGGCCAGTTCGTCAGTTGGGTTGTGACCCAGTTTGACGTATTTCGTCAAATTGCGGAATCCACCACCTCACATGGCAAACTCAAAGACATCAATGTAAATATCGAAGGAAACCATGTTTATTTGGTCTTTGAATACGTGACTGGTGACGCTTCCGGACAAAACATGGTGACCATCGCAACAAACGAAGTGTTCCATCATATTTTGGCGACCAGCCCAATCAAACCAACTCAAGCATTCTTGGATGGCAACTTATCAGGCGACAAAAAACCAAACGCACACACACTGCGCTCGGTACGCGGTAAGAAAGTATCCGCCGAAGTGACCATTCCTGCTGAGTTGGTGGAAAAATATCTGCATACGACGCCGGAGTCTATGGTTCAATTTGGCAAAATGACCACGGTGGGTGGTTTACTCAGCGGGACAATTGGCGTCAACGCGCATTACGCAAATGCCCTTGCCGCGCTTTACATTGCTTGTGGTCAAGATGCCGCTTGCGTTGCAGAGTCTGCCATTGGAATCACTCGTATGGATGTGGACGCTCAAGGCAACTTGTACGCGTGCGTGACCTTGCCAAACATCATGGTGGGAACGGTTGGCGGTGGTACTGGCCTTCCAACGCAAAAAGCATGTTTGGATATTTTGGGTTTGCACGGCAACGGCAATGCGAAAGCGTTAGCCGAAGTCGCAGCTTCGCTTTGTCTGGCTGGCGAACTCTCGATTGTGGGCGCATTTTGTGCCGATCACTTTTCTCGTGCTCACCATAAGCTTGCCCGAAAATAACCTTTGTTGCTTTGTACAAGAGAACATCCGTGTGGTTTTCTCTTGTGCAAACCAATGGACTTTATTTATTGGCTCAATAATTTCTTGAAACTAACTTAAGCCTTAACAAACATACCAATCTCTTGTTAACCGTACTTTAGCTGTCCCCCTTCTATATCCATTGCGATATCTCTGCTTGTTACTCTTCATTGGCCATATTTAATATCAGTATCTTAGAAAAAATAGCATCAAAAACTTCTAGCACTATAGTACCAAATTCATCGTTTGAGTTTTTTGTTCACCACTTATAGCTACTATACTCGCCTATGCAGCTGCTTGATTTTCATAAATTTACTAAACAGCTCAAAAGAGCTTAATAACTCCCGTTAAATGGACTTAAATCGTTACTTCGGGTAAGCGAGTTAACTATGAGACGTCAGAAGCTAAATAAAATCTCTGCTTGGGTACTAGGATTGGCTATCTTATTGCTGAGCCATGTGCCTAATGTATCAGCACAAATACAGCAATCCCCATCCGATCAAACCGTTGCGCGTTTTCTCTATCAAACCTCTTTTGGACCAACACCTGCGTTAATTAATGAGGTTAGGGAAAACGGGTTAGAGGATTGGATACAGAAACAAATCAACCTGCCAGCAACCTACCATCAACCACTTTATCAAACGCCTTTTTCTAAAGGCCTACAGTCAAACCGCGAAAATGCTTGGTATCAAATTGTTGTTACTGCTGAAGATCAGCTTAGGCAGCGAACGGCTTATGCATTGAGTCAGATCGTAGTCGTTTCTCGTTATGGCGGCGTTCTTTCCAGCAAACCTACAGGGTTAGTGAATTACTACGATCTGTTGGTTGAGCATGCGTTTGGCAACTACCGAGACCTGTTGTATGACGTTTCCATCCATCCAGTCATGGGGAGCTATTTGTCTATGCTCGGTAGTGCAAAAGAAAATAGTGCGACAGGAACGCTTCCCGATGAGAACTTTGCTCGAGAGTTAATGCAGTTATTCACTATCGGTTTGTATGAACTCAATTTAGATGGCAGTAAAAAGCTAAACCACGCAACAGGCAAACCTATCCCCACGTACAATCAAACTGATATTCAAGAGCTCGCGCGAGCATTAACTGGATGGAAAAATTCCGACATCGCATTCGTGAAACCGATGCGAGTTATCAGTCAACGGCACGACACCGGCGAGAAGCGATTTCTAGGGAACGTGATCCCATCGGGTCTAACCGCACAAGAAGAGCTTTCAAAAGTGATTGATATGTTGATGTCTCACCCAAATGTTGCTCCATTTGTTTCAAAGTTACTTATCCAACGTTTGGTCAGTTCAAATCCAAGCCCAGAGTACGTCGCGCGTGTTGCTACGATATTTAACAACAATGGGGAAGGAGAAAAAGGCGATCTAACCGCCGTTGTTCGAGCCATATTGCTCGACCCTGAAGCATTAGGGATGACGGATACCCCGCCTATAAAAGTGAAAGAACCGATACTGGTCCTGACTAATTTTCATCGAGCATCAGGTTTTACGGTTAAAGGATCACGTTACGAAGACGCAACAACGATGATGAACATCGCTAATCAAGGGCCGCTTCGTTCTCCTTCCGTGTTTAATTTTTACTCTCCAGACTATCAGCCGTCTAACGAGTTTACGGAGTCTGGTATTAACTCTCCAGAGTATGAACTTCTCAATTGGTCTGTTTATACCGATTTGGTCAACTATATGTTAACCAGCACTCGTAGAGGAGGTGGTGATTCCTACCACTTCGATCTTAACGAGTTTTATCTTCTTCTGGACGATCACCATGCCTTAGTCGAATTGGTTAACGAGCGTTTCTTTGCTGGAACGGCTTCTGCTGAATTGAAAGAGCTCATGCTCACCGCCCTGAATGATTATCGTGGGGATTATGTGCCAACAACAAAACTCGCTCTAGTGATATTTACCGCCATTTCTGGCGACGAATTCTATATTCAGGATTAGGAGTGAATTATGGATATTTCACGACGACATTTTATACAAAGCACGCTATCGATGGGCGCATTAGCCTCTCTTAGTCTGCCAGGTTACTCTCTCGCAGCGCCATCCAATGACTTTCGAGCATTAATATGTGTGTATTTAGCAGGCGGAAACGATGCATTCAACACCATACTGCCATTATCGGAGGCGCATTATCATCAATATTCCAAAGTCAGAGGGCCACTCTCTGTCGCCAAAGAAGACATACTCCCTATCAATTTGAGTGCTGTCGATAGCTCAAATCACCCAGTGAAGCTCGGCTTACACCCAAAGTTAAATGCGTTAACTTCCGTTTTCGAACAAGGCGATGCCAGCATCGTGCTCAATAGTGGCATTCTCAACCATCCCGTCACCAAACAAGCTATTGAGCAAGGTGAAGCATCACTTCCCGAGCAACTGTTTTCTCATAATTCTCAAACAGACGCTTGGTTACTTGGTGGAATGAGCGAGTCTAAAAATCTTGGTTGGGCTGGCAGAATGTTGGATGTATTAAACTCTGAATCAGAAATAACACCGCTATACAGTGTGCATGGCAACTCGCTTTGGTTACGGGCAATGGAACACCGCCAAACCGTCCTGAAAAAAGATCGCGCAGTTCAGCTTACCGCGATTGATAACCCTTTATACAAAGGTATCTATGATCGCCTTCTCTCTCATCAAACTGACAATCCATTTAATGGTCATTTTAATTTGATGGTTGATGAGTCGATGGTAATGAGCAGTGTACTGAGCGAGCAACTCAATCATATTGATGACGCGCCGCTGTTTACGTCATCGACGCTCGGCAAGCAGATGCAAACCGTGTACAAATTGATAGCAAGCCAAGATGTCCTGAAGCAGCAACGACAAGTCTTTTTCGTTAAACACTCTGGGTATGACCTGCACGATTCGCAATTGGCACGTCATCCAGTGTTACTTGAGGATCTCGCGACAAACCTTTTAGCAATGTATCGTGCGGTCGAACGGTTAGGGCTAAACAAGCAAGTCACCTCTTTCACTATGTCTGACTTCGGTCGACGGATGATGAGCAACGGAAATGGTACCGATCATGGCTGGGGTGGCCATCAACTATTAATTGGAGGCGCGGTAAATGGGAAACGACCTATCGGTACATGGCCGGAACTAATACTGGGCGGAAACGATGATTACTCTCAAGGCCGACTCATACCCAAAATTGCCGCTGATCAAGTTGGTTCAACACTAGCACAGTGGATGGGCGTGAGTGATAACGCTGCACTGGAATACGTGTTCCCGAACATCCGTAATTTTACCCATTCAAACCTGGGTTTTATGTCGTAAGATATTTTACAGGTAGCTGTAGAACACATCATCAAATAAGGGAGCCTCGCGCTCCCTTACTCATCTTATGTTTGCAAAGTGTCCGTTACACCTCGTCGCGACGGCGTTCGTTACACAGCTTAATGGCACGCTCAAGTAATTCTAGCGCGGATTGCTCACATTCAGGCAGAACCGCATCACTTTCACCAATTGGCGTTACGCGGTCACCCCATTTCAATACTGCCGCACCCCATGTCAAACCTGCACCAAACGCAGCAAGAAGCATGTTATCACCTGGGTTAACTCGACCTTGCTCTACCGCTTCACACAATGCAATTGGCACCGTCGCAGCTGAAGTATTGCCATAGTTTTGAATGTTAACAAACGCTTTGTCGTGTGGAATTCCAGACAGGTCGCACAAGGTTTGAATAATACGAATATTCGCTTGATGCGGAATCACAACATCGATTTGTTCCGTCGTTAACTGTGATGCTTTCAGTACGGTTTTCGCAGCTAGCCCCATACCTTTTACCGCACGTTTGAAAATTTCTTGTCCTACAAAGTTGAAATCCCAGTAACCGTTGTCTTCCGCAAAGCGATCCATACAAGTACCAAACTTTGGTACGGACAGAATATCGCGGCCTTTTGCGTCACAACCGATTTGAGACTGTAGTAAACCCGTTTCTTTTTCCGTTCTTGATAACACAACGGCGCCCGCACCATCACCAAATAGAACAGCGGTATCTCGCATTGCCCAATCGATGTAGAATGACAATCTTTCCGCACCAATAATGATCGCGTTACGATAGTTACCTGATTGAATCAAACGTGTGCCCGTTTCTAGGCCATAGACAAATCCCGTACATGCGGCATTTAAGTCAAAGGCAGCGGCTGCACGAATACCTAGGTTCTGCTGTACCTTAGACGCGATATTTGGAATCAATGAATCTGGTGAACAAGTCGCCACAATGATTAAATCCACGTCTGTTGCATCGACGCCTGCTCGAGCTAATGCATGTTTAGCAGCAACGGTCGCCATGTCTGACGTGTTTACATGACTAATACGGCGGTTTTCGATACCAGTGCGGGTACGAATCCACTCATCGGAAGTATCGAGGAAAGTGCTAAGATCATCGTTAGAGAGCACGGCTGGCGGAACACATTTCCCCCAACCTGTAATTTCAGCGTAGTAATTTGTCATCGCAGACCTATTTATTGTTGTATTTTAATAAAATTTCTTAGAACCTTAGGCTCAAATACAAACCTGCGCTGCGTTATTTCGGCAGGTTAAAAAATAAGTATACAAATAATGAGGCTGACTGGTAAGTCATGTTTTCATCAATACGTAATAAAGGAAGAAGTCATGTCATCGTTTAAAACTCGCTGCCCTTCGTGCGGCGGTCTAAATCGTGTCCCTAATGAGCGCGTTGCCGAATCTGCAACTTGCGGTAAATGTAAAAGTGCACTTTTAGACGGCTCGCCTATCGAAGGTACACAAGATAACTTTTCTGCTCTATTACAAAGTGATATGCCTGTTGTAGTAGATTTTTGGGCCCCATGGTGCAACCCGTGCGTTGGTTTTGCTCCTGTTTTCTCTGATGTTGCTCATGAGCAAGCCGGAACGGCTCGTTTTGTTAAGATTGATACCGAAGCTCAACAACAACTTGCGACGCAATTTGGTATTCGCAGTATTCCTACCATTATGGTTTTCAAGAATGGTCAACGCGTTGATATGATCAATGGTGCGTTACCTAAAACTCAATTCGATCAATGGTTAAATCAAGCACTTACTAAATAATCTTCCACGCCAACCTTGTTTGTAGGTTGGCGTTTTTATGCAACTTATCAACCTATCTAGTTAACAAATATTATTTATCGAAACGACTTAAATTTATCATTTTACTTGCCTAACTATTAGCCTCATATTCGCGCCGAATAACCCTTAGATTTCATTTAACTTATAGGCGCAAAACAGTGGAAAACACAGTCGTTCCTGCAGCATCACCACGAGTTACAGTTCCAGTCGTCGCACTGTCTCTTTATGCGGTGGCTTCGGGCTATTTAATGAGCTTGATCCCTCTCATGCTCGGTGAATACAACATCTCAGCAGATTACGCGAGTTGGTTGGCGAGTGTGTTTTATGGCGGCTTATTAACCGGTGCTATTTTTATTGAACGTATCGTACGTCAAGTTGGTCACCGTAACGCGTTTATTGGTTGCTTGGCCGTATTTTCGCTAACTATCGTCACACTACCCGTGTTTGCTAACGGATTGATGTGGCTTGCCGCTCGCTTTATTGCGGGTATCGCGGTTGCTGGTGTTTTTGTCATTGTTGAGTCTTGGCTAATGTCTGGAGACGAAGCATCGCGTGCGAAACGTTTGAGCTTGTACATGCTATCGCTTTATGGTGGTTCAGCATTAGGCCAGTTTGGTATTGGCGTGCTTGGCGTAAGTGGCGGCGTTCCGTTTATTGCGATCACGACGTTGATCCTAATGGCGATGCTGGTGCTAATGTTCATTGAGTGTGAGCAGCCAAACAGCCATGAATCAACCGCTTTATCATTTAAGCAAATTGCCAAACTAAACCATGCAGCAATTATTGGTTGTGTTGTTTCAGGTTTGACCTTAGGCGCGATCTACGGATTAATGCCAGTTGAGTTAACTAACCGTAAAATTAGCCATCAAGACATTGGTACATTGATGGCGCTAGTGATTCTAGGTGGCATGCTAGTTCAACCAATGGTGACTGCGTTAAACAAATATATGAGCCGCACAGTGCTAATGGCGTTTTTCTGTATTTTGGGTATTTTTTCGATCGGTATGACCTTTATTTCCTCGTCAGCCGTGGTATTGGCTGCTGCATTATTCTTTTTAGGTGCAGCTACTTTTGCCTTGTACCCGATTGCAATCAACTTAGGTTGCGAAGGACTTGATGAACGCTTTATTGTCTCTGCGACACAAGTCATGCTGTTTAGCTACAGCATCGGCTCTGTTGCTGGTCCTGTTGTCGCTGATAAATTCATGGGCCAAGAACACGGCTTGCTAGGCTACTTGTTTGCCGCTTTGGTTGCGACTGGCGTATACATGCTACTTGCTGCGAGCAAAACCAAGCAGCGTATGGCCGCTGGCCTCTAACCACGCCGCTTCTACTCAACGAACTCAACGAAAACGAGGGCATGTTGCCCTCGTTTTTTTAATCTTCGCATTTTTGTTTAGATAAACGCTTGTGACGGTTTGACGCGTTCGCTGCAGGCTTTTCCGGTACCATTCGCTTTTCATGAAGCAAATGACGAACCGCCAAGATGGGATGTTTCAGTAACATTCTGGGGCCAGAGTAACGCATGACCAAACGCATTTGTTCTTTCGGCTCTGGTTTGTAGCAGTGAATCGGACATTTATTACACGTCGGTTTATTCTCTCCATAAGGACAGCGGTCGAGGCGCACTTCTGCGTATTCAAGCAGCTCACGACATTCTGAGCATAAGTCACGTTTTGTTCCATGATGGTCATGACAGTAAACCTCTACCATGGCTTTTACTGTCTTAAATTCAGTGGCGAGTTTGCCAAGTAAAATATCGCTCATGCGCTATCCAAAAATCACAACATCATTGTGTAAAGTTCTAACGTGCGGCCATTATCATATTGCTGCTCAACTCGTTCAAACTCAAAGCCCAGTTTTTTGAGCAAACTTATACTACGAATATTGTCATTGTTGGTGATGGCAACCAAATTATCGAGTTTCATTTCCTCTCTAGCGTATTCCAGCACTGCGGTTGCAGACTCCGTTCCGTAGCCGTAGCCATAAGCGGAAGGTAAAAATCCATATCCGAGATCATAGTGTTGTAATGTGTCACGTTTAACCAACCCACAAATCCCGATGGGTTGCCCATCTTCTTTCTTCTCTACAACGAGTAAACTCACGCCTTTAATTTGTTGCATGCGTAGCATGTTTTCTTTTATGTAACGCGCCGCTTCATATTCGGTACGAATTTGTTTGTCTCCGACAAAACGGTAGAAGTCTGGGTGGTTATAAAGTTCTAGTATAAATGGTGCATCATCTACACTCACAAGACGCAGTATCAAACGTTCGGTGTACAGTGTTTTCATTTGGGCTCCATTAAAACTCGATAGATGATTGGACATAGGAACGTACTTGAATTTTGCGACCGATACCGGCGCTTATTTAGTTGTAACTTGATAAAAAAGTAACTATCCTGCCTCGCTAAATTAAAGGACCACCACCATGAACCGCAAGAAGAAAATCAATCAGATCTTGAAAGCGAAGCAGAAGAAGCATAACGCTAAGCTACATAAGAGCAATAAGCCGCGTTATATCTCCAAAGCTGAACGCGCGAAAATGGAAGCTGAAGAGCAAAACCAAGCTTCAGAACACACGGAAAACGTTGTAGACACAGCGCAGACAGATCAAGCCTAAAAGAAAAGCCGCTTCAAGCGGCTTTTTTGATATTCGGAGATAGTTAGCTTTAGTATTCGACACTGTAGTTCAGTGTGAATGTGCGACCTCTTCCTTTGTAGTCGTACGCTGCTGCATCGTAGTGTGCTGCATAAAGAATCTGCGCACGTTGTCCCCAAGCGGTTGTGTAGTCTTCGTCAAATAGGTTTTGAATACCAAAACCTAACTGCCCGATAGGTAGTGTTACGTTACCAAGAAGATCAAACGTAGTGTATCCATCTAGTTTATTGTTTGCGTCATCTTCGTAATCAAACATCGTCTGGCTTTGTAGACGTAGTGAATAGCCATCCTGATAGTAAGCCGCCCACGCGTTCGCTTTTGATGTACTTGCTTTACCCGCGCTTAGATCTTCCCACTTACCGTTGGTTTTCAGCTCAGAAACCACATAGTGACCTGATGCACCTAACAAAATATCACGGTTTACCCAGTAGTTAATGTTTGCTTCGGCACCGTATACACGTTGCTCGTCATCAACATTGGTGATTAGGAGCGTCTTCTTGTCATACTTGATTGAGTTATCCGACACCGAGTAGTAACCCGCCGCTTGCAGTGCGACAGTATCCGTATCTAATCGGTAACCAATTTCATAGCTGTCCGTTTTGATGCCCGACATTTTTGAGTCAGATACATTAATGCTATTGTTCAACGCGTAGTGACCATTTGCATCCGCGGCATCGTAGCTACCTTGGCCGTAGTACTTTGCAGGATCAGCGAGTTCGAAACCTTGAGAGAAGTTCGCCCAAAGCTGAGATTCATCGTTAAGCTGATAAATAGTGCCCAAATTAAATAAGCTCACAGAGTAGTCAGTGCTGCCACCTGGTACCGCATCCGCTGATACACCATTACCCGATGCGATCTTCTTTTGTATACTATAGGCAACAAAATCATCAATCTTATTGTCCATGTATTGGTAGCGGTAGCCTGCTTGTACTGACCAATCTTGATTGATTTGGTAATCCCCTTGGACAAACATTGCGTAAGACGCCACATCAACATCTGGGTAACGCCCCACTTCGGCATAGGTTCGATTAATTAAGTTCCCAGAGCTGTTCGCAATGGTTGGATCGAACAGAGCCTGGTTACTTTCAAAACGGTCTAAGTACGCATCGACACCATAAACAAGTTTGAATGACTCCCAGCTTTTAGCTAACGCTAAGCGCCCAGCAAAAACTTCTGTTTTTTGTTGAGAGGCACTTTGGTAATAAGGAGTAAAGGTTTGGTCTTCACTACGGTAAGATAACTCGCCTATCAGTTGATGACCGAATACGCTGTCGTGAGCGTAGTTCGCACTTAAGAGAACTCGCTCTGTACCATGTTCACGGTCGGAATCGAACCCCTCTCGTACATCAACAAATTTATTGTTAACAATGTACAAACCGTATGGCGAATCTTGCTGGCTGTCATAGTATTGTGCGACAAGGTTTAACTTGCTGGCATCGGAGATTTGAATCTCGGTCGATCCCATAACATCGAGCGTTGAATTATACTGCAAAGAGCCCTGTGAAATGTCTGGGGTGACAATGTCGCCATTTGCAAATGCACCTTGTGTCTCGGTGTACACAACCGAACCTCTAGCGGTAATTCGCTCATTACCACCCGAGATAGACTGAGCGAGTTTGTAATCAAAGTCATCGCTGCTATTAAAACCTGTAGTGCCACTCACGTAGGATTCAAACGACAAGTCATCCGAGTACGCTTTCTTGGTGATAATGTTAATAACACCACCAGTAGCGCCTGCCCCATAAATGGAGGTTGCACCAGATAGTACTTCAATTCGCTCGATGTTGAATGGGTCTATTGCGTCTAACTGACGACTAATCGGGCGAGAAGACTGTAACGAGACACCATCAATCATTACCAACATTGCTCTACCGCGAAGGTTCTGACCATAGTTAGTTCGACCACCGGTGCCGACGTCTAAAGAAGGGATGGTTGCAGAAAGAATATCACCCAGTGTCTTCCCCGCACGATATTGCTGAGCAATCTCTTCTTGGCCAACAAACCAAACCGTTCCTGGAATATCGGAGATCGATTTCGGCATCACACTGCCTACAACAACCAATTGCTCATCGCTCGGAGTCGATGTTTGTTGAAGATTTTCTGCTGCTATTGAGCTAACTGCGTATCCACTGCTCATCGCAAGTACGATGAGATTGAAAGAAAACGTCCTTTTCATCATTGTATTTATCTTTTTGTTGTCAACAAGAGCATGCAATGATACTTATTCTCACTCTCAAATCGAGCACTGTTACACAAGTTAAATAAATGTTAATTAAGAACCTTCTTGCTCATAAGCTGTCGATTTTCCTCTAAACGAGGACAATCTGCACAAAGCTTTCTGCCTTCACACTTATAGACTAAACAACAACTTTTTCTTACTAACTTTAGCGGCTGATCAGATTCCGTCTCATGAAGTGAGCGGCTATTATCAACATCCAAACCCATTGCGCTTAGCCACAAGACCGCATGCTCCTGAAGTGTCGAGTTAGTCATTTGCGGAAAGCGCTGTTGGAGACGAATTAAACAAGCCATGATTCCGTCCGACATCAATTGATGGGTGAAGCCAGGACGAATGCGTGTCCATTGACTCATCTCCTTTTGATAGAAGTCGAACAGTTCTCGGATTTGACGCCCCGCCTCTTTTATCAACGCCTCTGGCTCGCCATGTATATGCGCTTCGTCGGCGAATCGGTACCCAGAAACAAAACAAGGTTTGAGGTGCTGCGCTATCTCGCGAATGTTTGGCAACGTGTGGTAACCGTAAATAGAGATGAATGCGACATAAACTGGCTGCCAACAAAGTAAATCCCACGTTCTTGTCAACCAATATGCTTTTCCCGCTTCCGGATGAGCCTCCGAGATTTGCTGGTAAAGGCCTTGGATGATCGGGTTGATATCATTTTCGATATGGATAGCTTCTTGCCCTATCTCGCCGATATCACCGTGTAGGTAAGGTGTAATCTCACTCGAAGTTTGAAACAGTTGCGGGAAAAATTGCTCAGACATGATGGCTTATTGTTGGTGTAGTCATTCTGACACCTTTATACCCAAGCACCAATCGCAATGCAAACTATTATCCTTTGCGTTTTCATAACAAAGAAGCACTCTTAGGGTTAGTTATGAATGTATTTCCGAGTTCTGTGAAGCTGTAAGGTCTGGTTACGTATGCGATGAATAGCAACAAACTCTTAAACCTCTTCGCATTTAACGCTCACATGATCGCAAAAATACACAGCATAAAAACACCCTGATAAAACTGTGTTAACAGTTTCCCTGTGTAGCGTGAGTTATTGCCAATAATTGAATATTGCTGTTTCTTATCCAGCGGATTGTGAACAACATGAAGTATTTTCTTTCTGAATATCGAGACAATACAAAGAGGTAATTTGGCTATGTAGCCCTCTGTTTTGAATAAGGAAATCCACATGTTGTATCTTGAGTTTCTATTTTTGCTCGTGATGCTGTATATCGGCTCACGTTATGGTGGTATAGGCCTTGGGGTCGTATCCGGAATTGGCTTGGTGATTGAAGTATTCATCTTTAAGATGCCGCCAACCTCTCCTCCTGTCACCGTCATGTTGATCATTTTAGCGGTGGTAACATGTGCTTCCATTCTTGAAGCCGCTGGCGGTTTGAAATACATGCTGCAAGTTGCCGAGCGTGTGCTTCGTAAGAACCCAAAACGCGTCACCCTTATTGCTCCGTTCGTGACTTACTTTATGACCTTCCTACTTGGTACAGGTCACGCGGTTTACTCTATCATGCCAATCATTGGCGACGTTGCGCTTAAAAACGGCATTCGTCCAGAGCGTCCTATGGCTGCCGCTTCTGTCGCCTCTCAAATCGCAATCACAGCCTCGCCAATTTCAGCAGCAGTGGTTTACTACTTGGCGCAACTCTCCGACATTCAACACGAGATCACTCTGCTCTCAATTCTGCTCGTTACCGTACCTGCAACGCTATTCGGTACGTTGTTGATGTCACTTTACAGCCTAAAGCGTGGTAAAGAGCTAGACGACGATGAAGAATACCAAGAGCGTTTGAAAGATCCTGTGTGGAGAGAAAAAATCCTCAACACAACTGCAACGTCTCTTGATGAAGTACTACCAACAAGTGCTCGTAACTCTGTATTGCTGTTCATTGCTTCTATCTTGGTTATCGTCGTTATCGCGATGTGGCCAGACATTCGTACCATCGTAGATGGCTCGAAGCCAATCAGCATGGCAGTTGTGATTCAAATGATGATGCTCTGCTTCGGCGGTATCATTTTGCTTGCGACCAAAACTGACCCGCGTGACGTACCAAATGGGGTGGTATTTAAATCTGGTATGGTGGCGGCGATTGCTATCTTCGGTATTGCATGGATGTCAGATACCTACTTCCAGTACGCTATGCCTCAATTTAAATCTGGCATCGTAGAGATGGTAACCAACTATCCTTGGACATTCGCGCTTGCGTTATTCATTGTGTCGGTTGTGGTGAACTCTCAAGCTGCAACGGCTCGCATGATGCTGCCTGTTGGTCTCGGCTTAGGTTTGGAACCTGCGCTGCTTATCGGCTTGATGCCAGCGGTATACGGCTACTTCTTTATTCCCAACTACCCTTCAGATATCGCGACTGTGAACTTCGATACATCGGGCACAACTAAGATTGGTAAGTGGTACTTCAACCATTCATTCATGTCTGTGGGCTTAATCGGCGTGATTGGTGCGTGTTGCTTGGGTTACTTGCTAGGGCAAATGATCATTCCTTCGTAACTAGCCAAATCAACGATAAATTAGAGGCGAGTCATTGTACGTTTTCGTACAGCCTGAGTGACTCGCCTTTCTTTATTGCACTATTAACTACAGCAAGAAATCGTCATCAATCGCGACAAAATTGTCGGCACAATCAATCAGAGTTTGAGATGTAAGTTTAGGTACACCATAAACGGTCACCGTTTTATTGAAGCGCTGCTGAATTCTCTCTACTAGCAGACTAAAGTCTCCATCTCCCGAAACTAGAATCACTTCCTCAACTTCGGGAGCAATTTCAATTGCATCGAGAGTAATACCCACATCCCAATCGCCTTTCGAGCTACCATCACGACGCTGGATGTAGGGTTTAAGCATCACCTCAAAGCCAACACCACGAAGAATATGGTGGAACTGACGTTGCTTGGGATCATTGCTCGCAATAGCATAAGCACGAGCACTTACCACCTCTTTCCCTTGTGTGGCAACATACCAAAACTGGTTGTAATCAAAATTGCTTCGATACGCTTCGCGACAGGTGTAATACACATTCTGTACATCAACCAAAATAGCGATTTTTTGTTTGCTTTCCGAACTCATCTATTTCTACGCTCAATTTATTTGCTGCCTACCCTATGCCAGTTTTGGAAAAAGCACAATGAGCCAATTCCACTAAACTTAACGTATAAAAAGTTATTTGGGTTTCTAGGGGAACTGTCATGGGCGGAAAGTTACTAGTGATACTACTTTCTTGTATCTTGTCATCGACAGCATTTGGTTATCCAGCGCACTCCAAATACTGGCCACATAGAAGTGTGCTCTACTTTGCGCCGGAAAATGATGAATACGTCAAACAATTCTTGCTAGAAACACTTATGAATGAGTGTGAGTTGGAAGACAGAGATGTCGTCACACTGGTCATTACAGAGCAAGGGTATACCTTTCCTGCTTGGCTTAAAGAAGAGTTCGACTTAAAAATGCTAGCTCGTCTTTATGAGGTCGAAAAAGGATCTCACACCGCTATTTTGCTTGGTAAAGATGGTCTAGAAAAGCACCGCTGGGGCGCAGAAACAGACTGGCCGTTTATCAACAACCTCATTGATCAAATGCCTATGCGTAAGCAAGAAATGCAGAGGCAGCAAAGCCCCTGTAAAATATAGTCACTTCTGGGCAATGTTACTTTGCGAACCAATCCAACTTGTTGTGAAGTTGAGTCACGCTACCAACCACAATCAATGCTGGGCTCACGGCTTGCTCTGCCATGATCGATAGCTCGTTCAACTTTCCTTGGAACACGCGCTGCTCTGGGCGCGTACCGTTTTCAATAATGGCGCATGACATCTCAGGATCTAACCCATGAGTGATCAGCTTATCCATAATATGGCCGCTTTGCTTCAAACCCATGTAGAATACAAGCGTGTTATTAGACTGAGCTAGTGAATGCCACTCAATTTCACGACCATCTTTTTGTACATGACCAGTGATAAATTGAACGCTTTGTGCATGGTCGCGGTGTGTTAATGGAATACCAGCATAAGCCGTTGCACCCGCTGCTGCTGTGATACCCGGAACCACTTCGTATTTGATGCCAAATTCGGCTAGCTCTTCTAGCTCTTCACCACCACGGCCAAAGATAAATGAGTCCCCACCTTTTAGGCGCACAACGCGCTTACCTTCTTGCGCTTTTTGCACCAAGATTTGGTTGATTTGATCTTGAGGCACACAGTGAAAATCGAGTTTTTTCCCAACATAAATCATCTCTGCTGATGCATGAGCCAACTCAAGAATCTCTTTTGATACCAATCGGTCGTACACAACAACTTCAGCCGCTTGAATGGCTTTTAAGCCTTTTACTGTGAGCAAATCAGGATCACCAGGACCTGCACCAACAAGAGAAACAAAGCCGCTGTTTAAAGATGAGTTAACAGTTGTCATATCAACGCCTATCGAAAATTTGGACATAAAAAGTAACACTCAAGTCATTAACTCAAGGTTAAAATCACCCCGTTGAACAGCCCTACCTACCATAGGTAGGGCCAGATAAAAGCGGTTTATTTTGCGATTGCAGGCTCTGCTTTTACTTCTTCAACTACGTTGATAGAAGGCGCTGTTTTCGCGTGAGTTAGGTACAGTGGAATACAAGTCATTACTAGACCACCAACAATGTTACCTAGGATGGTTGGGATAAGGTTGAAGTTCAACCAAGTCGCGATACCAAAATCCGCACCTAGAATCATACCTAGTGGGAATAGGAACATGTTTACTACTGTGTGCTCGAATACTAGAGCGAAGAAGATGAAGATTGGGAACCACATCATTGCTACGCGACCAGATACTGAACGTGCTGTCATGTTGCCGATAACGCCTAGACATACCATTAGGTTACAGAAGATGCCGCGTACGAAACACGTGATCCATCCGTCCATACCCATGTTTTCAAAACCAAGGCTACGCGCGGTAGAAACAGCCACAAATTTCTTCGCTACTGCATTCAGTTCTAGAGAGAAGTTACCTGTTAGAGAGATAGCCACTAGGTAAGCAACGATCAGAGAACCGATAAGGTTACCCAAGCCTACAAGACCCCAACAACGGAAGATACGACCCCAAGTGATGCCCGGACGGTTAGCAAACTTAGCCAGAGGCGCTAGACCAAAAACACCGGTTACTAGGTCATACCCCATCACACTTAGAATTACGAAACCAACGGGGAAAACAAGTGCTCCTACAAGACCGATACCCGTTTGTACAATCGCGGTAATAGCAACCACCACCGCAAGCGAAAGAATAACGCCAGCCATCGTACCGCGAAGCAGAAGGTCTCGCGTGCTTGTATTAGTTTTCGCTTCACCAACATTGATCATGGTTTGCACGAATTCTGCAGGCTTAAAATCAGTAGACATGAATGTGTCCTTATCCAAAATTGAAAGTTAAAAAGTTAAAGATTGAATAGAGAAAGGCTTCCCGTTGACACCTGAACGCTGTCTACAACACCTCGCTTCCCTGTTCCCCTGAGATGATGCTTGGAAAGCCTTTGTCTATTAAATCTAGGTTTCAGTTCATTCCCTCCCCCTAAGAGGAGGGAATGAAAACCAAGCTTACGCAGAGATTTCTACTTCGCCGTTGGTTACGCGGGTTTTGTACGCTTTCACGCTAAAACGCTCGTCTTCCATGCACGCACCTGTTGTCAGGTTAAAGCGTTGCTTCTTAAGTGGGCTAGCCACCCAAAGCTCGCCTTGGTGCTCACAGATCAAACCGCGAGAAAGCACGTTTGATTGGAAGAACGGGTCTGTGTTGCTGATCGCCAGCACTTCTTCTGCTTGTGTTGGGCGGAATACCGCAACTTGCTGACCATCAACCAGTGCACAAACACCTGTGCCCGGTACGATGTCGCTGATTTGGCAAATCTTTTCAAATGACATAATCAACCTTCCCTTATGCTTCAGTGATCGCTACGTGTAGGATGTCGCCTTTCGCTTCAGGGTGCTTTTCCGTGAAGGTTGCTGGGCGGTGCTGTTCACGCTCTTGTACAAACACAACGTTGTCATCGTGCTTGTCAGAGTTGATGAAGTGCGCGAAACGAGTCAGTTGTGATTCGTCGTTGATGGTCGCAGTCCACTCACACTCGTACTCGTCTACAAGCTTCGCTACGTCTGCCTCTAGTTGAGCGTTGATACCAAGCTTGTCGTTAACAATCACTTCGCGTAGGTAGTCAACGCCACCTTCCATGTTTTCCATCCAAACTGATGTGCGTTGTAGTGGCGCAGCAGTACGGATGTAGAACATCATGAAGCGGTCGATGTACTTGATTAGTGTTTCTTTATCTAGGTCACTTGCAAGTAGGTCTGCGTGACGAGGCTTCATACCACCGTTACCACATACGTACATGTTCCAACCTGCATCAGTCGCGATAATGCCAAGGTCTTTACCTTGTGCTTCCGCACACTCACGAGTACAGCCAGAAACACCGAACTTCATCTTATGAGGGGTACGAATGCCTTTGTAACGGTTCTCGATGTAAGAACCCAGACCAACAGAATCTTGAACGCCGTAACGACACCACGTTGAGCCAACACAGGTCTTCGCCATACGAAGGGCTTTTGCGTACGCTTGACCTGTTTCGAAACCAGCGTCGATAAGCTTGCGCCAGATCTCTGGAAGATCGTCTTTTTGAGCACCAAACAGACCAATACGTTGAGCACCGGTTACTTTGGTGTATAGGTTGTATTCTGCTGCAACGTTCGCTAACGCACCCAGTGCTTGAGGTGTTACTTCACCACCCGCCATACGTGGGATAACAGAGTAAGTACCGTCTTTTTGGATGTTACCTAGGAAGTTATCGTTCGTGTCGTGCAGCTTAACCAGTTGTGGCTTAAGAATGTGCTCACCCCAGCAAGAAGCCAAGATAGAACCAGCCAGTGGTTTACAAACTTCACAGCCGTAACCTTTACCGTATTTCTCTAGAAGCTCATCAAACGTTTTGATCTCTTCAATACGGATTAGGTGGAACAGCTCTTGGCGTGAGTATGCAAAGTGCTCACACACGTCGTTCTTCACTTCGATACCAGATTTAGCAAGCTCAGCATTTAGAACAGACGTCACTAGAGGAATACAACCACCACAGCCTGTACCTGCGCCAGTCACTGCTTTGATGTCAGCAAGCGTATGATTACCATCAGCAACCGCCTGTGCGATCTTGCCTTTTGTCACGTCGAAACAAGAACAGATCACTGCGCTTTCTGGTAGAGCGTCTGCACCTAATGCTGGTTTCTCAGCGCCTGCGTGAGCAGGAAGGATCAACGCATCTGGGTGTTCTGGTAGGTCGATTTCGTTCAACATAAGTTGAAGCAGGTCGCCGTAGTCAGAGGTGTCACCAACCATAACCGCGCCAAGTAGTTTCTTGTTGTCTTTAGAAACGATAAGACGTTTGTAAACTTCTTGTTCTTCGTTCTGGTAAACGTAACTCTTACAGCCTTCAGTACGACCGTTCGCGTCACCGATTGAACCTACTTTTACACCTAGAAGTTTCAGCTTCGCAGACATGTCAGCGCCTTCGAATTTGCTTTCTGTGTTACCTAGTAGGTGGTCAACAGCAACTGTCGCCATCTTGTAGCCAGGAGCAACAAGGCCGTAGAACATTTCGTTCCAAGACGCACACTCACCAATCGCGTAGATGTTCTCATCAGAAGTCTGACAATGATCGTTGATAGCAACACCGCCACGAGGTGCCACTTCTAGCTCCATTTGGCGTGCTAGTTTGTCTTGTGGACGAATACCTGCAGAGAATACGATGAAGTCTGTTTCTAGCTCTGAGCCGTCAGCAAAACGCATAAGGTTGCGTGCGTTTGTGCCTTCTGGCGCAATCTCAAGCGTGTTTTTGCTAGTGTGAACGTTCACGCCCATACGCTCGATCTTTTGTCGAAGTTGGTTACCACCAGCAAGGTCAAGTTGCTCAGCCATTAGCTTCGGTGCGAACTCAACAACATGCGTTTCTACACCCAGTGCTTTCAATGCGCCTGCTGCTTCAAGACCTAGCAGACCACCACCGACAACAACGCCTGATTTGCTCTTCTTCGCACACGCTTCGATCGCTTTAAGATCTTCGATAGTACGGTAAACAAAACAGTCTTTGCTTTCGTGACCTTTGATAGGTGGAACAAATGGGAACGAGCCAGTAGCAAGAATCAGCTTGTCGTATTGAACTTCACGGCCAGTGCTTGAGTAAACAATGCGGTTTTCACGGTTGATGTTAATCGCGCGTTCGCCGATCAGCATGTTAATACCGTGTTTCTCGTAGAAGCCTTCTTTTACTAAAGAAAGTTCATCTGCAGTATGGTGAGAAAAGTAAGAGGAAAGGTGCACACGGTCGTATGCGACACGAGGTTCTTCACAGAAAACCGTAATGTCTATACTAGACATATCAGCTTTCTCGACTAAGTCTTCAATATAACGGTGCCCTACCATACCGTTACCGATGACTACTAGCTTCAACTTGCTCATTATAATTCCTAAGGGTTAGGTTCTTATCACTGAGCTCATTGTTAGTTGTGAAAGAAAATTAATACATGATGTAAATCAATTACAATTTCAAACTACCCTAAAGAGGTAGATGAACGTATTTATCTGACTATTGCGAAATAAAAAGTAATTTATTAACGGATATTGGTAGTTTTAACAAACTGAGATAACCGAAGCCATGCTAGCAACGGACTATACCGTTTTGCTTTTATGAAGTTAGGCTGACCATCGAAACCGAGCACACCTACGATAAATCCTGTTTTGCTTCTAAACGACGCACTCACTTGACTTCACCGTTTCAAGGTGATCAGAGAACAATATCTGAAGTGATTGAAAGATTTAGAAAAATCAAGCTTCACAACAAAAATTTTTTACTAGCTAAGTCGCACTATAAAGACTAAAATCAGGTTTAGTTCATATGGAATAGCGTCCATATGATTGATACCGTAATTGACATATAGAGTGCCGTCCCATTTTTGTGAGGCGGCCTTTTATTTGGGAGTCATAAAATGTCAGAAAACAATTCTATCTACATCTCAAGCTTAGATATGAACCGAATCACGGCCTTGTTGGATAAAATGCCAAACATCGCAGCGGAGCTTGTGGAATTAGAAGCAGAGCTCGACCGAGCAACAGTTCTTGAGCCAGAACAAATGCCAGATAACGTGGTCACGATGAACTCGACTGTAGAGTTTAAATTTTCAGGTGAAGATAGAACCATGACAAAGACACTGGTTTACCCTTCTGAACTGAAAAGCAGTGATGATATCTCTATTTTTGCGCCCGTAGGCAGCGCACTGATCGGTTTGTCTGTTGGTCAAAAACTTGAATGGCCAATGCCAAATAATCAAGTGAAGACAATTGAAATTGTCGATATCACATACCAACCTGAGCGTTGTGGTGCACTAAACCGCTAACCCTCAGTAGTCCCGGTGCAAAGGCCTCCATTTAAGACTTTGCACCAGGAGAGTTATCCACCTTGAAAAACACTCTAAAGCCCCCTTCAAACCAACTAAAATTTCGACCTATCATATACACTGTCATCTACCTCTCTATTAGACTCACCATACTTTGCAACTCAGTAGCGCATACGAATTCCGGGCCCAACCGACTAAAGCTATTCACTTTGTGAATTGTGGCAGTTGAGATTAAGGGAGCCATAACCCTCATGTGTAACACTGCTGAACACTGTGTAACATTGCTGTGGACATTTTTACTTCGAACTTAAATCTTCCCAATCATAGAGTTAACTGAAATCAAAAATACGCCTGCATAAAACTGTAAAAAGCGCTGACACAATTTTATCATCAAAAATCACAAAAATAATGCAAATACAAATAGTTATCTAATGGCATGCTCTGTGCTTTTATTTTCACCCGAAGTTGACGTTCCACAACAAATAACAAACTAACAACGAGTTTTGGTAAGCAGTACCCCCCAGGCTCAACGGAGGTTTTATGGAAAGCAATATTAATTCATGTTGGATCACAAACGTATTGAGTTGTGCCAACATAACCAAGGCAAAACTATTGGCTTTATTACTAGTTGTTCTAAGCTTTGTTTTAAGCACGCAAAATGCGTTAGCTAACGACCCTGGTGAACCTACAGACAATGGGGTACACCCTATGTTTGTAGAGGGCAATCCAACTTGTTCGGATCTTATGGGCAATGTTGAAGGGCTCGTGGAGTATCGCATAGATGGAGATCAATTGGGCGATGGTGTGCTCGGCGATGGGGAATTAAGCGTTACTATCGATGTTCAACCAGATAAGACATTTGATTGGTCAAGCAGCGGAGGTATTGTCCACTCTATCTTTGTTAAAGGCGGACCAAATGGTAATTTCTACGAATATTATAGTGACGGTGGTGTAATAACTTATTCCGACGGAAACTTACACTCTCCCGTTAATCCTAAAAATGGTAACTACTACGGTCTGAGCCATGTGTCATTCTGTTACACACCAGGAGAACCAGAAATTACTCTTGTTAAAGAATGTACATTTGGCGAAGTTGTTGGTGGTGATTCATTGCGATTCAATTACAAGTTAACCGTAACAAACTCAGGAACCGTGCCGCTATACGATATTGTCGTCACTGATGATACCGCAGAAGATATAGATGGTTTAGGTAGCCACACAACCAATATAGGTATGCTCGATCTGGACGACTCACAGGTTATTAATGGCAGTTTTGTTATTAACCAGAATGGTATCCTGAACCATGCTAGTGCTAAAGCTGCAACTGAAGTAGGTGGCGAAGTGGCAACTCAAGACACGGCAAGTTGGGACTGTCCTGAACAAAACCTTATCGGTTCATTATCACTTGAAAAAGATTGTGACGTGCTCGTAGTGCTTAACGACTATGGACATTACGGACTACAAGTGAATTACAGTGGTGAAGTCTGTAACACATCCGAAGTAACCATAAATAACGTATTTGTGACTGACGATAAAGACGCTGATCCTCAATTTATCGGTACCTTAACCCCTATGGGAACTATAGGGGCATGTGCTCCATATTCAGGTAGCTACGTTCCTGTTCCAGGAGAAGACGAATTGGGTGAAGGTACTCCGGGATTTTATGTAGGTGCCTTTAAAGATATGGTAACTGCAACGGGTGTTCCTGTGTTTGGCGATCTAGCACCAGTTATGCCTGCTGAGGCAGAATGTACCTTGTGTCCTCAATGTGTTGATCTCGAGATGTGCCCTGCGCCCGCATCGGACCTTAACCTATAAAATGCGTTTCTAATAATTAGAAATAGGAAAATGCCTGACTCAAAGAGTCAGGCATTTTTATGTGATCCTGCTACTTGTTTTTTCCTTTACCTGGCTTGCTGTTATCACCACCATCCGACTGTAGCTTTATCAACACATCGGCCGTTGAGCGGCTATTACCATCGCTAATGGTATAACTAAAGCTGTCATTATTTTTGAACCTTCGGCTTGGTGTGTAGCGCAAGGAACCATCTGACAATAGTTCGACACTGCCTTTATTAGGCTCTGTAAATGAGACGACTGAGGCCGAAGCTTGCGCATCAATAATATCGTTTACCAACACATCTATTAGAACAGATTTTTTTTCATTCAAGATAACGGTATCATCAACAGCAGCCAGTTCAGGCTTTGTCAATTCATCTGCCATCACGGCATACATTACTGATGTTGCAGCATCATAAGATAGATCAGCTGAGTGCTGAGTTTGAATAGATAGTGAGTAATTTTTTGCTTCAGTTTCTGTTGCTGAGGTCACAACGACTACTGCTTGTCCGGACTCACCAGAAGCCAGTGTTAACTGATTGTCACTAGCTTGCCAACCAATCGGTACCACGGTATTGATATTAAAGGTAGAAGTTCCGCAATCTATAGAGTCATTGTTTGTTATGCTCACCTGATACTGCACATCTTCACCTGCCAGAACTGAGTTTTTCGTAATCGCTTGAGCCGTTATACTCGGTGCGTTAATAGTGCAGTTACCCATGCCACCACCAGGCTCAGAACCACTTAGCGTTACCGTCACCTCAGCCTGAGTACCATTTGCGCTATTTAAGTTGATCGTCGCTCCAGAAAGCGGATCAGTATAACTATCACCAACTGGCATGGCTGGATCGTACCAGTCGTTTGAGCCAGTAATGGCATAATATTCAGAGCCCATTTTAAAATGAAGCAGATTGCTACTGCGTTCATCACCTTCTAGTGCTGAGCGAATGACAATGCCGTCTGTTACATCGCCACGATAAAAAATGTAAGAGCGTGCATCTAAAAAACTGTCGTAGCCAACTGATTGGCGATACTCAATATAAAACCAGCTTTTCTTCCCCGTAGTCGGATCAATACCACGTGGTACCTTGATGGTTACAGGAGCGCTACTTTGTGTTTCGTAGTTTGCAATTACATAAGTGCCACTTTGAGTAACTTCAATTGTTTTAGCAGCATGACTACCTTCTAACCAACCTAGCTGCTCTCTCTGGAAAGTATTGATATAACCATTAGAGCCTCCCATCACATCATAGCTGTCACCATATTCACGTCGAGTACAGTGATCTGAGATAGGTTGGTCACCACAGTCAAGTGCACCTGAATGACGCATTCCAAGATTATGTCCCAATTCATGAGCAATGTTCATCGCGGAAAAGTTGCCATTAATCCAAGCTCGTGACGGCTTACCCTGCATCGTCGCTGAGCCAGCAATGCTGCACGCCGTTTTCGTCATCATATAAACGATACGATCATACTGGCCCAAGTCTATACCTGATGAAATAGCTTTCTGATCTGCCGCTTCGCGCACGGCGCTTAAGTCACATATCTGGTTTGAAACAGGCAGTGTATACCAACCCACAACTTGACCAGAGAACCAAGTCTGGCCAAAAGAATTCTCGCGATAAAAATCATCCACAGTATCAAATACTAAATGATTTGCTTCGGCCTTGCTCAACGGTTGCTCATTCGGGTTCTCTTTGAAATTCAGCAACATAACTAGTGTATTTTGTTGTCCCGTCGTATTTGCTGTTGCATTGGCGTAATGGGTACCCTGTAGAAAAGAGAATATTACCAATAAAAATGACAACCCTTTATTTAGGGTTTTTCTATTTATTTTAATATTTTTTATCACTGCTTCACCTAATTTAGAATAGTAAATAATTCATTTTTCAATGAAAATACATAATGTAAATAATATGAAATTTAGACAATAAAATGCCCTAGCCTACTAATCCAGGCATGTCCTCATTTAACATGAATATGTTCATAAATGAATAATAAACAAAAATATATTCGCGAGAATCATAACAAAACAAATGGTCAAAATTCAACCACAAAGACGAGCAACTTAAATAAATAACATAAACAAAAAATTTATCTTATCTATCAGGCGCTTAATTTAATATAAAAACAATTTTATATAAACAACATTTATATTATAAAATAAATTTAGCAATTAAGTTTAACCACAAAAATTAATTCTTTAAATATCAGTAGAATAGGGACGAAAAACAAAATAAAGAAAATACACAACAAAAGTTATAAGCTTTAAATTCATTAACTTAATAACGACACATAATGTTAATATTATTCATCATTTCCTGAACCACATTAACTCATTATATTGTTAAATTTACGTCAAATAAAAACAATGAAACATCACAATATTCACCTATACTCATATTTATTAAAAGGAGATAAATATCAAAATTAAATTCAGTATTAGACTAAATTAACAATAATTATATGGAGAGAAGTATAACTAAGTTAGATATAAAAATTAATTTAGGTCTACAGTTTATACACAACTACTATTTAGATATGTATTGGAATGGTTTGAAATGCCAAATATAAAAAAACCGGCTATAAGCCGGTTTTTTTATAAATAATGGAGGCGCCTCCCGGAGTCGAACCGAGGTCCACGGATTTGCAATCCGCTGCATAGCCACTCTGCCAAGGCGCCTTTCTGATTTTATATCTCTGTCACCAAAGATTTTGATGGTGCCCCGGGCCGGACTTGAACCGGCACAGCGCGAACGCCGAGGGATTTTAAATCCCTTGTGTCTACCAATTCCACCACCAGGGCAACGCAATCATGCGATGGGTTAGACACCATCTTTCTCAGCGACCTTTGCCGTGAGAACGAGGCGTACTTTAACGGATTAATTTATTAGGTCAACAATAAATTTTATCTTTTTGATTCATATGGTTAAGAAACAGCCCGAAAGAGTAAATAACCTTCAAATTGTAGATCTATTATCCTAATTATATCCATGTAGCTTCTCAGAATAATCCTTTCGATAAACATCTAATTGGCCATCCTTCCACCAGATTCTTAAATAACAGTATTCCGTATTTATTCAGCATACCCTTTAGCATCGAATACCGACAAAGTGTTCACTTGTAAACTAGAAACACATACTAAAGGTATGTTCTTCTGCCTCCTTGTAACTTATTGATATTAAATTTAATTCTCGTTTTCTGTCTTCCATGCGAATGCGAACAAGTTAACACTCTGTTCACAATGTGTATTTTAAAGACACTTGTCAAAAAACAAAAACAATAAAAATCAAACAGTTAAGCTTGGTTTGATTTTTGCTCTCTTATGGTCACCGACAACCGCTCCAAAAGCACAGTTTCTAGTTATCCACTTTGGAGTAATTGTCTTAGGACTAGGGGCACAGCAGTTCGTGTACTCAATGATGCCGAAGTCCAGTGTTGGCATCATTGGGTATTCACATCGCCCTTTTATCAACTTTCAAGAAGAAAAGAAGGTAGATGATGGAACATTTAATAAATAGCCGACATAAAAGGCTGCTTAGCGCCATGTTAATAGGTGCCGCGGCATTTTATGGGCAAACCGCATTCGCGCAAGACCCTGGTATACAAAGTATTTGTATGGAGGATCAATATGGTAAGAATTTGAATTGTACCGCTAATGATATCAATATCGCAGAAGCTACAAATATCGAAGTTACTGCAATCGGTGGTAATCCGGTAGACCCAGGAACGACGGTCTGTGTAGCTCAACAAACCGTAACGTTTACCGCTGACTTTGAAGTTGTATCAACTGCAAGTGATCGTTATGACATCGGACTTTACTTCCAGAACGAAGGAGGACCGAATGCACTTAATGGTAGCTGTAACATCTATACTTTGAGCAATGAATACTCTCAGAACGCGAACGACACCGATGGTGACGCTTGTTTTGACGTACAACAAGCACAAGTCGTTATCCATTCTGCCGAGGTAACCACGCTGTGTGAAGATACTGACGGAGATGGTCAACTCAACCTACCAAACTGTGTTAGCTGGCGCCAACCTGGTAAAAATGAAGTCTGTGAAGATGGTAATGATGCCTACCCTGGCGCTCCATCAAAATGTAATTGTGACGACAATTACAACATTCCAATTTTTATTCAACCAGATCCACCCGTTTCCACCAAATCGGTTAATAAAATGGCGGGAACAGAACCTGGCGACGAATTTATCTACACAATTAAAATCGTCCCAGCTGAAAGTACTGGTAACAGCGTTTTCGTGACTAAAATCGAAGATGAAATATCCTCTAGCACTAACTCTGATTCACAAACATTCTTGCTAAACAGTGTAGGTGGCGGTAATGATATTGGCATGACGAAAGGTCACTACACATTAATGTCAAGTGAGCTAGCCAACGCTTGTGAAAACATCGTGCTTCCTTATGAGATTCCGCCAGAAGCGGTTGGTTTAGAGTGTACATTCAAAATTGCTATTAGTGACGACGACTTACCAGATATCCCTACTGACGAATCGTTTGAAAACTATGTTCGTTCCACTATCGTCGATGAATATGACGAACCTGTCGGAGACAACACTTGTACCGTCGCGAGTACCGCTGGTACGCCAAATCCAAACTGTAGTAATGAGATCATCGTAAAACTCACGAATGTATCTCCTGAAATTTCTGTTACTAAATCAGCTAATCCAACAACCGTTGTCGAAAGTCTTGCTGGTGAACCTGTCGAATACACTGTTGTTATCACCAACAATTCGTCGGTTGACGAGGTAGAGATCACATCTATAACAGATGACCAATACAACATCGCAACTGAAGCAGCAACGTGCTTGGGAGCAATGCTTGGAATCGGTGAGTCTTGTCAATTTAGCTATACACGAAATGTTGCAGGTAATGTGGGTGATCCTGCATTTGTGAACAACGTTACTGCTATCGCTTTTGATAACGAAAACGACTCGGATGAAGACTCTGGTCAAGCGAGTGTGTCCTTTAGTAACAGCCCTGGTGCTATTGATTTGGTCAAAACTCCTAACGCTTTAGACGAGCCACCATATTCTGTAACCGAGTCTGGTGATAATGTAGACTTCACGTTTACTATTACCAATACGTCCCCTGTAGACAGTATCACTCTCACAGAAATGACGGATGACAAACTTGGTGTGTTATTCGATGCAGGAAGCTTCCAAGGCAATTGTAACTTCTATGGTGATATCTTAGCTCCTGGAGAAAGTCGATTCTGTACTGTTACGACTTTCCTATCGGGTGAACCAGACATGCCACATATGAACACAGCGGAAGTAACAGGTGAAACCGATGATTTCATTCCTGAAATCGTCACAGATACCGATAACGGTAAAGTTGCATTTATCAATGAACCAGCTGATATCAACTTGAATTTCGCTCTGTCATTAACATTGAGCCTTAACATTGAGAACGCCTCTAGCTATGAAGCGGTTAATTTAAATGCTCTTAGTATTGCGGGCACTCCAATAGAAGCTGGTCAAGGTAATACACATTACTTGATTACCGCAAGTAATTGTCCAGTTGCGTTCCCATTCTCTATCGCAGCGAACGGTAGCATGAACTGTACATTTAGTGTTGATTTGCTCACACCGGATGCTTCTGTAGATAACCTATTTAGGTCTGCAGGCTCTGGAGGCTTATTGGTAATCTCAGTAGCAGATGAAGATGGTGGGCCAGCAGTAGAGCCAGTGATTGTTGTCAACGCACAAGCCGTATTGGCGCCCTAACTAATGATGATGAGGTAAATAAAGTTATCGGCTTACCTTAGTTAAAAAAGGTGCAATGATTTAACACATTGCACCTTTTAATCTTACTGAGCCTTGTTTACAGAAAAATTATTTTCTACCCTTTCCTTTATTGGTATTAGAGCCTGAAGTGCTCGCCATACTAATATACACTAGCGCTGACGCAGTAAGATCGCCATCACTGATGGTATAACTGAAACTATCACTTCCTTTAAAGTTCTTAGCTGGCGTATATATTAACTGACCATCTGACGTCATTCGTACCGCTCCTTTCGAACCCTGAGTTACAGATGTTATCGTTAGTTCATCCCCTTCAGGATCGCTATCATTTGCGAGCACATTAATACTTACTGAGTCTTTTGAACTTACTTCCACTCGATCTGTCTGGGCAACTGGTGCGCTATTCACCTGGACTGGAACTGAGATTCCGAAGCTCACCTTTTTGCTAATATTCAGGCTCGTATCTGCTGAATGCTGAGCGTTAATGGCGATATCGTATGTTCCATCTGTTGCTTCTGCGCTTGACGTAACATTCATTGTGAATGATTGAGTTTCACTAGGGCTCAAAGTAATACCACCGCTATTAGCAGTCCACCCACTTGGTACACTCGCTGATAGGGTAAATGTACTCGAATCACAAGTTGCACTATCTTGGTTGGTCAGAGTTGCTGTGTAACTAGCAGTACTGCCCGGTTCAAACTCCCCCGTTTGATTTGCAGATAACACCAACAAAGGCGTTCCACGTGAACAGACGTCCACTGGCGTTTTGATAACAAAATTTGCTTCTGTATTTGTGTAGTAATCAGTATCAATACTGTTTATTACGCTAAATAGCATCGAGTAACTACCATCCGTCGCCGTTAAGTCAGAAGTCACATCAATGACCACACTCTCACTGTCTCCTGGCGCTAAACTTAGCTTAGATGAGGTGGCACTCCACCCACTTGGTACCGAAGCTTCAACGTCAAACTCTGAGGTATCGCAACCTTCTGCGTCATTATTAGTGACTGTAACACTATAACCGAGCGTGCTCCCCGACTCCGCTATGGTATTTTGGTTAGGAGAAACGGCAACAGTGGGAGCATTTTTATGGCATGTTGGCTGCGTAAAGCTGATATGGACACTTGCTCCGGTATTGTCGGCCCACTCGGTGGTAATGGTTAACCCAGCCTCTATATCTGTATAACTTTTTCCAACAGCCAAAGCAGAATCGTTCCAGTCAGTTATTTGGCTAGCCGGGGTTAAATCAATAAGTTGGCTACTGTTCATATCGGACTCTGTACTTAGGCGCATTGTTACACCAGACGTAAGATCCGAATAACTCGCAAGATAGCTGTCAAAACCTTTAGGCTGCCGATACTCTAGGTAGTACCAAAGTTTCTTTCCTGTTGAAGAGTCCACACCTCGCTGAATCTTTATTGCTTTGGCTTCCCCCTCAGGAACGGACTCATAAGGCTCAAGTATGTAACTACCATCAGAATTTACTTCAATAATTTTACCTGCAATTGATGATGGCTCAGAAGAAAACCACCCTAGACTGTCTTTGTTGAAAGCACTGAAATGTCCGGTAAAGCCCGGAGCTCCCATGATCTCCAAACTATCACCGTATTCAACTGTGTAACAATCACCACTAATCACCTCAACACCACATTCAAGCTTTTTCGCATGATGCAATCCAAGGTTATGGCCAAGTTCGTGGGCTACAGTTCTTAGTGTCATAGAACCATTGATCCAAGTTCTCGACGGTGTCCCACCCACTGTACCTTTTCCTGTCCACCCACAATCAGCAATTTTAGGAAAAACGAAAACCACTCGATCATAGGTATCGATGTCTACGCTGTCAGCTGTAGCAGCTTCTTTAGCCGCAGTATAAATTTGCGCAGTATTACATACTGCGTTCATAGGCAGCGTGTAATAGCCTAGAACGTCTCCAGTAAACCATGTCTGATTATTTGAATTTTCTTTATAGAAATCATTCACCGAGCCAAATACTAGATCAGTTACTTCTTCAACAGTCCATGGTTCTTGTACATCATCCAGAAAATTCACTAACATCACTAGTGTCGACTGTTCACCTAAAGTATTGGACAAAGTGAAAGGTGAAGTACTGGTTGATGCGGCATCTGTATCTCCATCAGCCAATACAAGAAGACCTTGCTGAGACTCTTCCAAAACTAACGCGTTTTGATCATCAAACTTCCAACCGCTAGCGCGAACTTTAGCACCAGATGGAATTGGGTTGATTTGTGATTTAGAAGAACCATAAACCTCAACAGAGCCCTCAGAGGTTTGCAGTACATATCGAAGACGGCTCTTGCTGTGATCTTCATAATCTTCATAGAAAACCTCCAGTTCGCCTTCTAACGTTTGCTCCTGCTCTAACAAAGCTTGCACTTTTTCAGGCATACCTTTGCGAGCTTTTGCAGTCAGAGCAACCTGCGCTACCGTGCTAGGGTCTGACTGAAACAACTCGGAAATTAATACTTGACGATCGTGAGCAAGAGAAATCATTTGCTCTAAATAGTGATGTTTGTTTTTCGCCGATGCACCATGATAATTAATCATCGTCTGCTTTAGCACGCTAGTATTATCTTGAGCCTGCTGGCGCTTCTCCTTGGCAGTAGGTGAAACCGATTTTTCTTGTTGAATCAAATGCTCATGCGGGATGTCTTGTGACTGCGCCGTCGCGTTGAATGTCAGAGATAAGAGGCTGATAAGAGCCGTTGTTGAAAGTTTAAATGTATTGGAAGTAACAATATTAAAATGGGTATTAAACATACTTAATTTCTTATGTGGTTTTATCTTTGGTTCTAATTTTTCACACAGCATAAGTCCGCAACCATGTCGAACTATTGATGATTAGTAAGCGAAAAAATAACTAGCCTAAACGCATAAATTTAATTTAATTTCAAACGCTTATCAACGTTAAAATCAATAAAATAAGCTATAATTAAAACCCAAAGACATCTAATAATTATTCAATAAAAGGCATTGCCTTTTAAACAATCAAAAAGCAAAATAAAAATCATAAATTAGTTATTTACTATTTAAGTTAAACTTGCGTTAGTCACACAAGATAAATCATTTATTCGTATGCAATTAATTTACCTCTTTTTCTTCAGTCTTTAAGCATAGGTTGGTTTTTGTCGGTAAAATCCTACAAACACGGCGATTAAATTTCAACCAAAAACAATTAATTTTCATCACAACATCAAACATTATTATTCAAATCATGAATATATAAGAAGATTTATCTTAAAAGTAAACTCTCACCACTAATATGAGCCCAGACTAATATCAATTTAATATTTTTATATAATTCAAAAATTACCATATGAAAAATAAGAACTTTATTTTAAACAACAAAAAACTAACACAAACAAAACAACTATTAATAATCGATGATTTAATAAAAAAATATGCATGTCGTTTCAATTCACCACAACAGCTATAAATCTCGACACTTAATATCAAATATCGAGAGATAATCTCTAAATCAACAAATTAGTTTAGATAAAATAAAAGGCAACTAACATTAGTTGCCTTTTATTCAATATGAAAATCATTATTCTTTTTTATCACTATTTGATAACCCCTCTAATAGTGATTCAAACACCGCATAGCCCTGTGCACCTACCACGATTTGCGGTTCTACAAGTTGATCATTTTCCACCCGACCAATTAAAAAAGTTGGTGTGCCGCGAATACCTAAGGATTTTCCTAGCGTCATATCTTGCTCAATCTTGTCAGCAACAGATTGATCTTCCATACATTTATTGAACTCTTCAATGTTTAAAGATAAGTCTATCGCTGCTTTTTGATAGAACTCCTCCCCTAAATCTTTAGCGTTGTTAAACAGCATTTCTCGCATAGTCCAATAGGAGTTTTGCTTAAGACTACATGCAGCCGCGATCGCAGCCCCCTTGGCTTTGGCATGAAAACTTAAAGGAAAATCTCGCGCAATATATTGCACCTTTCCGTTATCGATATAATTTTCCTTTATCTGTTTAAAAGCATTATCCGTAAATCGCTTACAATAAGGACATTGAAAGTCAGAAAATTCAACGATAGCAATTTTTGCTTCTTTATTCCCAAGAATTGGAAGTGTACCACCTTCGGAAAAGTTAAGTTGGTTTGGCAAAGTCGGAGGTTCTTTTTTCGGTGGATTAAATGCTAAGTCTTTAATTTCTTTAACTTCATTTTGTATCTCCCCCATTTCTTTTGTTAATTCACTTATCTCTTCCTTTAACAACTCAACTTCTAATTTTAGATTATCATTATCATCTGACTGACAACCGGTTAAAAATTGCAGTAGCACTAATGGTATGATGAATCTTACTGTTTGTATAAACATCTCACGTCCTCAATATGAAACAGAACAAATATAAAGATTTAACTTTACTTTTCTCTATCAAAAGATTTGCTGAGGCGTCAATGGTGAAATAATCCTATAAATGAATATCTAACATAGAAACTATCAGTGATAACAACAAGCTACAAGGTACCACCGAATTCAAAAACTAATAAATTATAAATGACCATTCACACTCCGATAAGACAGCAATTTCTTTCGAGTTGATAAAAAGTATTGTAAAAGAGTAATTATAAGTCAATGAAGTCACAAAGATTATGACGCCATTTTAAATAATTTAGAATGGAGAGAATAAATGTTATTTAATAAATAGTTATTGTTTTAAGCTCAAATTTATATAAGCCACTATTAGTCGTACAAAAAATCAGCCTCTACACTAAGTTTAAGCTTTTTGGAGGACAATCATGACCATTCATAAGAAACCATCATTTCACTTACCCTTACATGCCGACTCCGAACTCGACTTCGTAGTGCCCTACTTCTTCCTTAGTGAATTTGATTATGCACGCTCTCTGGAGCTGGGAGTCATCGAAGACTTGGATCCTGAATATACTCACCAGTATCGCGTCACACTGAGGCGCATACGCTCACTATGCTTACTACTTCGCGAACTGCTCCCTCCTTTTGAACAGCGTATTTTGAAACCTCATTTAAAAATAATGATGAAGAAAACAAATAAGCTGCGTGATTTGGACGTATTTATCTTGGACAAAAACCAATACATTGAAATGCTCCCAAATCACAAATCGTCTTTTGAGCAGCTTTTTGGCTTTATCGAAGCCGAACGTGCTTACGAACAGGCAAAAGTTACGCGTTGGCTAGCTACAGAAGAATACACAACGCACTGCACTTTGGTCAGGAATAGTCTGCTGCGAAGTACGCAACACGAACGAGTGGATAGCAACGTACCTGCGTTACTCTTCGCAAGCCAAAAAATCTCCGTTCAATTTAAAAAAGTTGATAAAGCACGACGCAAGCTCTCGGACAAAAGTCGTGACAGCGTGATTCATTCGATGCGGATAAAGTGCAAAGCGCTTCGTTATTTGTTAGAAGGATTTTCCACGCTCTATCCTTCCCAACAGCACAAAAACAACGTGAAACAACTAAAACTATTGCAAGACAAGCTCGGTGACCTTAACGACACTTCAAGTCAAATTGAATTTTTCGCACAACTCAAAGAAACAGCAAATCTTGATAAACAAGATCGTAAGGCTTTGAAAAAGCTAATTAACGTGCTTAGCGAACATCATGCACTCTCTCGCCAAACCATCTTGACGCATTTAAGCCAGTTTGAGTCTTTCATTCACGATACCAATACACAGAATCTCTACCGACCCTAAATCAAGGTTCACGTATTTTTAATATTCATTAATTACAGTCAACCGTTAGGCTCCACTAAGAAAGTTAACGTGAAACCATTAAAACGATACCAATACGAGCGCTATGCGGTGCTTTGTAATCTCGCCTACCCTCGCGTCTTCAGGCAAACTCAATACGGGTTCGATCCTAATGGGCAACGAGTCATTAGAAATGAACACGGTAAGATTATGATTCGCGTGCTCTGGAGTAAAAAACAGAGTGAAGTGGTCGTAGTGATTAAAGGCTCACACAGTATCAGTGATTGGTTGTTGAACTTCGCGATGTGGACGAGAAGCTGTCGAAGGTTGGGACTAAACTATCGCATTCACGCGGGTTTCTATCATCTGTTGTTCCAAGAAAGTTTACCGAGCCGGAATGAAGATCGGTTAGGGTTGACCGTGATCGAACGCCTCGAAGGTATCGTTGTACCACTTATTCTCAGGGGGAAAAGAATCACTATTACTGGCCACTCTTCAGGTGGCGCGATTGGCAGTGTTTTTGCTGACTATATTGAGAAAAAATACCCAAAAAGCATTAAACGCGTGGTCACTTTCGGACAGCCCGCTGTCGGGGATTGGACGTTTAAGAAACGCTACCGTTTGGGGCACAAAACATACAGGATTTGTTGCGACATCGACATCGTGACCTTTATGCCGCCCGTACCTTTTTTGTATTGGCATGTAGGCAAAATGCTATGGTTATATAACGGGAGAATATACGAGAACACCCCAACGCTCATACGGCTTGGGCGCTCCTTATTTAGTTGGTTAATGCGACCGTTCTCTTATCACTTTATGAGTAAATACATTCGCGACAAAGACTTTTTTGATGAACGCTGAGTTAAACATCCGAAAGGTCTGACGTACAGACACGAAAAAGCCGGACTTCGCCGGCTTTACGATTAAGTGGTGATCTACAGAGAGGCAATTTCTTTTTCAAGTTGATATTTGTTATCTGTGACAATTCGCTCTAACACTTCAACACGTCGCTTCAAGTCACCAATTTGCTTGTTAAGATTATCTTGTTCTTCTCGGCTCATCGTATTACGTTCAGATATCTCCAACGCTCTTACTTCTTTACGATGGTTCAAGATTAACTTTATTATCCCGCCCCCAAATATGGCACCGAACACAATAGCCACAACCAATACATCAGCAATAGATTCCATTCTTTATCTTCCTCTAGATTATGCTCAAATATAAGTTACTCATTTGTCGAATGAATATCAAATAACACATTGATTCATTGAAAAGTTTTATTAAGAATTGCCTACTCTGTATCAAAATCACAGGAATGGATTATTCAACGCCAACCCAAACCGAGACAGATCCGCCGTTTACTGGGAACTCAGCCCAACCATTCGCATCAGTCCAAATGTCTTCAGTTCGGATACCCAACTTGTCTACGTAGCGAGCACTTGGTTTACCCGTATACATCCACTTCGAGCCGCCAGGTCCATCACTCATGATCACGGCCATTGAATGTGGATGATTTGCATCACCTTCTCGAGTCCAACCAATTACGTCCCAGTGGTCGAGATAAGAATGTTGTTTGCCATAGGCATAATCTTTACGCAGTGTTACTAGCTCTTTAATGTAAGGCACTTTGACCATATTGATGTCATGCCCTTTATCACTGTACTGCGCGCCGTAGTAATCTGCATAAAACACGGATGGATAACCTTCTTCACGCAATAAGATAAACGCGTAAGCGAGCGGCTTGAACCACCAATCAACGGTTGATTCCAACGCCTGCAAAGGCTGAGTGTCATGGTTTTCTACTAAGGTAACCGCTTTGACTGGATTGTCCTTCATCAGCGTACCATCCATGATTTGACGCATATCGTAGCTACCACCCGATTTAGACGCATTATAAAAGTTCATATGTAACGGTGCATCAAACAAGGACATGCTGCCAGAGGTTTTGGTGATAAAGTTATGCAGCTGATTCACATCGTAGTTCCAGTACTCTCCGACCGTGAATAGTTCTTTCCCTGTTTTCCAACGTAGGTGATCAATCCATTCTTGCAGGTATTGATATTTGATGTGCTTCACCGCGTCCATTCTAAACCCATCAACACCAGTCATGTTGATATACCACTCACCCCAGTCTTTAAGTTCTTTCTTAACTTCAGGGTGATCCATGTCTAGATCAGCGTACATAAGGTAATCGTAGTTGCCTTTTTCCGAGCTCACTTCCCAATCCCATGCCTTACCCTCACCTTTGAATTTGAAGATAGCTTTTTCTTCGCCAGCATCGTCCCAGTCCACGCCATCAAAGTGGTACCACGTCCAATGAAAGTTTGAGTACTTATCGTTGCGCCCAGGGAAATCAAACTCTACCCACGCTTCAATCCATTTATCACCAAGTTCAATATTTCGGTTGTTCCAATCGACTCGCTTGGTGTCGACCCAGGATTTACCATCCGCACCGCCGCGATGGTTGAACACCACATCGCCATAAATCTGGATATTGTTTTTATGGGCAGTATTGATGGCGCTTAGGTACTGATCTTTGGTGCCATACTTGGTGCGCACCGAACCTTTTTGATCAAACTCTCCCAAATCATACATATCGTAAACGCCATAACCGACGTCGTTGCTGCCACCAGCACCTTTATAGGCGGGCGGTAGCCATAACGCGGTGAAGCCGTTGTCCGATAGTGCCGGCGCGTTGTTTTCAACTTGTGTCCAGAGTGCACCGTCATTTGGCACATACCAATGGAAGTACTGCATCATGGTGCCATTTTGTGCCGCCATTACAGGCGAACTGAGCAGCAAAGTTAAGGGTAAAAGTGTAGGTTTAAGGTTGAATGTTTTCATTATTTTTCTCTCACGTTAAGGACTAGAATCCTCCTTTCTGCATATACGCACCAAGCGATACTAACTATGACGCTAGCTAGGTTGCTGCCTGTAATACAAAAAGTTCGGATTACAATCGAAGAGAAACTATCACCAATCACACTATACAATTATTGAGTTGTCTAACATTTATAAAATCAATGATTAGCGCGTTAAAAATATTGAATGGTGATCAAAACATGGGAGACTTTAGGAAAGCGCGAAGGGTTACGAAAAGGCGGACTAAAAACGAAAAAAGCCAGTCATTTAAGACTGGCTTTCGAAATAGTGGAGGCGCCTCCCGGAGTCGAACCGAGGTCCACGGATTTGCAATCCGCTGCATAGCCACTCTGCCAAGGCGCCTTTCTGATTTTATATCTCTGTCACCAAAGATTTTGATGGTGCCCCGGGCCGGACTTGAACCGGCACAGCGCGAACGCCGAGGGATTTTAAATCCCTTGTGTCTACCAATTCCACCACCAGGGCAACGCAATCATGCGATGGGTTAGACACCATCTGTCTCAGCGACCTTTGCCGTGAGAACGAGGCGTACTTTAACGGATTAATTTATCTGGTCAACAATAAATTTTATCTTTTTGATTTAAGTGCTTAAAAAGCGATCTGCCTAGTATATTTGGCATTCAATTAGACCAATAAGCACCCGTTCCCTTTCATTGTCTATTAAGTCATACGCATACTAGTGCCCGTAACTGCTTCGAGGTAAACACGCGACTATCACGTTATGAACGCTGATCTTTTCACCGCTGTAACATCTGTAACAATTTGATTCCCTACTCTTGGCACGACTGCGTACAGAACATCATATTTTGTTACCGATAACTTTATATCGAATGTGGTCGTACCTTTATAAAATCATTGACTTTTTTTATTTTCAAACAAAGCTCAATTCATTATCGAAAATATCAATAAATAATGGTACGTTACACGAGTTGCAGTAATTTAATGGACATATATCACATATAAGGATGTGGTTTACTTTGGCGACACAACATAAGAAAAACAAGGTATATCACTAATGTCTATCAAGAATCTTTCTATAGCGAAAAAGATATCGCTATCGTTTTTACTCATTGCCATCGTCAACATTGCATTTGGCGTGTTTTTATCTACAGAGCTCAAAAGCATCAAATCTGAGCTTTTAAACTATACCGATGATACGCTTCCTGCAATGGAAAGGGTCGATTCGATTCGAGACCACTTGTCTCGCTGGCGCCGAGCTCAATTTGCTGCGTACACTTATGAAGACGCAGACCAAGTCAAAACTAAAATTTCTAACAATATTAGAGAACGCGAAAAGATCACTAGAGAGCTCAACGCTTACGGTGAAACTATCTGGCCTGGCGAAGAGCAGCAAACTTACCAGCGTCTTATGCGTCAGTGGAAAAAGTACTTGGATACTATGGACCAGTACAATGAAGCGATGCTAGCTAACGACAAAAGCAAGGCCCACCCTATTTTGGCGAACTCTTTGTCTGCTTTCGAAGCGGTTGACTCAGAGTTAGGCGAACTAATCCGTCTCCTTAAAGAAGCTATGGACAGCAACAAAACTCATATCCTGTCCTCTGTAAATGGATTGAGTAATTCTTCAATTGCAAGTAACGTGATTATTCTACTGATCATGGTAGGCATGACATACGTGCTGACTCGGCTAATTTGTGGCCCACTTAAACTTGTTGTTGAGCAAGCAAATGCCATCGCGACAGGTGATCTATCAAGTAACATTGACCGTAAAGCAATCGGCAATGATGAGCTTGGTGAACTGGCAGACGCGACCACTAAGATGCAAGATGACTTACGCCAAGTTATCGATAATGTGATTGCTGCAGTTACTCAGTTAAGCAGCGCTGTCGAAGAGATGAACCAAATCTCCGATATTTCTGCGTCTGGTATGAAAGATCAACAGCTGCAAATTACGCACATCGCAACAGCAATGACAGAAATGAAAGCGGCCGTAGCCGATGTTGCTCGTAACACTGAAGACTCAGCGAACCAAGCTAACGAAGCAAACCGCCGCACACAACACGGTGTTCGTGAAACCCAAGGTATGGTTGACGCGATTCAAGAAGTTTCAAATGTAATTGGCGCTGCAGGCGATACCGTAGCAGAGCTTGAACAGCAATCGAATAAAATTAACGTTATCGTGGATGTTATCCGCGACATCGCCGATCAAACCAACCTACTTGCACTTAATGCAGCCATTGAAGCGGCGCGTGCTGGTGAGTCTGGTCGTGGCTTTGCCGTCGTTGCAGACGAAGTTCGAACTCTTGCTGGCCGTACGCAAGATTCAACGAGTGAAATCACTTCGATCATTGAGCAGCTACAATCACTTGCAAAAGACGCAAAATCAGCCACTGAACTTTCTAGAACCAGTATCTCAGAATGTGCAGAACAAGGCATTCAATCAAAACAGCTGATGAGCGACATTGAGCATTCGATTTCGGACATCTCAGACATGGGTACCCAAATCGCCACGGCTTGTAACCAGCAAGACTCTGTTGCGGAAGAGCTTAACCGCAGCATTGAAAACATACATTTAGCATCTCAAGAGGTCTCGCAAGGCTCGGAGCAAACCGCACAGGCGTGCCGCGAACTAAGCCAGCTATCCATTTCTCTTAAAGATGTAATGAGCCGCTTTAAACTGAGTTAAACTCAGTGGGTACCTTAGTAGATATCAAATCAATCCCGATTTGCTTAAATTGAATGTCATCACTGAGGTATATTTAGGTATATATTAAATCACTATCTTAATAAACGCTCCAAAGCACCACTTGGAGCGTTTTACTTCGTCAGGTACTTTCCCCAAGTACTCAATAACATAACCAATACAAAAAACGCGTACGGAGACTTTATGCGCTTAAATAAAACCTTACTATCACTGACTATCGCTGCTGCAATCGCGGTTCCTGTAATGCAAGCTACTGCTGCTCCTCTTCAAATTAGCAATACAGCAGCAAAAGCAGAGCAAGTTCAAGGTGCTAACGCTTGGCTAGAAATAAACTTAGGTCAGTTCCGCGATAATATTGAGCAGTTTAAATCGCACATGGATGGCAAAACGAAAATTTGTGCCGTGATGAAAGCCGACGCATACGGCAATGGTATCGCAGGCCTGATGCCGACTATTATCGAGCAACAAATTCCTTGCGTTGCCGTTGCAAGTAACGCCGAAGCACAAACTGTTCGCGACAGTGGCTTTAAAGGCCAACTTATGCGTGTACGCTCAGCGGATATTGGCGAGATTGAAGCCGCAATCAACCTAAATGTCGAAGAGTTGATAGGCACAGCAGAGCAAGCTAAAGCACTGTCTAAACTAGCCGAGAAAGCTGGTAAAGAAATCAAAGTTCACCTTGCTCTGAACGACGGTGGTATGGGACGTAATGGTGTTGATATGACGACAGAAGCAGGCAAGAAAGAAGCGCTAAAAATCGCTCAACAAGCTGGCGTAAATATTGTTGGTATCATGACTCATTTCCCTAACTACAATGCAGACGACGTGCGCCAAAAGTTAGCTTCATTCAAAGACAGTTCTGCATGGCTGATTAAAGAAGCGAATCTAAAACGCGACAACATTTTACTGCACGTAGCAAACTCTTACACCGCGCTTAATGTTCCTGAGGCGCAGCTTGATATGGTTCGTCCTGGTGGCGTTTTATACGGAGACTTACCAACTAACCCTGAGTACCCTTCTATCGTGTCTTTCAAAACACGCGTGGCATCCGTTCACCACCTGCCAAAAAATAGCACAGTCGGTTACGACAGCAGCTACACAACAAGCAAAGAAAGCTTAATGGCGAACATTCCTGTTGGTTACTCTGATGGTTATCCACGAAAAATGGGGAATACGGCAGAAGTTCTGATCAATGGCCAACGTGCAAAAGTTGCGGGCGTTGCTTCAATGAACACTACTATGGTAGATGTTACAGGTATCAAAGATGTTGAGCCTGGTTCTGAAGTTGTTTTGTTTGGCTCCCAACAAGGCAAAACGATTTCAGCTGCTGAGATGGAAAAACACGCAGAAGTCATCTTCCCTGAACTATACACGGTTTGGGGAAGCGCGAACCCTCGTGTCTACGTAAAATAAACCTATTCAGTTATTCGTAACAGAGCGAAAAAGCGAGCCTCGTGCTCGCTTTCTTTCTTATTTACTAATCTGTACTAGCTCGTGATGTTATCAATTAAACAGAGCTTACTATTTCTGTTGTTTTATTCTCCTTTAGCACTACCAAGCGCGACTCTCTACACTCTGTTTCTTAAAGCCGCTTGGATGGCTCAATTTTATATAGCACTTAGAGTTTGAAAGCCCCTCCAATTGATGTTAAACATGAAGTTTACAAAAGAATAACAAACACACTCGTATGGCACTGCCCCTTTGCCTGCTAGCTAGGTATCTCTATGACAGAAAATACTCAACATCTTCAACGCTCCTCCACTGAGTTGCACGAATTTAATCGGCTTGACGTCTGGAACGGCTTCACCCAACTTTTACCCCTCTCTATGTTCGTGGTCATATTTGGCCTCGCTTTCGGTGTTGCTGCGGTACAGACTGGACTAGATGTATTTCCCACTATGTTGATGAGCACACTGGTCTTCGCCGGTGCTTCACAATTTGCCACGTTAGAAATGTGGGGAGCAGAAGTCCCTCTCATTCCAGTTCTTATTACTGTATTTGCTATTAATGCTCGTCACCTCTTGATGGGAGCTACACTTTATCCATGGTTACGACAACTCCCACCAACAAAACGTTACGGTGTAATGCTGGTAGCATCAGACGCTAACTGGGCAATGGCACTCAATGCATTTGGTAGAAAAGAACCAGGCTTTGGCTTGCTTGTTGGTGGCGGCTTAGCGATGTGGTCTTTTTGGATTGTGGGCACCTGGATCGGCATTTATTTTGGTAGCGCAATCAAAGATCCGGTGGGCCTAGGGCTCGATATGGTTATGGGATGCTTCCTGCTGTCTATGGTGGTGGCCGGGCCGAAAGACTTAAGAATCTTTGCTATTTGGGCCATAGCAGCAGCCTCTTCTATGTTGGCGTATTGGTATTTGCCAGAGAATAGCCACGTAGTGGTTGGCGCCATTACTGGCGGAGTCTTGGGTGCTTGTTGGAAGGAGAAGAAAGCATGAACATCGAAACAACCTTAGGTGGCACACTGCTTATCATTATCGCTATGGCGTTAGTCACGCTCATAACCCGCTGGGGCGGAGTGTATGTTATGTCATTCATTCCAATTAGCGAACGGGTTCAACGTTTCATTACTGCGATGTCAGGCTCCGTATTGGTTGCCCTTTTAGCTCCGCTAGCAGTAGAGGGTGATAACGGTGCTAGAGCAGCACTGTTTTCTACTGCCGTTGTCATGTTCATCGTGAAAAAGCCTCTACCCGCAATCGCAGCAGGCATCATCGCCGCCGCTGCAGTACGTGCTCTTTAGTCGTTGTTTCAAAGCCGATACCAGTCATCAATAAAAGACCCAAAACACAAAGCCCTGATGTCACAAGTGTCATCAGGGCTTATCTTATGCTCATCATTTTAACGATGAACAACGATTATTAATCATGGTGAGACAGCACATTACGCACAGCAGTTACAATTGCGCTTATATTTGTCCATTTTACCAATACCAGGGTTAAAGGTATTGGTTGGGTCTAATTCGTGGTAAAACTTCTGCAACGAGTTTTCGGCTTCATACAAGTGACCCACGTTATGTTCTGCTGGGTATTTGGCACCACGGCTATTGAGGTGCTCAAGCATCAGCTTTTTCATCAACTTCGTGTCAGTCCCTTTTTTGAAAATGTAATCTTGATGGAAGACGTAACACATAAAGTGACCATAATAGAGCGCTTGAACAAGGTTCTTACTTACCTCTTCAGGCAAAGTTTCTAGCCACTCTTCATCATTACGTCGCAAAGCGATATCAAGTGCAACGATGTCTTCTACGTCTTTTCGGTGAATCGTCTCGTAACGAATTGCTGCACCTGCTGCTGCAAAGCGATGTAAATAAGCTTTTTTACCCTCTTCCGGCGTACACTCGAAGAAATCACAGTCGTCTTCAACAGCCCAAACTTCTTTGAGGTATTTTTGTGCTTCAGCAATACCACCATCACTCATTTTCAATACCAGGTGATGCTCATACTTGTCACGGAAATCCAGCATTCGCTCTGGTAAATGTTGTGGGAACAACTTGCTCGCGTAGTACAGAATGGTGTCTGGCAGATATTTACTGACAAACGGGATGCGCTCTAAGAAGTTTTCTACCTTAGCTTTAAGTGCGAACATTTTTGGCAGCTTATCTGTGCCTAACAAGTCGATTGATAAGAACACATCCTTGCCGTACTTCTCTGCCATGTTGAAGATATCTCGATGCAAGTATTCTCCCATCTCAGGCAAGTTATCAAACGTAGATAAGAAGTCTTTTCGCAACTTCGTTAGTTTCGCAGGGTCATTGGTGCCAAGGTAAAAAACCTGCTCTTTTTCGGGTACTGGGTAGCTGTCAACCCGAACGGCAAAAACACCCAACTTGCCAGCACAGCCACTGGCTTCAAATAATCGGCGTTCATCGGCATTAAAGCGAGAAGGAATGTCAGAAGTCACGTCTCGAACACGTTCATCGTATTCTCTGTCTGATGCCATTCGCTCATCATGAATGATCTTCGCTGGGTCAAAGTTCCCTTCTTGCAGGTTTGTTAGAATTTCTTCTGGCGTTTCACCTAATCCTTCAATACCAAGGTGGTTCACCAAATGTAACTGGCCTTGCTTATCGACCTGCGCGTAGATCGCCAGTTCCGTATAAGCAGGACCACGCTTAACTAGCGCACCGCCTGAGTTATTGGCGATACCACCGACCACAGTGGCACCTAGCGATGAAGAGCCGATGATAGAATGCGGTGCTCGGTTCACTGCCTTCAACTCTTTCTCCAAAGAGTGTAAGCTCGCACCAGGCAAGCAAACCGCCTGCTTACCACCATCTAATAAGTGAATCTTCTTGATTTTGGTAATATTGATCACAACCACATCGCGATCATAATCATTACCACTCGGAGCTGAGCCCTCTGTTAAACCTGTTTTAGCCGCCTGCATGATAATGATGCAGTTTGCTTCAACACACTGTTTAATAATCTTCCATTGTTCTAGAAGAGTGTTAGGAAACACGATAGCAAGCGCATTACCACTACCCGAACGAAACCCCGAGCGGTAATATTTCGTTTTAACCTCGTCGGTTAGAACATTTTCTTCCCCCACGATGGTTTTAAATTCTTCAATCAGCTGCTTTTGTTTCATATCCGTATCTCTAGTTATTGTACTTCGCTCACAACACCGCTTAGCGGCAGGCATGGCGTTTGAGCCACTATAAGCAGTCCATTTCTCTGCGTCTATGTCAGGCGGACGAACAATACGTAATCAATAAACAACAAACAAAATAATTCTTTATTTTTCTGTTACTTATCTTTCACATTTGAGAAATTTAACGTAAGAAACAGACCGTTTCTTAAAAGAAACAATAGCAAAACCATTTGTTAACAGTTGTGCGGGGTATCTTGTTATCAATATTAGTGAAGAAAACGAGGAGAAGCGTAAGCTCCTAAATTTAAGAGGACTCTTAGAAATGAAGATGGAAACATAAGCTCAACACCAACATAACGATCGGTGTTGAGTTATTGGCTTAAAATCGATGGTTTTGACTTTGAAAGCTTGTGTATAGATGATCGATAAAGATCTTAATTTTTTCTGGTTGCTGACGAGTGTAAGGGTACACCGCATAAATACCCAAACATTTGGCTGTTTCGTCTTTAAATAACTGAATCAGACTGCCTTGCTTTAAGTCTTCATAAACCAATACACGCGGCACATAGATGATTCCCTGCCCTAACAGCGCCACATTTCTCAATACAGAAGAATTGTTAGTACAGAGGTTACCGTCGACGGTGATTTGATATACCTCGTCTCCATCTTTAAACGCCCACTCATGCGCTCCGGTTTCTTGGTAGGAATAGACTAAACAATTGTGTTTAGCCAAGGCTTGAGGTTGTTTAGGTATGCCATGTTTAGCTAGGTATTGGGGTGACGCGCAAATGATCCAATTTGCATCCACCAGCTTTCTTGCAATCAGACTAGAATCTGGCAACACACCCGTTCTAATTGCCAAATCAAAACGTTCATTCACGATATCGACGAAACGATTATCTAGATCCATATCGATATTGATGTCTGGGTATTTCTGATTAAATTCATTAATCACTTGAGGAAGAATTAATTCACCAGAGATAGTAGGCACCGAAATTTTAATGTGTCCAGATAAGTTTTTACCTAAACCCACAATGGATTCTTCCGCCGTTGCCACCGCTTGATAAACCGCTTTTGCATGAGTAAAAAACGCTCGTCCTGCTTCAGTCAACGTTAGCGTTCGCGTTGTTCGGTAGAGAAGCTGTACACCAAGCTCTTGTTCAAGCTTGGCAATCCGTTTACTGACGACCGATTTGGTCAGTGACATATGTCTCGCGGCAGCACTGAATGAACCTTGCTCGATCAAGTGATAAAAAATGATGTAATCGTCGGTATTTCTCATGCGTCTTCGTCAAATCCTTTGGAAGCCCGTATTGTAAACTGAAATTGGCTGAGGTGCGAAACATCGGGTCACACTTAATATCAGAAACTCGTGACAGAGATGGGGTTGCTAAGCTCACAGGTAATGAAAAAGAGATGGTGTGAATTTATCAGTCTTCAGATACAAAAAAACCAGCTTTCGCTGGTTTTAAGTTGATGCACTTGGCATCGAGATACCGCCATGGCCATATCTGAATAATTTGGAGCGACACACGAGGTTCGAACTCGTGACCTCAACCTTGGCAAGGTTGCGCTCTACCAACTGAGCTAGTGTCGCATTTATTCTCGAAAGCCATTCGCTCTCAAAAGAATAATGGAGGCGCCTCCCGGAGTCGAACCGAGGTCCACGGATTTGCAATCCGCTGCATAGCCACTCTGCCAAGGCGCCTTTTTATTACGCTTCAGGGCTCTACCCCGTTGCGTTGGTGGCTACTTTACGGATTGAGAGAAGATAGTCAAACAAAAACATTTCATTTTCTGTTCGTTTGATTTCTTTTAAGTCAATTCGACCAAAGTTCGATCTTATTGGCTTAAAACGAAGCAATATAAATCTCGCTTTCAGTTCGTTTTGTCCCATGAAACATTAAAGCGTTTAATAGTTGCTGACCCTTTTTAGCAATCTTCCCACAACATTAGGGTGATAAGACCAAGTGTGATCAAACATCGACATTAATGCAGGATTTCCGTATTTCGATAAGCTAATCGCGTGAAAACGGTTTTTCTTCGCTTTGAGCGCATCCACTTTGGCCAGTAACTCGTCTTGTTGTTTTGGCGCGATAAAGTCGGAAATGACTACCATGTCTGCGTTTTTATATTTATCACCGCTCATCAAGTCGATAGATTTAATCAAAGTTGGCTCTAAGTCTGTACCACCATGGAAGCTATAAGTTAGAAAGTCCGCCGCCTCGCGCAGACCATCTTGTTTGGTTAGTTCGTAGGTAATGTGTTCCGTAGAAAAAATAATGACATAGCAATCACGTTGCTCCGCTAGTGCGATTTGCATCAGAGCATAAGCCATGGCTTTGGCGCATTGCTCAGGAAAGCCACTCATGGAACCGGACGCGTCCACACAAACAATGAAGGGGCCTTTTTCGATATCTACCGCTTTATGGTCAGGTCGGTGAGCTTTAACTTTACGTAACGTGCGCGATTTGCCTTGTGTACGATAGTTCATGAGCCGTTTATCAACTAAGTGTTTATAGAACACAACTTCAAGTTCAGGATACGCCAAAAACATCGTTTCGTTGGGAAGTAGCTTATTTAGATCATCGCTTTCGTGAATACCGACAATATCATCCGTCGCCTCATCACTTTTCTCTTCGACCAATTGAAGTTCTTCAGTGGGCGCACGATTTAGTTCAGGATCATTTACTTGCCCCGCCATACGACCGAGTTGCTCCGCAATTTCTTGCAAGCCTTGGTGCTTCTTCAGAAACTCAGCATGGCGCTTCATCACCGTTAAGTCTGTTTTACTCAACTTGGCAGATGCCATATCCCACAGGCGCCCTACACTTTCAGCGTCACCCGACTCCGTGACTTTATCCATATTACGCATGGTTTCCATACGTTGATACAGGTCATTCAGCACCTTTTCTTTATTGGCTTCAAGCTCGCTTACTTGCGCTTGTTTTATAGCATCGGTGAGGCTTTTGTACCATTGATCACAAAAGTAATGAGGGAACATAGGGTTATTCATCCCTTTGTTCTTTTCCATCATTCGGCGAGCTTGCATGTAAAACGCAGAGTGCCATTCCAGCTTTTTAATCACATCTTCGATGTTTTCAAAAAACGCCTCTTCATCCCAGTGAATGACCTCTTGATATAAAGACAGCTCTTGTTGGAAACGCTCTGTCTCACATACCTTGGTGATCCGTTTTTTAACGCTGCCTCGCCACTTTAACAAGTGACCTTTGACCGAAGATTTAACGCCTCGGTTTTCTGCCATCATCATGACTTGTGAACGCGCCATCAAATCATTAACTGCGCTATCGATGATGCCGGAGTCGGCCACCATCAGCGCGAGGTTAAGTCCGTCTGCACCTAGCATGTCGTCTCCTTATGAGAAAAACTGATTTAAGTTTTTAAAGCGTTGGATAACTTTTTCACTTTCTGCTTGGATTGATTCAAGTCTCTGACTTACCTGTTGCAGACTCGACTCCATTAGGCGGGGTAGTTCAGGATCAACAAAGCTATGCGGAAGCGCATCATGAAAGTTCGCTTTCACCTTGCGTATATGGTGTTCTGCCTCACTAAGCTGATTTACGGCTTTTTCGCTCTGCGTTAACCACTTTTGGTAAAGCTCTACATCCAAGCCCTCTTGAGTCACTAGGCTAACCAAAATGCCTCGGTTCGCGATATCACGGATAACTAGGTTATTCGCCGCGTCAACATCAAATCGTAAACGGCACATGTTGGTGTTTTGATTGACGTAACCATACACATCACCGCTTCCCTCTTTAATGACTCGATCTAACTCATCTTTGGGTACATAAACCCAGCGGCTATCACCTTTTTCTGATTCTGAAACCGACATGTTGCTTTGCAAGACAACCAATTTAACTAAGTTAACGGCTGCGCCAACTTTGTACATCTTGGCTTTAGAGGTATCGAAGCGCATGGTTTCTTTACGCAAAATGCCCGTTGCCGCTTCAGACGTTAACGTCATGCGGTAGGCATCTTCAAGTTCATGTTGAACATCAACCAAAGACTCTCGGCAGTACTCAATTTCCTGCTCCGCGTCTTGTTGATCAAATGCATGTTTTAAGGCGAACTCTTGAACCACTTCACGTACCACATCTCGCGATTCAGGACTGTTCCATAAACAATCTTGCAGCAGTAGAAGGTCAAGCGGATTGATTTCATCGCGACCATTAAAAAACGCGCTCGCTTTTAACAACTTCACGGCTTTCTTCCAGCGGCGGTCAGAGACATACATATCGGTATTGGCCACATCACCAAACTGAGCTTCAACTTTGGCTTCTAACATCGTTTTAAGCTGGAAAAGCTTTTCGAATGCATTGTCGGTTAACGTCAATTTGTCGAGCTGTTGTTGCCATTGATGATATTCTTCATCAGTTATCGCTAGGCCTTCTGGTACTTGTGCCTCTTGCGATGTGCCCACAGTCAACATCGACTTAAAGTTTTGTTTATTCTGAATTCGATTCACAAACACACGCACCAACATGCGGTCGTAGAGCGCATCCAATCCACTATCTTCATCGGGTAATTCATTGGAAGCCGATACCAACAAGCGCATTGGCACACGCTCGATATCGCTGCCATTTTTGAATGTTTTCTCATTAACCACTGTCAGCAATGTATTAAGAATTGCAGGGCCCGCCTTCCAGATTTCATCCAAAAATACGACTTGTGCAGTTGGCAAATACCCTTTAGTTAAGCGAACATAACGGCCGTTGTCTTTTAGCTCTTGGATACTCAGTGGCCCAAACACCTCTTCAGGGGTTGAGAAGCGCGTCATCAGGTATTCGAAGTAACTGCTGTTATCGAACGCTTGGATGAGTCGTTTGGCAATTAAGCTTTTTGCAATACCAGGGGGACCTAAAAGAAAAACACTTTCACCAGCAAGTGCAGCAAGAAGGCAGAGCTTGATCGTATGTTCACGCTCATAAACGCCATCCGTTAACGCTTTCGCCAATTTATTGATGCGTTCTGAGAGAAGCGCTTTTTCGGCATTTGAGGCAAATAAGGTTTGTGTCATACGTTCTCCGGCTACTGAAGTGGTATTGCGTTAACATTTTTATACACTTGTTATAACTTTGTTACAAATGTATTTTGTCGAATTCCCCTTATAGCAGATGCTTTTCCGCTTCTTGACGAAGCAATCAAAGTTTCCATTTATGAGACATTGCTCACTTAAAGTGCAAACGCTTTCGTCGTGTTGCAGTATTTTTTGCTTTTGTTTCCCACCATTTGTGGTTAATGTCGAAAAACGTCAAAAATGCGGTAACAGCTAGGGTTCATAACTGCATGAGCAAGATAATTTATAAATGGAAGCAAATTTCTCTGATTGAAGAAGACGTTATGCTTCCTACAGGACAGGCAATTACGCACACCACAATCCATCATCCGGGCGCTGCAGTGATTCTCCCTATTACAGCGGAGGGTGAGATTGTCCTTGTCCACCAATTTCGGCCTTCACTTAATAAATGGCTATTGGAACTTCCTGCTGGTACCAGGGAAGGCAACGAAGAGCCACTCTGCTGCGCCAAAAGAGAGTTAGAGGAAGAAACTGGGTTTAGTGCAGAGAAATTCACGTCTCTCGGCCAAGTCACCCCTCTTGCCGGATTTTGTGATGAGATACAGTATCTATTTGTTGCCGAAAAGCTCAATAAAACAAACCGTTACGAGTGCGATGAAGACGAAGTGATTGAGGTCGTCACCTTGTCAATCAAGCAACTCGAAGAAAAGATTGTCGATGGCACGATCACCGATGCCAAAACGATCGCTTGCTTAAGCAAAGCGCGCCTTTGCGGATATATTTAGGACTTTGACCAAGGAGACATTCATGGATTTTCGATCAGATACCGTTACACAGCCCACCCAAGCCATGCGAGAAGCCATGTTTAAGGCCCCCGTTGGGGATGATGTTTATGGTGATGACCCTACGGTCAATGAGCTTGAAAAATTTGCTGCGCAGCTTGCTGGTTTCGAAGCAGCTTTGTTTACCACTTCAGGCACTCAAGCCAATCTGCTCGGTTTAATGGCGCATTGCGAGCGGGGAGATGAATATCTATGTGGGCAACAAGCACATAACTACAAATACGAAGCTGGTGGCGCGGCGGTTTTGGGATCAATTCAACCTCAACCAGTCGAAAATAACCCAGATGGCACGCTACCATTTGATAAACTGGCTGCTGCGATTAAACCAGATGATTGTCACTTTGCTCGCACTAAGCTTCTCAGCTTAGAAAACACAATTAATGGTAAAGTACTACCTCTGTCTTACTTAGCAGAAGCACGTGACTTCGTGAATAAACATAACTTGCAGATGCATCTAGATGGCGCTCGCGTTTTTAACGCAGCCGTTGCACTTGATGTTCCGGTAAAAGAGATCGGTCAGTACTTTGATTCAATGACGATCTGTCTGTCGAAAGGTCTGGCTGCCCCTGTTGGCTCGCTACTACTTGGTAGCAAAGACTACATCGCAAAAGCACGTCGCTTAAGAAAGATGGTCGGCGGTGGTATGCGTCAAGCGGGTATTCTTGCCGCAGCAGGCAAACTTGCCCTTACCGAACAAGTGGAACAGCTAAAACAAGATCACACCAACGCAAAAACCTTAGCGGAAGGTTTAGCAGAACTGCCTGGTTTTTCAGTCAACCCTGAATTTGTTCAAACGAACATCGTGTTCGCGAAGCTTGATCCTCAAGTGGACATAGTAAGTATCGCTGCGAAACTAAAGGAACAAAACATCACGATAACCCCTGGAAATCCAATTCGTTTTGTAACTCATAAAGATATTTCAGCGAAAGACATCGACACTTTCTTATCAAGTATAAAATCTCTACTTTAATTTGATTTTGATCATTGAGCTTCCCCTAAGGGGAAGCTTTATTGTATCGGCATGATTTTTAGCGAATAGATAACCTCCATGCTCAGATTTATACTTCTAATCTCTTTTATTTTCTCTTCCGCTATCCATGCCGAGCCGTTTGGTGATGCTGATAAAGGTAAAATCAAATCACCTAGCTGTGTCTATTGTCACGGTGTTACAGGCATCGCAACGAACAACACCTATCCAAGCCTTGCTGGTCAAAATGCTCAGTACCTTTACAATGCAATGAAATCTTATCAAGCCGGTGAGCGTAAAGGGCCACTTGCAGAAATGATGGCAGCACAGTTAAAAATGTTAAATGATGAAGACCTTCGTGATGTCGCTGCTTTTTATGCAGAACAGACAGAAATCAAGTGATTAGATCACCTGTAGATGTACTATGAAAGCTCGTGAATCATCCAAACTCAACGCATACTGAAACATTAACCCAACATTTGACCACAAAACAATCAAATTAACTTCACTTCAAATATTTGATGAATTTATAGTTCAACACAAGCATTAATATTGACTTTTTATTCTATTTTATCGATATTTCATGCTTTATTGAATTTGACGTGAAGTAAGTTATGTCTCACACACATGCGCAACCAGCAGACTCGGTTGCTACCCCTAAGTCGTGGCAGATGCCAGATACCCTCATTTTGATCTTCATTGTTGGTATTCTTGCTGCGATTCTTACCTACTTAATTCCTGCTGGTCATTTTGATAGCCAACAGGTGACCTACATGGTCGACGGTGCAGAAAAAACTCGCACAGTTATCGATCCTTCTTCTTTCTCTTATGCAACCGACGAAAACGGTGAACTGGTTTACAACAAGGTTGGCCTGTTTGCTTCTGGTGGTGGCATTGGTCTGATGAACTTCCCTTTCGAAGGGCTAGTTTCTGGCTCTAAATGGGGCAGCGCAATCGGCGTGATTATGTTCATGTTGGTTATCGGCGGTGCTTTCGGCGTTGTAATGCGCACAGGCACAATCGATAACGGTATCCTGCGCCTTATCGATAAGACCAAAGGTAACGAAGCGCTATTCATTCCAGTGCTATTTTTGCTGTTCTCGCTAGGCGGTGCGGTATTTGGTATGGGTGAAGAAGCCGTAGCGTTTGCGATTATTATCGCGCCGCTTATGGTTCGCCTTGGTTATGATGGTATCACTACGGTAATGGTTACCTATGTTGCGACTCAAATTGGCTTCGCTACTTCTTGGATGAACCCTTTTTCCGTAGCTATTGCGCAAGGCATTGCGGGTGTACCTGTTTTATCCGGCATGACAGTACGCATGGGGTTATGGGCTGGCTTTACGTTAATCGGTATCGCTTTCACAATGATCTACGCCGCTCGTGTGAAGTCAAATCCTAAACTTTCTTACAGCCATCGCACAGACCAGTATTTCCGTCAGCAAGAGCTTGGCAATCAAGATTCTCGTTGGAACCTAGGTGACACACTCGTTATCCTTACGGTTATTGCGACCACGGTGTGGGTTGTTTGGGGCGTAGTCGCTAACGCATGGTACATCCCAGAAATCGCGTCTCAATTTTTCACTATGGGCTTTGTTGTCGCGATCATCGGTACGATTTTCCGCCTAAACGGTATGACGCTAAACTGCGCAGCTGATGCATTTAAAGAAGGTGCAGCTATTATGCTTGCACCTGCCCTATTAGTGGGTTGTGCAAAAGGTGTATTGTTGATCCTTGGTGGTGGTACAACTGATGAAGCGAGTGTACTGAACTCAATTCTAAACAGTGCTGGCGGCGTGATTAGCGGGCTTCCTGACGTGGCTGCGGCATGGTTAATGTATGTATTCCAATCTATCTTCAACTTCTTCGTCACTTCGGGCTCTGGACAAGCGGCACTGACGATGCCTCTACTGGCCCCTCTGGCAGACATTGCAGGAGTTACGCGCCAAGTGGCAGTTTTGTCATTCCAACTTGGCGATGGCTTTACTAACGTTATCGTCCCTACTTCGGCATCTCTCATGGCAACGCTTGGTGTCTGCCGTATCGACTGGGGTGACTGGGCAAAATTCTGCTGGCGATTTATTCTATTACTCTTTACCCTATCAAGTATCGTCGTTATCGCAGCTCATATTATGGGTTTTGCGTAAAACGAAACCAATTGGTAATTAAGGCGAGACATGTTCTCGCCTTATTAATATTCATGGTATGACGACGCTAAGGTTTTAGATTAGCTTATGGTTTTGGAGTGGTAACTTTAATGGCAACACAATTTCTCGATGACGTGATTCAAGGTCATCAAGTGATTCAGTCTCTCAATGTAGCAGACCTAAATTCGGGCGAGCATAAGTTTTGGTTTCGCATCGCAACGAATGCTCTCTCTCAGTGGCAACACCTACCTGTGCTAGTGTTCAAAGGTGAAAAACCTGGCAAGAAGATCATGATTACCGCAGGGGTTCATGGTGATGAGTACAATGGTGTGTTAGCAGCGCAGAAAACTGCTCGAGAGCTCATCGGCACTGAAGTCGCTGGTACTGTCACTATTGTTCCAACCATTAACATGCCTGGTATGCTAAACCACAGCCGCGATTTCTATTCCGCAGACCCTGATGCGTCTCCTGCAAACTTAAACCGCTTTTTTCCTGGTGACCAAAACGGCAATGAGGCCCAACGTTACTTATATGCATTGTGGAATGATTTGCTCAAGCCAAATGCTGATTTAGCCATTGACCTTCACACTCAAACCAGTGGTGCGGCCTATCCACTTTACGTGTTTGCAGATTTCCGAATCGAGCAATCATTAGAAATGGCTCGCCTCATTAATCCTGATGCGATTTTAAATGATCCTGGAGATGCTGGCGTCCTTGAAACGGTCTGGAATAACCATGGTGTCCCAAGTATTACTGTTGAAGTAGGTATGGGGCGATATACCGAGCAAGAACTTATCAGTCGAACTGTAACAGGCATTTTTAATGTGCTGAAAAAGCATAACATTGTTGAAGGTGATATGGACCCTATTACGTCATGCTTGGAAGGAAACGAAATCATCAGTGTGAAAGCGACACACGGCGGCTTTGTACTGCCTCATGTCAGTTTGATGAATTTTGTCGAGCAAGGCCAACTTCTTGCGATTCAATACGACAGCTTTGGCGCTGAGATTAAACGCTACACCGCCCCAACAAGCGGCACAGTACTTAGCCACAATGTTGAATCTATTCGAGCACCAGGTTCCCTGATCGTTCGTTTGATTAAGTAAACCATAACCGTTTGTTGATAGATCAACCTTTCGACGCTCACTCAAATTTATATAAGCCCCATCACGAGTAATCACAAATGATGGGGCTATATCCATTTTGACCACATTAAGTTACGCGGTAACAAATTACTGTTAAGCGAAATGACAAACCGAGCTCTTAATTAGGAAGCTGCCCCTCTGTCCGCTTTTTCAGCCACGCTGATGAACTTAAAGCTGTCTTTGTTTCTCTTGTTCAACAAAAATGAGCTCGTCGATAGCGAAACCTTTCTCTTTAGCTACGTACTTAAAGCGCTCCACTACTCTCTCATCAACGTTAGGCGTTCTGGACAATAGCCACAAATAGTCGTGGTTGTAACCGGAAACAAACGCATAGTCATAGTTTTCACCTAGCTCAAAAACAATGTAAGAAGAGTATATTGGCCCAAAAAAGGAAACCTTTAAGTGTCCAACCGTTTTATCTTCAACAAAATAAGCTTTGCCTTCAGCTTCTGACCACTGTCGCTCTTCTTCGGAATATCCACGGTTTATCACCTTAACCCCACCATCCTCGCGAACCTGATACTCAGCGGTAACGTTGGATAAGCCTCGCTCAAATGAATGGTCTAGGCGTGCAATTTCGTACCACTTACCTAGATATGGCTCTAAATCGAAATTATTGACGGGTTCCACCCCATCCGGCTTCGAGGTACAACCAAATAAAGTTGCAAGTGACAAAAGTAAAAATATTTTTATCGATTTCATACAACACCTAAATTTTAATTAGTGATTGATTTTACTCTAGAAGATAACAAATCGATCACTAAGCCGCACCATCACCTTCATAGGTACACATCACAATTCTTCATCAATAGCGCACTGAACACCGAAACCTCGTCATCTCAGCAAATCGTTAACAAGATTGCTCTATTTTTGACTTACAAGCTGACCATGCTTGTACATTTTGTCAGCATTTAACCCTATGCATATAGAAACTTTGCACAACATAGACATTCGTAGGCATATCACCCTCCTATAATACGTTGCGTTATAGACAGAGGTTATTGTTATGAAATTAAAAACAGTGTCAGTTTGTGCACTTTTGGTGTTACTTGCAGGTTGTCAGCAGGAAAAGCCGAGCGAAACGACACAATTAACGACCTCAGCAGATGTATGTAATGCACAAGGAAACATGCCAGGTGGGTGGAATGAGTTTAACGCGACCCCTGATGCACAAAAGGCAATGGCCTTTGTTTTAGAGAAAATGGACACAATAGCGTCGTTTAAACAAATACTGAATGTTCACGCGCAAATCGTTAGCGGCGTCAACTATGCTATTGAGTTTGAACTGGATGATGGCTCTGTTTGGAACACGATTGTTTATCGCAACCTCGATGGCGAATATGCGATTACCCAATCGCCAAAAGAAGGCTACTTTTGCGAACAGTAGCGACTTAGTCAGAAAGCCCCTAACAATAGGGGCTTTTTGATCTAACAGTAGTCACTGAATTAGACAGCGAAGCGACATTGAGATTTAATCGACACCGTTGAACCAAGTCTTGATGGTTCAACATCAATCCTCTGCGCCATTTGCTCTTTCAGCTCAGAAACGTGAGAAATAACACCGATCATGCGCCCAGTCTGTTGCAGGTCCACTAGTGTTTGAATAGCAAGATCTAAAGACTCTGGGTCTAAACTACCGAAGCCCTCATCAATAAATAAAGTGTCTAAACGGATACCGCCACTATAGGATTGCACAACATCCGACAAACCAAGTGCCAGAGCAAGCGCTGCCATAAATGATTCACCGCCGGAAAGTGTCGCAACATCACGCGTTTTTCCTGTGTAGCCATCTTCAACCATTAAATCTAAGCCGCGACCCGCAGCGCCTTTGAAGCCCTCTGTTTTTCGAGCAAGAATATAGCGCCCTTTACTCATAAGGCTTAAGCGTTGAGAGGCCTGAATCAGCACATCATCCAACAGTACACCAAGAACAAAGCGATGTAGGCTAACCCTGCTGCCTGTTTTACCGCTAGCAACGTCGTACAACGTACCAAAGACTTTGTATTCTTCTTCTAACTTACTATTTTTCTCATGCAACACGGCAATATCTTTACGAACCTTTTCAAGACGTTCAAATATTGAGCGTGTGGTATCAAGTTGATTCCTTACTTCAATATATTGCGCCTGCAGAGTGGTTAACCTATCGTTAAACGACTCTAAATTAGGCCTTTCAAGATCTTTCAATGCATGATTTAAATCATGTAGTGTTTGCTCAAGCTTGGTTTGTGCCTGTTTGAAGCTGTCTATTTCTTGCTGCCAGGCTTGAAGTTCATCATCTCCCACTCGACTACTTAGATAATGGCTTTCATCCTCAAATTTACTCGCCTGTAGTGCCTCATTCCACGCTAATTCTGCTTGGCTAAGTTTTTGCTCTGACTCAGATAACCACTGCTTGTTCGTCGCTAAGTGACTTTCCGCATTTGATTTCTCCAATATCGCTTGCTGCAAAGCGGTTTGCGCCTTTTCTAAGCCTGTGTTCAAACTCAGAATTTGCTCTTTTGTCAGCAAAATTTCACGTTCAAGCAAGTCAGCGGAACTGTATTTTGGGTCAATAGAAGCTTGTAATTGAGCCAATTGTTCTTGGTTCGCTTTAACGGTTGATTCATTTGCCGCCATTTTATTCTGCAGCTCATGAATTTTATTTTCACCCACGACGCAGCGTTGATTAAGCTGTTCAACGTTCTTTTCTAGCTTTTCAATATCAATAGCTTGTAGACGTAGGAGTTGAGCATTGATCGCTTGCAAATCATTTTGAACCGTCGAGATCTCAGATGTAGCATACTCACCCAACTCCTCTTTCAACTGGTTACACTGATTCTGATACTGACTAATGACAACGTTATGTTGTTCTAGCTGATTGCTTAGTTGGTTCAACAAGGTTTGAGCTTCTCGCTCTTTAGCTCTAGCCGCCTGAACTTGCTCTTTTGTAACGGCTTCTTCAACAAACGTTGCGGGGTTAGGATGCGTTTCGCTACCACACACCGGGCATGCTTCACCTGCTTTTAGTCGCTGCGCTAATACTGCCGCTTGAGCGTTGTGCCACTTAAGCTCTATCGTATCAGCGGCTTGTTGACGCTGCATATAGCGCTGACTGGCTTCGTGTAGTGACTGCTGCTTGCCTACAGTTAGCGCATTGAGTTTAGAGAGCTCTAAAGTAAGATCATGCAGCTTTTGTAGATCCTGTAACAGCCGTTGTTTTTGTTTTATTTCCGCATCGATGCTGCCAATAAGCGCAACATCAACTCGTGCTTTCTCTAGCTCCTTCTGTCCCTGCTGGGCCTGTAACGTTAACTTATCTTTTAGTTCTATGTACTGTTTTAACGTTGCTTCAAATTGTTGTTTTTGTTGATAACCCGCCGTTATTTTACTTTCCAAATTGTCTTTCTCGACCAACTTGTTTTTCATACTTTCAAGTTGATACTGCAGTTGCGTTAACTGCGGGACCTTTGCCGCTGCCTTTTTTGCACTTTGCTGCAAGTTTTCTTGTTCTCTCGCAACGACATTAGCTTTTTCGAGACTCTCTTCCAAAGCTACGATTTTTTGCCTAAGCTCTTGCGTTTGAGCTTTTGCATTTTGTAATGAGATGTAGGGCAACTCTATCTTATTGGCATTTTTAGCGTTTTCTAATTGCTGTTGACGAGCTTTTATCGAATCTGAGTGTTCTAGATGCAGCTTGAGTGCGCTTTCTGCTTGCTCTCGTTTCGAAAACTCTCCATTCAAGGTTTCCGCTTTTTGCAATTCAGATTTAGCAGTATTGAGCTTATCTAACGCTGCTTGCTCATTCTTTTTATCAGACTCTAATTGCTTAGTTACTTGTTCCAGTTGTTGTAATAGTTCTTGTTCAGAACTCGCTTCTGCAACTTGTAAAGCACCTCGAATTTGATTATCAAATTCGCCTTTCGCTTTACTAATTGCACTCGCTTTATCTTTGAGCGCGTACTCAATTTTTTTATATATGTCAGTTTGAAAGAGCTGGCCAAAAATTTCTTCACGCTCTTTAGAGCTAGCAAGCAACAGTTCTCGGAATTTTCCTTGAGGCAACACCATAACTTGACGAAATTGAGTTTCATTCAAGCCAATAATATTGCTAACTTCAGTTTTAACCTGAGTCGTCTTGCTGGTGATAAGCGTTTCAGTCTCACCGAGTTCATAAAGAGCCGCAGTGTGCTTTTTAATCGTCATCCCTTCACCACGGGCCTTGGGCGCTTCCTGCTCAGGGGATCGAACAACTCGGTATTGTTTGCCGTGTAACGAAAATTCGAGAACTACTTCGGTTGGTAAGTCTTGCGCGGATAAGTCACACCGCATCTGAATACCTTGTCGCTCATTACCTGTGGTTTCACCATAAAGGGCGAAGCAAATGGCATCTAAGATCGACGTTTTACCGGAACCTGTAGGACCATTAATCAAAAATAGAGGGTTACTGCCAAGCTTCTCAAAATGAATGATTTCAGTTTTTGCAAACGGACCAAAGGCTTGCATGGTTAGTTTAATTGGTTTCATCTTTGGTCCCTATTGCTGTGATAATTGCTTAATAATGTCAGTAACAGCTTGCTCTTGCTCTTTAGACAACTGGCTATCTTGCGCCTCAATAAAAAAATCTCGGAACATATCAATTTCGCTTCGCGCCAACTTTGCTTGCGCCATTTCCTGCTCTACCCCAATTAACATGCCAGGTTTCTCAAGGTGTAAAACGTTTGGATACACTGAACGAAGTTTTTCCATTGGGTTTAAAATCGCATGTTTATCCATCAAACGAACTAACAAATAATCTTCATTCTTGGGGTCTGTTTTCCCTTGCTCAATAACTTTATCCAGCTCGCCCTCTACAATACGCATTTCATGAGGAGCCGTAAGATCAATATGCTTTGCAGAAACGAATCCTTTCTTGTCCAGTTCAACTAACGTGAAACCTTTTCTCTGGTTCTGTTCACCAAAGCTATACTTCATGAGAGAGCCAGAGTAACGGATATGCTCTGCGCCTTTCTTTTGAGGCTGATGCAAATGACCAAGTGCGACGTAGTCAAAATCTAAGAAGTGTTCATGACTCACGCGATCAGAACCACCAATAGATAATGGTCGTTCAGAGTCTGACTCGATAGCCCCATCAACAAAGCAGTGACTCACGAGCACGCGCTTTTGCTTAGAGATAAAGCGCTCTTTAATTTGCTCAACAAGCAATTGATGAGCCTCATCATGAGTGGATACCGAGGCTTTGTAGGCAAACCTGACCTGTTCAGGGTCGTTATAAGGCATACCATAAAACGCGACCTCGTCCGCAGAGTCCGTTTTTATGATGATGGGAGTGAGCATCTCTTCAAAGTTGCTAACAATATGGAGACCTGCATTTTTCATTTGCTCTGAGCCGAAACCTAACCTTTCTGCACCATCATGGTTGCCAGATATCAATATCATTGGTGTTTCTAACTCGGTACAAATGCGTTTCACGACTCGATTTAACAGTTCTATTGCAACCGTTGGTGGCACCGAACGGTCATAGATATCTCCCGCCACTACAACTGCATCGACGGGGTTGCGTTCAATATAGTTAATCAGTTGTTCGAGTACTGCTTGTTGATCTTCGAGTAGTGATACGTTGTGGAATTGTCGACCAAGATGCCAATCTGAGGTGTGGATAAACTTCATTCGAATTCACTTTCCGCCAATTCTATGAGTAGGCTTGCTTCTGTCAGAGTCCATGTACCGTTTATAAAAAGGAATGCGTCACGGGTGGGATCTCGAACAAGCCAAAACTCAAGTTATTTTATTTCGGTAAGGATATCTTGAGTCGAACAGCTTTTCATGTGGTTTGTGTTCTATGGCTGGCTATTTAATCAGAAAGCGAGAAGAACACTGTAAAAACGCGGTGAGCAAAGCTATTTTGAAAAGCAAGCTGCGCCTAGTCATTGTCCAAACATCATTAAAGGGCCAGTTTCGAGTCAATCCCCCATAACATTTGCATCACTAAAACCTCAACTACTACTAGAAGGAAAAGCAATAGCCAGACCTATTCACTACGCCAATTGTATATTACTCCTACTGCATAGCCATCTGACTCGATGTCCGCTTGCAACACGTGAAAGTCTGGGCAGGGGCTGCTTCTTTGAAGCTCATCAATCACTAACGCTTTTAAAACGCCGCCACATGCACCCAATCCGCCAAGTTTGATATCAACAAATTGATACTGAGTTTGCTCGGTCACCCACGGAGACAAGAATTGCATTGAGTTTAACCATTGCGGTTCTTCCTTATTAACGGATAAATACAATTGACTGAGTGGATGTTCACAACTTACTCCTAATTGCTTAAACACCTTGTCCACGGCGATGCGTTGTTGTTTGGCATCTAAATCAATTCGAACAACATCAGGCACAAGACCTGAATGTCGAAAAAAACACTTGGTTAAAATGATAGAGCTTTGAGGTTTGACATGCCCTTCTACATCACTCGTAACCTCTATAGCCAGTATCCAAGTCGCTTGCGTTTCATTAACTTCACGATTTATCCGATTTAGTGCCATCAAAAATGCAGCTTGGCCATAAGGATAAAAGTAAATTTCAGTATTGACAGTTTGGTCAACGAAAATAGAAAGCTCGCTTATCAATGCTTTAAGCAAACTTTTGTCCACCGAAGATGGTAAAAGAACACAGAGATTCCCCTTGATATCAGCTTGCTCAAGACTCTCGCGCTCAGAGCGCACGAGGCTTAATATATGCTCATCTATTGATTGAGCAAAGTCAGGGGGTCGGATTTCCTCGGACAATCTAAAAGAATCATCAGCTATCTCGCGAACGGTGTGTGAACGGCCATTAAAGGATAGAAGATGCGTTTGAAATGCGAGTGGCATCTAGCCTCCGATTAAAACCGTAGGCATACCAGATAGAATTTTGCCACCATGAGACGTTGAATCGCCGACTCTCGCGGCTGGTTTACCGTTGATTGTTACGCTAGAAGAACCTGCTGAGATACTATCCGGAGGACCGATACAAATAAGCTTGTCGCCTTGTCTTGCCGCAGGTATCCCGCCAATCGTTACGTTTGGTGAACCAACAACGACGGGACCACCGACATGCGGTATCTTTCCTGTTTTTTTAGGGCAAAGATGAAAGCTGCCCAAAATTGCGGCTGGTTTACCCACTTTAAATCACCTTAGTTCAATGAAATTTGCCCAGCTTTAAGAGCAATAGCTGAGCCGTTAATGGATATTTTATTACCTTTGATATTGATTTCTCCAGAGCTAGACATCTGAATAGAAGCACCACCTACTTTGATCTCGACGCTCTTTCCTGCATTAAAAGACAGTACTTCACCCGTTTCATTCGAAAAGTTTTTACCTACTTTCAAGCTCGCGTTCTGACCAACCTCTTGATTAACATCATTGGTCACTTTTTCGGTTTTACTGTTTTCAACGGCGATATCAACACAGTCTTCAACTAGCATTTGGAACAGTTTTTCAGCATGAAGATAAATGTGCTCTTCACCAGGCTTATCATCGAAGCGCAACTCATTAAAATTGGATGTACCTTTTTGTACAGAGCGTGATTTATAACCACTCTGAGAACTTTGCTCTGGTAAAGCGTAAGGAGGGAGTTGACTACCGTTATATAGTGACCCCGTAACGATTGGTTGATCAGGGTCTCCGTTGACAAACTCGACGATGACCTCTTGTCCGACTCTAGGGTGAAACACCGCCCCCCATCCGTTACCTGCGATATTTTGCGCAACACGAATCCAACATGAACTATTTACATCGTATTTACCAACACGGTCCCAGTGAAACTGAACTTTGATACGGCCATGTTTGTCTATGTAAATTTCACCATCTTTGTTCCCCGTAACTACTGCGGTTTGCAAACCTTTCATCTGAGGTTTCGGGTAGTTAACTGAAGGACGCAGGATTGTCTTTGAGTCAACACAACTAAACGAGACTTTGACACCTTGCGCACCGGTCCCACCTTGACCAGTCTGGTTATAAACAGCAGCAGACAAAAAAACAGAAGACAGTACATATTCTTTGCCGACTCGAGATTTATCTTCATGCTTTTTAAACTTGAAGCACTTGCCCACACTGAATGTTCTGCACGTAGCCTCGCCACGACACAAATATGCATTTTGCTGTAGTGCTTCTATTGCACGCGTGTTTCTCAGTGCGTATTGATCATTGCTCTCCATTTCACCCATGTATTCAAAATACTCGCTTCCAGGTACTGTAAAAAAATCACTTTCACCCTTTGCAGTATTTTTAGGATTCGAAGAAGGCTTGAGCATGTTATAGCCTGACTTTTGACTCGCTTTAGTAGTCAGAATTTGCGTTTCATGCCAAGAAGAAATGTGGCTAGATTTCGCCGTACCTGTATCAAAATCGACTAAAAACTCAGTACCCGGCTTATAAAAACTGATGTCATCAAAAATATTGAGCGTATGGGCAGACTTAGTATGTGTAAAACAAAATGATAGCCCCTCTTCCGATAACAGACGTCGAACAAATTCAAGATCTGATTCTTCATATTGTACTTTGTACGTGTATTTAGGATAGGACTTGGTTAGCTCAAAACTAAAGGCAACACTATGCTCCGATAGTACTTCAGAGATAATTTCCTTTATATCTTTATGCTGAAATATTCTGCAATTTTTTCGATATTCAGCGAAACGTAATTTAGGCTCTATTAATAATTCTATGTTTTTATAATTTTCGCCTTTATGTGTATTAGAAACCCTTTTCCCTTCTAATCTTGCAGCAGAAACGTAACCATGCATATAACGAGGATTTGAAGAAACATCCTCATTATTTTCAAGGGTAATGGTAACTTCCTTACCAATAATTTCGTTTAACTCACTTCGTTGATCATTAAAGTAAGCTTTAGCACGCAATGAAAAAAGTTCTGAGATCTCTTCTTTATACTCAAACGAGTTTAGTATGATGGCATCTTTACCGAATGGGGAAGAAATTCGGATGAAATTGTTATCTTGAGTTGCTCTTTTCATTAAATACTTCTTTCAAAAAAATGCGGAGGAATACTCCCCCGCATGAAAATTACATTTGTTGACCTTTAACACCGCTGTAGCCGTATACCAATGGAGCAGAAGTGTTGTTCTTATCGTCAGTAGGAGTCACTGTCATCATCATTTCTGTGTAAGAAATTGTGATAGTTTCAACTGGACGATCGTCTTGGATAGAAACTGAGTAGTTAGAAATCATCGCATCAGTCAGTTCGATCTTCATGATCTCTTCAACCTTCTCACCCTGCTTAGTAATATGGAAAACCGCTGGTTTACCTTTACCAATCGTCGCTTCTTTAAATAAGTCAGGAGAAGAACGGTCTTGAAGTTTAGTGATAGTCAAATCATATAGACGAGTAGCGCTCGCTTCACGGTCCATCGCTGTACCAGTGTATGATGAGATCTCACGACCTACACTCCAATCTACAGATAGTAGTGTAATCAAATCTTTGTATTGCTCGGCTGTTGCCTCACCCTTAATATCTGCGTATTTAAGATACGTATTAGACTGCATGCTAATCTCCTATAGCATTATTAATTGACATATATCGTAGTAATTTAATTATCTGACGTTTGGTGATAATTAGTGATTAATGTATCAAAAACTTCATTTTAAATACGCCCTGTTATATCTTTAAATAAGATTTAATTTAAGCGTTTTTTATAAAAAATAATAGTTAATATGAACCAACTCCCAATTATTATTGAGAGTGTAAAGGATGTTAAACTATTGAGACATCAAGTCCACTAGTTGTACCTTTAACAATAATTTCATCAAACGTCTTATCATTAAGAATTGCATGCAATATTTCATGAGAAATCTTCGGAAGCAATGTATTTTCTATGGTTGTTTGTACCACACGCGCACCACTGCCAGACTCATTGCTATTGTCTACAATATCATTAATTAGTTCCTCATCAAAAAACAGGTCAGCGTTATAGTGCTTACGAATACGAGTCGTAATTTTATCCAACTTTAATTTTGTTATTTCTATCAATACTTTTCTTGATAGAGGCAAATAAGGTAATACGTTCACACGCCCTAAAAATGCAGGTTTAAAGTCGACCAACAAATCATCGCGTAAAGCATCTTTTAGTGCTGACGGCTCAGGAGATAAATCAGGATCAGAATACAAAGACATCGTCGTTTCGGTCCCTGTGTTCGCGGTCATAATAATAATAGTGTTTTTAAAGTCTATATCTCGACCTTCACCGTCTTTAATTGAGCCTTTATCAAACACCTGATAAAAAATATCTTGAACACCAGGGTGCGCTTTTTCCATTTCATCGAGGAGAATTACACTATAAGGTTTACGTCTAACAGCTTCAGTCAGTACACCTCCTTCTCCATAACCGACATAACCAGGAGGAGAACCTAATAGCAATGAGACTTTATGCTCTTCCTTAAATTCCGACATATTGATAGTCGTGACATTTTCTTCACTACCATAGACTTTCTCTGCAATCGCCAAAGCCGATTCGGTTTTACCCACTCCGCTTGGTCCGGTTAGGAGAAATACACCATTTGGTCGTGTCTCATCCGTGAGCTGCGCACTCGCGGTTTTTATCACTTCAGACATGAGCTCTAAAGCGTGATCCTGCCCGACAACTCGCTTACACAAACTTTCTTTCAAACCCAATACTGCTTGGATTTCATCATCCTGAAGTTTACCTAGCGGTATACCGGTCCAATCCGAAATAACTTCTGCGATTAGCGCTTCATTTACATGCGAAAAAACTAAGGGCTGTGAGTTAGCGGAAAGGTTATTTTCAAGCTCTTGTAACTTGTCTCTAGCAGTTTCAGAACCCTCCTGGATTATTTGGGTTCTAAGTGACTTAGCTTCATTTACCCATTCTTTTTCTTTTTCCCAAAGTACTTCTAATTCAATAATGTCATTAGATAGCGCATCAATCTCTTTTCGGACACCTTGCAGCTGCACATCAAGAGATGCTCCTAGCCGACTCTCTTGGCTAAGATGCTCATACTCAGCTTGCTTTGCTTTAAGTTTGTTTCTTTTCGCATCTAGGCCTCCCGGTGTAGATGACTGACTTAACGCAACTCGAGAACAGGCCGTATCCAAAACAGAAACCGCTTTATCTGGCAGTTGACGACCATTAATGTATCGAGCTGACAGTTGGACCGCTGCATTGAGAGCTTGGTTAGTGATATGAACATCGTGGTGTTGTGCCATTACATCAAGTAAGCCTCGTAACATTTCGATCGCGAGTTCAGGGGCAGGCTCATCAACCTTTACGACTTGAAAACGCCTAGTTAAAGCTGCATCTTTTTCAAAATACTTTTTATACTCTGCCCACGTTGTTGCTGCGATCGTTCTGAGTTCACCTCTCGCTAATGCTGGCTTCAGAATATTCGCCGCATCACCTTGGCCCGCTTGCCCACCACCGCCAATTAGGCCATGAGCTTCATCAATGAACAATATAATAGGCTGTGGAGCGTCGTTTACTTCCTTAACAAGGTTCTTAAGCCTGTTTTCAAACTCACCTTTCATGCCTGCGCCGGCTTGCAGTAACGCCAAATCCAGAGACTTAATTGCCACATTTTGCAGAGCGGGAGGTACATCGCCATCAATGATCTTTTGCGCCAAACCTTCAACAACGGCTGTTTTTCCAACACCAGCTTCTCCCGTAAGAATCGGGTTGTTTTGTCGGCGTCTTAATAAAATATCGATCATTAGGCGAATTTCATTATCTCTACCAATCACCGGATCTATTTTACCTTCCCTAGCTTGCTCAGTAAGGTCTGTTGTAAATTGATTCAAGGCGGAATTCGCGTTTGACTGCGCTAAGTCATTCGATCTTGATTGAGGCGCATTACTTTCTTTAAAGTTCAATAAGCGAGATGGTTCTATCTTGTTTAGTTCAGGACTAATCGAACCAGCCATGTTGACTAACGTATCATCAGACAAGTAGGCAAATAAAAGATGGATGCACCCCAACTGTTCTTGATTGAATTCAATGGTTGCAGACAACAAGGCATTTTGCATAACAGTCACCGTATGAGCTGATAGCCCAGGCACCGACTGGCATCCTGTTTTGTATTTTTCTAATGCCTTTTGAATATCGGTTTCAACCTTGATTTTATCGACATCAAATTCGTCAAAAACTTCAGAGTAAATATCGTCAGGATGGCGGATAATCATCATTAACCAGTGAGACATTTCAATACTGTGATGAGTTCGGGAGCTTGCCATCGCAGCTGCCTGTTCAAGTGTTTCCTTAGCCTGAGGAGACAATCTTTCGACCAACGCTGAAAGTGAGAGTGAAGCCATTACATTTCCTTTAAATAGTAATTGTTATAGTTCGATCTTTTGTACGTTCGTGTTTTTTAAGCACAGAACCAATACCTAACTGCCCCTGCTGTTTCGATAAACAAGCTTGTGGTAGCAAACTATGTTTGGTGGTGAGCTGCCACTTCAGTTGTTTATGTTTTCCAATCAACTCATAAGCAGCGTTCTTAATGATTGCTATATTGGGTTGGTTAGGAAGCAATTTACTAACTAGCTGTTTATCTTTTGGCAGAAATTCTATTGTTGTCCCCGCGTTGATGTTCCATGCTTTCGAACCCAAAGACGCTCCTAAACCAAGTTGAGCAAACTGCCCTTCAGGCATAGTTCGGGATGCAAGGCGTGTTTGCTCTTCTTTCGTAAGGTGTAACCATTGTCCTTGAAATTCATGAACTTTTACTTGGCATCCAGATAAACATTCAAGAATACTTTTCAGTCCACCTTTACTTCTCACTGGTGAAGCAAACACACCACCATAGTGCCGGGACAGTGAACTCCCTTTCCCAGTTAATGCCGATTTACAGCTTTCTAACGGCGAACGCGCGCCCTGCGCATGCGCACGAGACTGAACAGTCAGCTGACTCAGTTGCCAACATCGATAATAAAGAGATAATAAGCGATGATTGAAAATATCGTAGAAGTCCACCATAGCCGTATCGCCTTCTTTTTGGCGATGTAAAGCTAATTCACTATAGTGCTGGGGAAGCACACCTTGCTCACCCGTTAGGCCTATTAAATTGGTCTCAATCTCTAACTTGCTGTCATCTATATTTTTCAGTTCACAAAGCTGAGCATTTTCAAAACCTAATGATGGATTAACCTTTAAGTTTAGCTTTTCATGCTTCGGTAACGCATCTGTTCCTATTTGCGCCTCTGCTTGCAGAACTTCGTGTTCAATAAGATGAATCGCTTCAAACAATGGATGTTGCTTTAATTCTCGATAAAATTGTTCCGCGCTCATAGCAACACCTTATCGCCAGTTAATGCGGGCCATAGGTGGAAAAACTTTCCCGTGGACTTAAGTCTTATTTCTAACTGCGTAAAAATGTTAATTTCAGCATATTGCGAGAAGTAAACAGATAAAACACTACCTAAGAGAAAGATCTGCTCTTTAGGTAAAATTTGATCAGAAACCGTCAAAATAACTTTTATACCGTGCGCAAATCCAACTTTGCCTTTCTGACTAATTCTTCCTGTAGTAGGCTCAAACTCTAACTTAGTTAAAGCATCGATTACCGCTTTCGTTTCTGCTGTCCCAGAAAATGCATAGAGATTAAGGGTCTGCTTCAAAGTTGCTAAACCATCTTCCTCGGTAAAATGGTTTAAAGTTAAAAGCTTAGTTAACTGCCATCGTGTGCTTTCATCCATTTCTGGCCGAATAGTTTCTGATAAAGAGACTAAACAACGAACAGATTCGAAATTGTCATTTACCTCCGGTAAAGATACTTGCGGCAGCCCACCTCCAAATGGAAGTTTCTGCGCTAAGTTGCGGTTACAGCACTCAGCTTCCACGTACATTAACCAGTTTTCCCGGCTATCCGGGCTGAACAATTGATGTTTTTTATCAACAAAAGAAATGTAAGTTTCTCTACCTGGCTCATCATACCCACCAGCCCAGTTCTTATCCTCACGTCTCATCAACCAATAAATCTCACTAGTGTTCGTATAATGCGTGTGCTCACCAGCGTGATAACATGGCAAATTGTGGTACGTTTTGTTCCAATTTCTCAACGTTACGTCAGAAATTGAGACAACCTCATTACTTTCAGCTTCTTGGTATTGCGGAGACAAGTGGTAATCGTATTCAGTTGGTAGAATACGCTTAGGCTCCATAATACTTTTAAATAAGTTGATTACAGGCACACAACCTACCATTAAGCTTTCTTCGTCCACTTGCTTTGGAAGCCAGTCATCGTTGGTATCAAAGTAAAAATACAGTTCGAATTGCTCTCCAAGATCTAGCTCAGATAATCCAAGTTCGGTGATATCAAAGAACATAAACTTCTCAGGAAAGTGCAAATACTCAACAAGTAATCTTGCTCCTGAAAAGCTTCTTTTACTGTATGGCACAACTTTCTCATCTTCTGAAAATCCCACTTCAGAAAGATGCCTTTTGGTTAAAGGACGAACTTCTTTGCCATCCACAACAACAGATAAACCAATTAGGTTTTGAAACAGCATTTGGTAGAGCTTAAAAGTCAATTGAGATTGACCGTTTAAATAGAAGCGCAGCCGTTCTGCCCCCATTTCACCAAGAGGAGTCTCTTCATCTTGAGCCGTGAGCTGTACTTTCAAAACTGAATGAGCATTGCTTTCCCATCGTGAGCCAACTGGCTTGAAAGGCGCATTTTTAAAAACGCCAGAGGTCACATCAACAGGATACATTCTGACCGGATAACAAGTTCTAAACTCGCACTCATGATATCCAGGAGCACCGATAACAACTCGCTCGCCTTCTTCTACATCAAAATAAGAGGAAGTGGAGTTAGAACAGCTCATTTTAATGACTGACATTGACGGGATTGGGGCGTGAAAATCAGGATATAACTGTCCCATCAAAGACTCTGTAAATTGAGGGTAACTATTGTCTAAGCTTTGTCTAATCCTTGCTGTTAGAAATGCGCAGCCTTCTAACAATCTTTCTACGTGCGGATCGTCAACCTGTTCCTCACTAATACGAAGTCTCGCAGCAATCTTAGGATACTGCTCCCCAAATTCTTGCCCTTTGTGACGCAAATAAGCTAACTCGCGATTATAGTACTTGAGAAACTCTTCACTCATTTTGCTCTACTCAGTTTCATACCTAAATTTACCGGCTCTACTTCAGAATTGAATCGCACTTCATGAATACTGTTATCAATTAAGCAAGTGGCATTTATCTGTAACCTCAATACCCTATCAATAGCGTTTTTCTCGTCTGAAATCTGGACATGAGGGTTCCTTAACCTCGGCTCAAACTCTTTAATTGCATCATGAACGATGTCGCAAAGCTGATTCTGCCCTTCTTGGCTGCTATAGGGCATTGAGGAAAAATCTGGCAGCCCATAATTCAATATTGAATAACGAACCTCTAAAAGATCATCAGGAATGTTTTTCCATCCAATACGACTATTCAGCATCGACTCTAGATCTCTAAGTAAGCTGCTCAACATCTGTTGCTGGCTTGCAGGGAAGTCTTTCTCATCTCGAGTGAGAGGATCACTATCTATCAATTTGTCGAGCAGAGAAACGGTTAAAGACATGATATTTCTACGCTATTTGTTTCTGTTCTAATAATGTAGTCAAATCACAGATTGGAAGCGCTGAATCACCGACTAACCAACATTTTTGACCCAAGCCAACAAAAGATTCTTGCTCACCAATCTGCTTCCAATCCGTTTCTCGACCTAACTTTTGCGCATCGGTCTCTGAGTCAACATATGTCAACGGCATATGGCCTTCGCCTTCACCAAGTCCATCGATATCAAACTCGACAGGTCGCCAAATACTCTCTAACAATGAAGTAGGTGCTTTAACTTCTAGCGTATGGATGCTCGATATGGGTACAAGAAAATAGTTACCTGCTGTAGAAAACAGTTCAATGTAACCACCTAAACGATCATCAATATCTCTAGCATCTTCGTAGTTTGTGCCGTTTACGTTAAACCCTTTAATAGTACGATGCTCTTCAATGCGATGCGATAGACGTGACGCTTCTTCGTACTCTTGATTTCCGAGAGCAAGATTAAATCGAACAAGCTCTTTAGTTAATTCCTCATCACCTATTACTTTGGCACTAGCCGCACCATTGATAAAATCCTTTCTAGCTTGAGCTGCTTTCACTAAATGTCGTAGCTGACTTGCACCAGGCAGATACTCAGGAAACAATTTAATCGATTGCATGAGCTGAGCGTCCGCACGCTCGAAGTCCCCATCAATGCAAAGAAGCTCAATGAAGGAACTTCTCAAGCTCGCATCTTTAGGTGTTGCTTTAATTTCATCAGTTAATTGCTCTAGAGCGTGTTGCAATAGGCCTTGGGACAAAGCATTTTTCCATTGAGTCATTGTTATTTCCTTACACCATGTGCTCTGGTGATAATTCGGTAATTAATTTAATGCTAGATACCATTTGATCGAGTTGAAAATGCGGTCGCAAATGGATAACTGAGTAATAATGTCCAGGAGTTTCTCTTTTCTCTCGAACTGTAATTTTCGCTTCATTTAGGGGATATTTAGCTCGAAGCTCATCAGACGCTTCATCTGATGCGGTAGTGTACTGATGTAACCAGCGTTGAAAGTCACGCTCTAGGCTTTCTGCATCTTGATACCCACCAATTTTGTCACGCCCCATAACCTTGAGATAATGTGCGACTCGCGATACACACAATGTGTATTGCAACATCGATGTCAGTTTTGCATTCGTTGAAATATGCTTTTCTGCGTATTGTTTGGGCTTGTAGAGAGATACATTCGAGGTCATCCCTACCATATCAGTCTCAGGTATTGGAGAAATAGAAATAAAACCGCACTCAGACAATTCTTGTTCTTTTCTCTCAGAGATTTTCAAGTTTAACGGACATCTTTCACGATCATTCTTGCCGTTAACACGCATCTTGCTCCTTGTAGGAGCGACGATAATGCCCTGACTGTAATCGCCTTGTTTAATCCCTCGCATATGCGTGAACCAACCATGTTCCTGAAATGCTCTAATTGATACGGCAGCAAAACAGTACGCACTACTCCCCCATAGCAAATCTCGGTTGGAGTCGTAGATGTGTTCTTGAAAATTGAATTTATCATTCCGCGAGCCATCACTTTTGTATGGCTGACGGAACAAGACGTTAGGTGCAGTCAAACCAATAAATTTAGCGTCATCGTTATCTCTCAAACTACGCCACTTTGCATAATCTTCCTGTTCAAATTGGGCTGCTATATCTCTTATCGCAGAGAGTTGAGCGAAACTATCAACACCAAACATCTCTGGCGATGCAGACATGATAAATGGGCTGAATGCTGCAGCTGCAGACTGAGAGATCTTACTCAACACAGACAGATCTCTATCAAAATAATTTTTACTAGGATCACAGCGAAGCTGATAATCTCCAACCACCACACCAAAGGGTTCTCCCCCTGCCATGCCATATTCATTTTGATAGAGCAACTTAAATAGTGCTGATTGGTCAAACTCGATGGCTTTGAAAGCATCTTTACTGATTTCATTCCATGTCGCCGTTAAAACCTTAACTTTTACAGAGTCCGATGAACGAGAATCAACCTGTTCACATAAATACCTAACTCCAACCCACCCCCTTTCGAGCTGTTGAAACTCAGGATGATGTAATATTTCATTTAGTTGAGATTCTAATAGCTCATCAATGCGGTTAATTGTGTTCATCACACTATGACGAAAGCTGTCCAAATCTCTTGAACGTGTACCTTCTAGCCAAATTCGCGCTGACGCTACAAGATCAGAAGATTCATTGAATCGAGTCAACCACGGGCTATCAAGTTCAGCATAGCCTCCGGTACTGAACTCATGTTTTAGCTTGCTAGGGTCGCGAAAGTTAAGTGACACTGCTAATTCCATCTAGAACATAAAGATTGGTCATGGCTGGCCTTTCGACCAGCCAATTCATTTCTTATCCACCTGACTGAGGGATCTTTGCCACAAGTCGCAAAGATGTGGTCAGTTCTTCCATTTGTAACCAAGGCTTCAGCCATGCTACGGCATTGTAAGAACCAGGTGCGCCAGGAATTTCCTTAACCTGAACACGAGCGTCTGCTAGAGGGTATTTCGCTCTGATCTCTTGACCACCGCCTTCAGAAGCATTGACGTAACCTAGGATCCAGCGGTTCAGCCAAGACTCAACGTCTTCTGCTTCCATAAAGCTACCAATTTTATCTCGAGCCATTACTTTCAAATAATGCGCAAAACGAGATGTTGCCATCATATAAGGTAGGCGGGCAGAAATGGCCGCATTGGCCGTTGCTTCAGGGGATTCATGGTTCGCTGGTTTTTGACAGGTTTGCGCACCAAAGAACACTGCATAGTTGGTGTTTTTGTAGTGACAAAGCGGTAAGAAACCAAGCTTACCAAGCTCCGCCTCACGTCTGTCGGTAATACCAATCTCTGTTGGGCACTTCATATCAGGGTCGCCATCATCACTCATGAAGAAATGCGTTGGCAAGTTATCCACTCGACCGCCGCCTTCTGCACCACGGATGGCAGTACAAAATCCATATTTTGAAAATGCGTCGGTTAACTTAACACCAAGAACATACGAAGAGTTCATCCAACAGTAGTCGTTATGTTCAGCGTTAACAGCAATACCTGAAACAGGATCTACTTCGAACTCTTCAAACCCAAACTCTTCGACTGGAGCGGTAGCTTGTCCGTATGGCAAACGAGCAAGGACTTTTGGCATCGTCAGACTAACGAAGCGCGAATCGGCACTCTCGCGGAACGAACGCCATTGGGCGTATTCTAGTGATTCAAATACCTTATCTAGGTCGCGTGGTTTTGACAACTCAGTCCACTCATCAAAGCCGAATAGTGCTGGTGAAGCTGCGGACAAGAATGGAGAGAAGCCAGAAGCCGCTACATTTGACATTAGGCGTAACGACTCAATATCTTCTGGGTGGTTGGTAAACTCATAGTCTCCAATCAATGCACCATACGGTTCACCACCAGCACTACCAAACTCAGACTCGTAAACCTTTTTAAAGATCTGGCTTTGATCAAACTCAACAGCTTTGCTCAAGTCTTTATGTAGCTCTTTCTTGGTCATGCTCATCATGCGAACTTTCAGAGTAGAGCTGGTCTCTGAATTCATCACTAGATAATTTAAGCCGCGCCAAGAACCTTCGAGTTTCTGTAATTCTGGGTGATGCATTACTTCAGACAACTGATCAGAAATCTGCCTATCGAGCAAATTAATCGCTTCACGAAAAGTTACTGTTAGGTTTTTGTTCCAAGTAACTGTCCCTTTCATTGCTTCTTCAGCGAGCGTTTTAATCAGCTCCTCAGCACGAGAAGCTTCGGTCTGCTTAGTCGCACCAATAGCTTGATCTAAGAATGAAATTGTCTGTTCATTAACAGTTGGATCTAACTGTTTTTCAGCTTCAGTCGTCATTATTCCGCTCCTTCAGTACTGTCTGACTTCGCTTTCTTGCCAAGATCTAACTCGCCTGCAAGTCTTGCCAGATTGTCTGTATTGTTCAAAACATCCTCTAGGATATTTTCAAGCTCTTCTGAGCGGTCAACTTTTGTCATCAAATCACGCAGTTTATTACGCGTTTCCATCAATTGGCGTAGTGGATCAACTTGATTTACGATCGCAGCAGGCTCAAAGTCTTGCATTGATTTAAAGTTTAAATCGACCTCAAACTGTGAATCGTCATTCGCAAGCTTATTCGCAACTTTAAACTTCACCGATGGATTCATTTTTTTGAGTACATCGTCAAAGTTATCTCGATCGATCTGAATAAAACGGCGGTCTTTTAATGGCTTCAACGCTTCTGTGTTTTGACCAGCGAAGTCACCCATTACACCTACAACAAAAGGCAGTTCTTTCTTAAGAGTCGTACCTTCAGTTTCAACATCATAGGTAATGTGGACACGAGGCTTCCGTACTCGTGATAGTTTCGAGTGGATACTCGTCATACCATTCTCCCTTTATTAATTTTCATTTTGTTCTGCTATGCCAACCAAACGGAAGTAGCTTTTCTTTGCATCCCCGTCGGAGATAAGTTCCGCCAGTAACTCCGGCAGAGGCATCCCACACCAACGAATAATCTGTTCGATGGAGTAAGAAACTGGTGAGTGAGGTTCACTCTCTCGGAAGAAATCAGCTACTTGCTGCAATTGTCTAATTGCCTGCTCTCGTGATTTCATGTTTGTCGCTAATAATGCATCACAACTTTGTGAACTTAACGGTTGTTCAGAAGAAGATTCATCAAGATCCTCTAGCTCTTCAAACACGGCTTGTGGTTGATTGAAACGATCTCCTAGAAGGTGCTTTAATGCCGAGTGTATTGATTCAAGTCTTTTTGATATATAAGAGCTAGGAGTCACATCACCGGCCGCTTCGTCTAATCGCTGACTGAATTCATTAAATGATTCTGTAGCGAACTCCAAATCCGTGATTAATTCTTGATAAAACGTATCAGAAGTCGACTTAACCGTAGTTATAATTTCAGATAACTCAACAGCCCCAAGCTCGACTCGATTTCGGCGCTTATCTTCGTCTAAGCGCTCAAGCTCTATAGCTTGCTGATATTCCCAATAGGCATAAGCTTGCTCCACGCCTAAGTCAGTCAATGGTATACAAGCAATTGGAAAAATAAGTGTTCCTTCACTATCGATACCATTGAGGCCAATAATCGCCGATATTCTTGTCTCAATACCATCTTCATCAGGCATTGGGTACAGATCATCCCAAAAGTTCTCAATTAAACTGGTTGCGAGTTTGTAGCCAACGCCCATACCACGAAAACCATACAATCGAGTTAGGGCTTCTATAAGCCAGGCAACAAATTCCAAATCTTTAGACTGATTCGTGAGTATTTCTGGGACATCTTCAATAAATACTCGCCATAAATTACTGTGGGTATAGATACTTTCTTCTTCTATAAGAGCATTACGTTCAGCGTTGCGGGCGGCCATACGCTGATCTTTCAACCGATAGTAAGCAGACTGTGGTGATACATCCTCTCTAGGATCAACACCTGTAGGATTTTCTTGAGATATAGGAGCCAACGCTTGTTCATACCAATCAAACATTTCATTACTCATAAGCTCTCCCTCTTAGAAAGACAGGTATTGTCGCGTCTTCTCTAGTTACTGTTTCGCACTCCGTTTGCGCTTGGCGAACTTTGATCAAAGCACAAGTTACGTTATCACTTGCGCCCCGAACCAAAGCCGAATGCATGAGCGCTAATCCAGCTTGGTTGACTGAGTCTGCATACAATGTCCGATGAATTTCATCACTCGTAAGTTCCTTAGAGAGTCCATCGCTACAGAGTAGAAACTGATCGCCGTCAGCCAACTGCCCTGAAACTTGATCAATAGTGACACTTTCGTCGACCCCAACAGCTCTGGTAATAACATTTGCAAGAGGGTGAGATTCGGCATCTTCAAATGCCAATAAGCCCTGATCCACTAAGTCCATGACTTGACTATGATCACGTGTTTTTTGGACAAAATTACCACTTCTAAGCTGGTAAATTCGGCTATCCCCCACCCAAAGGCAGTGGTAATACCCATCCTGAATAAACAACAAAACAAGTGTTGTTCCCATCGTTTTACCGTCTAAGTGATTTTGTGCGTATTGGTAAATTTCTAAGTTCGCTTCTTGAACCACTCTTCGGATATCATCGATATTAGTATTGGAGACATCCTGCATGTGGCGCGCGACTCTATCCACTAGCATCTGGCTTGCTATATCGCCAGCACTGTGTCCACCCATTCCATCGGCAACCACCCAAATATGCTGCTCTGTCATATCCAACAGAGCATCCTCGTTATAAGGGCGTACTTTTCCTGCGTGCGATTTAGCAAAGGTAAAATAGTTCCAATTCATTCTTCTATCCTACCAATTCCACTTTTTCCAGCCGCCATCAAGCATGGCTGAAAACTGACCAATTGAAGGAAATCCACTAGTAATGAACATGCATGGTTCAACCTTCGTTGAACCTTCAGTCCACCAAAAACATGGTTTACTCAATTTTTCTTTAATGAGGTAATTCAAAAGCGTATTTTGATCAGTATTGCCGTGATCATGAAAAACTGTAGATATTTGGCTTTGATAAAGAAACTCTAGAGGCCTCACTTCACTTGTTACATTCGCAACGAGGTCATTTTTTTCTTGAGTACTCTTATGCCAAACATCAAAGACAAAGTCGTCCTCAAGTACCGAAAGAGCAAGAGCTGCACTGTCCTCTGTCCAAGCTCTGTCACCCCAATATTGCGCAGCTTCACCTTTTACGGCACGAGCTATAGTAAAGAAAAAGTATCTACCGCATGCATCAACACTAGGAATCATGCTACCAATGTAGGTTGAGTCTTCTAAATAGCTAATATCCAAAGCAAAGTGCCACACAGGAGCCGTTAAAAAGTGCTCATTCCAGCTTTCACCCAGTTGTTCCCTGCTGACTGCAATAACCGCCTGTTGCCAATCATGCCAACGCTCCGAGAAATCTTGTGATAAACCATCTTTCACAAAGTCCCCTTTTGCGGGCATTTTACCGATATAGCCCCAGCCTGATGTTATAAGGTTCGTGGACATCTGAACCTCTCCATTTCATTTGACCAAAAAGGATTAATGGCACTAGAAGGAATAAGCTCTAGCTGCACCTTATTTCCCTTTAAATCAATCATAACTATATTGTCTTTACGCGATTCTGGCCTTGCTTTAAGTGATTGATCCAAAAGCTTGAATATGCCCCACTCACCTTCATAGGTATGCGCAATTTCGCGTTTAGATTCAGGTGGTGTGAACACAATTCGAGTCTGATCTTGACCGGCAGGCCAACTCAACGATTTAGCTCTTGCTGGTCCATGCTTATAAACCAAATCTTGTCCACCCAACTCTAAGACAAATCGAGTAATGTGCTGGTCTAGATAAACAGGCTTCATCCCAAACTCTACGCGTAAGGAATTATCAGATTCAAAGAAAGACTGCCTGATACGTTGCGCTCTTTGAAAGACCATTAGTGTTTCTGGGCGAACTCCAATTTCCTTTTCTAATCGCCAACGACTTTTCGAAGTATCCACAAACGGTTCGAGGTATTCTTGGAAGAATGCGTCAAGCGTACCTCCATAACCAAAGAATCGCTTAAAGTCTTTCAATCTAACTTCTCTGCTCGCGTTGGGCTCGAATGGATATCTGCCAGCAATAGTCCGCTGATAAGGGCGGACCACTTGTGTTACCCAAAGTTGATTTAGATGATCCTTCGAACCGCTCTCCGCAAACTTAACCGACTCTTGAGAAAGCTCACCTAGCCATTGATTAAATGGTCTCGGCAAAAGTTCTTTAGCACGAGCAAAGGAAGCTGCGACATCTTGTGTAACGGTTCCATCTAAAATACTTTTGTAGGCAATTTTCTGATTGTTACCAGAGCTTGATAAGTCACTTAAATACGAACGCAAGTTAACCATTGCTTGTTGAATATCATCAAAGTCTTGCTCACCAAGGCGTAAGATCTCTGAAAAATGCGATTCGACTTCTTTACCTGGCAGAGCAACATTGAAACCGTTTTCTTCAGGTAAATACATGTCTAGTCTATCTGCCGTATTTGAAAACTTAACTTTGGCAACTTTACCAGCAACTTCAGAAGCGGCTTTTTGATTTTCTGACAATGATACTTTTGATAGAGCAACCTCTTTTTGGATTGCTCTCAACAAAGATTCGATTGGTCTTTCAACTCCAGATAAAATCCTCGCTTGCTCTGTCGCAAGTTCTAGGCTCGGAGCCTGCTTCAATTGAATATCTTCGATCAACGTTTTCCATTCATTAACATAATCTTGATAGTATCGAGACTGAACGCCTTGGATGGCACTATCTTGATCAATTTCATGAGCCTTAAGATCGTCACCATAAACCCAGTTCTCTTCCATTAAGCTTTTTACTGTACGGTTGATCTGAATCTGAAAAATGCTATGAAAACCATTGTACGTGTAGAAACCCGAAATGCCTTGTGATAGCGGTTTTCCACTAGCTCGCTCGAACTGCTCAAGCCCTTTAGGTCCCAATACATCAGTCAAGCGAAATGAAGGTACATGACTCTTAGAAAATTGTATTTTCATTCGCTGATAAGCACGTTCAGGTAGAGACATTTGAGTCAACACTTCTCGAGCACTCGTCACGGCAGCAGTGTTGTAAGTAAAGCCTTGTCCATCGTTGCCTAATAAATATTGAGTGTGCTGTAGCAAACGTCTTCTTAAGTCTGCGTTTAGCTCACCCGGATATTGACGTTCGAAATAAAAGTTAAACCAAGCCAACACTTCATCTTGTTGATATTTGTCTGGATTGAATAACATCAAATACGTTTTTAACGTTTCGTACAAATACTCACGATGCTGTTGATTGCTCTCCATTTCTGACACCAAGCTATCAAGAAGCAGAGGGGCGTAATATTGGGTCAAAGCATCAGAATATGCATTGTTTGCCGCCTGAGACACTTTGTCTCCTTGATAGAGACCAAACCTCTTTACAGAGTCGGCATCACCGTAGTCGCTTTGCTTTCCGAGAGGAAGCGTCATCAACCTATCTAATGTTTCTACAGCTGAAACAATATCCGCTTCAAAATCTAAACTTTGAGCGCCAATCATTGCATCAATATGGCTCGCTTGTTCATTGGTATCGACAATTAACTGTGAGTTCCACTTATAACTCATAAACCAAAGCGCAGAAGCTCCTAGCAGTAGCGTTGTACATCCAATGTAAACACCTCGACGCATCCAACCTGACTGCTTTTGATAGTGACGATTAACTGTTCCTAACAGTTGCTCTTTGAAAATAACCTTGTCAAAAAGATTCTTTACGAAATAACTATGAGAACCAGTCTGACTCTTTGCTAGAGCTAAACGATTTAACCCAAGTCCATTGGTTGATTCATTCATCAGCTTATCGACTGGTAAGCCTTCTTGAACCGAACTCAACATAAACACACCACGAATCAAGGCAGGCTCTTCAAAACTGTTTTGTGCAAAAATTTCAGCTAAAAACTCGTCAAGATTAGCTTGTAGCACTCTTAATTGCTTTGGAAATTCAAAGATAAGCGCGCGTTTATCTAAATCGTCCTCTGTTTCAAGTATTCTAAGCATACGGGCATCAAGGCGCTCCAACATGCCATGAAATTCTTTGTTGAATAGAGAAATAACGCCTCTTTCATCATCCACTTCACGAGGGAACATGAAACCAAATAATTCCTCTCGCTCTTCCTTACTTAAATCGGCAAAAAACTCATTGAAACCGGCAACTAAATCCATTTTGGTGAGCAATACGTAAATCGGAAACTGCATGCCTAACTGGTTTTTCAGTTCTTGAAGTCTCGACTTAATTGCTCGAGCATGAAGACTTCGCTCGGTTCGAGTCTGAGACATCACGCTGGCTAAACTTATCGTAACAATCGCACCATTAATTGGTCTTTGCGTTCTATACTTTTTCAACAATCCTAAGAAACCATGCCACGCTTTAGAGTCGACCTTTTCTTGACTGTCTTGTGTCGTATACCGGCCAGCCGTATCTATAAGAACTGCTTTATTTGCAAACCACCAATCACAGTGGCGAGTGCCACCTACACCGGCAATAGAGTCAGAGCCAAGGCTGTCTCCTAATGGAAACTCTAACCCCGACTGCTTTAATACGGTTGTTTTCCCCGTTCCAGGAGGGCCAATCAACACATACCACGGTAAGTCATACAAGCTTCTCTTGCCTTTGTGTGTTTTCGTCACTACTTTGACAGCTTGCTCAATACGCTCGCGCATTAAGTCAATTTCACTTGCCGCTTCTTTATCTGATAGGCTATCAACCTCAAGCAACGTTTGAATACTTTCGTCTTCTTTCACCTTTTGCTTATGCTGCTTGGTAACGTTAAATATCGCCCAAAGCAACACCAACACTAGAATAGTGACTAGCCGTTGAAAGTCACTCTTTAGGGGCTCATATCCCGCTATCGCAATAAGTGGACCAACAACCCAAATGAAAATAGAACAAGCAGCGACACCTATAAGACCGAGAAACCATCTTTGAGTAAATATTCTGCCAATTTCTTTAATACGCATCTCTATCTACCTATTATTAATTCGCGACAAGAAGGTCGATTTCAATCCGGCGGTTAATAGCTCGGTTTTCATCACTACTGTTTTCAACTAATGGTCTTGCATCCCCCAATCCCTCGGGTATCACTCGCCCTTCTAATGCACTATTCGAGATCAGTTGTTCAGACATAGCAGTGGCTCGAGCTAATGATAGGTGCCAGTTCGAGGGATATTTACTCGTGAAAATAGGCCTATCGTCGGTGTGACCAGTAACAATGATCTTGCCTTGGGTCGACTCCAATGTTCTCGCAAGCTTAGAAATAACGGGTTGGATGTAAGCGACAACATCAGCACTACCTGATTCAAATAGATCTTGAGACTTTAACGAAATTCTTACCCTGTCTTGCAGCGGCTCAACATTGATTAGCCCCTTACCGATCTCAGTTGCTAGATACATTGAAATCTTTTCTGCAATTGGCGCTGATTTTGATTCTGACGTTGCATCTTGGTTAAGTTGTTGCGGTTGAATCAAATTGACTAATTGAGAAAAGGTGCGATTGGATGCCTTATTTAGCTCATAACTAAAATACATATATATGCAGACCAATAGTGCCGCCGTTACAGAACATACAACCCAAAGAGGAGCTCTATCAGAAGCCTTTGAGCCATTCAAAATGTGTTGGTCGATACTATTGCTTAGTTCCTGAGGGACTCCTCTCCCATAAGTCTTAAGAGTAGCAATAACCTGTCTTCTCAATTTCCGGTGCGATTCCAGTCCATTTTTTTCTAAACGGTATTGACCCAGAAACCCGAGAGATAAGCACACATACATTAGTTCAAGCAAATCTAAGTTCACATCTGGTTTCGCCATGCACTTATCAAGATGCTTAAAGAACGCTTCCCCACCTTGACTGCTAGCATAGAAGGAGCTAAGTAATGAATCGTGACTCCAGAATGAATTCCCACCCCAATTGGTGTTAAGGACAACTTCATCTAGTGAACAGCATAAACAATAACGAGCTGTATCAATGGTATCCAAATCAACGTCATGCTGACGTAATCGGTTCTCATAATCTCTAAGCTTTTGTGCCAATGTCTCTTTTAGAAACAACGGATCGGAATGAGTCGCTGTCGAGCGAATTTGACCGATAATAGATAACAGGCCATTCGCCTCTGCTAGTAGAGAGTTATTCCCATAAGCGACCACTGAATCATTGTTCACCAATTCAGGACTTTTTGAGATAACTACGGTATTATCCACAGACTTTTCTGATTGTGGTTTCGATGCGGGTGCTCTTCCACCCGGTGTTGGTTTTACTATCGTTTGTTCCATACAGAGCGCGCCTATTGATTAATACTCCAAAGCTCAAGTTCAGCATTCGGAAAATGCCCTGATAGGTGAAGCGCAATACCGCCACTATCTTTTAGCCTCATCCAAAATGGCCCTTTCTTGACAACTTCGAAATAAACATAGCCCGTTTGGTAAGGAATCTGTCTCGGGACGACACTCAACGGCACTACGTTTATACCGTTGATCTGATTATTAATTAGATCGCGAATCTGTTCTGCCGGGCCAAACTTGAGTTGCGCTGGGACCAGGCGTCTTATTTCATCTGTTGTGGTGTCTGCTTTAATTGCTAGCACAAATTGGCATGACTCAAGCAAGCGTTTATCTGGAAGCGGCGTCACTTGAATACCGTATTGGCGAGGTTCCAACGGAAGTTTGGTCGCAGTTTGGTCAAGGACAACACTGAGGTACTGACTGAGTATCTGATTCAACTCGCTATAGACACTTGATACATCTAAGTGATCATACGCAAGCAAACTTGGGACTCTTTTAGTTTTATTAGAAAAAGTGGCTAACTCACCAATGTAACCTTTAAGTGTCGTCGCTAATTCCAGTGGATGTAACCTATCTAACTCACTGAAATGCTTTAACTTCGCCTCATATCGGTTCAGCATTTGGAGCATGATGAAATCAACAGCAGATGCCGATGCAGATTTACCCTTAATCAAGCGCTGTGCAATAACGTCAGCACGCATCTTTGTCATCGCGATAACGTTACGTAGATAAGCTGACATAACTTTGTCGCTAAGGAGGTTGATAAGCGGAGGAACGTACTCATCGTCTAGTATAACTTCCCCTTCAGGAGTTACCTCTTTGATCCTTAAGATAGGTAACTCCACATAACCCGCTAATTTGTCATTACTCGCTTTCAACTCTAGGTTAAGGGCTGCAACTTGGATGGTTTCTTCATCTTGTCCTGTAAGGTTATCTATCACGTCGATATCTTGAAGTACATAACGAGAGACGATCGATTCGCTTACATCCGAAACGTTTTTACCTGTAACACTTGAAAGAGGGAGAGTTATTTTTACTAACGTATTTTCAGTGTTTTTATCAATAAGTAGAGGCGAAACTGAATCGTTGGATATTAACGTATTAACCAACGTCATATCTGGCAAAACAGCTTCAAGATGCTCAAGTTCAATAAGACCATCTTTTAGCGCGTGTTTTTTTACTCGACATTTCCAAACTCCCCAATTGTAAGCCCCACCTAACTGATGTAAGCCCTTGAATTCTTGAGAGGTTGCGCGTTCTTGTTGTTGGAAGTGCTGGGGACGTAAAAACATTCCTTCGCACCAAGCCGTCTTGGAGTATTGCGTCATTTATAATTAGCCAACTAAACGTTATTTAACGACCAAAGACAGATCTTCTAACAATACTTGATATGTGTTGTAACCGGTCTTATCCACTTTAATGACTTGTCGCCAATTTGAGTTTTCAATATCTCGAAACGCTACGACAATGCCTAAATATTCTGTCTTTGGAGACATACTTGCTTGATATGTTTCTTTCTGACCTGGAGTTAATGAAACTTCATATTTATTCACTAAATCAGGTCCTAAGACTTTTTCACTTTCTTCATAAATAGAAAAAAAGTCCTGGCTTTCGAAAATGGTATTTGACGTTAATTCAAATACATACACCACTACAGGAGAAGGCCTGCCGTTTGAATCAGGATTAATGTTATGACTTGCTGCTATTTCTAAATCTGAGTATGGATCAACAACTAGGTTCGCTGCTGAGCACCCAAATAAAGCTATTGAAATTAATAACAAAATATATTGGTAAAACTTTTTCATCACCCTAATTCCTAGCCTTTGTTTTTTAATGCTAATTCATAGTGCTTAGCGAAGTCTTCTAAATAGAACGGAGACTCTTTATTGATAATATCATCGGATAGCTTTTCATGAATATCCTCAAACCTCTTCCAACTTTGAGCATATTTCCTAGCTGGAATAACCTTATTAATAACCGTGTCTTTCGCTAAAGCATCTGAGTATATAGAAGTAGGTTCAACAAGTGACATAACACTCGAAACCGTACCTTCAACACCTTTCATTAAGGCTTGCTCATGACTTTCGATGTCATTAAATGCTTCTTTAATGGCTGCATTTGGCTTTAAGAAGCTAGCGGTTTGACGGTTATATAAGTTATGAATCGCATCTTCTAAGTTTGCAGAAAACTTTAAAGGGTTATTTTCTGACTTACGAAATGCGGTATGACTAAGTCGATTTGTTTGTTTAAACACTGCTCTGTTATGCAGTGTTTCCATTAAACCAACTAGCATCAAAGAAAATGACTCCCCCAGTTGTTCGAACCATTCCTCTCGGTTATCGTTGGGAATCATCATTGGATCTATACCCACCCCTCTAACAAAAGCCGCAAGTTCACCCCCATTGGTATCAAAGTTGGGAGTCGATAGGTGTTCTGATTGTCGGTTAACTTTCGGTAAAGTTTCAGATACGGTGCTCTGTTTTTCGGGCTTTGGGATATCAATAAAATCATCGACTAAACCAATATCTAGCTGAAAATCAGAAGGAACACTTTCGTTTAAGAGTTCACTAGCACTAAGGCCTAGGTCAACAAATTCTGCTTCCGATGGACTTGAGACTACTTCAGGGGGTGCGCTAGAAAGACTTTTACTTGTCTCAAGACTGACTACATCTGTATCTGTTTGAATAGAAACTGAAATTTGATAATCCCCTAAGCTAACCATATCGTCATCGCTTAGTGCTATTTCATTTCCTTGACCCACAGGAGTTACAGCATTATTTACAAAAGTACCATTAGTTGAGAGGTCTTTTATCAAGTATTTGTCACCAAACTTAATCAGTTCTCCGTGGGTTCCGGATACCACTCTTTCAGGATCTGGTAGTGTCCAATCACATTGTTCAGACCTACCAAATGTAACCTTGGCATGTTCATCACTTGATTCAAACACGAACTCACTCTCAATCTCTGGAGTAAATTTGTGAAAACTTGTTATGGTTAAAACCAACTTCATGTAAACCTCGCCAAAGACCTGCTAGATATTATTTTTAATTTTATTATTAACTACTTTCTTATTAACAGTAAGATTAATAAAAATCTTAATACTGCCATTGAAAATCATGCACGGAATAATGAATCATTTTTTTATCAAAGCAATCACGTATTGTTCAACAATTTTAATTATCCAACCAAGTTCAAATTTTTGACACTTAGACTTTCATCAATAAAAAAACGAATGTTAGTTTGGCCGAGAAATTCTAACATAATGACTTTTCATTGAGCAGAAAGGTATATATTCCCCCATCATTTATACGGAGTTCTTGTGATGGAAGACAGTAATAAAAACAATTCTATAAATAACGAAGAAAGCGGAGATAAAACTAAAATTGTAAAGACTCAAAAACGAGACAATGCAATTAAATCAACCAGACTCACTAATAATGAAACCTCCGTTAAAAATAAAAATGAAACAAATACAAAACTGTCTCAAAAAGAAAACACTCCGTTAGTTAATAAGAAAAAAAACAATAAAGATGACTCATTAAATAATAACAAAGATGTTATTAACGAAAGCTTAATAGGAGCGACCGTTAAAAATCGGTATGAAATTGAGTCGGTTATTGGGCATGGTGGGCTTTGCGATGTTTACTTAGCTAAAGATAGGATTCTTGAATCTTCAGGTTCAGAAACACCCTACGTTGCGTTAAAAATATTACAGAAAGAGTTTGCTTCTCAACCAGAGACTGCACGCATGTTAATACGTGAAGCTCAACAAACTCAAAGGTTAAGCCACCCTAATATCATTAGGGTTTTTGATTTTGGTGTTGATGGCGAAATATACTTTTTAGTTATGGAGTATATTAACGGAGAAACATTAGAGAGTTTAATACAGCGTTCTAGGCCCCATGGGCTGAAGTTTAATGCAACTTTATCAATCCTAAATCAGGTACTCGATGCACTCTCATATGCTCACTCTCTTGGTGTAGTGCACGCCGACCTAAAGCCCGCTAATGTGATTTTAACGTCTGAGGGTAACGTTAAGTTGCTTGATTTTGGTGTATCTAAAACTCATCAATTAAAGCAGGATCAATATGCGGCTAAACGTAAATCCGAAAATGTTGAAACGCTTGGTTATACTCCCAACTATGCATCACTCAACCTGTTATCCGGTAAGGAACCGAACTTAAGCGACGATATGTTTGCTCTATTTTGTATTGCTTACGAGTTATTGAGTTGCAAACACCCTTACGCAAGAACTCCAGTTAATGAAGCTCTCAAAAAGAAGATCAAGGTCTCTAAACCAACTAACATGCCTGCATCTAAGTGGCCAATATTTTCAAGCGTATTTTCAACTGGCATCATTCCGTACGAGCTGACCCCTGAGCAGTTGAAACGCAAATTGAATATGCGCTATTGGCCTATTGCTAGCGGCGCGGCAGCGAGTATATTATTAGTTAGCGGCATTGTATTTGGTTATCAGCAGCAACAAGAAACCATCGCAACTTTGGAAACCGTTATTAGCAAGCAAAATGATCAAATTGCCGGACAAGAGTGGCAGCTTGATACGCCAGCAGAAAAAAGTTTGGCACTGATTGATAGTGAAAAAAGCTTACATCCAGTCGTTAAGGCTGGCTTATTACGCTTACACAAGACCTATATTCTCAGCGAGTTTGAATCTGAAATTGATCAGGTTTTGAATTCTGATGCCAACAACTACCCGAATTATGATGAAATTGAGTCCATACTTGATAAAGCAAAAACCTACTACCCTGACTCACATAAAATAGAAGTTCTTGCCTTAGATATTCAGTCAAGCAAGCACTCCACGTTACTTTCGATAGCAAGGCAAATCAACAGTCAACTTGAAAAGTCTCGGTACAGTAAAGAAGATGGCATTAAATCCATCTATGAGCTCAAGGATGAGTTAAATCAGATTCATCAAGGTTATCCTTTCACGCCAAGTTCGTTATCTAGCGATGTTTTCGGTCAGCACCTCACTGAAGCACTCCAAAAGAAAGACGCAGCTGCACTTGTTGCTCTTATTAAGGTTGGGAACACCTTCTTTTCAAACGTAGAAGAGCATCAAGAGAACTTACAGATAAGTAATGCGATGAAAGATGCAGTGCTGGAAATGAAATTATATGAGACAGCGCTAGATTCCAACAGCCCTCTACCGTTTCCAGAAGATGCCGCTAGAATCCTGTTCCAAGAAGAGTTTGAAAACTTTTATTCTCGCCTAGAAAAGGCAAGGACGACAACTCATCTCGATAACTTGGTGAAGGATGTGGATCTGTTCTCGAAAAACTTTCCTATTGGTTTTCAGGATGTTAACGATTTAAGATTCAAAACTGCTGATAAATACTTACGCTTCTCCGATATACTACTTAATAAGCGAAGGACTTCAAGCGCAAGACGCGCTATGAAGAAAGCCAACGAGCTTATGAAGCAAATAGAACAGGACTCTAAGCAAAGCTAGTAATACAAAAGGGACGCGAGTCCCTTTTTTGCCGCAGATTACTTGCCAATATGCAACTAGATTGCTAATTTATACTTGTACTTAATGAGGAGAGTTAGCCTTGACTGAAGGAATAGTCAAAGTTGGCGAACGTCTGGCGTCCGTATGTAACGATAGCCTCAAACTAGGACTGCAAGACACTTACCGACTCGGCGTTTTACGTGGAAACGTCCCCTTTGCTACTTGTGTTAAAAACACGCGAGTTGAAGTTTTTTCATCCCTACATTTCGACCATTGCCGTTTGGATATAAGTCAAAATATCTTTAACAATGACTTTCTTTTTGTAAGTTTATCTCAAGCGACAAGCAAACTATTTCTGCTCAAATACTGGTTATGCCATTCATACCTTCGGCTAAGCCTTCATTATCCGAAACATTCCTCTACCTCAACGTTTAATAGGGGTATACATGATTAATTTTGATGTTCTCAATACATACATGGATAACGACGTAGATCTCATCGTCACTGTTTTTTCTACATACCTTGAAGATCACACGAATGATATAGAGCGTATAGATGAGCTATATGCAAGCAGATGTTGGTCAGAACTCTATCTATTAGCTCATAGTTTAAAGGGCATTCTAGAGAGTTTCGGAGAAGACACCGCGGTCATTGCGTTTCAAAGAATAGAAGAAAAAACCAGAAACGATACAGCGCCAGATAGCTCAGATATAGCTATAGTTACTAAAGAGCTAGCTGCAATTAATCAACAAATCTTCGCTTACTTGAAGAATATGCAATAAAGAAATTCAAGGCTTAACTGGGGGAAATATGGCAATGAATAATAGCAATTTCAGGGAGTTGATTGAGTCTCTCAAAGACCTAACACCAACTCAAAAAAGGTACTTACTTAGCCGTACAAAGATGGCGCTAGATGATGAAAGTAATATGTTAAACATCAGTGATATTCTAACACCAGAAGAGTTGGAGGCGTTACTATCACCAGCACCAACAACGAATACAAAATAACAATGATATACAACGCAACCGTCAGATTAACGCTAGGGACCAAGTGAAGCAAATCGACTTTGCTTGGTTGTTAGTTTCTCTCCCAATTCCTTTTCACGACAACAAACGTATTGTTTTCGAAACCTTTTTCCAATTTAAACAGGTCAGATAATTGAGCGACTAACATCAGTCCGCGACCAGAGGAGGACCAACTATCGTCATCCATTAAGTTAGGTGCCTCAATCTGTTTATTTTTATGTTGGGTGAACGTCTTTTCATTGATCGGCGCTCCGCAATCAGAGACTCTCAGTTCCACGAAACCGGACACTTGGTCATCCCCAACCCTACACTCCACTTCAATTGGCAGGCCTTCTATTTCACTGTAAGAATGAATATAAGCGTTATTCATGAGCTCAACGACACAAAGCTCCAATGATTGAATTGCATTTAAGGGGATTTGATGACCCATCAAAAACCGAACAACGTCTTTGCTCGCACTTCGTGAGTGAGTAAGGGAGCTCCCGTAAGTTCGTTTAAATTCGCTCTTTGACATTCTTTTCCTTAAAATCGAGCCTCTCACCATGCCATTTTACCTGTAAAAGGCTGGCATCATCATCAAACTCATCTTCGTTGTGCCAAGATTGTACTTTTTTAAAGACGTCTCCCACTTGATCTTCAACTGGCAGCGTGCAAACAGCTTTTATACTCGATGCCAATCGTTGTAGTGAAAACATCTCCTCACCCTGCCTCGCTTCAATCAAACCATCCGAATAAAGCCACAATGCATCGCCCTCATCTAGACTAATTTGGTTACCGCTATATTCCATCGGCTGCATTGCACCAACGATAAAGTTATCATCACCTATCTGCTCCATCGTTTTCGTACTCGCTCGCCAAACTAAGATCCTGGGGTGGCCAGCCGTGCAATAGCTAAGTTGCCCTGATTTTGTGTTAAGAATGGCGTAAGCCATAGTAAAGTAAAGTTGACTGTTTCTAGTTTGCTGATAACGCCGATTTAGCCGTTCAATCACAGATGCAGGCTCACTTACGCAATAGCCGTCATCTCTCAACTCCATCGTGATCGAATCAGGCCCCTGACTTTGAGATAGCGTCTGTTGAATAGAAAAAGCCATCAAAGCTGAAGAAATACCATGACCAGAAACATCAAATACATAAAACGCAACATGTTGTTCATCGAGCTCCAAATACCCCAACATATCACCACCAATCTGGGAGCATGGTTTGTAGACATAACTAAACTGTATATTTTGGATAGTTGATTCAGAAGGGAGTAGTTGCTCCATCAGATGACTCGCAGACTGTAGGTCTTGGTGGATTGTTTGATAGGCCGCATCTAGCTCTTTATTTCTCTCAACGAGTTTGTTGTGCAGTTCTAAAGTACGAAACCCCGCACGGATTCTGGCCTGAAGTTCCTCTACAGACGTCTTCTTATCTACGAAATCATCTGCGCCAGCATCAATGCCTTTCACGATCGAACTTTGGTCATTTCTAGAAGACAGTAGAACAAAGAAAATGTAACGTTCGCTAACTTTAGATTTTAATTGGCGACACAATTCAATACCATTAATTCCAGGCATCATTAAATCACTCAGCACAAACTGAATATCAGGGCGGTGGGTTAGCACTTCGAGCGCCGCTCGTCCGTCTTCAACAGCAAGCACTTCATAGCCTTGCTTTTCCAATGCACTGCTGATGTAAAGCAGTACTGTTTTACTGTCATCGACCAAAAGAATGGGTTTCATCTGCCTCCTTAAAGTGGTTGCTATACTGGCTAACGCAAAACACTAGTCACTGACTGCTCATTTCTAAAACGGCTGTAGTCTTCGGCTAATAATTGGTGTTGATATCGAGTGTAAGACAACGCTTCATTAGAAATTAGTATCTGATGCTCTTTTTCGATTAACTGACTTTGCAGCCTTTCAATCTGTTCATTCTGCTGTGTGTAATTGAGGTACAGTGCGAATAGACCAAAAACCGAAACCATTAACAGGGCTATTAGAATATTATTGATAGTTTTCACTTGAATATTCATGACCTCTCCTTGTCTATTATTAGACTTTCCATGATGAAAGAGAGCGTCTACGGACCAAGAGCTCGAGGCTCTAAAACGCAACGAAGCAAATTGAGGTTGTTTTTCCAATTATAGGCGATAGGAGAAAAAATAAGAAAAATCTGAAAAAATTTGAATATCCTGCTGAGTTAAGAACCTGTAAGGTGGTAGCAGCGAGCTATCATCCACTCGCTGCAATACATTAACTCTGAAATGCAGGTCTAGCTAAAATTTGGTTATACCATCGAGCAATGCTTGGCGACGTCGATAGCACATCAATTTCTAGGCCTTTAATTGCGAAACTGATCAAAATAAAGCCTGTTATATCGACGATAGTAAAATGGTCTACGGCGATAAAATCATTATGTTCAAGGCGCTTGTCTAAGACAGGCAGAAATTCGTAGACGCGTTGTTTTGATTCTTCGCCCCATGCTTCAACGCAACGTTCTCTGTCTCCATAAACTCCGGTCATGTTTCGAAACGCCTGAAATGCCGCATTTAGTCCTTGGAACTCCACCACACGATGCCACATTTCCACCTGAGCACGTTCGAGCTGGTTAGCACCAAACAGCGCCAGATCATTTTCAAACGCTTCATCTAGGTAACGACAAATCGCCACGCTTTCACAGATCGTCGTACCATCATCCAGTTCCAGTAGAGGCACTTTGCCGTTCACGCTTTTCGATTTAAACGGTTCAGATAGGTTATCGCCCTCACGAACGTTCAGCGCAATTCGCTCAACCTCGCCACCGATTTCCTTTAGAAAAATGCTAACTCGCTTACAACTTGGAGTCATTGCGGTTTCATAGAGCTTCATTTCACATCCTTTTATCTTTTTCTAACCGATTGGTTAGGATATACTGTAGCCAGTTTATAAACGATCAGTCAAGAACTTCACTATCAAAAATTTTCAAACAGTTGTGGGTCTGTTTGCTGAGCGAGATTTTTGATGCCGTTTGTGAGTTCACATGAATTTGGAGGCTGATACCCAAGAATAGATGGGTATTCATCATATTGGTTCAGTTCGAACGCTAGAGGTTCTCTGTACCATCCCTCCAAAGCAATTTAATTACCCGATAAGCAGACCCAGGCAGGTAATTTATGGCAAGAAAAGCCAACTTCGACCGAGATGAAAAGCTTCTCGTGGCTATGGATGTGTTTTGGCGCAAAGGCTTTGCGAACACGTCTATCTCGGATCTCACCGACGAGTTGAACATCAACCGCTTCAGTCTTTACAACACCTATGGTGACAAGCAACAGCTCTACTACGAAGCGCTCGATACCTACTTGAAAAAGGTCTCGCTACCGTCACTGAATGATTTGGAAAAAGACGACGCGTCTTTACCTGAGTTGGAGTCGTTCCTTAAATCTTTTGCTGAGCTGCAACGCAAACGCAACTGTGGGTGCTTTATTCAAAATGCGTTGATTGAGCACGCTGGCGAAGACGATGACGTACTGCGCAAAGGGCATTTTTTGTTTGACCATCTTATCGACATCATTGCGGATGCGCTGACCAATGCGCAGAAAGAAACCTTAGTGCCGAAAACGCTGAAACCAGAAGAACTCGCTCGTTTTGTTCTCAACAACATGCAAGGCATGCGCGTACTTGGCAAAGCCAAACGTTATGCCGACTTGGATACGGCGCTTTCCTGCTTGCTGGTTTTGATTAGGAAGTGACATGTCGATTGAAGTGATAGCAGTACGTCTTACCAAAGGCATGGACTTAAAGCTGAGCCTAGCGAAATTGGTCGAGCAACATGGTATCAAAGCAGGCTCGATTGCCTCATGCGTTGGTTGTGTCTCTGACCTCAACCTTCGTTTGGCAGGTGCAGAGAGTACGTTAACCAAACAAGAGCCATTTGAAATCGTCTCTGTGATGGGAACCCTAACGCCTGAACATCAGCACGTTCATATCTCGGTGTCTGATCGTGAAGGACGAGTCTGGGGTGGGCATTTGCTGGAAGGCACAGTGATTGATACTACCGCAGAATTGATCATCCATTCTTACTCAGAACTTGAGTTCACCAGAACGATGGACGACTCGACTGGCTATACCGAACTACAAGTGAATCCTTCCAAATAGTAAAAAGCTCCAGAGCCATACTGTACTGTCTCTGGAGCTTTATTCGCTTGTCTCTTACGCTAAGAATTTACTCATATCGAGCAAGCTAATTTCGAGGATCATTATTCGACTAAATAACAAACCTGATTATCGTCTACCGTTACTTGCCACGTTTTTAGACAGTGCACTTCGTCTTCCAAACATTGCCCGCTCTTTAAGCTGAAATGCTGTTTGTACAGTGGTGACGCAACACACATCTCTCCATCAATATCACCGACAATCCCTCGACTCATCACATAAGCCTTACCAATTGGGTCCCAATCTTGAACGGCGTAAACACCGCTATCTGGAATGTAGAATAGCGCAACGTGCTCGCCTTCAATCAATACAGTAGCACCGATAAACGGCATTAAGTCATCAAGCTGACACAATTTCACTTTGGTTAAAGCTGCCATTTACACCTCCTGTTTCACTGGAATACGCTGACCGCGCACACGTTGGTACGGCAAGACTTTGCTGCCCGACGTGCTGTTCAAGAAAGGACGGAAGCGTTGCAGTTTTTGAGGATTATCCAGCGTACTCTTCCACTCACATTGATAGGTATCTATGACTCGCGCCATTTGCTCATCCAATGAATCACATAGGTTGAGAGAGTCATCCAAAATCACTTGTTTAAGGTAATCTAGGCCCCCTTCCATGTTCTCCATCCACACCGACGTACGCTGCAAGCGATCTGCGGTGCTGACGTAGAACATCAATACTCGGTCGATCATGGTGATCAACTCTGATTTGGATAAGTCGGATGCAAATAAATCAGCGTGTCGTGGTCTCATGCCGCCATTACCACAAACGTATAGATTCCAGCCGTTTTCAGTAGCGATCACCCCAATATCTTTACTTTGCGCTTCTGCACACTCGCGAGTACAGCCCGATACGGCAAACTTAAGCTTATGGGGCGCTCGCAATCCTTTGTAGCGGTTCTCTAACTCAATGGCTAACCCAACCGAATCATCAACACCATAACGACACCAAGTAGAACCGACACAAGATTTCACGGTGCGGACCGATTTTCCGTAGGCGTGCCCTGTTTCAAAACCAGCATCGATTAAGGTTTGCCAGATTTCAGGAAGCTGTTCTAACTGCGCGCCAAATAAATCCACGCGCTGACCGCCAGTGATCTTGGTGTATAGATCGTATTGCTGAGCAACTTCGCCTAGCACGATGAGTTTGTCTGGTGTGATTTCACCGCCCGGAACACGAGGTACAATCGAGTAAGAGCCGTCTTTTTGCAGGTTTGCCATAAAGGCATCATTAGAATCTTGCAGAGATTGATGTTGAGGCTCCATGATGTGTTCATTCCACAAAGAAGCAAACACAGATGCTGCTGTCGGCTTACAGATATCACACCCATGCCCTTTGCCATGCAGTGCAATTAAGGTGTCGAAGTCTTTGATTTGTTCCACTTGGCAAATATGGAACATCTCTTGGCGACTGAGCTCAAAGTGCTCACAAAGGTGGTTGTTAACCTCTACCCCCATGGCTGCCAGTTGAGTATCCAATACCGACTTGACCATATTGCTACAGCCACCACAGCCAGTACCGGCTTTGGTGTTGGCTTTAAGGTCCGTCAGGTTGGTAGTGCCAGCTTGTATCTCGGCAACTAAGTCGCCTTTTGTGACGTTGTGACAAGAACAGATGATGGCGCTGTCTGGCATCTCTCCATCAAGCATTCCGGTATCAAACAACAGGTTCGCTGCGTGGTCTGGTAGAACCGTTTTGTTCAAATAACACTGTAAGAGCGCATCGTAGTCGCTGTTGTCACCAACGAGAATCGCACCAAGCAATTGGGTGCCGCTCGCATCAACCACCAGCTTTTTGTAGATGCCTGCAACCGCATCTTGCAACACCATTTCCTGTGCGCCTTCGGTTTGCATTTGTGCATCGCCGATAGACGCCACATCCACCCCAAGTAGCTTGAGCTTGGTGCTCATGTCTGCGCCTTTAAAACCTTCGCTTGGCATACCAGTCAAGACATCGGCAGTGGTTCTCGCCATGGTGTAACCGGGTGCGACTAAACCAAAGATCTTCTGCTCCCAAAGGGCACATTCGCCAATCGCGTAAATGTTCTCATCGCTGGTTTGGCATTGGTTATTAATCACAATGCCGCCTCGCTCGCCTATTTCTAGCTCAGCCAGCCTTGCCAACTCATCTTGAGGACGAATGCCTGCGGAGAAGACAATCACATCCACTTCGAGAGGATCTTTGTCTTTAAACACCATACGATGCTTAGCCGTTTCACCATCGCAGATTCGTTCCGTACCCGTTGAGGTGTGAACGGTTAGCCCTAGTGCTTCAATCTTCTCTTTTAGCACTAAGCCAGCACCATCATCTAACTGCACGGGCATGAGGCGAGGTGCAAACTCAATAACATGAGTTTCTAGCCCCAATAGTTTGAGTGCGTTTGCCGCTTCTAAACCCAACAAGCCGCCGCCAATCACTGCGCCTGTTCTTGCGCCTTCACATGCCTTTTTGATTTGTGAAAGATCATCAAGCGTGCGATAGACAAACACGTTGTCTCGGTCTTTACCTTCAATTGGCGGCACAAACGGGTAAGAACCGGTCGCGAGCACAAGTTGGTCGTAACCCAGCACATCTTCACCATCAAGCAGAATGCGCTTTTGCTCTCTGTCGATGCCTGTTACTTGGCTGCCAAGTACGAGTTGGATGCCATGCATGTCGTACCATTCTTGGTTACTCAGCATCAAATCATCATGAGACTTACCCGCAAATAAAGAAGAAAGTTGTACACGGTCATACGCGATAAAGCGCTCTGCACCAATCACGGTAATTCGGTGCTCCAAATGCGCGTTTTTCTGCACTAATTGCTCGACGAGGTGTTGCCCGACCATACCGTTGCCTACCACAACGATGTGGCTCAATGCGTTCTTTACTGGAATCGTTAAAGGACTGTTCATCGCTGCCTCCTTATGCCGTTTGCGCTGCGGTTTTGGGTTTGTCTTCTTTCGAAGCAGGAATCTCGACTTTGGATTGCTTCTCGTAAAGGAACTTCAGCACCGCTTGTCGACACTTCTGATACTGCGCATCATCCGCCAGTGCGACACGCTCACGAGGGCGAGGTAGATTCACTTCTAACACTTCACCAATGGTTGCTGCCGGTCCATTAGTCATCATCACGATTTTGTCGGATAGCAGCACCGCTTCATCCACGTCATGGGTAATCATGATGACGGTATTGTTTAGCTCGGCTTGAATCTTCATCAGTGCATCCTGTAAGTGCGCACGTGTTAACGCATCCAACGCGCCAAATGGTTCATCCATCAGCAAAACCTTTGGTTGAAGTGCCAGTGCTCTCGCAATGCCGACTCGCTGCTTCATACCGCCCGAGATTTCATCCGGCTTTTTGTGCGCAGCATGCTGCATTTGAATCAACTCCAAGTAGTGATTCACTTGTTCCTGAATCCACTCTTTGCCCTTTTTGACGGCAATTTGTTTTACAGCTAACTCAACGTTTTGATACACGGTTAACCAAGGCAATAATGAATGGTTTTGGAACACCACTGCGCGGTCAGGTCCCGGCCCTGCCACCTCTCGTCCATCGACGATCACGCCGCCGTCTGTTGGCATGTGTAGCCCTGCGACTAAGTTCAATACCGTTGATTTACCGCAGCCAGAGTGGCCAATCAGCGATACAAACTCACCTTTATTGATTTGTAAATCAACGTTCTTAAGCGCGATGAACTCGCCATCTGGCGTTGGGAATCGCATCCCTAAACGCGTCAGATCTAATAATGCTTTTTCCATGATCGTTTCCCTTATCTCAACGCTTGTTGTTTATTCCAAGACAGCCACTTTTGAAGTTGCAACATGCCTCTATCGAGCATCAAACCGATAAAACCAATGGTGATGACTGCCACCATGATGCGCCCCAATGATGCCGAACTGCCGTTCTGGAACTCATCCCAAACGAATTTGCCTAACCCTGGGTTTTGCGCGAGCATCTCTGCCGCAATCAATACCATCCAAGCGATACCTAAAGAGAGACGTAAACCGGTGAAGATCATTGGAATGGCAGAAGGTAAAACGATGGTGCGTATGTGCTGCCACCACGAAAGTTGGAGCACTTTGCTCACGTTGATTAAGTCTTTATCAACGCTCGTTACACCCACAGCGGTATTAATCAGCGTCGGCCATAAGCTACATAGCGCTACTGTGATCAGAGAGTTAATGAACGACTTAGCAAACATCGGGTCATCACTCACATAAGTGGCACTTACAACCATAGTAACGATAGGCAGCCAAGCTAGAGGTGAAACAGGCTTAAGCAATTGAATGATTGGGTTGAACGCTTGATACAGCCCTTGATTAAGACCAAGCACGATGCCAAGCGGAATCGCGATAACCGTCGCCAGCAAAAAGCCCGCAGTTACGGTCACTAAGCTTGTTATGATTTGGTCGAAGAACGTCGGTTTACCTGTGTAGGGACGAATCTTCACTTCCGCGTCCGGATTCTTGGCTAACTTCGCAGCATTACGTTTTTCCTGACGTTCGATAAACGCTTGTTCCTTTTCTCGCTCTTGCCAATGCTCATCGACAAGGTTGCTGAACTGCTGAAAAGTTTGCACAGGTCCCGGTAGCGTACCTAATGAAGTTTGCACTTCTCTCGCTGCTAAGTGCCACATTGCCAAAAAGATCAGCAAGCCAATGACGGGCAAAAGCACCAGCCGACTTCGGTTCACTACCTGCTTAGCAGGAAACAGGGAAATGACATTACTAGACATACTCACTCCTAAGAAATTTACATCCTTGTTGCCACAAGCGAATTCCCTCGCCTGTGGCGTTTATCGTTATGGTTAAACCTTGTCTTTTCCTTTAAGCCCGATAGAGAACTTCTCTAGATATTTATTTGGCTCGCGACCGTCATAAACGATGTTGTCGATAAAGTGTGTTTGTGGCGCACGGAAACCATCTTCAGCACTGAAATCTGGGAAGTCTTTTTTGCTCAACACTCCATCTTCAATTAGCGCTTGAGCTGCTTGTTGGTAGATATCTGGACGATACACCTCTTTCGCCACATCCATGTACCAATCATCGGATTTCTCGCTTGAGATTTGCCCCCAGCGACGCATTTGGGTCAGGTACCAAATCGCATCGCTGTAGTACGGGTACGTGGCGTTATGACGGAAGAACACGTTGAAGTCTGGCACGTCTCGTTTGTCGCCTTTCTCGTATTCAAATGTGCCCGTCATCGAGTTGGCGATAACTTCGGCATCGGCTCCAACGTATTCGCTTTTTGATAGCATCTTCACTGCTTCTTGGCGGTTGGCATTGTCGTTTTCATCCAACCAATGTGCCGCTCGAATCAAGGCTTTCACTACGCGAATGTGCGTGTTTGGATACTTCTCAGCCCAAGCTTTGGAAACACCAAACACTTTCTCTGGGTTGTTCTTCCAGATCTCGTAATCGGTCACGACTGGCGTACCAATACCTTTGAATACGGCTTGTTGGTTCCATGGTTCGCCTACGCAGTACCCTTTGATCGTGCCCGCTTCCATTGTTGCTGGCATTTGTGGTGGCGGTGTAACACTCAAAAGAACGTCAGCATCCAACTGGCCACTGTTGTCGCCTGAGTCTGGTGCGTAAAAGCCTGGATGAATCCCACCTGCCGCTAACCAGTATCGCAACTCATAGTTGTGCGTCGATACAGGGAACACCATCCCCATGTTGAACGGTTTGCCTTTATCCAGATAGCTGTCGACCACAGGCTTCAGTGCATCCGCTTTGATTGGGTGAACTGGCTTGCCATCTGGTTGCTTTGGAATGTATTGCTTCATCTGCTCCCAAGTATCATTGGAAACCGTGATTGCGTTGCCGTTCAAATCCATACTGAACGCAGTAATCACTTCTGCTTTTGTGCCAACACCAATCGTTGCGCCCAATGGCTGACCAGCAAGCATGTGCGCGCCAGCAAGCTCACCGTCGATGACTCGGTCTAATAGCACCTTCCAGTTTGCTTGCGCTTCTAAAGTGACGTACAAGCCTTCGTCTTCAAAAAAGCCTTTCTCATAAGCAACCGCCAGCGGTGCCATATCGGTTAACTTAATAAAACCAAACTTCAGGTCTTCAATTTCTGGTTCACCCAACTCTGCCTTTACGCTGACCGTGGTGAATACCGATAACGAAATTGCTGACACTTTCAGCATCGAACTCCATTTCATTGGTTTGCTCCCATAAAAAAAGCGCCACTACTCCGAAGAGCAGTAGCGCCGTTGCTAAGTCTACAATTACCGCCGTTGATAATTGAGATAAGCGATTCAACAATAAACCCAATTCTACTAATCCAATTACTGTGCCAACTTATTTTTCACAGTAAATACAATAAATTAGTATATATTGCCGTTTGTTATTCCCTGTTATTGCTTGCTGATAGTGCAACACGCACCACGTTAGAAAACGCACCCTAACCCCAAAGTGGTAGAGCAACTAATCCAACACTTCCAAAGTAGTTATCAAATTCTTGGCAACTTGTGCGAGCGTTTGGCTCGATTGCATGGCCGAATTTCTAAGTGCTTTATAAGCCTGATCTTCATCAACGCTGTGCATCTTCATCAGCAGACCTTTGGCTTTTTCCACCAGCTTGCGCTCTTCAATCTTGTGGGTCAGCGATTCAATTTCCGATTGCATACTTTCGAATTTCGCTCTCACTAATGTCGCATGTTCAATCCAAGGTTGAAGTGCAAACTCACTATCATGTGGCATGAGAACATAGTCCATTTTTTCTGATAACCGATTGATATCATTGGATGATAATTGCTTTAAGACGATAAGAAGTGGTGCCGATTTTCTGCGGCAGAAATCGACGATCAAACGCAGCTCCGCGGTTGGTTGCTGCCATCCAACCACAACGCTTGCTGACGGTTCTCGCTGCATAAGCGTTTCTAATTGTGCCAATTGGCAACCCATGATGTTGTCGTAATCTTTGCTCAATAAGCCGGACAATCGAGCCTGCTCTAGGAGGCTATCGCAGCATACTATGATGGGTGTTTTTGACGTTGATTGAGTCATGCACATTCCTTGTTTATATCTCACTCACTAAGAGAGACATAACAAGGAATGTGCCAACTAAAGTAGACGCGCTTTAACTAGAGGCGAGATGTTCTTTGAAGAAGCCGAGTGTGCGCTCCCAAGCGAGTGCTGCTTCTTCCGGTGCGTAGCGTGCTGTTGAGTCGTTATGGAAGCCGTGGTTGACGTTCTCATACATTAACGCTTGATACTGTGCGTCGGTTGCGATCAATTGCTGCTCATAAGCAGGCCATGTGTCGTTAACACGCTTATCGAGCCCTGCAAAGTGAATCATCAATGGCCCTTTGACTTGCTTTTGGATCTCTTGCGCCGCGGGTGTTCCATAAAAAGGCACACCTGCATCGAGTTCTTCTGGCATTACCGCCGCAAGCATGTTGACAATGTATCCACCGAAGCAGAATCCAACCGCGCCCAATTTACCGTTGCCACCCTCGTATTGTTTGAGAAAGTTAGCGGCTGCGATAAAGTCTTGTTCGATCTTTGCTCTGTCCATCTCTTTCTGCATGGCGCGACCCTCATCGTCGTTCCCCGGATAGCCGCCGAGTGGATAAAGTGCGTCTGGAGCGAAAGCAATAAAGCCATCTTTTGCAAGTCGTCTTGCGACATCTTTAATATAAGGGTTCAGACCTCGGTTTTCATGAATCACCAACACGGTCGGCGATTTTAAGGTCTTCTTCTGTGGCATCACCAAATAACCACGCCCTTCTCCATGCCCATTTGGAGATGGAAAGGTTTCGTAAGTTGCTTTGATGTCAGGATCGTTAAATGAAACTTGTTCTGCGAGTGCGTAATTCGGGGTTAACGCATCGACCAGTGCTGTCATGCTAAAGCCAAGCACAGCAAGGCCACCCAGCCTATTTAGAAACTCACGGCGCGAGATTTTTCCGTGGGCGTATTCGTCGTACCAATCGAAGGCTTCTTGCGGGATCGGATGAGAAGCCTTTTCACTAGGAGTGGTATGCTTTAGAACCATTATCCATGTCCTCTGTGTCTTACCATATGGGATTTTCTCATTCTCAAACGCGAAGCTAAAAACGAACGCGATTGAGGCTAAAACTGCGGTTTCACCACTCTGATACGGAGCAAGGTGGTGAAACACATCATTGGCGAGCTAGGATCTTTTACCTTCTTCAAACAATAGATAATGGATTCAGATTCAACAACTTTGCGTCGTTGGTTTTACATTAATTGACAATAGTATCTTATTGCTGGCCGCAATAGGCTTGCCAGTACGAGAAAGCTCGTTCGAATGCTTTTTCCCTGTCATGCATTTGTGCAAATAGCACCACTGTCATGGTGGCAAGAACCGTATTTGCCATTTGGTTCATGTCGTCTTCTGACGTTCCAAACGGGCAGTTTGCAGGCATTGGCACCTCAGACAGCATTTGTTCCGTCCAGTAATGCGATGTCACGCCGCTTGTTTGGCTTAGCCATACCGTTTGGCTTACTTTCGGGTTGTATTCGGACTCACCCGATTGTCCTTTGAATGACACAACGGCATGAGCGGTTTTGCCAATCTCGAATTCGACTTCAGCATGAAGTTGTTGGAACCCGGGATGAAAGCTACCACGAATACCAACCGTCGCCTGCCCCGGATTCAGTGCTCGTACCACGGTATTAATCGGCGTTCTAAGCCCATAACGATTCTTCCAACCGATCATGGTTTCTGCTTGAGGAGCAAACGCGCTCAGCGACAGATACACGATGTTTTGTGTTTCTAACACACGCTTTGCGTCTTCTGCTGATTCCGCTTTCTTGATAGCGAACTTGTCGAGGTAATCTTCGGCATGCAAACGACCAGATTGACGGTCATGATAGCCGTGCATCAACACTTTATGACCATTATCGGCGAGGATCTTCGCTGCCAACAGGTGCCAAGGTTGACCTGCCGCTTCACGTTTACCTGCATAACAAGGCCAGTCGATGTCTGCACCAATAGCAGGCATGCGGGATTGGAATGCTTTCACAAAGCCAGCGATTTCTTGTTGAGTCTCGTTCTGTACACGGATCAGCATCAATAACATTGCCATCTGATCGTCGTCGCACTCACCGTTTAGGTATTCATTCATAACTCGAAACGCTTGGTCAAAGTTCAGTGGTTTTCTACCACGTTCGCCACGACCGACTGTTCTAATACATTCCAAAATGCTGCTCATATTCCCTCGTATTCCGTCACTGACTGTACGGTTTCTATTAGTTGTTCGCGCAGTTTGACAACTTCTCCCATCACAATCAATGCTGGGCTCACGCCTTTAAGTGTAATCGATAAATCATTGAGCTGATTGAGTTGTGTAACATGCACTTGTTGTTGAGGGCTGCAACCATGAGTGATGGTCGCGACTGGGAAATCTTCTCTCAAACCGGAGTTGATTAATCCCGTTTGTATTTGCGATGACTTTTCTAACCCCATATAGAAGACTAACGTTTGTCCGCTTTGCATCAGTTGGCTCCACGCTTCAAATGCGCCTGTTACCACTTGCCCCGTCACAAAGGTAACGCTACGAGCAACGCCACGATGAGTCAGCGGAATCAAGCTGTTTGCTGAACATCCAATCGCAGCAGTAATACCGGGGATGACTTCGTACGCGATTGAGTGTTTGACGAGTGCTAACGCCTCTTCACCTCCACGGCCGAATACAAAAGGATCTCCCCCTTTTAAGCGTACAACTCGCTTTCCTTGTTGAGCGAGCGATACCATCAAGTCACAAATTTCTTCCTGACCAATGCTAGGTTGTCCGCATCGTTTGCCCACGTAAATCCAATCGGCTTGTGGCGAAGCCAACTCCAAAATATCTTTGTTAACCAAACGGTCGTACAGCAGAATCTCTGCCGACATAATCGCTTTCACAGCCTTTACCGTTAACAAGTCAGGATCGTGCGGCCCTGCTCCTACAATCGAGACAAAACCTTTGTGGTTCGCGTCCAGGTCTACTGAATGGTCTTCTAAAAGTTGGTTCAGTTTGCTTGCTTGATCATGCTTAGAAAAACGAGACGAGCGTTCTTGTTTCTGACTCGCTTGTCCTTTCTTAAACCAAGACTTTTGATAAGGCGCTTCCATGTGCTTATCCTCTTTATGACTTACTTTATTTGAATAGCCAGACTTTGCTGGTTCGCTTGCTGTTTGCCCTTTTGATGCTGATGGCTGTCGACCATTTGTTTGATTTGAGAGACGCACGAGCCACAGTTAGTGCCGCATTTGAGTTTGTTTTGAAGTTGGGTCAATGAAGTGCAGTCTTGTTTCTCCATCGCGTCATGTATTTGTTTATCGGTGACGCGGAAACAACTACAAACCAGTTTGGCGCAGCTTTGCGATTGAGTGATGGTAAGCAGTTGCGATAGCTCCATCGGCTTGCCAATCAAGCCAGTAAAGTTGATGTAGTCAGTTTGAATCGGTTCGCTAGACACCACTAAAACAGAGCGAATGATACGAACGTCTCCAACAAGGTCGTAATCCACCGCGAGCCAACCCTGGGCAATATCTATCGTAATTCTGCGGCTCTTTTCCGTTCGACAAAAACTCTGCTTCTTTGGTCCCTTATCGTGTGCAAAGCGCCAAATGCCCAAATTGCTTTCTGCTTGAAATGCGCTGTAGAGAAACTTGCCGGAATCAAACTGTGTACCGATGAACATACCGTAGGTTTTTACCGCTGCGTCTTGCACTTCAACATAAGATGACTTAAACGCAGGCTGCCCGGAAATAGGGTCTTTTGCACTATTTACTATCGCGTTAACACTGCTTTCACCGCCATATCGACCCGCCCAGTGCATTGACATAAACAGCTCCTGAAAACCTAAACCTTCATCAATGGCAACTTTGGCATAAATACCGGTGTTTGAAGTAGGCTGAAACAGCTTGGTGAGTTGTCCTGCTTTTAAGCGATTTTGAGTAGCAGAGAGTGTGTTCATGTACACGGTTGGTTCTAACTCAGAGGCGGCAAGGTGTGCGATATGCCCTGTGCGCGTCATGGTATGCCATTGGTCGCGTTGTCTGCCCGTATTGAGCCACCAGCCTTTTGTTCTCTCTAAACGCGTTGGAGATTCACTGGTCACGACAAAACGCGCTTTACCATCTGGGTGCGAATAGATGCCATCAGCAAAAGGGCGCTCTCCTCCCCATTGTGTCGGCACCCACTCTTCGTATTCTTGCTCGGTTAAGTTGGCGTATTGAGAAAGATCTAGCTTCAATGGTGAATCTGCATTCATGCCTGTCATCGCTGCATATTCCCTGAATACCGCCCGCTCTGAAGTAAACGAAAAGCCATTTTGTGTCTTTTCCAGTGCACACAGAGCTTGTCCAACTTGGCTTATCGCCCACCAATCTGATTTTGCTTCACCGGGAGGCGTTTGAAACTGGCGCTGCCTTGAAAGTCGACGCTCAGAGTTAGTCACCATACCTTGTTTCTCCCCCCAACCAGCGGCGGGCAGCAACAGGTCTGCGTAATGGGCGACATCCGAATCCGCTGTGATATCGGAAACAATCACAAACGGACAAATCTCTAGTGCACGTTTCACCAATTGGTTATCGGGCAAAGAGACAACCGGATTGGTTGCCATGATCCACAGAACTTTAATCTCACCACGTTCTACCGCCTCAAACAGTTCAACAGCTTTTAAACCGGGCTGAGTGGCAATTTCTGGTGAATCCCAAAACGCCTGCACTTGCTTTATAGACTTTGCGTCAAAAGCACGATGAACCGCTAACTGGTTTGCCAATCCACCGACTTCTCGCCCACCCATCGCATTGGGCTGACCTGTAATAGAAAACGGCCCACAACCTGACTTGGCAATTTTACCCGTCGCCAAGTGTGCATTAATGATTGCATTGCCTTTGTCGACGCCATTTTCGGCTTGGTTTACCCCTTGGCAAAACAACGTAATTGCGGTTGGGCTTTGCGCAAACCATTGGAAGAATGTCGTGAGTTTTTCTTCTGAAATGCCAATGGAAGACGTCAAATTAGTGACATCGTAACGCAAATCAGAAACTTCTTCTCTAAGTGCATTAAATCCGTCGGTATAAGAATTTATGTATTCAGAATCAATCAATTGTTGTTCAATAAGAAACTTGAGCAGCCCATTGAAGAGTGACACATCACCATCGTTTTTAATCGGTAGATGCAAATCCGCTTGCTGTGCGGTGACCGTTTCACGCGGGTCAATGACCACCAGCTTGAGGTTAGGATTGTTTTCTCTCGCTTGTTGAATACGTCGGAATAAAACAGGGTGCGTCCAAGCGGTATTAGCACCGCAAATGATCAATAGCTCAGTCTTATCAATATCGTCGTAATTGACGGGAACGACATCTTCACCAAATGCTCGTACATGAGCCGCAACCGCCGAAGACATACACAAACGCGAGTTCGTATCGATGTTTGCGCTGCCAACATAGCCTTTCATGAGTTTGTTGGCGACGTAATAGTCTTCCGTTAACAACTGCCCTGACACGTACATCGCGATGGAATCCGGTCCAAACTCCGCTTTCGCTTGATGAATCTTTTCAGCAATCAGATCCGTGGCTTGTTGCCATTGCACCTCTTGCCCTTGAGGTCGTTGCTTGGTGACAAGCTTTGGATACAACAAGCGCGAAGGCATATTCAAGCTCTCTGCCAGCGCGACACCCTTCACGCACAGTGATCCCGCATTTGCAGGATGACACGCATCCCCAACGATTCCTTTCGCATTGACCTCGACACCACATCCAACACCACAATAGGGACAAGTGGTTTTTTTGCATCCTTGCGACATAACACCTCCAGTGCGATTCAGCCCAACTTACTAGCAAAAAAAAGCCTCTCCCGAATCGAGAGAGGCAGCAATGCCTTTAACGCTGTTAGTACATTTTCAAAAAGTAATACCCTATACCGCTCTCGCCTGCTATTAAGAGCGGCGCATCGAGTTATCGATGAACGTTTATGTAAAGCAAGTGAGGTGCCAAGATTAAAAACCCTTACCATACAAAGGGTTAGCTTAAAACCAATTATAGCAACGTAATGCTACGCACTGATTGTGTGCAAATTTCGGTCATTATCGTGCAGTATTACTTTACTAATTCCATAACTAACCTGGATTCTTCGTCACCAAAATAATGCGCTTCTTCTTCTAACGTTTTAAAGCCAAGGGAGAGGTATAAAGACAATGCAGGTTGGTTCTTAGGATCGACAGTCAATTTCACGCTTGAGCCTAACGTCAACGACGCAATAACGTTTTCTAGGAGGGAACGCGCAATACCTTTACCTCTATGTTGAATATCGACGGCCAATGACATGATCCAATATTGATGTGCATTTGTGCTAGTCGTTAGCAATATATACCCTGCGACCTGCTCTCCCTCTTTTGCTACCAGTAAACTCTCTCCCCAACAATCAAAAGCTTGCCGAAAGAAAAATTGAGGATAGGCGTGTTCTCCAAATAAAGTATTTTCGAGCTTATATATGGCAAATAAGTCCTCTTTTTGCGCAGACAAGATGTCCATTCAATGACTCCTTCTTTAACATGAATGGCAGCAGTATACCTAAATCTCATCTAAATGACGGGACACAAACATCTCAATTAAGTGCTTAAGAAATGTAATATTCTTCCTGAAAATTAGGCCTAACTCACTTAGAACATACATCCGTGATTAAGTTTTAACCGCAAAATCAAAAACCACACAAGATGAAAATTTCAATACATATAACCATTAAATGCATCACATTTAAGAACTTTATTCTGGTTTATTGAAAAATTCATAGTTGGATAATTTACAACCACCCCAAATTCACAGCATTATTCACCAAGCTTCGCGTGTGATAATAAACACTAAAACCTTTACCATTTTCAGCATTATTATTTTTATAAAAGCGAGTTTTAAAGTGAAAGAATCTCGAAATGCCTTAAATCCTAGTGAAATAAACACAACCACAGCTTGGTCAAAACATGATACACATTGGGTTCTTAGCCTATTTGGAACAGCCGTTGGCGCAGGCATCCTGTTTCTGCCAATTAACCTTGGGATTGGTGGTTTTTGGCCTTTAGTCGCGATGGCAGTACTTGCTTTTCCAATGACCTATCTTGCGCACCGTGGCTTAGCTCGTTTTGTACTATCTTCTAAGATCAAAAACGCAGACTTCACTGATGTAGTGGAAGAGCACTTCGGCGCAAAAGCAGGTCGTTCTATTTCACTGCTGTATTTTCTTTCGATCTTCCCGATCCTGTTGATATATGGGGTTGGAATAACAAACACAGTAGATAGCTTCATGGTAAATCAGGCTGATATGGCTTCTTTACCTAGACCTTTGCTTTCTGGCGTACTAGTGTTTGCACTAATTGCTATTATGATGGCGGGTGAAAAAGTAATGCTACGGGCCTTTGCCATCATGGTGTTCCCACTTGTTGCCATTCTTGCCTTTCTATCATTTTACTTAATACCGAACTGGACCATGCCTGTCATGGATGTGCCAGAAGCGTCAGCTTTTGCTAGCACTATGTGGTTAGCAGTTCCTGTAGTGATTTTCTCGTTTAGTCACGCAGCTGCAATTTCAAGCTTTGCAAATGTACAACGTCGCCATTACGGTAAGCAGGCAGATGCCAAATCCGAAGTTATTCTTCGTCGCACTAGCATTATGCTGATTGCCTTTGTTCTTATTTTTGTATTTTCCTGTGTACTAACACTGTCACCTGAACAATTGGCTCAAGCAAAAGAACAAAACGTATCCGTATTGTCTTACTTAGCGAACGCAACCGATAATCCATTTATTGCAACACTTGGTCCTTTAGTAGCGTTTGTTGCTATCACTTCATCTTTCCTTGGGCATTTTTTAGGTGCGCGTGAAAGCTTAAATGGTTTAATTAACAAGCATTTTAACCTATCTGAGAAGCGTGTTGATCGTATCAGCGTGGCAGCACTGTTCTTCTCAATCTGGGCGGCGGCGATCATGAACCCAAGTATTCTTGGTATGATGGAAGCATTGTCAGGGCCTGTTATTGCAATGATCTTATTTATTATGCCAATGTTAGCGGTGTATAAAATCGAGGCGATGAAACAATATCGAGGAAATATCTCTACTTACTTTGTTCTAGCAGCAGGCATTGTGGCGGTAAGTGCATTGATTTTTAGCTTCTTCAGCTAATAACTAAAGACTAGCTTGGATTTTCAGGGGAATACCTTACACAAAGTTAAGGTGATTCCCTGAATTTTCTTACTCTTTAAAAGGTAATCATCGTTACCCTTGACTCTTAAATAAGAGCGAAAACACCCGCAATCATAAGTACTGAAGCAATGCAGGTACGGCCGATAATGCCGAAGTGCGAAGGTTGAATCATTTCATTATGCATAGTTAATCTCCTATTTATTATAAAAGCCATTTTTTATTGGCTTAATAACACTATGTCTAATATCCAGTTTTTTAACAACCCATACAAACATTAAATATTTATGACAGAAACGTAATTTTTTACACTTCACCCTGATTTCGAGCGATGAATCCGCGGCTTAAACCACTAGATTGAGTCCACCGAATATGCTCACTTACCTTCCATCGTTACCCTACCTATGCCATCTTCCAATCATTACATAAGTTTTCAATAGATTTTGTTTTTATAAATCATAATATTATAGAGATCCTTCTCGTATCTCACTCCCAAAACATTTTGCCACTGGGAATCCATCCGCACTTAACCAACAAGAAATGGTAGACTTAACTGGTATTCGGTTAAGAGATCACATTTTATTAATACGCTCATGCACTTCTCAATTAAAAAACTGGCTTACGCACTTTGTACTGCACTTGGACTTTTCTTGCATCCCACCAACGTACTGGCGAGTACCGAAAAGCAAGCTTATCTGGAAGAACACATTTCAGCAGAAAGCAAGCCCATGTTAAAACTCTACTTTCGCTCGATGGGTAAGCCGCGATCAATTCAAAAAGATGAGTTAAATGCGCCACAGAATGCATCAGCGGAGTCTCTTGCTCTGTATTACTTTGCACGAAAGTACCTTAAGCGTTACGAAGGCGTTCCATTACCGAAAGATATGCCCGATTTAATCGAATTCGGTAAAAAGCACCATTTGGAATGGGTCGTCGCTGAAGCACAGCTCAATAAGGCTGTAACAATGATTGAGCAAGACGATAACTGGAACGCAGAATTGTTACTCCATGACGTTGTTTCTACAGCCCGTGATCTTGGTTATCTAGCATTAGAAGGCCGTGCTTACCGCTGGTTAGGCAATCTAGAAGTATCTCGAAATCAACTACGCAGTGGCCTAAAATATTATCGCAATGCCTATGAGTTATTAGAAAAAACAGTGTTTGAAATACAAGTCGCGATGACACTGAACAACATTGGGACGGTCTACATCGACGCATCAGATTGGGCTCGGGCCAACAGTTACCTAACGCAAGCTCTCGACACTTACCTAGAGAGCGAATATCAATACGATAATAGCTTTTTTATGGGGGTTATCTACGCAAACCTTAGCATCGTTCACTCGAGCCTCGGAGATAACAAAAAAGCGGAATATTATTTCAATGAAGCCATTCGACTTTCAATGCAAACGGGGTCTGACACAGTCAAGCACCACTCTTTATCCAGCTTTTCACAAATGTTGAGCTCGGTAGGAAAAATTGATGATGCATTAATGGTCGCACAACGTTGCGTAGACCTGCCCATTCCAAAAAATCTAGAAATGCTAAAAACGTCTTGTTACGAGGCATTTGCAGAGGCTTACCTCGCAAACAAACAATACGATAAAGCTATTACAACAGCGCTTAACGTTCTAGAACAAACCAAGTCAACCAGTGAATTAGAGCTGCGGCAGCGTATTGATATGCTTTCGGTACTGGTAAACGCTCATCAAATTCTTAATGACTATGAAGCCGCTTTTCATTATTTAACCCAATTAAGAGAGCTGGAGGCTGAGTTTTCTCATCATATTCATGGTGAAGAGATGATTAACATTAAGTTTGATCTCGAAGCTAAGTTAGCCCAGAAAGAACTCAAATTGCTAGAAACAAAAAATGCGCTACAAGCGTCTGAACTGCGTTCGCAGCGCTATCGAGAAATGTTCTACTTTATCGCTATTACGGCAATTGGTGTCGTTGGTTTTCGTTACGTACTGCGCGTTAGACGTATTAATAAAGCACTCACTCAAGAAAATACTACCGATCCGTTAACTCAACTGCATAACCGTCGCTATCTTCACATTTGGCTGGACAAAATGGCTCGTAGAAGCCCAGATAGAACATTTGCCTTAGCAGTTTTAGATGTTGATCATTTTAAAACCTTTAATGATCAATATGGACACGATATTGGCGATAAAATGCTGACTCATATTGCCACGCTATTTAATGAATCCACTCGCTCTGGTGACCTACTCATTCGTTGGGGTGGAGAAGAGTTTGTCCTATTATTCGAAGTACAGCGAGCTGAAGATTGCGCTAAGTTTTTGGAGCGATTGAGATATACTGTTGAAAACACGCCATTGGTGGTTGACTCTAAACCATTAAACGCGACAATTTCCCTTGGAGCAGTGGACAAACTGTCGGCACAAATAATTAAACAAGAATGGGATCAATGGTTTTTCTTGGCAGACCAAGCTTTGTATGATGCGAAGCAAGCTGGTAGAAACCAGTTCGTCATTCATCCTACATCATAAAAAAGCACACATGAAAAAAAATCTAATCATTATTACTTTTGCGCCTCTATTTCTTATGGCGTGTAGTAATCAGCAAGCATCTCAACTGGGAATGCGCAGCAGCAGTGTCAACGTATATGCCCAGCAAATGAGTAACACTCAACTATGTGAAACTCTCTACTACAACCGTGCAACTAACCAAACCAAAGTGGCGATTGGTGCTGAGTTCAATCGACGTGGATTAAACAAAAAGTGGTGTGATAAAGAATTCGATAAGTTGTACATTAAAAAGTGGATTGATAACGTGCTGCCTAAGGAAAAAGCCGAACCTAAGAAACCAATGGCAACTATTCAACCCGCTCCAACTAAATAACCCCCCCTCTTGAAGCAGACGGTACACTCGTATTTTCTGCTTTTCACTTTTCATGCATGTTCGATGCGACATATAAAAACCTCATAGTTTCAGTAAATTAACAAAGACTTATGTTGTCCATCGAACTTTTAATGTAAACAAGTTGTAAATGGTTTTCGTCCTTATTCTTTGTCGTTAGCTTTGTTTGTTCCTGTTAGCGGAATATGAAACAGGAACTAAAAAATTCCAAACAAAGACATGAGGTCAAAAATGGAAATACGCATTAATCGCCTATTTGCTGCTATGTTGGCAGTAGGCATTGCACCTGCCGTCTCGGCGTTTGATCCACTCTATTCTGAACAATGGCACTTAGACAACACGGGGCAAACTGCGTTTGCGGCTAATCCTGCTGTTGCTGGGAACGACTTAAACACTAAGCTCACTCAGGCAATGGGGATTGCAGGTGTTGGTGTGAAAGTTGCTGTTATTGATTCTGGAGTGCAGATCGATCACCCCGACCTTGCAGGTAATATAGTTACAGGTAGCAGAAACTTCGTCGAAGACTCTTCATTCCCACCAAGTTATCCGGTTGATACTAATGGTCATGGCACTGCTGTAGCCGGTTTGATTAGCGCCGTCGGCAACAACGGTGAAGGCGGACGCGGTGTCGCTTATCACTCTTCCCTCATCGGTTTTAACTGGTTAGCCAACCAGACATTAGAAGGCTGGTTAATCTCCCATGGCATGGACCCAGCAACACGCGATGTTCGCGTATTTAACCAAAGTTACGGTTTCAGCCCTATAAACCCGATTACTTTTGATGAAAGCGACCCTCAGCTAAAACTTGAAATGGACGTGATGAAAAACGTCAGCGAGAGTAACGCATGGGGTCGAGGTGCTGTATTTGTAAAGTCAGCAGGTAATGGTTACCGTTATTTCAATGCAGGGCGATTCTTCGTATTGCCAAGTAACTTCTTTGCTGGTGGAGACAATCAAGGCTTACCGATGCACAACTCTGCTCAGTCTTATGATAACGCCAATTACTTCAATCTAGTCACTAGTGCATTGCGAGCGGATGGTACGAGAGCGAGTTACTCATCGGTGGGGTCGAACGTGTGGGTTGCAGCACCAGCAGGTGAATATGGGCAAGATTTCCCTGCTATGGTCACCACTGATTTAATGGGTTGTGAAGAAGGGCAAAATACCAGTGATGGCCTTGGCATTAATGGGTTACACGGCGGAACGGAGCTCGATCCGAACTGTAACTATACCAGTACGATGAACGGAACCTCATCGGCTGCGCCAAACACATCGGGTGCCATCGCGGCAATCATGTCAACCAACCACGCACTTTCTGCTCGTGATGTACGTGCTTTACTAGCGGAAACAGCAAAAGTAACGGATAAAGCGCATCCAGGCGTACAGCTTGAATTTACTAACCATAAAGGTGAACAGGTTAGCTACGAGGCAATTGCCCCTTGGCAAAAAAACGCAGCAGGCGTAGATTTCCATACTTTTTATGGCTTCGGCGCTGTAGATTTAGATGAAGCGATGCAACGTGCTCGCATGACGAATCGTGTTTTGCCAACTCAAGTCATTACGCCATGGGTTAATAACGCTACAGAAGTAAGTGTACCCGATGCAAGTCTAGTTGGTGGTTCTTCAAGTATCGCCATTGCCGATGAGCTGACAGTAGAATCCGTTCAAGTGACATTGACACTGGACCACGCTCGTCTGCCCGACTTAGCTATCGAGCTCATTTCGCCATCAGGGACTCGTTCCGTTTTGCAAACACCGCGCAATGGTCTTGTTGGTCAATCTCTTGATTCATCGATTACTGGCTACAAAGATCAATTAATGTTGTCTAACCAATTTTATGGCGAAGATGCAAAAGGCGAATGGACGTTGCGAGCAATAGATACGAACGGCGATGAAGTCTATTCTTACATTGCATATTTCAACTCTTCCACCATCTATGACGTTCCGATGGCAAACAACGCTCAGCCCGGTGTTATTAAGAACTGGTCGATGCGCATATTTGGACACTAAGGAGTCAATAACATGAAATACAAATCATTTTCTATGCTGGCTCTCGTTATCATGACGTCGAGTGTATACGCTGAGCAACAGCTCTCTCAACAGCCTGCACCAGAACTGTTTGTGCCATCAGAAGCGGTTGAGATTAATGGCCAAGATTATCGAAAAGTGCAAACTGGCACTATTAGAACCCTATCTGAAGACGTAAAGCTTCAAGCGGGTGATGAGGTGTTTAAGAATGCGTTTAGTAACGTATCCAAAGCCACTGGACTGGTTTATATCACCGTAAACAATCCTAACGAAGCGAAAGCAGTCGCCAAAGAGTTAAAATTAGAAGTTATCTTCGCAGAGGGGGAATCAGCGGTGTTAAAAGCATCTCAAGATCAAGATCTGCTAAGTATTAGCGACTACCTAAACGCAGACAGCCGGGTAAAAGCGTCTAAAATTGAACTAAACAGCGGTAAATACCGTGCACAATAATTCTCTAACAAGAGAAGTTGGCCTGTAAAACCATGCCTCAGCGATTGCTGAGGCATTTTTATGGGTAGGAACAGATAGGCTATTATTCTTTAATAACATTTCGCATAACCAGTATGATACCTAAACACCCTACTCGCCTGCGCCTGTCATTTCTTAAACAAAATAATTTCCGTTCTTAGCTCTTCTTCCGTGGTTTCCTTCGGGCTATTCAGATAGCGTTCGATTCCTAAAGGACTGGTTTTGACTTTCATACCACTCTGACGAACCAAGTTCATCGCTAAAGCCCATGCATTTCCCAAAAACTGATATTCACCTCGGTGTTCAACGACAAATGTTTCACTCTCAGGAATGGTACCGGTAACCGCCCCTTGAGGCGCTGGTACTGAGTTATGAAGAGGAAAGCAAGTGATAAACTCGAATGTACCTTTCTGCATATCCATCGACTGGTAATAACAAAACAATTCACCATTCACGGATAGGGTTTCGTCACTAATTAACTGTTCTAGTTGCTGAACATGCTTCTCAATTACTGAACCTAATTCCTGCAAGCTAGCCACACCCTTGATCCCAATGTAATGAATTTGAGGCAACGTTCGGTTACCTATTTCGACTAAGTCTGAATGCACTCTTCCGGTTTCAAGCTTACTTTTGAGCATGCGTAACCCACGTTGATAATCCATCTCTATCATCGACTTAAACATACTTTTCAGAAAGAACAGATACCAAGGGACGCGAGATTGCATTTGCCATTCGACTAAACAGCCATTTTGTGACGGCGTCACGATTAGAGTCACCTTTCCATGGCTCTTGATTGGGCGAAAGAAATGTAGCTCCATATCTAATCGATGCTCTTGAGTACTTTCCAGTACAATCGCGCCAGTCCCAATACGCTGACCATTCCATTGATAACCAGCTCCAACGTGGCCCTGATTATCACTGAATGTCAGCTCGCAGCTTGGTTCAAGAATGATCCATGGTGACCAGCTGGGCCAGTTATTGAAGTTCTTGAGATAGCCAATAATTTCACTTTGATTCTTATTAATTTCAATACTTCGGCTGACCTGATAAGAGAGCATAACGGTTCCTCGAGTTTCCGCTTCACTAACTTCAGTCTAATTCAAATTCCAGTTTTTTCTTGTTTGACTACGGGTTAGATGCGTACGACAAGAAAAATCCAGAGCGTTAATTCTCACTTGAATCAATACGCGCAAAGCTAAGAGCAGAACTCCACTTTTGCACTAAATCGAACACCATCATCGTCCAGTACTAACGCCCACCCCATCCGTTCACATATTCGTTGTACGATAACAAGCCCACAACCATAACCAGCGTTGTACGTCTCGTTGCCATCGTGACGGTTTAGGATCTTAAGCGCATGACCTTTCAACTCAATTTCAATATCTCCCACACTATAGCTAAAGGCGTTTTTAATCAGATTGTTGATAACAATGGTCACAAAACTCTCTGGTGCCTTCACTACACCACTATGTTGTTCGTGCAAAGCGTAGTTCGAATCTTGCTTGGCAAATAAAGGAGCCAGCTCTTCCAGTTGTTTTTGTAAACAAGTAAGAAGCTGATGCTCTCCGTAATGTTGAGGCTCTATTTTCTCTTTACCAAGTAAGAGAAACGCTTCTGTCAGTACACGCATCTCGTCACAAGCTGACTGCATCCTCGTGATGGCTTTTTGCGCAACTCGAGGTTGATCAGGGAGACGCGTCAGAATGTCTGTTGAGCCTTTAATCACCATGATTGGCGTTCTCAACTCATGCGATGCAAAACGGCTAAATTCTTGTTCTCGTTTGAAATAGCCCGCGATATCGTTCTTATTATCCAGCAAAGTCTGCTCTATCTGGCGTGTTTCGCTGAACTTAGTTTCAACTTGGAAAGCGGGTTGATCCGGTGACATTTGGCTAATTTTGTCTTCAATTTGCGCTAATGGCCGAGACAATATTCGCACCATGTAAATGCCATACCCAACCATGACAAATGAAAACAAACCACCGAGCAGCAGCGTAAACTGATGCAGCGAGCTTTCGTATTCGTCCAAGTAATCATCGGAGTCATCTTGAAATACAATGTACATAAGCCCCTTCCCTGAGGGGTGGTTCAATACAACAAAGTGTTTGTCTTCTTCACCAAGCAGGTATTCGTAAAAACCAGGTGAAGTAAAAGAGAGCAACCAATCGGGTGTCGGTGCTTCACTCCAATATGAGTTGAATTCCAATACGTTTGGCAATGGCGCATCCCAGCCCTGTTTCTCGAAATTCTCACTATAAAGCGCAGCTTCAGTATCTAGCCAGTGATGTAAACTCAGCACTTCCAGTTTGTTTTCTGCCACATAAATCAGCGACCAAAAAAGAGTAAACATCACAAACGTCATGACCCCAAAACCCCAACGGATCTTGCGATAAATGCTTGGATATTCGTTATGCTTTAAGTCGGTAACCTTGTCCATGAATAGTCTCTAATCGTGATTCTTCAAAACCTTTGTCTAGCGCGGTTCTTAAACCGTAAATATGGCTACGAAGTGCATCACTTCCGGGTGGTTCGTCTCCCCACACACTATCGATCACTTCTGTGCGCGAGACCGCTGCTGGAGCACGTTGGAGGAGCAATTTTAAAATTTTAGTTTGAATTCGACTCAGCTTAATTTCTTTGTCTTTTCTCGTTACTTTTCCTGTCCGCGCATCTAAACAAATATCTGCAAATTTGAGCGTTCCGATATCTTGTCTTGGACCACGATTAGCCAAAGCATGAACACGCAAACTGAGCTCTTCCATCGCAAATGGCTTCATTAAATAATCATCTCCCCCCGCTTTAAAAGCCGCGATTTTGTCCTCTAGCGTATCTTTTGCCGTTAGGAAGAGAATTGGCGTTCCACATAACTTATCTTGTCGAAGCTTCTGTACCGTACTGATGCCATCGAGCTTCGGCATCATGATATCCATGATGATTACATCGTAATGATTTTCCTCGATTAACTTAATCGCAGCCTCTCCATGAAACGCACAATCGATAATCATGCCTTCTAGCTCAAGATAGTCTGCAATCGTCTCCGAGACGTTATGGTTGTCATCTACAATTAAAATTTTCATAAAATCACATTTCTTCACGATCTCTTCACGATATGCCCAATAAGATACAGGCAATTTCCTAAACTCGCTCGTAAATTGAGGTTAATACAATGAAAAAACTCGCTCTTATTTCTGTAGTAGGTTTGGCATTGTCTGGTTGTGGTGGTTCAGGTGGTGGCAGCAATAGCGATAGCACATCAACTCAACCAGCAGTGAAACCAAGTGTAGCGATTGGCTCTGTTGAAGCGGTCAACGCTGAAGAAAGCACGTTAACCGTCAATGGACATACGTATCGTGTGTCTGAGGTGGTTTATGACGACACACAAGTGCAACTGGCCGATGTAAAACCAAAAATGGTGGTTCGCGTGGGTTCAGATATTCGGCAAACTTCGGACAATGGCGTCCGAGTCATACTTGAACCAACCATTACTGGACGTGTGACAGCAATTGATCATGTGAAGAAAAAATTCACGGTAAACGGCGTAGAGCTGCAGTTTGACGATTTAAGTGATGATATAGAGGTCAACGACTGGGTGATGGTGTCATCATTGCCAACTGCTGATGCGGGTTATCGAGTGTTGTCTGTGGTCGAGCTCGACGTAGATAACGATTACCCAGCACTTGATAACGACTACGAACTGGAAGGCCGTATTACCAGTATCGATGCAAATGCTGGAACATTTAAGTTAGGTGGAAAAGTAACGGTGACATATAACAACGTTAACCAGCTTAGCATTGGTCAATGGATTGAAGCCGAAGGTGAAATGCAAAACGGTATCTTCATGGCACATGAGGTAGAAGTTGAAGGCTACGACGTCATAAGCAATGACAGCGATGTGGAAGGCATCGTCACTTGGGTTGCAAATGACTACAGTGAGTTCTCACTAAACTACCGAGGTGCATTCTTCATCGATAACGCAACACGATTTGAAGATGGCAGCAAAGCGAACCTAAAACAAGGCCAAGAAGTGGAAGTAACGTCTGTCATGAAAAATGGCAAACGCATCGCTACCGTTATTGAGTTTGAGCAACCAGACTTTGACGATAACAACCAATGGCAAGGTAAAGAATTTGAATGTGAAGGATACGTATCAAACTACGATGCTGAAGCAAGAACATTTGAAATCGAGCATTGTGAGAATGATGCTGATCAAGTACTAACTAACACCACCGTTGTGATTGATGCACAAACACGCTTCCAAGGCATTGAAGAACTTAACCTAAATGGTGCTCGTGTCGAAGTCGAAGGTGTGATCATTAACGAGCAAAATATTGCCCGTGAAGTGGAGTTAGACGTTTACGACAACTAATCCCTTCTACGCTTAAGAAAAAGTGTCACTTCGGTGGCACTTGTTCTTTTCACCTTACTTTGCTTCCCAAGCTCAAACCAACAAATTCTCAGTCAAAGCCTTTTCTCTCCGTTACACTTTACCTATGTTTCACAACATTGGTGACGAATATGAAAAAACGCAACCTCATTTTGTTAATCTTGTTTTTTGGTTCAGCCACGAGCTTAGCTAGCGTTATGGATCCTGACTGCGATGCAGAAAAGGCAGCTAAAGCCGCTGCGACAAAAGCCGTGGTTGGTGTTGGTGGTCGCTGTACGCCTAAAGAGGCACTGAAAGATACCGCAGTTGATGCAGGAAAAGACAAATTGCCAGATGAAGGGGTGGCGGGTAAAGCTGTTGATGCAATGACACCGGAAAAAGAGAAGAAAACGGTGAAAGACGTAACCAAAAAGCTCAATAAAGATTGATACGCTTTCTTGTAGTTAACTTTAATAGCGAAAATCCCCCCCCAAAAAAAAGAGCGCCGATTGACGCTCTTTCCGATCTCTAATAGATAACCAATTATGCGGTCTCTGCTTCACCTATCCAATGATAATGGTGGTTGGCTTTTTTCCCCACTAAACCGAGCTCTGCCAATTCTTCAAATACCTGGTCTACCTCTTCCGCAGACAGCCTAAACTGTTTAGCAACAGCTTTTTTGGTGCACGTAATTTGATGCGTTTTAAGTGCATCGCTAACTTGCTCTAACAAAGTTTTCGGTTCCTTTGGTTCTTCTGGCTCCGGCGCTACTGGTATTTCTTGCTCTTCTTCCTCTTTTATATGAGGAAGATAACCCGCAGGCGCTGGATCTATATCGCGAACTGTTTTCAATATCATGCCCTCATTTCTGCGATAGAAATATCGGAACCGTTGCTCTTCACCAATCAAGCCAACAAAAAATGCAGCAAAGAAGTCCAAAAGAATCGAAAGAAATATAACCAAGCCAAGCTGAGCTTGCTGAGAGGTGGTACCAAATGCGTTAGCTAGACTATCAATTAAACCAATCACTGAGCCTTGCGTCACCGGCGGTAAACTATCACGCTCCATAGCCAAGCGTTGCTGCTCTTCACGTAAGGTTTTGTTTTGCTCCTGGATGCGAGTTACACCAGTCGCGATACGTTCCATCTCGATGTATTTCTGCGCTGCCATATTGTTGAGCTCAATCTGCTTATCGATTGCCGCAATCTGACGATTAAACGCTTCCACTTTCGCCTGCTCTACCGAAATATGACTTTGTGCACTATTGGTTGCACTATTAATCCCACCAATACTACCGCCAATGGAAATCGCAGCTAAGACTAAATAAAACACGAGAGCGGTTGCTGCTCCTGTGTAGTTGCGATGGGCTCGGCGCTCACCGTATTCATACCAAGCGTAAAATTTACCTGCTTCAAAAATGATCGCTAAACCACCAAATAAGGTTTGCATCATCGGGTTTTCGTCGATAGACAAAAACAGCAATAGAGAAAAAATAGTCGATGCTAAAATCGCAGCACCGGTGAATGCATATACACTCACCATGGCAAATCGACCTTTAGGGTATCGATATCCAATCTGTTGTTCGTATTTCATTTGAGAAATTTCTTAAGATTAATCGCCCCTCCGACTAAGTAGGACGGACGTTTCTGGCATGTACAAAGGAGCGCAGAATACCGTATCCTTTATTAAATTACTGTCATAATTCCGTTAATCGAAAACAAGTGAAGATTCGGTGTGCATTTTGAATCGATATCAGCCAAATCTAGCACGTAAAAACACCACCACGACACCCACTAACCGAAGCTTCAGTGACATATAAGAGAGATTAATTCGGTATCTTCAGAAGCGACTAAGCAAGACTGACAAGTTGAATTGGAGGTTGTGAATGTCAGCCGAATCAAGACATTAAAGCGTTAAAAATAGGCAACAAAACAAATAATGCACACTTGCATCACCTTTTAGTAAACTGATAATTACATTGTTTGGTTAATTTGTTAGTATCCCGCGCCGAAGAAGATAAGCACTCAATTGTATGGAAAACACTCTAATACAGCACAAACACCATCGCTTGCACGCTATTGCGGTTATTATCGCGGTGTTGTTTCAGTTGTATTTAGCGTCCACAGCCGCTCTTAATCCTACACAAGTTCACAGCACAACTTGGCTCAACAAAGTCCAAAGTGAAAAGGTTTTACTGTGTACCGCAGATGGTTTCAAATGGGTGGAGATCAATACGTTGATTGAGGCTAACGCTCAATCTTCTTCTAAGCTCATCCAAGATCTTAACTTACACGACGGCTTTCAGTTTGAATGTCCGCTTCTTCAAGCTGTTCAATTCTTTCTTCTGGTTGCGATTGGGCTTTACCTGACAACCATCCATTGGCTGCGCCGAGTAAAGTATGCACTGACGACTTATCATTTTTCAAAATGCGATAAGCTCGTTTACAAACACATCGCGCCTAAGCACTCTCCGCCGAGTGTTTTTCCTGCCTAACAGGCATCTAATCATTGACAACTTTATTCAAAAATAACGATGACTCTGTTTGTTGTCCATTCAGAGAAGCTATTCATTCAAAAGGAAAAACACATGCTTAAATCATTTAAAACCGCCGCTATCGCGCTTATTGCTGTCATCGCTAGCCCACTGAGTTTAGCGCACGATTATGAAGCAGGAAAAATTCATATCGACCATCCATGGAGCCGCGAAGCGCCACCAAACGCACCTGTTATCGGTGGTTTTTTTCAATTAACCAACCACGGTGACAGTGAAGATGCATTGATCGCAGCAGAAAGCCCAATCGCAGGACATGTCGAAATTCACACGCATAAGAAAGAAGATGGTGTGATGAAAATGATTAAGATTGACGAAGTGCGCGTTCCAGCCAATGACTCAGTGCTGTTTAAGCCAGGCAGCTTCCATTTAATGATTTTTAACCCGACACAAACTCTTAAAGAAGGCGACCGCTTCCCTATGACGTTAACATTCAAAAACGCGGGTAAAGTGGAAGTAGAAATGGCGGTTGAAAAACAAGGTCACATGGAAAAACACATGCACCATTAATGACGTAAACAAAAGTGCCCGCTGATTTAGCGGGCATTTTTATCTCAGCTTAGTCAAAATCATTATTCCGGTAGATCCTAACTCGACTCTTCAGAATAATGGTGATGAATAACGCTCGGCGAAACGGGGTCACATATCATAACAGCGTGCTCGGGCAAGAGATTCTAAATCACGCTCGTCCCTCGCTATTCAGAATGACCTTGAAAGACTTAAGATCCTAAAAAGGTTCCCTACCCGCTTAAAACTCAACCTCTCGACAAAGTTCTCCAACCATCACTTGGCAAGCCTGAATGAAATCATAAGTTTGGCAACAAAGACCCACGGTTAATCAGCTTTCTTTCTACTTGAAACAAACCTCAGCCCAACGAGCTAAGCCGGCAGCTATATGCTCAATTGTTTATATATCCCGATTCTCCTGACTAGATACAAATCATGCACGACCGTAAAAGTCGATATATGCCACTGGATGAGTCAGCATCTCAAAAAAGTACGTGATCGACTTCTCATTGTTGGTGTTTCTCTGTTTATCAAAATCATTTGTATTACAATAATACTCTATGTTAAATAAAAAATCCTTTCCAACTCTACAAACATGAGAGAACACCATTATGTCTACTAAAATTGCATTTATTTCTGGTGCTACTGGCGGTATCGGCTTCCAAGTAGCAAAGCGTCTTGGTCAGGATGGATACACGGTCATTCTAAACGGCATTGAAGATGAAAAAGGTTCGGAGTGTGTCTCCAAACTACATAACGCAGGAATTGAGGCTGAATACTACGGTTTTGACGTTACAGATGAACATGCCGTCGATGAAAACATCAATGCTATTGGTGAAAAATACGGCAAAATCGATGTTGTCGTTAATAACGCAGGTGGTCTTGGTGGTCGTAGTCCTATTGAAGGTATGGAAACTGCTTTTTTCCGTAAAGTCATGGCTTTAAACCTCGATAGTGCATTCTTCGTATCACGCGCAGCGATTCCATTTCTAAAAAAGTCTGATAACGCATCAATTATCAACTTCACTTCAAACGCTGCTTGGAATGCAGGTGGTCCAGGTGCAGGTATTTACGGTACATCAAAAGCCGCCGTTCATACATTAACTCGCGCTTTAGCTAAAGAGTTAGCTCCGGCTGGAATTCGAGTCAATGCAGTATCTCCTGGCACTATCGATACACCATTCCATGCTCAAATCAAAGCAACCAAGCCTGAAGTATTTGCTTCTTGGGCAGACAGTATTATGCTTGGACGCCTAGGCAAGCCAGAGGAAGTCGCCTCTGCTATCTCTTTTCTGGTAAGTAAAGATGCATCATTCATTACCGCAGAAACACTGCAAATTGGTGGTGGTCAAGCTTTAGGCATTTAGTACCAATAAGTCTTTTTACCTATCAGTAAGTGCGCTTTAGTACTGATTTGATAACGGCCGCAGTATGTTTGTACTGCGGCTTATCCTTATACCACCTCGCCTTTCACCCCATTTGTAACGTTTCACCCATTTTTTGGTATGGACAGTATTCCTCTAGCTGAAACAAAATCACTTGTATTACAATAAATTTTATTTTTTACGTTATTTAAGCCTCCTAAAGGCTTTGTTCACGATAAAAATGGAAGCGTGATGAATCCGCTTTTCTTATATACACTGATGAATAAAACCCTCACAAACCTTACTTACATCTCACTTTTAGAAAAAATCCATCCCAAGCCCGCTATGCTCATAATTTTCAATTGCAAAAGCCACAATAGTCATTATGATTATCAACAAGCAATATAATCATACAATAGTATTTTTGGAGTTAAAATGACTAAACCTATCATTGGTTTCATCGGCCTAGGCTTGATGGGCGGAAACATGGTTGAAAACCTACAGAAACGTGGTTACGAAGTTGCTGTAATGGACCTCAATAAAGATGCTGTTGACGCAGTACTAGCTCGTGGAAACGCTTCTGAAGCTTCTTCAGGTAAAGAACTAGCAGAGAAAAGTGATATCGTGATGCTGTGCCTAACAACATCTGAAGTTGTCGAAAAAGTTGTTTACGGAGACACTGGTGTTCTAGCTGGCATGTCAGAAGGTAAAACACTCATCGACTTCGGTACATCTATTCCAGCTTCAACGAAGAAGATTGGCGCTGACCTTGCTAAGAAAGGGGCTGGTATGATTGATGCGCCTCTAGGTCGTACACCTGCCCACGCAAAAGATGGTTTACTGAACATCATGGCCGCAGGCGACGTCGAAACATTCAATAAGGTTAAGCCAGTACTGGACGATCAAGGTGAAAACGTATTCCACCTTGGCACACTAGGCTCTGGTCACGTAACTAAGCTTGTGAATAACTTTATGGGTATGACAACCGTAGCAACCATGTCTCAGGCATTTGCTGTTGCTAAACGTGCTGGTGTTGATGGTCAACAATTATTCGACATCATGTCTGCAGGACCATCAAACTCACCATTTATGCAATTCTGTAAGTTTTACGCCGTAGATGGCGAAGAAAAATTAGGCTTCTCTGTCGCAAACGCAAACAAAGACCTCGGTTACTTCCTTGCTCTATGCGAAGAGCTTGGTACAACTTCCCTAATTGCAGAGGGCACTTCTAAGAGTCTACAAGCGGCAGTTGATAAAGGCCTTGGTCAAAATGACGTTCCAGTCATCTTCGACTACTTTGCAGACCTAGAAGCTTAGTCACACTCAGTTGTAACTAAAAGCCCAGCTACCAATGTAGCTGGGCTTTTTTTGTTTTTCCTCTTCCCCAGACGCTCATCACTCCTTGATACCCTAGCCACTCCTTTAAAGTTTTGCAGGGCAGCCTCTTCCAATTCTCTTATATATTTTCCACTAACACTTCAAAACCTCTCTCCTATTTCTGGCGTACGCCTCATTAAAGCTACGTCTGATTTAATGCTTTTTCTTTGCTAAGAAGGCACACATATTTATTTAAATAGACAAAGCATCAGGTTTGGGGTGTAAAGTGTAAACACAGCGTGCAAAGAAAGTTAGATTGCTTTTTCGCTTTAGGCTGACGACTCTAATGCGAATATAGTCGCACCTTATTGGGAGTTCCCCAATACAACGAATAACAACAAACGATGCGCCACGCTTTCTCAGTCAGCGTGATCAAAAAATCCCACGGCTTTAACACCGCGGGATTTTTCATTGAGAGTCTTTAACTTTGGTTAGCTTTTCGCGTTAGCTAACTTTGGGCTTTTAGGCCCTCGGGCTGCGTTCACCAATAGAACACCCACCGAGAGAACAATCGCACCACACAAGATAAACAGTAGTCGACCAGATGGTTCATTTGGAATTAGAGCCATAGCTAGGATACCGAAGCCCGCTACGCTGATAAGCTTACCAAGCATGCCGCGCTGTTTTGTATCTAGGTTCTGCTGCTCTTCGCTATCAGCCACAAGTGGCGTATTCCAGTTCTCGAACAATTGGTCCACTTCTTTCTCACGTTCAGGTGATAGACCTTTGTAGAAGAGAGTTGTCAGCAAGAAGAAACCACCGGTGAAGATAACGTGTGCCGCTAAGCTCAAGCCAACTTTTAGGTCTGCCCACTCACGTCCTGTAAACGCTTGCTCTAGACCGAATAGGCGCTCTACATCTTCTGCTTGTAGTGAGATACCGAAGATGTAAGAAACAAAGCCACCAACAACCAGTGTTGCCCAACCAGCCCAATCCGGCGTCTTACGAATCCACATACCAAGTAGTACAGGAATCAGCATTGGGAAGCCAATTAATGCACCGACGTTCAGTACGATATCGAACAGGCTCAAGTGACGTAGTGAGTTAATGAATAGACCGATACCAATGATGATGAAGCCCATCACGATAGTCGTTGCTTTACTCACGATAACCAGTTCTTTTTGCGACGCTTGTGGACGCACAATCGGGCTGTAGAAGTTCATCACAAAGATGCCCGCGTTACGGTTAAGACCAGAGTCCATTGAAGACATGGTCGCCGCAAACATTGCTGACATAAGAAGACCCACCATACCTGCTGGCATTACGTTTTGTACGAATGCTAGGTATGCTGCATCACCACCTACTGAGCCGTATTGCTCTGCGAAATCAGGCATAAATGCCGCAACGTACCAAGGTGGTAGGAACCAGATGATAGGACCAACAATCATCAGCACACATGCAAGACCTGCAGCTTTACGTGCGTTTTCACTGTCTTTTGCACATAAGTAGCGGTAAGCGTTGATGCTGTTGTTCATGACACCGAACTGTTTAACAAAGATGAACACAACCCAAAGGATAAAGATACTGAAGTAGTTCAGGTTGTTACCCAGCATGAAGTCGCCGTGAAAGTTCGACACGATGTTTCCAATACCGCCACCATGGAAGTATGCCGCCACCGCACAAGTGATCGTCACTGCCATGATAACCAGCATCTGCATAAAGTCAGATGCAACAACCGCCCAAGAGCCGCCTGTTACCGCCATTAGCATTAGCACTAAGCCCGTAACGATGATGGTCGCTTCCATAGGAATGTTGAAGACCGCTGCCACGAAAATCGCAAGACCATTCAACCAAATACCGGCCGAGATCAAGCTGTCTGGCATACCAGCCCAAGTGAAGAACTGCTCTGAAGTCTTACCAAAACGTTGACGAATTGCTTCAATCGCCGTCACTACACGTAGTTGGCGGAACTTTGGAGCAAAATAGAGGTAGTTCATAAAGTAGCCAAATGCGTTGGCTAAGAATAGGATTACAACAACGAAACCGTCGTTGAACGCGCGTCCTGCGGCACCTGTAAACGTCCATGCTGAAAATTGCGTCATGAAGGCGGTAGCACCTACCATCCACCATAACATCTTACCGCCCCCTCGGAAGTAGTCACTGGTTGAGGTAGTGAACTTACGGAACATCCAACCAATTGCAACTAAGAAGAAGAAGTAGGCAAGAACAACAAGAGTATCAATAGTCATTTTTTCAGCCTTTCAAGTTTGATCATTTTCTAACGTCTAGACTACTCTTCTCATAACCCCATTTGTACTACAATAAGCTTTAATTGTGATCTAAAGCATAAGTTATTTAACGAAAAAAACACGTCAAATCCCTTACTTTCTTAGACCAATGGCTTTCTAGGAGATAATTGCCACTCAGAACGCCTCAACATATTGTAATACAAATTGTCTAATTGAAATTTATTAGAGTATGGAATATTTTTCTTCTTCGCGCTTTGTCTGAAGATCAAAAATGCGCGGCATTTCTTTGAAGGAAACGTAATGAGATGTTTCGAAAAAATTGGATAGAAAGTAGGATTTATATGAATGCGATTCTTAACTCTCGCCTCTTTAAAGCTTTCAAACACAAATAAGCGAGCACTGAGGCTCGCTTTTCATTCTTTTCGCTAGTTTTATCGGGGTGTTACGACACTTATGCTACGTGAGCTACTGCGTCGCGAACCAGTGTCCCTAGTTCATCCCACTTACCTTCATCGATAAGTTTTGTTGGAACCATCCAAGTACCGCCACATGCCAGTACTGAAGGGATAGACAAGTACTCGTCTACGTTACCTAGGCTCACGCCACCTGTTGGCATGAATTTCACAGGGTAAACCGCCGTAAGTGCTTTAAGCATACCAACACCGCCAGATGGCTCAGCAGGGAAGAACTTAAGTGTACGCAGACCCATTTCCATCGCTTGCTCAACTAGGCTTGGGTTGTTTACGCCAGGTACGATAGCCACACTTTTGTCTAGGCAGTATTGAACCGTGCGAGGGTTAAAGCCAGGGCTTACTATAAAGTCCACACCAGCTTCGATCGCTTGGTCAACTTGCTCGTTAGTTAGGATCGTACCTGCACCGATCAGCATTTCTGGGAACTCAGCGCGCATAGCACGAATCGCTTCTGCAGCACACTCTGTGCGGAACGTGATTTCAGCGCAAGGCATACCGTTTTCAACCAAAGTGCGGCCTAGAGGAATCGCATCTTCTGCTTTGTTAATGGCAATAACAGGAATTACTTTTAGGTTTGCTAGTTGTTCGTTTAATGTCGTCATAAGAGTGTACTCGTCGTCGTTAACTTGAGTTCAATAAATCACTGCGGAGCGCCGATTACTCAACGCTCCGCAAAAGAATTACAAAGGAAGATCTGGCATCACTTCACGTGGAATGATGGCACCTTTATGTTGAATTACCGCGCCAGCCATACAGTGGCCAGAGTAAGCCGATTCCGCTGCATTGCCGCCAGTCAAACGCTTCGCCAAGAAGCCTGCACTGAAAGAATCACCAGCCGCTGTTGTATCAATCACGTTGTCGACTTTGTTTGGCGCCACATATTGCGCTTCGCCATTCGCGACAACCAAGCAATCTTTGCTACCACGTTTGATGATGATTTCATCCACGCCCAGTGCAGAGGTTCTCTCGATGCACTGTTCTAGATGCTCGTCACCGTAAAGCATTTGCTCATCTTCAAATGTGAGCAGTGCGATATCTGTGTGCTTAAGGATCTTAAGGTACCAAGACATGGCATTCTCGCGGCTTTCCCACAATTTAGGACGGTAGTTGTTATCGAAAATAACCTTACCACCTTGTGCCTTGAAGCGCTCAAGGAAGCCAAACAGTTGCGTCTTACCTTCTTCAGTAAGGATCGCTAATGTAATACCGCTCAAGTAAACCGCATCGTACGAGTAAAGTTTGTCGACTAATAGCGGAGACTCGTTTTGTTCGAATAGGAACTTAGCGGCCGCTTCGTTACGCCAGTAGTGGAAGTAACGTTCGCCAGTTTCATCGGTTTCGATGTAGTAGATACCTGGTTGCTTTTCTTTAACAGAAAGAACCAGACTAGTATCGATGCCCTCTTCTTGCCATGCTGATAGCATTTCTTGGCTAAAAGGATCGTTACCCAGAGCCGTTACATAGCTGGTTTTAATATCGTGAGCTTTGGTCAAACGAGATAAATACAGTGCGGTATTCAACGTATCACCACCGAATGACTGCTTTAGCTGACCTTCCTTTTTCTGTAGCTCAACCATACATTCGCCAATGACCGCGATGTTTAATGATTTCATGTTGTCACCTTAGCAACTGAGGTTGCGCTATAGATTATTTTAAGAAATCTTCACGTGCTGGGTTGAAGATGTCTAGAAGAATGCTGTCTTGCTCTAGTGCAACCGCACCGTGCATCATGTGCTTACGAGCAAAGTATGCGTCGCCTTCTTTTAGTACTTTCTTCTCGCCTTCGATTTCCGCTTCAAAGCTGCCACGTACTACGTAACCGATTTGATCGTGGATTTCGTGAGTATGCGGAGCGCCAATCGCGCCTTTATCAAAACATAGGTGAACCGCCATTAGGTCATCTGTGTAAGCAACAATTTTACGTTTGATACCGCCGCCTAGCTCTTCCCACGGGTTCTCATCTAATACAAAGAAAGAATTCATCGTCATACTCCTAAAAAGTCTCTATTAAAGCGAACCCTACGGCACTTCATTCTTAACCATGCTTAATTAAAAGGTCCTCTTAAAAAAGCGTCGTATTGATAAAAGTGAAACGCGAAGCGAAAGGGTCTGCTGTCGAATTGGTAACGAGCATATCCGATCTATTTTAATTGTAATACAATATATCTAAAAATATGTGATATTCATCAAACGGTGCTAGCTAAAGCATTCCACTTAACGATTGATAACGCCGAAACATCAGTCACAGCAAGGATTACCACAACAATATAAATCAATGGGTTAGCTAAATTCGCGTGATTTCACTCTCCCTTTTTGCCACAAAAACTACACCCAAACTTAATATTGTATTACTTTATAGAAAGTTTAAGAAAACAACACACTTCATCTGAGGGTGGTAAAGAAATGACTACACAACCGATTTTGTTGACTGAAGCAGAAGTCGAACTACTAAGAAAGGAAGTCGGAAAGCCGAGCTTAATGGGCAAATCCATTGAAGCGAATCGCAAGGAACTTGAAGCCTTCATGCGTCTACCTCTAGACGTACCAGGTCACGGCGAAGCGGGTGGCTACGAGCACAACCGTCACAAACAAAACTATACCTACATGAACTTAGCGGGTCGTTTGTTCTTGATCACTCAAGAAGAAAAGTACGCGCAGTTCGTTAAAGATCTTCTCGCTATTTACGCAGAGAAGTACCTCACTTTTGATTTCCACGTACAGAAAAACACTAACCCAACAGGTCGTCTTTTCCACCAGATCCTTAATGAACACTGTTGGTTAATGTTTACTAGCCTTGCTTACTCTTGCGTGGCATCAGTGATGACAGAAGAAGAGCGCACAGCCGTTGTTGAGCGCATTTTCGAACCAATGCTAGACATGTTCACAGTGAAATACGCGCACGATTTCGACCGTATTCACAACCACGGTATCTGGGCAGTTGCTGCTGTTGGTATTTGTGGTCTAGCTATTGGCAAACCTGAATATCTAGAGATGTCGGTATACGGTCAAGACCGTGATGATACCGGTGGCTTCCTAGCGCAAATCTCACAACTGTTCGCCCCTTCTGGTTACTACATGGAAGGTCCGTACTACCATCGTTATGCGATTCGTCCAACTTGTGTATTTGCAGAAGTAGTGCACCGTCATATGCCTGAAGTAGACATTTACAACTACAAAGACAAAGTGATTGGCAACACAGTACAAGCGATGCTGGCAACGGCTTACCCGAATGGTGAGTTCCCTGCCCTAAACGATGCATCTCGTACCATGAGTATTACCGACATGGGTGTTCAAGTTGCAGTGAGCGTTTACAGCAAACACTACGGTATGGATGACAACATCCTAGGCATGGCGAAGATTCAAAACGCCGTTTGGATGCACCCTTGTGGTCTTGAGCTTTCTCAAGCCTATGATAAAGCCATCGCAGACCGTGAAATCGGTATGCCTTTCTGGCCAAGTGTGGAACTAAACGAAGGTCCAACGGGTAACAACGGAGCGCAAGGCTTTATCCGTATGCAGGATAAAACCGGTGATGTGTCACAGCTTGTGATGAACTACGGCCAACACGGCATGGGACATGGTAACTTCGATACGCTTGGCATTACCTTCTTCAACCGTGGTCAAGAAGTGCTGCGTGAATACGGCTTCTGTCGCTGGGTAAATGTAGAGCCTAAATTCGGCGGTCGTTACCTAGACGAAAACAAATCGTACGCACGTCAAACTATCGCGCACAACGCGGTAACGATTGATGAGCAATGTCAGAATGGTTTCGATGTAGACCGCGCTGATTCAGTGCACGGTTTGCCTCACTTCTTTAAAGTAGAAGGCACTGAAATCAACGGTATGAGCGCGTTTGCGAACGACCATTACCCGAACACAGACATGCAGCGCAGTGTGTTCATGCTTAACCTAGATGAGCTTGAAGCACCGCTATTGCTAGACCTTTACCGCATCGAAGGTGAAGGCGGGCATCAGTACGACTACTCTCATCAATACGATGGTCAAATCGTACGTACTAACTTCGATTACCAAACCTTTGGTGAACTGAGCACGCTTGGCGATGACTTCGGTTACCAACACCTTTGGAAAGTAGCAAGCGGCAAAGTGCAAGATACGGCGCTGGTTAGCTGGCTACAAAACAACACCTACTACACTTGGTTAGGCACAAGCAGCAGCGCGAAACAAAACGGTGATAATGAAGTAATCTTCACTCGCACTGGCGCCAATGACCCAAGCTTTAACCTACGTAGCGAACCGGCATTCATTCTACGCAGCAAGGGCGAATCGACGCTATTTGCTTCTGTGCTAGAAACACACGGCTACTTCAACGAAGAGTTTGAGCAGTCTGTGAATGCACGTGGTCAGGTGAAAGATATCCGCGTCGTGGGTTACAACGCCGTTGGCAGCATCGTAGAAATCACGACTGAAAAATCACTAGTTACTGTGATGATCAGCAATGTGCTAGGCGCTGACGACCAAACCCCACACCAAGTAGAAATGAACGGTAAAACCTACAGCTGGAATGGCTTCTACTCTCTAGAAGTGAACGCACTCGGGCAGGAGAAATAATAATGAGCTACCAAACCCAGTCTTACCAACCGCTATTAATGAACTTTGAAGAAGCGGCAGAACTAAGCAAAGCACTTGGCACGGATAGCCTATTAGGAAATGCATTAGCACGTGACATCAAACAAACTGACGCTTACATGGCAGAGGTGGGGATTGAAGTACCAGGTCACGGCGAAGGCGGTGGTTACGAGCACAACCGCCACAAGCAAAACTACATCCACATTGATCTAGCGGGTCGCCTATTCCTTATCACTGGCGAACAGAAGTACCGTGATTACATCGTGGACATGCTAACGGCTTACGCGAAGGTTTACCCGACGCTAGAGAGCAACACCAGCCGTGACTCTAACCCTCCGGGTAAGATCTTCCACCAAACTCTGAACGAGAACATGTGGATGCTATATGCGTCTTGTGCGTACAGCTGCATTTACCACACATTGGAAGAAGAGCAAAAAACACTGATCGAAAACGACCTGTTCAAACAAATGATTGAGCTGTTCGTAGTCACTTACGGTCACGACTTCGACATCGTACACAACCACGGTCTGTGGGCAGTAGCAGCAGTCGGTATCTGTGGTTACGCAATTAACGATCAAGATGCAGTAGACAAAGCGCTTTACGGCTTGAAACTGGACAAAGTTAGCGGCGGCTTCCTAGCTCAGTTAGACCAACTGTTCTCGCCAGACGGCTACTACATGGAAGGTCCTTACTACCACCGTTTCTCGCTACGTCCAATCTACCTATTCGCAGAAGCGATTGAACGTCGTCAGCCTGAGCTTGGTATTTACGAGTTCAACGACTCCGTCATCAAGACCACGTCTTACGCAGTATTTAAGACGGCATTCCCAGATGGTACTTTGCCAGCATTGAACGATTCGTCGAAGACGATTTCGATTAACGATGAAGGCGTAATCATGGCAACGTCAGTATGTTTCCACCGTTACGAGCAGTCTGAAACGCTACTTGGCATGGCAGACCACCAACAAGACGTTTGGGTTCATATCTCAGGCAAAACATTGTCTGATGCGGTTGCAGCTGCAGACAACATCAAGCCATTCAACTGGGGTAGCCTATTCGTAACAGACGGCCCAGAAGGCGAAAAAGGCGGTGTAAGCATTCTTCGTCATCGTGACGAACAAGACGACGACACCATGGCGCTTATCTGGTTTGGTCAGCACGGCTCCGATCACCAGTACCACTCAGCGCTAGACCACGGTCACTACGATGGTCTGCACCTGAGCGTGTTTAACCGCGGTCATGAAGTGCTGCACGATTACGGCTTTGGTCGCTGGGTAAACGTTGAGCCTAAATTTGGCGGTCGTTACATCCCAGAGAACAAGTCTTACTGTAAGCAGACAATCGCGCACAACACAGTTACGGTTGACCAAAAAACGCAAAACAACTTCGACACAGCGCTAGCAGAAACCAAGTTCGGTTCTAAGCACTTCTTCAAAGCTGATGATGAAAAGCTGCAAGGCATGAGCGGTCGTATTTCTGGTTACTACAACGGTGTAGACATGCAGCGCAGCATCATTCTTGCTGAATTGCCAGAATTCGAAAAACCGCTTGTGATTGATGTTTACCGCATCGAAGCAGATCAAGAGCACCAATACGACCTGCCGGTGCACTACTCTGGTCAAATCATCCGTACGGATTTTGAATACGATGTAGAAAGCACACTGCGTCCAATGGGCGAAGACAACGGTTACGAGCATCTATGGAATGTGGGTTCAGGCCAAGTTCAAGGCAGCTCGCTTGTAAGCTGGTTGCACGACAACAGCTACTACTCGCTAATCACAAGCGCAACAAACGGCGGCAAAGTGTTCTTCACTCGCACTGGCGCAAATGATCCAGACTTCAACTTGAAGAGCGAACCAGCACTGATCCTACGTCAATCTGGTCAAAACCACGTGTTTGCTTCTGTGTTAGAGACACACGGTTACTTCAACGAGTCTATCGAAGCATCGGTTGGCGCTCGTGGTCTAGTAGAGTCAGTAACCGTCGTTGGCAACAACGAAGTGGGTACCGTGATTCGTCTGCAAACCACCACAGGCAACGCTTACCACTTCGCTATCTGCAACCTAGACGAAGACAAGCAAAACGCGGCACATCGCGTTGAGTTCGACGGTGTGACTTACACTTGGGAAGGCGCATTCGCACAAATTTAATCTTTAGATAGTCACTAAAAATTAATGTAAAAATCGGGAACTAATTCAAAGCCGGACGTCATGTTCGGCTTTTTTTGATTGTTTACATGACTCTACATGAGCTTATCAATTAGCGTTTAATCATAGTAAAACCGTTAATAACTCTTAGGAAAAACAAACATAACTTAACCTTACGCCTTATCAAAGACACCACTTATAGATATAGAACTCTTCTGAGATTTAATTAACACTTTTACTATTTAACTTATGACTAAACTACTCCCCAACAACACTAAAATGATATTGTATTACAAATATTGGATGGTGTAAGAGACGTACTACTGTGTTTATAAAATCAACTAAATTGCTTCTAATAAGCTTCTCTGGGCTTGGATTAATAGGGTGTGGAGGAAATACCTCCCCTACAAGCCAAGATGATAAACCAAATATTCCACACCAAGAGCATGTAGCACCATACTCAATAGCAAAATTTCAAAACATATTGAGTAATTCAGATTTACAAGTATCAGATCCCAATGGGGAGGAGGGAAACAAAAACAGTGACGTCAAAAATGGAGCATTCTCGGATTATAAGAGTGGCCACTTTTACGCAGAAAATGATTCCAATTACCTTGTCTTTAAAATGTCGAACTACAAAATGCGCTCAGAAGTTCGTGAGCGAGAAAACTTTAACATTTCAGAACAAGGCGTCTTTAGAACTTTGTATGCAGATGTTCGATTACCAGAGATTAACCTTGCAATGGCTAGCTCCCCTGCAAACCACGATGAAGTCACTTTCCTGCAAATTCATAACAAAGGCACAGATACTTCTGGTATAGGTGCTATCCCACACCCTTTGTTACGAATCGTTTGGGAACAAGAACGAAACAGTATCACTGGTCATTACTGGGCGGTAGTAAAGAACAATGCCATAGATTGCAGTCTACCTTCTAGCGCATCAGATTGTTATGCAACATCATACAATCGTTATGATTTAGGAAAAGCCGATCTCAACGCATTCACGCGATTCGAAGTAAAAATCGGAGAAAACACATTAACCATTAAAGTGAACGATGAGCAAAAGGTAAATGTAGATGTATCCTACTGGCAGCACCTCCTGAGCTACTTTAAAGCCGGAGTTTATAACCAGTTTGAAAACGGTGAAGCAAAGGTACAATTTAAGCAGTTAGGACTAACCAAAACTGACCATACTGATTCAATAGCTTGGAATATTGACGATTGGAAATTAACCATTCCTGCAAGCAAAAATGATTGGTATGGTTTTGGCGGTGACAGCGCGGCTGAATTAGAGCCTGAGCGTTGTAATTCAAGTAAAGATCTTCTGTCTAACGAAGAGAGCGTTTACCAACGCGAGATTGATTTATCATACTTCAATGTTATTGACGGTAGCATGCATTTCCGCGCCGATATGGGTTACGGCACGTCAACGGCCAACTCCAGTTACATCCGTTCAGAATTGCGAGAGCTCTACATCAGTACTAACTCCCCGGATTGCAGCACCAGCGATGAAGAGACAAGTTGGTATATTGAAGATAGTCGCACCGGTGCAACTTCGCATACGCTAAACGCAACACTAAGAATTAACGAATACCCTAAAATCGACGGTCAATTACCAAAAGTCGTGGTAGGCCAGATACATGGTTGGAAAATCAGCCAAGCACTCGTGAAGTTACTTTGGGAAGGTGACAATAAGCCAGTCCGAGTTATTCTGAACGATAACTACAAACTTGATAACAACAAAGACTGTACTGATTGCAACGCATTCAGCGTTAAGCTTGGTACCTACGCGGTAAACGAAGACTGGCAATATACGATCCGTGCCGATAAGGAAGGACTGTTTTTAGCCACCTACGATGCAGATGGCAGTAATATGGTCTCGCACACACTGAAGTGGGGAGAAGCATACTCAGACACCGCTAGCAACAAGTCCTATACTCTTACTGAAAGATGGGCGTCGCCTGATATTGCGTTTTACTTCAAAGCCGGAATTTACCCTCAGTTTAAACCTGATAATGCATATCGAGGAGAAATCTTTGATGTGAGCTTTAGTGCTTTGAGCACTCTTCATCAATAGTCATTTCAATCTCTTAGCAATAGGCTTGCTACTTTGCTCTAAAGCAACGAACAAAGCTCATACTGCCGCCACGGGAAATTTATTTTCTCGTGGCCTCTTCTTTTAGAACACCACAATTCAACTCGCTTCACGCATAGTGTTTCCTTCTACGATAAATATATAAATCAACCTCCACTTAGGCAGCTTAAAAACAGCTTCTATAGTTTCGTGAGATATTTATCTACCCTAACGCTGAGTTATTTTAAATTTAACCAATTAAACTACTCTAATATACATTAGCACTTAAAAATAAACATTGTCAGAAGATAAAAGCAATCAATAATTATTACCTATCTATGGTGATAAATTTTTAAATTAATTTATCTATGTCAATTAAAATAATATTTGAGCTGTTTTATTCTTCTATAGAAAAAAAGCCCTCAGCTACAAAGCTGAGGGCAAAGGACTTCAATCAACTAAAAGTGATAGAACTAGCCTTGGTACTTACCAAAAGATTGTTTTAATTTATAGAAAGTAGCTTGTGCGTAATCATCTGGATTACCGTACATATTCTGGTTATAGACACCGGCTTTAAAGTACATATATCTGCCACCTTCGTCATAGCCACTGTCACTCATATCTACGACTTGAACAACATCATCTTTACCATCACGTTTTACCGTAACTGTCATTGTGTTGCCTTTCACATCAATGATGTAGCTGAATTTTTCACCTAGCGCGATGCCATCGTCACCGATTTCACCAGTCATATCACCCACTAAGCTGTAGTAATCCTCTGTTCCAGTTTTGGTTTTTTCGTGAGCAAAGTAAACTGTACCTGTTGGTTGGTCTGGTAGCTTACGATAATAAAGACGAATTGGCTCATCATCTTTGTCATGAATCTGGCCGATAATAAAGCGGCCAACTTCATGCGACTGACCAGTTGTGGTTGCGTGGTCAATCTTCAGAGTCGCTTCAAGCGTACCGTCTACACCACCCGCTTCTTTTTGATCTTCAACTGGTGCAGAACTGAATACCCAGTTATTAGGATTTACACCTTTTGTGCTGTAAGACTTATCACCAGCACGAAGCATGGTACGTAACTCAGTTCGCGCGTATTTAGTGTTTTCAGAAGTTCGAGCGCCTTTCACATAGCTCTTGAATACCATTCCGCCATCATCTGCTGTGTAGAATATATCAGAGTGTTGGAAGCCGTTAGCCAAGTCCCACTCATCAATATCATCAGCACGACCATCTTTGTCATGGTCGAAAGGTGTCGTCAGTTTCCAACGTGTTAAGTCAAAGTTTTCACCCGGTGCATTTGTAGCGAGTGGCTCTTTCGGTAACGTAGGGTAAGGCATCGCTTTAGAAAGATCACACGTCACAGTCGTTTCACAAGGACGGACGATTGGTGCTCCAAAGTCGCCTTTACGATTCTTTTTGAGTAAATCCTTTTGTGCCTTTTGCTCCGCTTTCATTTGCGCAATCATAGCCGCTTCAACGTTAACGACGTCATCAGTAATGATGTGACTTGCCGGACAGGCATTAATTCCGCAATTAACTGCAGCTAACTCAGTAACTGAGTTCCATTGGTTTTTGCTATTACCGTGGCCAACGTAACGAACATAGCGTGCTTTTACTGCAGGCTCAAACTGGAAGCGCTCTAAGCCAAGTGCGCGACCAGAGCTTTGCGCACCCTCAATAACCGTCACCCAGTTTTCACCATCAGTACTAAACTGAACATCAAATTTGCTGACGCGTTCGTTACCTTTGCTGAACGAGGCTTGAATTGCGTCGAACTCATAAACCGAGCCGTAATCCAACATCGCCCACTCACCATCACCATTTGCTGACCAACGTGTCATAATATCTTGGTCAAACAACTGCTCTGGAACATTACCATCATGACTACTCGCCGTTATCGTAACGGGAGTCAGAATATCAGCACCAGTTTCTTGGTTGTTTGGAAATGGATCTACCATGGTCGTCGTACTATTACAGCCCACAGCAAGTAAAATAGAAGAAGCTAACAAGCTTTTGAAGAAAATATGCTTCATGTAATCTAACACCTACAATATAAAAATGAATTAACAGCTCTTTTGCTGTAACAACAATTAGGCAATAACACTCGGGTTAAAAGCTGTATTTAAGGCCAAGGCGTGTTCTCAATTGGCGGTCATCCGTGGTTGAACCATCCTTACCTTTGACATTCCACAATTCAAAGTAAGGACGGAAATCTCCCATTTGGTAACCAACAATTAAGCCAGCATCCCACTCAGAATCTTTCCAATCAGATAAACGCACTTCGTCATAGTTTTTGTTGTAGTTGATCTCATAGCTCAGCTTGACGTTATCAAGGTACTCGTTATCAAACTGACGCATATCGTAAGAGCCTGTCAGTGTCCACTTACCTTGTTCAACTGTTTTCCCAGCAACGCTTACCGAAGTACCATCCGTTAGTGTTTTGTTACCTGCACCATCTGAATAAACTTGAAATTCGTGTCGGTAACGTAAAGCGGTACTTAAGCCAAAAGAGGATTTGTAACCAACACGAACTTGTGGTTTATAAGTGGTTTTTTCGTCATCATCACCAAAAGTAATAGGCATCCCTGGTTGGATAAACCATTGTTTATTTATTTGGTAGCGAACTCCCCAATCAAACTCAGAATCACCAGCAACGAGTTGATCCCAAAAATGCGAGTTGTCGTAACTATGGAATTTTTGTTCAACACCAAAGTTCAGTTTGGTCTGATCGTTAATTTTAGAACTACCACTAATTTTGATACGTTGGGCATAAGTTTCACTCTCATGCTTATATTCTGCGCGATAGTCTAAAGTTGCTGCGGAAACCGCTCCCGCCATTAATGTGGAAGCAACGAATAGGGACATTGTTGTAACTGCTTTCATGATTATATCTCTCTGTATATATTTTTTGGGATACCACTTAAATCCCTGGACCTGATTCAACACTATTGAATTAATGTATGACAAATACTAGTTAATTCATCATGAGAGTTCTGTGATATTAATCATGTAAGTGCCCCTCAACTGACAATTTGTATTATTATATATTCAAAAGTGTTAGCTATGTCTGATTCTAAAACGACCTTTGTAGACATCACTTACAGAGAAATGTTTTAACTCGTTTCATATGATAAAGAAGAAGATTAAAAAATATAAAAAACAGTAAATTCAATGATTTAAAATCAAAAATCTTGATGTGAAATCAAATTTCTTTCCTAAATCACCTTTAGTTTTTGCTGTTTCTCTATAAAGAAAGCCCTCAACCTCATAAACGTTCAGCTCTTATTGATGTTGATATTCAACTATTTTGTGTGACTTATTCATCACTTCAGTGAGCAATCATTGTATCTAGTGTGAGTCGGATCATTCTATTGATAAAACCATCTAGATGACAGAAACTATTTGTCTAACAATATTACATAAATAAAAACACATAGAAGTGAGTACCTACCATGCAAGTAACAAAAATTGCAGCAGCAATTGCTATTTCCACAGGTTTGTTAACCGGATGTAACACTGATTTAAGGGATGCACCATCGGCTCCCCCACCAACAGAAACTGAGTCTGAGTTGAGCCAAGGTATGTGGGATATTTCAACACCAGCCACTGTGGCGAAATCCGATGATGAGCACGACCTGCCAAACGTCTATGTCTTTGAAGACGGTACGCAAAAGTATTATAACGATGATGATAACTTCGGTACTTACACAATCTACACTTCAACTTATACCGAAGATAAAGATACAGAGACGCTTACATTCAACCTTTATGACGAGAGCGATCTAGGTAACCCTACCGAGTTAACAGGGACTTATGAAGTTTCAAACGGCATGTTAACCATCTCAGGAACAAATGACGGAAACTTCACCGGTAACGATGAATCAGAAAACGATGCGGTGAAAGATGCAGTTGCAGCGGCAAATAATGACGCTGGCGATAACAACGTCGTACAAATTTTGGATACCAATAAAGGTGGAACAGAAGAAGACACCGGTGAGTTACGAATCAAGCTGTCTGATTCAACGAGTGTTTCAGAAATTTCAACAGGCCGACTAACTGTAGATCTAACTTACCAGCATCATGAAGAAACAGAACAGGAAGCCGACGGTTCTGGTGACAATGCTTACATCTCATTTTATGCAGCAAAAACCTCGAATTCCAACTTGCATGGCGAAGTGGCATTTGAAAACGGCAAAATCAAATACCGCGATGCAAGTGGAAACTTGACGGAAACAGGCGACACGTTTGAGTTAGGTGAAAACCTCGCGATAGAAGTCAGTTGGATAGAAAACTTCTTCTCTTTTTCGGTTAACGGTAAACAAATAGGTGAAATGTTACCTGTCGCTGATGGCACCGCTGTAACCTATGTATCACTGAGACTAGGTGATAATGGCAACACTACAAACTTTGAATTAAATGCAGACAACTTGAAGATTTACTCTAGTGATTCGGGCTCTGAAGTGTTGGTTCTAGAAGAGGATTTTGACAACTACATTCCAGGCTTAGACCTTGCGACAATTTACAATAGTGCATCAAGCGAAGCGGTTGTCATTTCAGACGGAAGTTCTAATCCTGATAAACCGTCAGAAGACGTGAGTGAAAACTTTGACTCATACCCAGTAGGAACAAATATCAGTTCAGCAAACTCTAGTTGGAAAGAATACAATACGGTTGCTGATGACTCCTCCACCTTGACCTCCGTGGCTGTAGTAAGTGATGACGTATCAAAGAGCGGCACTAACTCTCTGCTAATATCCGACACAGATACGACCAACAAACCATACGTTACGCGCGAGTTTTCAAACGGAGCAACATCAAACGGTAGCGTGTCATTCGATGTTTACATTCCGTCAGACAACGAAAAAACTACATACATTAATGTTGGCTCAGGTAAAAACAACTCAGATCGTTACTACGAATTGAGAATTTCGGGCAGTGGTAAAGTTGAAGCCGAAGCAGGATCAGATGACGTAGAAATAGGCACTATTACGACTGACGCTTGGAGCTCAATGTCCCTAGCTTGGGATGGTGATGAGATTAACGTTTCTATTAATGGAAAAACGGTTGATGCGCCAAGTCAGTCCGAAACAGGCTTAGACGCAACGAATACACCATCACAACTGACTATTTATGTAGGGGACACAAGTGGTGCTTCAACAAAAGCATATTTCGATAACATCGATTCAAAGCAACTCTAGTGTTATTTTGTAGCACTTGATACTAGGCCAGGCTTTCGAGCCTGGCTTTATTTTTTTACCTCTTCAGAAGAACAAAATTCAACACAATACTCTAAATTCAAGCCAGTCCCAGTGATTGCTTGCTCTATCTTGTTTCTTACCTTTTAAAGAATTCCACTGAAAACAAAAGCCTCATCAAATCGATGAGGCTTAAGTAGAAATCGAGTAGCTCTTAGCTTTCTATTAGTTTCAATTTTGATTTAGCTTGAGCTTAGAAAATGTCACGCTGTTATAGTCACCGTTTTTCTTGTCGACTGAAAAATCACCGGTGCCCGCACATCCTGTACCCCACACAGGGTGAGACTCACTGACGCTACATTGACCATAAGCTCCTGCTTTAAAATAGAACATGTCTTCTGCGTAGCCATGCTCAAAGTCCTTACTATCAATCCCCTTACTGAGATCTATGGAATAAGTCACTGTCTCGTGGCGTTCTGTTTCAAACGTCAAGTTCATCATAGTTCCTTGAACTTCTATCTTGTAGCTGAACTCTTCACCAAGAGCGATACCTGCTTGGCCTGGTTCTTCAAGGTTATCCCAAGTATTTCCCCATACTGGATATGCAATATCAATACGATTTGGATCTTCCTTCGCTAGGTTACGCTCGTAGTTCCAAAATACAGAGCCCATTTTGTGTTCTGGGAATTTTTTATAGAAGATTTTAATGGGTTCATTTCCATGTCCATAACCTTTACCCTCTTTTATTTTTGCATCAATTTTTTTCGCGTGGATTTGACCGACAACAACAGAATGAGCAGGCCCTTTCTCTGGAAATTTGGCGTGTTCAGAAACATGGTTCACTTTCAAGGTCGCTTCCAACGTTCCACCTACACGACTGTGTTTAGCAGCCTGAGGGTTGCTCGATAAAGCCCAATGGTTTGCTAAATCATCGGTTTGAATAGAAAAGTCAGCGCCACGAGGCATTTCACGTAGTTCAGAGCGTGCATTCTTCGAGTTTTTTGTCGTTACCGCTTTATTCTGCACTTCAAACACCAAGTTGCCTTCTTCGTTCAAGAAGAAGAAATCTTTGTGTGAATAACTCAGCATCGCCACACCCTCGATTTCGTCCACTTTTCCGTCTTCATTGATATCGGAAGGAATAGTGATCTTCCAGTTTCGCATATCAAATTTATCGGCAGGGACTGGATAATCAACGCCATTATTTAAATCAGAAGCGATAGCAAGAGTTGGTAAGGTAACAGCCATTGCGGCTACGAGTAGATTGAGTTTCATGTTCAAACCTTATTATATGTAATATTGTCATACATATAATAAGGTTTGCAAAGGAATGATTCGAGGAAAGAAGTTATGATGTGCTCTATTGATCACAATTTATAAACTCGATAAACGCCAAAATGATAAGCTAGACATACTCCTCTTTAGTCCATAGCATCTACGAATATTTTCGACCTAATCCGAAAGTCATAGGATCAATCGTACATTAGCTTGTCTGCCTTATTAATATCGAAACCTTTCAGAGACTTACGTGCTAAATGCCTAAATGGCCATGCCTTAACAATTTCTTCAAACGGCATGATTGCAAACACCCAAAACACTGAAAGGTCCAAGTATAAAATCATCAAAGCACATAACGGTATTGAGATTACCCACTGACCGGTAAAGTTAATCTTAAACACCTCCGTTGTTTTACCTAACGCTCTCAAAATATGACCATGAACGGTGTTATAGCCACGTACTATCGGTAGCAGTATGTAAAGTGGAGCAATCGCGGATAACGCTTTGTAAGTACTCGGGTCTAAGTCGGGATACAAATCAGGAAGAACGAAACTAAGTGCAAAAAAGAAAAATGCTGAAACGAACGAGATCATCACGGCCATATCAATACTAATATCGACATTGTTACGCAGCTCATCCATTTTTCTTGATCCAATTGCTTGGCTAATCGTGATTGCCGATGAATGCGCCCAAGCAGTAATGAACTGAGTACCCGCTTTGATCCAAGGCATCACGATAGTCATAGCGACATAAGCATTTAAGGTCAGTTGCGAGTACAGCAACATGTATATCGTTGCGCCAGTTTGTAACATTGTGACGTTCGCCGCGACGGGGAAAATCTCTTTAAAATGCTTATGTATATTGCTTTTCAATGACGCATCAAGCTTCTTAATAGACAAGATGATAGAATCATCAAGCTTAATGCACATGGTTAAATATAACAGCCGAATACTAATAGCAACCAAACTACCCGCCGCGGCGCCTTGAACGCCAATACCTTCAAAATTAGTCAGGCCGTGAATCAGAACATAAGACATCGCCACGTTGACTGGCAATTCAATCAAATAGCCTTTAAATGGAACTTTGGTCCGTCCAAGCGCATTGAACACCGCAATCATAACCTGAGTAATGGCATTGAATATGACGATGAACTTAGCAATTGCAAGGTAGCATTTTGTCTCCGCATAGAGATCAACGTTATCCGTCAACTTACTGATTAACGCTTCATCAAAGACAGTAATCAACAGCCAGAATAAGGATGCGACTAGAACGTTGATAACTAAAGCTGCCCAGAAACCTTTATTTAACGATAGATAATGACCAGAGCCTACGGCACGGCTAAGTACCAATTGAGACCCATTTGCTAGAGCCATTTGGATACCTAAAACAAAAGAAACTATTGTTGTAGCAATCCCCATAGCAGCAAGTGAAACTTCACCTAATGGCGTAACAAGCAGCGTATCAATCATAAGCATTGATTGCATCAACAAAGCATTAAGAGCAAGCGGCCAAGCAAGAGATAAGTTTTTCTTTATATATGGTTGGGAAAACATTAGTAAACCTTTGTAATGAGGTTAAACGTTTAAACTAAAGAGCTCTGTCATTAGGCAAAGTTCATGACAAAAAGAAACGACAGAAAACTCTTTTTAGTCAATAAAATGTACGCAAGCTCTTAACTATTCACGGCGTCGGAAAGCCTCTGATTCTCATCATTTAACAGCGTTTGAGAGGCTAAACGAGCTTGAAATGAGTTTCCGACCATAATTGCATCATAAATTGCACGGTGCTCATTAAGGCAGAACCTCCCTCCTTCAACTGACTTGTCAATAAACACCTTAAATATGGTCGAAAGTATATTGCTGAAGGGAACGTAGAAGTGATTATCGGTACAAAGGAATATCGTTTGATGAAACAAATGATCGTTAGCAATCCACTCATCATAATCGTGACATCGTGCTGCCATCGTCATTCTTTGAAATACAATTGACAACAGCTTTCTTTGCTCAGCATTGGCATTTTGGGCTGCCAGCGCACACGCCTCTGGTTCTATGGCTTTACGCAATCCTAAAAACTGAGATAGAAACGGCTTAGTATCTTCTAAATCTTGGATCCACTCTAAGAGTTGAGGATCAAGAAAATGCCAATAATTTCTTGGTAGTACCGTAGTTCCAACTTTTGGTTTAGAGATAATTAAGCCTTTAGCAGACAGCAACTTCGTCGACTCTCGTAGTGCTGTCCGACTAACACCAAACAACTTACACAGCTCTATTTCACTCGGGAGTTTCTCATTTTGACTTAATTCTCCTGACAATATTTTGCGAGAAATCTGTCTTGCTACTTGTACATGTATCTTGTGATTTGAATTCCCGAGAAGTGAAAACTCTGCCATCTATATTCCTCATTGCCAACAGCCTAAACGACTTGTTTAACTAATAATTAGAAAAGGCCAAATGAAACACGCTTTGAAGGCGGAGACTTTCTGTGTAAATGTAAAGCACTGTTATTTAGCGTCTAAAATCTAACGATCTTATGAATATGATTTTTACTCGCGAGGTATATTGGCCAAACTCAATATTGAATGGTCGAGTAGTAACATCATGCACACCGATCTTTAGTATATAATAATACAATATCACTTTATTTAACAAGAAACCTGATCTTCTATTCAAATTGTGTGCTGTGTATTGAAAATCAGTGAGTACAATAAGTAGGCGCGACTAGAGTTAACTAACATATTGAGCTAACAAATAAATAAGGAATGATGTAAGAATCGGTGGCCTCATCTGTTATACGCTAAGTATCATAATCATGAAGGCTTCATAAAGCAGTCGGAGATTCAAAATGGATTTGTGAAGACAGCTGTTATTACGTAAACATCTTCTTGGTGAGCTACACTTTGGATGATATAGTCCAAGCTTAAATAATACAATTTTAACGATAAGTGATTTTATGTCTGGTGAATTTCATTCTATCTCCGGTTCCAAGCGCAGCTTACATGTGCAAGTAGCTCGCGAAATTGCTCGTAGCATTTTGTCAGGCAAGATCCCTCAAGGGTCCATTCTTCCAGGAGAAATGTCCCTGTGTGAACAGTTTGGTATCAGTCGCACAGCTTTGCGTGAAGCCGTAAAACTTTTAACATCAAAAGGTTTACTCGAGTCACGTCCAAAAGTTGGTACTCGAGTCATCAACCGAGCGTACTGGAACTTTTTAGACCCACAATTAATTGAATGGATGGACGGTCTAACAGAGATAGATCAGTTCTGTCATCAATTTTTGGGGTTACGACGCGCGATAGAGCCTGAAGCTTGTGCACTCGCAGCGAAAAATGCCACTGCGGAACAGCGAATTCAGCTATCAGAAGCATTCCAAGATATGTTGGAAGTCGCTAAAGCAGACGAACTGGACAAAGCGCGCTGGATGGATGTAGATATTCGTTTCCATAGCATTATTTTTAACTCAACCGGAAACGACTTTTTCTTACCGTTTGGGCATGTTCTGACTACAATGTTCATTAACTTTATTGCTCACTCATCTGAGGAAGGCAATACGTGCATCGAAGAACATCGTGAGATTTATGAAGCAATAATGGCAGGCAATGCTGAAAAAGCACGTCAAGCTTCGGCTAACCACTTGTTGGAGTCAAAACATCGCTTACCTGAAGCCAGTTAAGCTTAGGGCTTGGGCGATCTAATAACTAGGCAAAAGCACGCATCTCGCGTGCTTTTTTAATTTCGTTTCCTCCATTCTTTATGGCACACCATCAACATTTTGATATATAGTAATACAAATGTATTTTGAGAATGTTGTGTTATGACCGACTCGCTACTGCCAAATATCATACAGTTTATCAGCCAGATTGATCCGTTTGACAAGGTACCTAAAGGTGCACTTCGCGAGCTTGCTTCATCTGTTAAGATCACTTATTTAAGCAAGGGGGATGTTGTTGATCAGTATTCTTCTAAGAACGAAAAGTCACTTTATATTATTAGAACTGGCTCTATCGAACAGCGTAAATCTGATGGCATATTGAGAGCTAAACTTGGTCCGGAAGATTTGTTTGGCTTCACTTTTCTTGGTAACGAAGTCGAAAGCGGAAAAGAATACAAAGCAATTGCAATCGAAAATTCATTAGTTTATGTAATTCCAAATGCTGCGCTGAAAAAGTTGTGCACTTCTCATCCTGAATGTGCTGAACATTTTGCATCACAAGCTCAAGTACGGCTAAAGTCAGCATTAGATGTCGTGTGGTCTAACAAAGAAAAAGGGTTGTTTATTCGGCGTGTAGAGGAAGTTGCTAGTGGTCGAGTTGCAATTGTAACCGCTGAGCAATCCATTCAGTCAGTCGCCAACGAGATGATCGATAAGTGCTCTCCCTGCGCTGTCGTTTATCGTGATAATAAAATAGTTGGACTGATTACCGACCGAGATATGACAAAGCGAGTCATCGCCAAAGGATTAAGCATCTCAACACCAGTCGTCGAAGTCATGTCGCCTGATCCTAAAACAATTCATCCTGACGATTTAGTTCTACACGCAGCCTCCATTATGATGCAGTACAACATAAGAAATTTACCCCTAGTCAGAGACAATAACGTCGTTGGCGTTTTGACAACAACGCACTTGGTTCAAAACCATCGAGTCCAAGCTATATTTTTAATTGAAAAGATCAAATATGCTGGCAGTGTCAAAGCTTTGTCTAGTTTTACGTCCGAGCGCCAAGCTATTTTTGAAGCATTAGTCGAAGGACGGGTTTCACCAGAAATCATTGGTAAAGTGATGACCATGATTATGGATGCGTACACTCGTAGGTTAATACAAATAGCCATTGATAAGTTGGGAACACCTCCCTGTGACTTCTCTTGGATTGTGGCAGGATCTCATGCTCGCCAAGAAGTACATATGCTGTCAGATCAAGATAGCGCCATCGTATTAGATGATTCGGCAACAGATAACGACCGTATCTACTTCAAACATTTAGCAATGATAGTAAGTAATGGCCTGAGTAAATGTAACTATCCATTGTGTCCAGGGAAATTTATGGCAGCGACCCCTAAATGGTGCCAGCCTCTCTCTGTTTGGAAAAAGTACTATAAGAAATGGGTGGCAAATCCTGAATACGAGCGCCTCCTCAATATCAGTGTCTTTTTAGAAATCCGAACCGTTTATGGAAACAAAGACTTTGAACAGATACTTCGCGATGAGCTTCACTCTAACATCAACGCTAATAGAGAATTCCTTACGATGTTAGTTAACGATGCGGTGAAAACAAACCCACCGCTAGGAATATTCAATAGCCTAGTGTTACAAAAATCGGGAGAGAACAAGAAAACGCTCGACGTAAAAAAATACGCGATTAATCTAATCATTGATCTTGCAAGGATTTATGGTCTTGCAGTTGAATGTGACCTCACTGCAACTGATGAGCGTTTTAAAGCAGCCAACGAAAAAGGGCTGCTCAGCCATGACGCGTACAAAAATATAATAAACGCATATCAATTCATCTTGTCGTTTCGATTTGCCCATCAATTAGAAGCACTAAAAAGTGGAGATGAGCCAAATAACCACATTGACCCCAATACGTTCGGTAGTTTTGAACGTCAACATTTAAAAGACGCGTTCCGCATCATTGCAGATCTACAAGAAGTCGCCAAACTCCGTTTTGGGAGCCGATAATGAAGCGCTTACTTGAGTACTTTCATCCATTGACACGAAAAAATCGTCAGAGACAAAAGCACTCTAAAAAGAAGCACATCCCTCTTTATCTTAAAAAGCTGCTTCGCTCGCCAAATCTGGACATAAATCAACGAGCTTTTGACACTGAGTTCATCGTTCTTGATCTTGAAACAACTGGCTTAGACAGTGAGGAAGAAGTCATTCTTTCCATGGGCTGGGTAGAGATTCGACAAAGCCATATTGACTTAGCAACAAGCCAACACCTTTATGTACATAGCGACTCAAAAATCAAGCCCGAAACCATAGTTGTTAACCATATTACCCAACAAATGCTGACTGATGGAATCTCTATTCATGAAGCAATGCGGACATTCTTTAAAGCAGCAGAAAACAAAGTTATTGTTGCGCACGGATGTATAGTCGAAACTAGCTTTATTAATCAATATTTACAGCGAGTTTTCAACATAAAAGAGTTGCCGCTCATTTGGATAGACACCTTGCGAATAGAAAAAAGGTTACAAAGAGCTATCAATGCTTCCGATGAATCAGATGTGACTCTAGCAGCGACAAGGGAACGTTACGGGTTACCCGCTTACAACGGCCATAATGCACTTGCAGATGCAATTGCAACTGCAGAGTTACTATTAGTTCAACAAACCCGTATCGCACCTCAGACAAAAGCGACAGTCGGGCCCCTTTACCGACTTAGCCTGTAATCATCCAGATCACAGGCCTATTTGCTAAACATGTTCTCTGTCACAATTTGGTATCATCAGCATTTACCTTAATTGATAATACAATATCATTAATGGGGTCGGCGTTAGCAAAATGCAGCGAATAGCCATTGTCACTTGCCAACATCAGAGCGAGTGTAAACTGATTAGTTGCTCCATATCATAACTACATTTTAGAGAGCTTAGCATTGCATGTGCGCAATGATTGTCGAAGATCTAGCAGCGTTACATAAACAACCGAATTCAGGTGATGTCCCCTCGAACGTCATCTGCAGTGGTTAGTAATCATGTAAAGCCGCTGTTGCGAACTTCAGCCGACAGCTCGCGGTACTAGTACCGTTTGGCCCATGCAGTACAGGCTTGCATGGGCTTTTTTTTAACAATCCTACATCAATCGATGTTATATCCCTCTGCCAGATATGCATAAATCCGCGTCCATTCTTATTAGAGGACTTAAGATTCTTTATAAGTATATTCATAGAACCCATACCTAAACTCGACACTTTTAGCAGCTTCAGAGAAAAGCAATATCTGACACCGATCACTTGTATGATTAATTAAAGGGTTTATTACGCCTTACCGGTCACGGTTTTGAGTTATTGTACTACAAATAAGAGGAGCGAACGTTACTATTACTTAGGACAATAAACTACTTCAAAGGTCTAAAGATGGAACTCAATACTCTCATTGTGGGCATCTATTTTCTATTCTTAATCGCAATAGGTTGGATGTTCAGAACTTTTACTAGTACTACAAGCGACTACTTCCGAGGTGGCGGCAACATGCTTTGGTGGATGGTTGGAGCAACGGCGTTTATGACTCAATTCTCTGCTTGGACATTTACTGGCGCCGCTGGTAAAGCCTACAATGACGGTTTTGCTGTCGCTATTATTTTCCTTGCAAACGCGTTTGGTTACTTCATGAACTTCGCTTACTTTGCACCGAAATTTCGTCAGTTACGCGTCGTAACTGTCATAGAAGCCATTCGTATGCGTTTTGGTACAACAAACGAACAAGTATTTACTTGGTCTTCGATGCCAAACAGTGTTGTCTCTGCAGGTGTATGGCTTAACGCCCTCGCTATTATAGCTTCAGGTATTTTTGGTTTTGATATGACAGCAACCATCTGGATTACCGGTTTAGTTGTACTTGCGATGTCGGTAACTGGCGGCTCTTGGGCGGTTATCGCCTCCGATTTCATGCAAATGGTCATCATCATGGCGGTAACGATCACATGTGCAGCCGTTGCTATTGTTCAAGGTGGTGGAGTTACTGAAATTATCTCTAACTTCCCAGTCGCAGAAAGTGGCAGCTTTGTTGCAGGTAACAACCTGAACTACTTAAGCATCTTTAGTATTTGGGCGTTCTTTATCTTCGTTAAGCAGTTCTCTATTACAAACAATATGTTGAACTCTTACCGTTACCTAGCTGCAAAAGACTCTAAAAATGCAAAAAAAGCAGCTTTGCTAGCATGTGTATTGATGTTGGGTGGAGTTTTCATTTGGTTCATGCCTTCTTGGTATATTGCAGGCCAAGGTGTTGATTTAGCGGCAGCTTATCCAGATGCTGGTAACAAAGCAGGCGACTTCGCGTACCTATACTTCGTTCAAGAATACATGCCAGCAGGTATGGTTGGACTTCTGGTCGCTGCAATGTTTGCTGCTACGATGTCCTCTATGGACTCTGGTCTTAACCGCAATTCAGGTATTTTCGTAAAGAACTTTTATGAACCGATCGTTCGTAAAGGCCAAGCATCAGAGAAAGAGCTAGTCGCAGTTTCTAAAGCAACATCGGCGGTATTTGGCGTTGCAATTATTCTAATCGCGCAGTTTATAAACTCTCTAAAAGGTCTGAGTCTATTCGACACTATGATGTACGTTGGTGCGCTCATCGGGTTCCCAATGACAATTCCAGCGTTTTTAGGCTTCTTTATCAAGAAAACTCCAGACTGGGCCGGTTGGGGAACTCTAGTCGTGGGTGGCATCGTTTCCTACCTTGTTGGGTTTGTTATCACAGCTGATATGGTGTCATCGGCGTTTGGCCTTGAGGAGTTGACTAGCCGAGAATGGTCTGATGTGAAAGTAGCAATAGGTCTAATCGGACACATGACGCTAACTGGTGGCTTCTTCATGTTGTCGACTCTATTCTACAAGCCTCTAACTGACAAACGCCAAGCAGATGTCGATAAGTTCTTTGAAAACCTATCAACGCCTCTTGTAGCGGAATCAGTGGCACAGAGAAAACTCGATAACAAGCAACGTCAAATGCTGGGTAAACTTATCGCGGTCGCAGGTATAGGTGTCATGTTTATGGCTCTGCTACCTAACCCAGTATGGGGGCGCTTAGTGTTTATTCTATGTGGTGCCATCGTCGGAGGTGTTGGTCTACTACTTGTAAAAGCTGTGGATTCAAGCGCTGAACAAGCCTCTGAACCTGTGACAGAAAGTTAAATCTCTTATTCTAATAAACGCGGCTATTCTTTGGCCGCGTTTTTTAATTCTAAGTTCCCAGTACGAACACTTCCCCCTTTTACGAAGACATATCATCTTGTCTAGGGTTATCGAATTGCAGCTTTATTTTGTCATTCGATAAGGCTAAACCAGAACGTGATAATCTGATCGAGTTAAAAGTGCAGCCTACCTTGCTTAAGTAAACGCCCCAAAGCCATCCAAATATCTGATGAAGTAAAGATCTCGGCTCGTATACTTTGTTACCGCTTCGTGATTTAGACTCGCTAGTCCTTTACATCACCACCTAGTCTACAAGCCAAACTATTCCCGCTGAACAAACCATCTCGGGATTACTTAGGTACACTATTTTCTCTTTTTGCAGATGGCACAACAACCGCTACCAATAAAGCTAACAACAGGAACACGGGGCTAAGCATTAATCCATGCCAGATTGAATACCCATCATGGAACAGCCAGAATATACCAAGCGTCAGTAGGTACGAAAAGTAGCTGCAAAACACCAAGCTAATCGCGACAAAGCGCTTTTGATTAATAATAAGAATCCGCACTAGATACTGGCTAAGAATACCAGAGCAGCGCATGGCAAGTTGCCAATTAATGATAAAGAAAGCAAGCGCAATAAACCCAGCTACGACCAGTGCATCATGCGTGCTTAAAATGAAGTAGCTACCAAATCGGCTTATGATGACCGGATAATCGCCTTCGTATATCGTTGACCAAGATATTGCGTTCGCTGCTGCTACGTAATTGGCAAAATAAGCAATGGCGTAGAAAGTCGTTTGAGAACTGAACGGCTGAAATACATCCGTACAAAATCCTCGCCACTCTTCTTTGTTGGCGGTAGGCCCAACCCAGTCACGTTTTTTTTGAGCGGTACGCCCGGCAAACGCAGGCCCGTTGCGAAACAACAGCCAAAATATATAGAGTGCAAGTATAACCAAGAGTATTGAAAACATACCCTTCCCCCTCATAAATTATCGGCGCCACTGCCAATGGCGTTGGGGTCGTAAACTGCACTTCCCTGCTATACCTATTTGATTTATCAAAGACTTATTATTTTATTACCACCAAAATTCATTTAATGGCATGCTAAACAGCAACATTTTCACGCTTTGTGCGTGAAGTTCGAAAGCCTACTTTTAGGTTTAGCACAAAAATAACTACAGCAAAGCGTAAGAGAGGGATTCCGCACCCATCAATGAAGATGAGGCGTTAAGCAGAAGCTGCGACCGCAATGAGAAGAGAAGGATTCAAAGCGGTCATGCATGGGCGAGAAGAGCAACTATTTCTCTAACTTTTCTTCAAATACACCAATCTCTCTGCCCAACCAAATCGCGCGTTCTGTGTGATCGAGCAACTCTTCTTCGCTTACTGGGTGAATAAGCACAGAAAAATCGCCTCGAATCGTATCAAGCCACGCCAAGAACTCTTCACTCAATGATTCTAGGTGAATTTCAAACATCGGCATCTTGTGTGGGCCAACTAACCTTCCAACTAATGGAAACACACGCAGCACATCTTGACGCTCTTGACGGATGATCTCGTTCAAGGCTTGCGCTTTATCTTGTTCTCTTAGGGGAAAATAAACATGAGCGTGGTACATAACTTCTCCATAATCACTTCCGCTTGAGCACCACCTACTTTGGATAAGCTCAAGGACTGCCGAGGGTATACATTTGTAATGCCGTCACCCTACCTTGATTCCACTCAGTTGGGAAGAAGTTATGCATTCTCATAAGGTCGAGGCTTCGAGCACAACAAAAATTTGCAATTCATCATATAGCAACTGTTTGAGTTGATTCATTAATAATGACTCACTTTGTCAAATTTTACAGCCAAATTTTGTTGCAAATATGTTTCATTAGCCAGTAATTAAATTCGAGTTTAAAAATACCACCAACAAAATAGCAGCATATTACTCTGCAAAATCAGGGTGTAAGCAAAACTTTACTACTGAGCGAAAGTCAAAATGAAGCATAATTTAACAATTTGTTTACACTTATTGTATCTGGCTATACCACGATTTAGTTAGAGGGTTAGATACAGAAAAGCCTTTCTCTGTATCTTGCGGTGAAATAGTCGCAGCGATGTTATCGACAAATAGTTTAAGGGACGAACAGATGCCTACCGCTATCGAAAGCACACGCAACCTTAGGTATGGCCTTTGCGCTGATATCAGAGTTTGAGTACCCATACAAACTCTGGTTTTGTATGAACAGCTGCAGTCCAAAAGACCCGCAGCGTCAAAAGGAGCTTGAGATGAACGTTCAGGCATTACCCATGCATCGGTTTATCGACCAT